>CADAES010000012.1 GCA_902786975.1 uncultured Ruminococcus sp.
CATTCAAGTCACGACAAACCAAGCTTCGCTTGCTACAGCGTTAGCCACTTAGGGTTTCGGTGGGAGATTTATTCTCACCACCGAAAGACTAAGATGACCACTTCTCGTCTGTCGCCTCGGTCGTTGCTTATGCTGCGCATAGGTGTCCACCGGACACCCGCAACCTAAGAGGCGGGGGACATAGGTCGTGGTTATGCCTGCATCTGATCTCTCATATCCTGCGGCATCTCTCCGCGCATACCGCCTTTCATTCCGCCTCTCATTCCGCCTCTGCCACCCATCATGGACTGAGGGATATTGTCTGTCTGGGTACCGTTTATGATTATCGTTCCGCCGTTGTAGGAGGCTGTTCCGTCATAATCAAATGACGAGCCGGATGTTGTTATATCAACAGTTCCGCCGTTGACGATGATATCGCCGTTTGAATCAATGCCGTCGGTATCACCGTCAGCCATTGTAATCTTTATATCGCCGCCGTTTATCTCGATAGTCGGTGTGGAATTGCTCTTGTTCTTGTTGCCTGCATTGATGCCGTCGTCTGATGAGGTGATATTCAGCTTGCCGCCGTTTATCGTTACAAGCGTTGACTCGATGCCCTCTGCCGCATTCAGCTCAAAGTTTCCACCGTCAACCGTCACCGCAGTATTGCCCTGTATCGCATCGCTCTTAGCGGTTATCTTGAACGTACCGTCATAAATGACTATAATGCCAAGCGTTTTGTCCTCATCGTTCTCGCAGTGCAAAGCGTCCTTGTCGGAGTTCACGGTAAAAGTACCTGCGCAGATAAGGATACGGTCGTTTGCCTCGATGCTGTCGAGTTTGCTGGTTATCTCGTAAGTTCCGCCTGTCACCTTGATATCGTCCTTACCGGAGATGCCGTTGCCGTTTGCAGAGCTTATCACCAGAGTTCCGGTGCCGTTGAAAACGAGGTCGTCCTTTGAAAAGATGACTGCGTCGGTGTTGGTGTCGCCGTCGGACTTGAAGCTTCCGCTAACGCTCAGCGTGCTTTGCTTATCGGTCGTGGTGACAAAGCATTTATCGGCTGAAACGACGTAAATTGCGGGGAAATCGTCATTTGTGATGCTTACTCCGTCAAGCACGAGCTGTATCTTCGCATTGTCGGGAGCATTGACCTTCACGGTGCAGTTCTTCGCTGTTCCGCTTATAACGTAAACGCCTTCCTCGGTTATATCTATTGTCTGTCCGTCGGAAACGGTGACAGACTTTGCGCTTGATGTATCGGCTGTCTGCTGAAGGTCACGCTCGGTATAAAGGTCATTCTTATCGGAGGACACCTTTGTTATCCCCGAAATATCCGAGCTATCCGGACTGCCGCTGTCCTGCGATACAGACGATGCAGAAGCTGTCTGCGAGGTGCTGTTATCCGACTCCGAACAGCCTGTAAATACAAGCGTCGCTGCGAGAATGACCGAAGCTATAATTGCACAACTCTTTTTTAACATATGCCTTACCTCCGTTTATCTTACTATGTTTTCATAGGTCTGTTGCTGTTGTTTATGTGTCTAAGTATAATGCGCTTACCTTAAATGTAGTTAAGGTCAATGTGAAAACTAAAAGAAAACAGAGATATGCCACGCAAAAACGCCGCCCATACGGACGGCGTTATGTATTTGAGCCTATTACTTCTTTTCTGATTCCTTAAGAGTCTCGTTGATAGATGCAGCAAGCTTTCTGATATCGTCAACGTGAGCATTGACCTTTTCGGTGTTTTCATTTGTGCTCTTAACATTGTCGTTAAGGTCATGGAAAGCAGCCGCTGTCTTTTCAAGTATCGTGACAAGAGTTTTGAGTCCGTTCTCATCGAGCTTATCGTTGCTGCTGCAGAAGGTTATGACCTTTGAAAGCAGGTCGTGAACGACTTTTGCTCTGTCCTCGGTAGCGTTTGTGGATTCGCTGATAGAACCCATTGAGCCAACGATATTGTCAACGTCCTGATCGAGCTTATCGAACAGATCCTTGCACTTGGCATTGATATTAGCCATCTTCTCATGCTGGTTCATAAGTGCGGAATGGCGGGCGATAAGCACGCTCTTTGCATGTACTACGCAGTTGTCGGATGTATTGAGTCCTCTGAATATAGCGATAGCCATATCACGGCAGGAACGGTAACCGCAGGCATGACAGTCATAGTGCTTGTCAGCCTCGGTATGCTTGCCCATTGACTCAAAGATAGGATCGAGCTGCTTGTCTGTCGGAACAGGTGTCGGAATAGCAGGCAGATACTTTCTTGTAAAGTCTCCGAGCTGGAGCTCTTCGTCAAAGCGCTTGAACAGCTTATCCTCTGCGCCTCTGAACAGACCGCCCGAGGTCTTTCTTCTGCTCTTGGCTTCCTTCTCGACTTCTCTCATAGTTTCCATAACGTCGAAAACAGTTTTCTTGGAGCCTGTACCGGCACCTACGTTACAGCCGAACTCACAGGAAAGAACGTCGAACACTCTTGGGTGCTTGTTCTCCGGGAGAGAAGCATAAAGATCAAGCTCAGGATAAACCTTATGAACGCCCTCAGAAGTTGTGATGTTCAGATCCGGGTCGTGCAGCCACAGGTTATCACGCAGTCCGCCCGGACGAGGATAGATAGCGCCGACCTGTCCCTGCTCACCTTCAAAGTCATACTTGAACTCACCTGCATAATCAGGCGGTATTACAACGTGGTTCTTTTCAAAGAACTCCTCCAGCTTCTGGAACGTTACGTTGTAGTCAACAAGTCCTGTTTCCATAAACTCGTTTTTCTTAGCGATACAAGGCGAAAGGACGATTATCTTGTTCTGCCTTTGCAGATACTTCTTTATGTATACAACAGCGCACATGATAGGGCTGTGTATCGGCGAGAGGTTTTTAAGAAGTTTCGGCTGATATGTTTCCACATACTTTACGATAGCAGCACAAGGCTGTGTTACAACGTTGCCGACTGTATTGTTCTGTATAGCTCTGAGGTGCGCCCAGGTACAGATATCTGCACCAAAGGATACGTCATAGATGAGCTGGCCTTGTTTTCTGAACCAGTTGAGTATACCCTTCCACTTATCAGGGAACGTTGACTTTATAGCAGGAGTTGCAAGAATGATAAGCTTCTCCTTGCGCACAGCTGCCAGAGCCTCCTCGGTATCGTCGATATAATCTCTTGCGCCGTGCGAGCAGTTGCGCACGCACTCACCGCAGGCGATACAGCGGTCCGGATTTACTGTTGTCACAAACCTTCCGTCCTCAAGCATCTTGGTAATATTTGCTTCGGGAGCCGGACATGTTCTTACGCAGGAGTTACAGCCCACGCACTTTTCAGGTTTTACAATAATGAGTTCTTTCATTATTATCGTTCCTCCTATATTCTTGATGACTATAATATATGAAATGAAAGCCGCACACCCAAAAAAGCGGCTTGTGTCACCTCTTTATTAATATAACACAATATTTACATTTTGTCAACAGTAGTCGAAAAATACTGAAAATTTAGATTATTTTTGTGCATTAGTGAAAAAACATCGTAAAATCGCAGTTTTAGGAGACTGCTTCTGCAAAACCCGGGGTTTATCGTATCCGGTGTATTTTTTCATAAGAAAAAGCCCGGATCTTATGTTATGAAAACCACAAATCCTGCCTGTCAGTCGGGATCATCCAATCTGCACAGCATAATGTATTCCTGTTCGTTTTCGCCCACAGTTTCAAAGCCGCAGCTTCGGTACATCTTAACGGCGTAGTTTTGCTTCTGTACGGCGAGAGAGGCTTGCTTCACGCCTTCGTCACGGAGCTTTTGCAGCATAGCTCTCATCAGCGCAGTGCCTATCCCCTGCCCTCTGAACTGCGGCAGGAGCGATATCGCAAAGGAAGGCGTTTCGCTGTCGATATGCCCGTAGTCGTTCATTATCCGCACCCACACCGCACCGACCGGCTTTGCGTCAACATCTGCGACAAGGCAGCGGTCGTGTTCGTATTGTCCAAAATTTTGGACATAAATCTGAAGCTCGGATCTATTCACGATATCTCTCGGCGGCGGCGAAGTGCCCTCGGGCAGGAATATCGCCTGATAGAGGAACTCGTCCAGCAGCGGGTATTCGCCGGGTCTCATCGGACGGACAGTGTATCTCATTTTCTCATTCTTCCATTTTCTTCTTTATTTTATCGAAACGGCTCGTATCTGACCAGTAATCCGGCTTGGGGTCCTTGATCTGTTCCACACGGTAACGCCTGTCATAGGAGCGTTCGTGATCGAAGATCATATCGTTGAGCAGAAGCTTTCCGCCGACATTCTCGACGATAAAGACAAACCGTTCGTTCTCTCCCTTATTGGACAGCGAAGCATCAACAGTCGCATAATTGCCCGAAAGCCTGATGTCCTTTATTATGATCTCTACCTCCTGCGGGTCGTAATGCCTTTCGCTGCCGCCGTCTGTCGCAAAGATATCCCTTGACATTCTCAGATAGTCATAGAGCTGTTCGTATTTACAGTCGGGTGCTATCCCGGCATTGAACATACCGTTGGCGAGAAGCGTCCAGCCGTTTGCGATATAATTGCACAGCTGTGCGATCTTTTCCTTATCGCTGTCATTGAGTCCCGAAGCCGAGGAAGCCTTGAACTCGTTTTTCCCCATCTGCTCCAGCAGACTGCTGTATCTGCCCTCGACAGCCCAGTAATTCGGGTCAAGACTGTTTAGCTGATCAAGCCTTAAACGATAATCGAGCAAATATGGATCATCTACCAGCATATCGCAAATCTTGAGCCTGTCCTTGTCATCGCTTTGTATCAAAAAGAGAAAGAGGCACTGCCTGTCGGTGTCGTCACTGCACAAAACCGATGCTGTGACAGTATCACCGTTCTCGTTCTCGGTATACTGCATATCAATGACATTATCGGTAATTATCCTATGCTTTTTTTCGCTGTATTTTGCATGATAGTCAAGGTATTTCGCAAGCTGCTCGTATTCGCAGTAAGGTGAAAAGTCAAAGCTTTCGCCGCCATTGTAGACCTCCGCCCATTTCCGTGCGATGAACTTGCACATTTCCTGCACCTCATCCTGACCCTCACGCTCGGTATGGTACATATCCTTTTTGGTGAAATCAGTCTTTTGCGTGGTCTGCTGCGAAGCTATCGTCAGACTTGTCGCCTTGGTAGTCTCCGTGGTCGCCGTTGTGCCGCTGACCATCTGACTTTCGGTCAGGCTGCTGTTTTTGTTCTCACAGCCGCAAAGCAGCAGCGATACCGCCGCAGCAGCCGTCAATACTATTCTTTTCACTTTTGTTCTCCTATTACGTTCTTACCGTAAAGCACTCGCCTGTTTTAACAAAGCCCGTTTTTTCGGCTGTTTTCTGCGAGGCGGTATTCTCGCTGTGGCACGCCCAGACAGGCTTTTTGCCTGTTGAAAGGACATACTGCACCGTTTTATTTACCACCGCAGAGGCAAGACCTTTGCCGCGGTACTGTTCTGCTGTCTCGACGCCGATATCCGTTTCGTCATCGCTGACCGCTGCCGAGAACGCCCACGCCGCAGGAATCTGCCCGTGCATAACGCAAAATCCCACTCCGTTTCCGAGAAAGCTCTCGTCGCTATCCCACGAGAACGACGGCTTTATCCGACCGTCGAGGAGTGGGAGTATCTGCGAATCTATCGGCTTCACTGCAAAGCCGTCGGGCAATACAACCTCGTTCGCTTTTTGCTGTGCGAACTGGTAGAAATACCGCTTTTCTATCACATCGCCGAGCTTTGAGAACGCCTCGGTAATGCTCTGATTTTCGCTGAACAGAACGAGCCGTTTCCCGTCAGCCTTTGCCTGCTGCATCATAGCGAAAATGCTGTTGATGTCCTTATCTGACGGCTCGCCAAGCAGGAATGCGAATCCGCAAAAATGCCATACCAGCACGCTGTTATCAAGCTCGGTGATACTCCCCTGCTGAAAGCCTTGCACGACCGAAAGCGGATAGACTGCGCCGCAGCAGACGTTGTCCGATATGTACTTTATGTCCGAAAATTTGGACAGTTCTATATTATTCATCGTTCACCCGTTATAGTCGTAAAACAGCTTGTCTACGAGTTTATCGTATTCCTTGCTGTTGCCGAGTGCTGCCTTTGCGATACTCCCCGCATTCTGAAACAGCAGCTTGATATACAGCCAGTCGCCCATATCGTCCCATTTGCGGGTCGAGTTTATCAAACAGTTCTTTTGCAGGCAGCCGTACTTTTTGCCCAGCTTTTTGCCGTATGCTTTCATATTTTTGGCGGTCTGCACGTCCTCCATCGCACGCTTGTCGGCAAAGCCGCCGATAGCATCAAAGGTCTCCCTGGACGCCCAGAAGATGCCGCAGTAAAGCCCCGTCAGTCCGAAGCCGACACGGCACATACAGTCGTTCAGATACAGCGGGAAGGAGTACCTTTCAAAGCGTATCGGAGCGCCTCCGCCGATGAATTTTCCGCTTCTGAGCAGGGCGTAGGCTTCCTTTATCGTGCCCTTTGTCATTCGGTTGTCACAGTCGATAGTCATTATGTATCTGCCCTTTGCAGCTTTGATGCCTGCATTTCTGACTGCGGCGATACAGCGCTCGTCGTTCAGGACGACCCTTGCGCCGTTAGCCAGCGCAAGCTCCTGCGTTGCGTCGGTACAGCGGTTGCAGACTATTATTATCTCGACTGCCCTGCCGAAATACGCCGCTGCCCTTTTTATGGAGTTTATGCATCTGACAACGTACTTTTCTTCATTGTGTGCAGGCACTACGACTGTGAATACGTACTTTTCCATTATGCTTTTCCTCCTTGATGCTGTCTGTTTTTTTGTACACTTGACAAAGCTTTTACAAACACATCATAGCACAGCCAACATTAAGAAGTCTTTAAGGCAATAGCGCACGATCATTGTGCGTCAGATGCACAGTCAGGTCTTTCGTCAGAATGCATAAATTTGACGCAGGCGGGCTGGCGCCCGGCAAGGAAAATTTG
This sequence comes from uncultured Ruminococcus sp., assembly GCA_902786975.1. GTDB lineage: Bacteria > Bacillota > Clostridia > Oscillospirales > Ruminococcaceae > Hominimerdicola. Next base: position 6,945 of record CADAES010000012.1, read on the forward strand.
TGTACTATGACGGAAAATATGCAAGCAGATGGCGTGCAAAGGCGTTAGCCGGTGGTCGTGCGATGTTGCCTTAAGTCTTGTAAAAATGCTGATAGTCCTTCTGGGTCTTCCAGTCGCCTCCCCACGTCCAGCCACGGCTTTTGAAAAGCTTGTAGCAGAGGTCGTCGTGGTCTATCTTGTGCGGGAATTTCTTGGTCCTGTCTGCGTATTTCACGCCGTTTTCAGGCATCACCTTTCCGCCGACTATGTACGGATTTATCAGCGGGTTTATATCTATCGCACGTCCGTATGCGTGCATCGAAACGATATCGGTATCGGCAACGACACGGTAGTTGAACGCCGACGAATTGTTATCCGCCATTGAGCGCTCGTCGTCTGCGCCGTACTCGTCAACGAGCCTCATTTTCTCTATCTGGTAACCCGACTTGAAAAGCTCGCAGAATATCTCCAGCACTTCCTTGGCGAGCGAATAGTGTACTATCATCTCGCCTTTTTGCGTCATTCCGTGAAAATCGACGTACAGCATCTGAAGATATGCAAGCTCGTCGAGCCCGATATCGTGGTTTTCACGGTATGACCTTCCGTTTATCTTTTCGATTATGCTTTCGGGGAGAGGCTGTGCAGTAAAGCCCTCCTCATAGGTGATAGTCTCCAAAGCGTTACCCCCTTTAAAGTCACTTCTCCATTTTCCAGTATTCAACGCTGTAAGGCTTCAGCTCGCTTCCGCCTCCGAAATCGTGGAGCGTGCCCGTTATCAGCTCGTCAGCCTGACCGCACCCTGCGTCGAAATGCACGGTATAAGGCTGGCTGTCGGCATTGATTGCGACAAGCACCCTCTCGTCCTCAAATTTTCTCTGAATGATACACTGCTTATTCGTGAGCACAGGAACGGAAATGTCGCCGTAGCTCAGCGCCTTGCTGTTTTTGCGTATTTCACAAAGCTTTGCTATAAGGTCAGTCAGCTCGTTCCACTCGGGCTTTTCAAAGCAGGCTCTCAAAGCCGGGTCGCCGTCCTTCTTCTCAGCCTTTGCGCCCCACTCGGAGCCGTAGTAGATGCATGGTATACCCTTTATCGCAAACAGCAGTCCGTAGATAAGCGGAAGGTGTGCAGGGTCGGTGAGGACGCTTGCAACTCTCGAAACGTCGTGGTTATCGACAAAGTTGAGCAGGTCCATACCTTTGCAGCGGCACCAGTCCTCGGGTCCGAACATATTTTTCAGCGAGTGGCATATCTCAAACATATTCAGCGAATTGAAGCTTGAATACATACCCTTGTAGCACTCATAGTTGGTGCAGGAATGGAGCATCTCCGGGTTTACTATCTGCTTGTAGTCGCCGTGGATTATCTCGCCGACAAGGAAGAAATCCTGCTTGACCCAATCGCAGTGCTGGCGCAGGCGCTTCATAAAGTTCCTGTCGAGGCAGTATGCAACGTCAAGGCGCAGTCCGTCGATGTCAAACTCCTTCACCCACTGAGTGATGCATTCAAGGATATGGTCAACGACCTGCGGGTTCTGTAGATTGAGCTTTACAAGGTCGAAGTGACCCTCCCAGCCCTCGTACCACAGACCGTCGTTGTAGTTGGAGTTGCCGCCGAAGTTGATATGGAACCAATCCTTATAAGCCGAGCCTTCACGGTTTTTCAGCACGTCCTGGAATGCCCAGAAGCCTCTGCCGACGTGATTGAAAACGCCGTCGAGCACGATCTTTATGCCTGCCTCGTGCAGATCGCTGCACACCTTTGCAAAGTCCTCGTTAGTGCCGAGACGGCAGTCTATCTTTCTGAAATCCCTTGTATTGTAGCCGTGTGTATCAGACTCGAACACAGGTGAGAAATAGATAGCATTGATGCCGAGCTTCTTAAAATGCCCGATCCAGTCCGAGACCTTTGTTATCCTGTGCTCCTGTACACCGTCGTTTTCAAACGGCGCACCGCAGAATCCCAGCGGATAGATCTGATAAAACACACTTTCATTTGCCCACATAATATTAACATCCTTTCACAGCGGTATAATTTCTGCGAACCGCCTTCTTTATTATAACAAATATTCAACGACTTATCAATATATAATTCACATTATATTTCCGAGATTTTTTGTGCAATTTGCACAGAACGGATAATTGACAACTGTGCTCTTTTGTTCTAAAACTACTACTAAGCAGAGATAAGCAGCAAGAAGCGGAGGCTACGCCTCCTAAATGAATAAAGAAGAAAGAATAAATGCGGTGTCGGCTTTTCGCCGACAATATCATAATAATAATATTTATTCAAAGAGGTCTGGGGCTACCATGATCACAATCTATTAAGTTTATACCCGAAGGGGTTCGGGGGCGACCGGAAAGCCCCCGACTAGAAACTAGTCGATAGTAACTAGATGCTAGAATGTATAAAGATAAGATTGTCCTTTTAAACCCATTCCTCTTGCCTCTTGCCTCTAAAAGCAAAGCGTTCTTGCTTCTATTAGCGCAGCGTCTTGCTTCTAGAGGGCAACGTCAAGCGTCATCATCAGGATAAAGCCTATCATCACGCCGAGAGTTCCGACGTGAGAGTTTCCGAGGTGCGCCTCGGGGATAAGCTCCTCGACGACGACGTAAAGCATAGCACCTGCCGCAAACGACAGAAGCCATGGCAGAAGCGCCTGTACTGTTCCCGCGATCAGTACGGTCAGCAGGCCGAATACCGGCTCGACAACACCCGATGCCGCACCGCACAGGAAAGCTCCGGTGCGTGTTCTTCCCGACTGGCGTATCGGCAGGGCTATCGCCGCACCCTCGGGGAAATTCTGTATCCCCATTCCGACCGCAAGGGCTATCGCAGACGCAAGGAGCACGCTGTTGTCGTTCTTTGCTGCGAGTGCGAATGCGAGCCCGACCGCCATTCCCTCGGGGATATTGTGCAGAGTTATCGCAAATATCAGCATCGAGCTTCGCTTCAAGCCACGTTTGACGCAGTTCTCTCTTGCAGGCTCGGGCTGAAAATAGGGGACGATCCTGTCAAGCGCCATAAGGAACACCACGCCGAACATAAATCCGAATGAAGCGGGCACCCAGCCGACCTTGCCAAGGCTTTCGGCTTCCTCGATAGCGGGTATAAGAAGCGACCAGACCGATGCTGCGATCATCACCCCGGAGGCAAATCCGAGGAACGCAGACTGTGTCTTTTCGTTATGTCTGTCGTTTTTTAAGAAGAACACAACGGCTGAGCCGAGCACGGTCATAGTGAATGTGAAGCCCGTCCCGCCGAGTGCATAAAGCAAACCGTTCATTGAAACAGTCCTTTCAGATAGTTTTGCAAGTGTACATATTTTTGTACAGTAATATTACATTTGCATACTATATGTTATGCCTGCTCCGCCGGCGGTGTTAAAATAAAACAGGCCTCTGAAAGTTCTGAACGAAAGCACTTTCAAAGGTCTATCTGTTTGTTTCTCTATTATTGGTACGCCCAAGGATATAGTCAACGGAAACGTCGTGAAAATTAGCGAGTTTAATGAGTATCTCGGTGGGGATATCAATATCTCCCCTCTCGTAATTGCTGTATACCCGCTGAGAACAGTTAAGTATCTTTGCTATCTGCACCTGCGTCATATCAGCGTCCTCACGCAGGTCTCGGATACGTTTATACATAATAATCTCCTTTGGCATTTTCTACAAATCATTGTTTGAAATTTTGTCAAGATTATTATATAATATTTTGTTAAATCCGCTTGACTTTTAGCGAAAAATCCGCTAAACTATAATTGTAAAGTTTTAGCGAATTAGTCGCTAAAAAGAAACGGAGGTTACTACAATGGCAAAAACCGCAACATTTATTGACACCGGTAAAGATGCAGAATTAGTCAAGAAAATCAAAGCGTATCAAAAACAAAAGAAGCTAACTTTTATCGATGCTGTCCGAGAGCTTTGCGATAAAGGTTTGACAGTTGAAAAGCTAAAAAAGTGAAAGGAGGCTCTTTTATGAAAAAGAAACTATCAATAGTCGGAATGATTTTTTCCGCAGCACAATTAGCAACAAGCTTGTACTATCTCTTTTTTGTATTAAGTAAGGACACTATACGCAGTGACTGGTTACAAGAAGCCCGGTTTGGAGGTGATTACAATACATACTCATATGCTGCTGCTAGATCTTCAGCACTAAGCACCCGAGATATCGGTTATCTTCTTAAAGATGCATTTACTTTCTTAGCTGTTGTAATTGCCATACTTGCTGTTATTGAATTTATACTTTTTATGATAAAATGCACTTCATGTGACAGTAAGAATAGTAAAAAGGAGGTCAATTAAATGAAAACACGCCGATTCTCTTGTTTGATATTTATACTCACTATTGTTTTATCGTTTACATCTTGTGGAGGTCCTGATTTTGAAAAAGTATATGAAGATGTAAAAGAAGAAGTATCTCAAATGAAACAAAAAGATAAACTATCTTATCACCCACAAAACTCGTTTAAAGGTAACTGTAAATTATCAGATGACAAAAACAAGATAATAATAGAAGATAGTTACAATGAAAAAGGCTATGGTGGAAGAACCGACATGCTGATCGCAATTGCAGTATCTGAATCTTTTGAAGCTGCGAAAGACTTTTCAAAAATGTTTATCGATAAACTTGAAATGAGCGAAGGTATCTATGAAGAAATCAAAGAAGCGCTGAGCAGCAAAACTCAAAAATCAGGAAGCGCTAATGACAACGGGGTAAAAGTTTCATGGGAAACAACCGGTTTTGCCTTAGATACTGATAAGATTAAATCTGAAGGTCGAATAGATATAAACGCATCCTACAGAATAGTATTTGAAAAAGACTAACATATCAAAGCCCTCACCCGAGGGCTTGACTTTTTATCCTCAATATAGTAGAATAAGCTTGAAAACTAATGGGGGTGCTGCTTATGGATTTGTTTACTTATGAAGAAAAAGCCGCCATGGTGGTCGGTTTAATTATCGGTGTTGCTATTGCCGCAACTGTATGGGGCTTCGTTATTCGCTACATTATGAAAACAAAGGGCTATCAGAATCTCGGCGCGTGGTTCTGCTGCGGTTTCTTCCTCGGCATTATCGGTCTTGTGATCGCTATCACCCGCCCCGATCTCAAAAATCAGCCTTTCCAAAACGGCAATCCTTATTTCAATCAGCAGCCATACGGTCAGCCGATGCAGCAGCCATACGGTCAGCCGATGCAGCAGCCTTACGGGCAGCCGCCGATGGGTCAGCCTATGCAATACGGTCAGCCTATGGGACAGCCGCCGTACAACAGTCAGCCTACGCCGCAGAACACTATTCCCGGACAAATGGCCGGCGTCCGCTGTCAGCAGTGCGGAATGATGAACAATCCCGGGTCGGGCTTCTGCTCTGCCTGCGGAAACAAGCTCTGATATAAAACGCAACAGGCTCCCGAAAGCGAGAGCCTGTTTTTTTGCAGCAAAATGTCATAAGTGCTTGACTTTCGCTGAAATCGGGTTTACAATATACCCATATATTATAGGAGGTCTATTCTATGATTTTAAGCTTTGATTTTGTAGAAAGACTCGGCGGAGGTTTGGCCAAGGGTCTTATTGCCGGCTCTATATTAGCTGTTATAGCGATCATAATCGGCTTCGTCTGCGTAAGCATCATGAAGAAAAAAGGCTACGACATGCTTGTTGGCTGGTTCTTCTGCGGACTTTGCCTCGGCGTCATCGGGCTTATCATCTGCCTGTGCATTGAGGACAAGACCAAGCAGATCCCGCCAAGCCCATATGACAGCTACGTCAACCCGTCGATGCCCTACGACCACCAGACAGGTGCACAGTGTCCTCACTGCGGTATGACCAACCCTCTTGGCGCACATTTCTGCAACGGCTGCGGGAACAAGCTCAACTGAACTGAAAAGGAGACTATATATGAACTTAACTATATTTGGTCAACCGAATGGTCCGTCACTGTCCGAGCTGGGACTACAGCTCCTTATCGACATAGCTGTATGTGCAGCGATCGTAGCCGTATTACGCTTCATTTTTGCTCCGATGAACAGAAAAGTCAAGAACAAGATCACAAATGTTATAGCTCCGCCCGAACAGCCGACGCCGGATAAGACCTTTCAGGATCAGGCACTCGGCATTCGCTGTACCCATTGCGATACCACAAATCCTGCCGGCGTTACGACCTGTATCCAGTGCGGCAAAAAGCTTATCTGAACTGACATATATGGAGTAAAAAATGATAACGATATTCGGATCGGATCTGAGCAGGGTCGAACCTTTTTTGAAGGTAATGGTATTTCTGATATTCGGCTTGCCTGTATTAATGATAGAATTAGTTATAGGTCTGAGCTGCCGTGACAGAATGAAAAGCAAAGGCTATGCGAACTGCAACTCGTGGTTTTTCATCGGTTTCTTTCTGAGCTTTATCGGGCTTATCATCTGCCTTTGTATGCCGGATAAAGGCTCGCCGATGCCGCCCGGACCCGGTTTTGAGCAGTATGTCAACCCGCCTGTACATGATCGGCAAATGCAAGTGCAGTGTCCGCAATGCGGTGCGATGAACCCGACCGGTTCTAACTTCTGCAACGGCTGCGGGAACAAGCTCAACTGATACACAATGCCCTCACAGCGAGGGCTTGCTTTTTTTATTACCTCTTGCCTCTCATTTCCTACCTCTTAACGCTGATCCGCTTGACAATTATGGCGCAAAGAGTATAATAATCTCATAATCATATTTTACAGGGAGTGATATCTATGGCTTTATCTAAAATCTGGTTCTTTTTTGAAAGCTCCGAAGAAGCTGCTGCTTTCATTACATCTTTTATATATATCTTTTTTATAGCAACTCAAGTGACTCTCGGTTTTTACTGCATGATACTTATGAAGAAAAAAGGCTACGGCTTATCTCTCGCATGGTTCTTATTAGGAGCTATGCTGACCTTTATCGGACTTCTAATATGCCTTAGCAAGCCAAAGATGCAATATCAGTCTGCGCCGTTTCAGCAGTTCGGTCAATACTACAATCAACCGCCCATGCTGCAGCCGTATGAAGCTGTGCATTGCAGCCAATGCGGTGCGGATAATCCGACGGGTTCAAACTACTGCCACGAATGCGGTGTATTCTTAGACCGCAGCAAGCTTTGAGGAGGTGACACCATGGGAGGTATATTATATCTCGTAGTATACTTTTATTATGGGATGATAATCTTACTGATAGTAATGGAGATCCTTTTTGGTGTCGCCAGCAGAGAGATGATGAAGCTCAAAGGCTCCTTAAACTATAATGCATGGTTTCTTGCCGGCTTATTACTAAGCATTATCGGTGTTATAATAACTCTGCTGATGCCCGACAAAAACCCGAGCGAGCCACAGCCGGCTTCGTTTCCGCAAGGCTTCGATGCGCAGTATCAGCCGTCCGCATCACCGATCATACTCAACGAGCAGACAGCTGACGCCTGCCCGCACTGCCTTGAGCTGACTCCGAAAGGCTCACACTTTTGCATCAAATGCGGCTGCAAGCTGGACTGACACAAAAAGCCCTCACAGCGAGGGCTTTTCTTACTTCTCACCTCTTACCTCTTACTTCTTATCTCTAAAAGCGCAAAAAAGCTCCCGAAAGATCGGGAGCTTTGATTTTTTGTTCGGTAAACTATTAGCAGTTCTCAGCGAAGTACTTGATAGTTCTTACCATCTGGCTTGTGTAGCTGTTCTCGTTGTCGTACCAGGAAACAACCTGTACCTCATAGAGGTCGTCAGCGATCTTGCTAACCATTGTCTGTGTAGCATCAAACAGTGAGCCGAACTTCATGCCGATAACGTCGGAAGAAACGATAGGATCCTCGTTGTAACCGAAGGACTCGGAAGCAGCAGCCTTCATAGCAGCGTTGATGCCCTCAGCTGTAACGTCTGTGCCCTTAACAACAGCTGTGAGGATAGTTGTTGAACCTGTAGGAACAGGAACTCTCTGTGCAGAACCGATGAGCTTGCCGTTGAGCTCGGGGATTACAAGACCGATAGCCTTTGCAGCACCTGTGCTGTTAGGAACGATGTTTGCAGCACCTGCTCTTGCTCTTCTCAGGTCGCCCTTTCTGTGAGGACCGTCAAGGATCATCTGGTCGCCTGTGTAAGCGTGGATTGTGCTCATGATACCGCTCTGGATAGGAGCATACTTGTTAAGAGTATCTGCCATAGGTGCAAGACAGTTTGTTGTGCAGGATGCAGCAGAAATGATCTGATCCTCACTTGTAAGTGTCTTCTCGTTTACTGAGAATACGATAGTCTTGAGATCCTTGCCGGCAGGTGCAGAGATAACTACCTTCTTAGCACCAGCGTTGATGTGAGCCATGGACTTCTCCTTTGAGCAATAGAAGCCTGTGCACTCCAGAACAACGTCTACGCCAAGCTCGCCCCAAGGACAATCGTTAGCGTCCTTTTCAGCATAGATCTTCAGAACCTTGCCGTCAACTGTGATGGTGTTAGCCTCGTCATCAGCTGTAACAGTATGTACGTTCTCGCCGATCTTTCCGCAATAGCCGCCCTGAGCGGTGTCATACTTGAGAAGATTTGCGAGCATGGAAGGCTTTGTGAGGTCGTTGATAGCAACTACATCGTAGCCCTCTGCGCCGAACATCTGTCTGAATGCGAGACGTCCGATTCTTCCAAAACCATTGATTGCAACTTTAACTGCCATAATTGTTATACCTCCTAATAAAATTCTGATTATATTATACTACATTTCAAGAATGATTGCAAGTATTTTTCTGAAAATTATACTAACTTTTTATTAATCCCCGCTATGCTAAAAAATTTTGGGCATATTGTACATTTATGTTGACAATATGGCGAATTATGGGTATAATAATTCTGATGTTTGTGCATGATGGAACGAGGTGTTTGAATGGAGCTGCTGAGTATACTTGGTCCGGTATTCGCCCGGACAGACAGGCTTGTCGCTGCGGCAGACGAAAAAATGAACATTATCTGGTCCAACCGTGAAGGAGAGCCGAAGAACTTTTCGCCCGACAAGCTCAGGCTCCCCGATTCGAGCGAGCTTGCGCTCCCGGTCACCTCCTCGGCTGTTGCGCAGTACTGTGACGGATTCTCTGCCCCCGCAGCTGTGGAGATAACGGTGCTTGAAAACTGCGGTGAGGCTAAATATCTCATTCAGTTCTATACCTGTGAGGACATCGAGAGGCTTTCGGACAGGTCGGAGCATCTGCTGTTCCGGACGAATTATCTCGGGAACATCCGCAGCGAGCTTTCACAGATAGTCTGCATGCTCGATGCGAACAGGCAGAAATATGTGCAGGCGGGCGATCTGGAATACCTCAGATTTGACAGCGAGGCAAGATACCGCATACTGAAGTCATTTTCGGCTACGGCAAACCAAAGCGAGCTGACAAAGTATTTCAGCGGGTATTACAAGGTCGACAGCATCAGCGTTTCGGATATTGTCGGCGACCTGTGTGCCGAGGTCGGAGAGCTTTTTGAAAAGGACGGCTGTAAGTTCCGAAGCGAGATAGAGCCTTTGATATACGTCCGTTCAAATGCGGACAGGCTGCGTGCGGCGGTTTGCAACCTGCTGATAAACGCATTTATGTACAACAGCAGTCCGCAAAAGGAATGTGTGCTGAAGCTTTACTGCACCGACAGCGAGATAGTTTTAAGCGTACAGGACAACGGCAGCGGCGTGTCTGCCGCTGAGCTCGAGGGGTATAAAACGCCTTTCGGCAGATTCAGAGGGTACGCCGAAAGGGAGTCGCTGGGCATAGCTGTTGCGTGCAGTTTCTGTAAAAGTCTCGGCGGTGATCTGAGGTTCGTTTGCGGTGAAGGCGTCGGCACAAGAGCCGAGATGGTGCTGCCAAAGCCCGAAGGCTCGCTCCCGCTGGAATTCAGAGCATTCCACGTTCCGCCGATAAACAGCCCGTTTGACCTTCAGTACTGTATCCTCGCCAAAGGCATAGACCCGATAAAATAAGGGGGCTCCCCTTTTGTCACGGCGTTTGGGCTTCTTGGCTCACGAGTACCGAGGATACGGACGCTGCAGATCTTTTTAAACGATCATTCAAAACAGCTGTATGGGCAGTCCCGCCTGTATAGCTGTTTTAACTTAGGTAAGCCTTTTTTGAGCAGCGGCGGTTTCAGCGGAAAACGGAGCTGACCGGTCGGATAAGCTTTTCATTTGCGATTTTGCGCTCGGGGGCTTGACTTGCAGATAGTTTTGTTGTATAATATATAGGTTAAATTATGCCTACAACTAATATACACTATTTGAAAGGATTTGGATATACGATGGCAAAGCTCAAAAGACTGGCATCGGCAGTAGTCAGCATCGCACTGTCAGCAGTTATGCTGACAAGCTGCAACAGCGGAAGATACTGCATGAGCTATGACGACAAGAACATCAACTCGGGCGTGTATATCTACAACATCATGAGCGAGCTGCTCAACCAGCAGTACATGATGTACTACACGGGCGAGGACGCAAACAAGCTTATGGAAAAGGAGATAGAAGGCAAGAAGATGCCCACCTATCTCGAAGATATGGCAATGAAGAACACCAAGGAATACTGTGCTCTCAGCACTCAGTTCAAGGAGCTCGGTCTTTCGTTCTCGGACGAGGACAAGAAGTCTATCAGCACCTCAGCCACCAACGCTTACAACGCTCAGAAGTCTATGTTCGAGGAAATGGGAATTTCCAAGGAATCTATCAAAATGGTGATAGAGCAGGGCAAGATGAGAGATCAGATCTTTGAGTATTTCTACGGCAAGGACGGAAAGGAAGCTGTTTCCGACGATGACCTTGAAAAGTACGTGAACGAAAGCTATCTCAGATACAAGACCATAAGCATCAGCAAGAGCACCAAGTCTGACAGCTCCGAGAAGGACAAGGAAAACAAGGAGAACGAGGAGCTTATCGAAAAGTATTTCAAGCAGGCTGAGGGCAAGAGCTTCGCAGATTTTGACCAAGTTATAGCTGATTACGACAAGTACGTTGAGGAAAAGAACAAGAAGGACACCAATTCGAGCAAGTCTGACGATTCAAGCAGTTCTGCCGACGATTCGTCGAGCAAGGTCGGCGAGCCAGACAGCTCCTCCAAGGCTGAAAGCTCTTCACAGGCTGACAGTTCTTCGCAGGCTGACAGTTCTTCGCAGGCAGACAGTTCCTCGCAGGCAGACAGTTCCTCACAGGCAGACAGTTCCTCACAGGCAGACAGCTCTTCGGCAAGCGACGATACATCTTCCGCAGCTGATACAAACTCACAGGCTGACGAGCACGACCACGACCACGACGACGACAGCTCACAGGCTGAGGCTTCCAAAGAGAACGACAAGTACAAGAACGAGTCGATGGTCAACTACGCAAATCTGACAGAGACTACTCTCAAAGAGGATTTCGGAAAGATGCTCACCGAAGTCAAGGACATGAAAAACGGTGATATCAAAAAGTACACGAGCGAATCGACATACTACATCATCATCAAGGGTGATGTTACCGAGAGAAGCAAGGACTACGTTTCAAACAACCGTGACACCGTCCTCAAAGAAATGAAGGACAAGGATTTTGAGAAGAAGATAGAAAAGTGGGAAGACGATCTGAACATAAAGGTCGACAACAATTCTATCAAGAGATATTCCGCTAATTCGATATACAAAAGATACAGCGATTATCTTTCCAAGAACAAGAGCAGCAACACCGAAAGCTAAAACAAGCAAAGACCGATAAGCCGTGAAAAGCCTATCGGTCTTTTTTATTCAGCGATATAACAGTCCCTCCGATAAGGTCAATGCAAAGCGGCACGCCGCAGCAGGGCTGAGAAAAAGAGACAGGAAACCCCTGCCTCTTTTGTGTTATCAGTTATTACTTGTTCGGGAAAAAGCTGTCGTTCTTGTTCTCGCCGTAGGTGGACATATAGACCTTTTTGAACTTGATCTCCTCGGAGGGCTTGGGATCGTCACTGCTTGCGGGCTTGGAGGAACTTATCTTTTCATAGACGTCAAAGCCGTCATAGACCTGTCCGAATATGGTGTACTGCTTTGAGAAATTAGGCACACCGCCAAGCTCCTCAAATGCTTTTCTTACTTCCTCGCTTCCGCCGGCTTCCTTCATCTCCTGCTTTATGTCATCGGTGAACTCGATGCTGTTGACAAACATGAGCCTGCTTCCGGCAACGGTGGTGCTGACAAAGTTCTTGCTTTTTCCGCCGTAGGATACCAGTGCTCCCTTGAACGGCCAAAGGTCGGCAGTGACTTCCCTGTCGAAGGTCTTTTTGTCGGTGTCGTCGGTATCGACGCCGTCGGGCGCTTTGGAGCCGCCCATAAAGTAAACTCCCTTTTCAACTCTGAAGACATAGGTGTCGTTATAATACCCTTCAGCGACGAGCTTTTTGAAATGGTCGGTGAAATCGGGAGCCTTGTCCTCATATATCACAGCCTTGAATGTGCCCATCGTAGTCTCAAAGACAACGACGGGAGCGTCATCGGAGGGGAGCTTTCTTTGAACAAGGTCGGGATTGTTGTAGTCCTGCCCTTGTTTTTTCTTTGAAAAGCTGCTGAACATTATCGTCAGCACAACTATCATCACAAAGCACACCACAAGTATAGATATCTGCGCTATGGTCCTGTTTTTGCTTTTGGCGGAATAATGACCGCCTTTTTTTATCTCGCTCATCGTCTTTCCTTTCGGTCACTTGCGTCTTATTTTCGTTCCCTGTCTTGTTTCCTCGATAATGAAGCCCTTTGAGGCTATCTCGTCACGCAGGGCGTCAGCTTTTGCAAAGTCCTTCGCCTTTCTTGCGGCAGTTCTCTGCTCGGCAAGCTCCAGTATCTCGGCGGGGATATCTTCCTGTGAATCAGACTGTGCAAGCTTCTGTGCGTGCTCGGCAAGTCCGAGAGAAAGCACCCTGTCAAAGTCGTTTGCAAGTGCAAGCTTTGTCGAAGCGTTGGTATCGGCTTTGAGCACATCGTAAAGTGCGGTGATTCCGAGGGCTGTGTTGATGTCGTTGTCAAGGGCATCGGTAAAGGCTTTTTTAAGCTCATCGAATTTAGCTTTGTCAACGGGCGCTGTATCGTTCTCGGCAGTCAGCTGGGCAATCCTTGCGACGAGCTTGTCGTAGGCTGTCTTTGCATTGTCGAGGTTCTCGTAGGAGAACACAAGGCTCTTTCTGTAATGCGACTGGAGGCAGAAGAAACGATAGACTATCGGGTCGTAGCCCTTGCTTTCAAGCCCAGAAACGGTGAGGAACTCGCCCTTTGATTTGCTCATCTTGCCGCCCGCCGTATTGAGGTGGTGAACGTGGAACCAGTAATTGCACCATTTATGGCCAAGGTAGGACTCGGACTGAGCTATCTCGTTGGTGTGGTGCGGGAATGCGTTGTCAATACCTCCGCAATGGATATCAAGATACTCGCCGAGGTTTTTCATCGAGATACATGAGCACTCGATATGCCAGCCGGGATAACCCACGCCCCAGGGCGAATCCCATTTCAGCTCCTGGTCGTCGAACTTGGACTTTGTGAACCACAGCACGAAATCGGCTTTGTTGCGCTTGTTCCCATCCTCCTCGACGCCCTCACGGACACCGATCTCGAGGTCTTCCTCGCTGACATCGCCGAAAACGTAATACTGTTTGAGCTTTGAGGTATCAAAGTAGATGTTCCCGCCTGCCTCGTAGGCATAGCCTTTGTCGATGAGCACGCCGATAACTCTGATGAACTCGTCTATCATTCCGGTTGCAGGCTGAACGACATCGGGGGTCTTAATATTGAGCTTTGCGCAGTCATCAAAGAAGGCCTTTGTATAGAAATCGGCTATCTCCATTACGGTCTTGTGCTCTCTTTTTGCGCCCTTGAGCATCTTATCGTCGCCGGTATCACCGTCAGATGTGAGGTGTCCGACATCGGTGATGTTCATTACTCTTTTGACGTCAAGTCCGTCATAGCGCATATACTTTTCAAGCACGTCCTCCATAATATAGCTTCTGAGGTTTCCGATATGCGCATAATGATATACTGTCGGGCCGCAGGTGTACATAGCGACCTTTCCTGCGGTGTTGGGTACAAATTCTTCCTTTTTATGCGTAAGAGTGTTGTATATCTGCATTTTACTTTTCCTCCTTATTTTTCTCTGCCTGCATAGCTTCAAGCTCGGCTATGCGCTTTTCAAGCTTTTCAAGCCTTTTTCTGTCTCTTGCAAGCTCTGCTGCGACGGGGTCGGGAATGTGTATCTGGTCAAGGTCGAGCGTGCGCTTGCCGTTTTGCTTTACTATCCTTGCGGGAACTCCGACCGCTGTGGAGTTTGGCGGGACTTCCTTAAGCACGACCGCATTTGCGGCTATCTTTGCATTGTCGCCGACCTTGAACGGTCCGAGAATCTTTGCACCTGCGCCGACCATTACGTTATTGCCCAGTGTCGGGTGACGCTTGCCGTGGTCCTTTCCGGTACCGCCGAGGGTACAGCCCTGATAAAGCAGGCAATAGTCGCCTATCTCGGCAGTTTCACCGATAACGACTCCGCTTCCGTGGTCGATGAGCAGACCCTTTCCAATCTTAGCTCCGGGGTGTATCTCAATGCCCGTTATGCCGCGCATAGTCTGCGAGATTATCCTTGCTATGACCTTATGGTCGTGCTTATAGAACCAATGTGCGAGCCTGTGAACTATCACCGCATGCACGCCCGAATAGGTCAGCAGCACCTCCAGCGCACTGCTCGCCGCCGGGTCACGCTCCATTACAGATTGTATATCCTTTTTTATCTCCCTGATAAAGCCCATACAAACACCTCACTAAACAAAAAATGCCTCACAGACAACGCTTTTGTCATCTGCGAAGGCAAGTCATCAACGACCTACGGTCCCACTTCGTTTTTCCCGTTTTCACGGCTTTTATGTCTTTAACGCAGAACTGCGGGAGAGAATACTGAGCTTTCGCCGTTGTTGCTCCCCTGCTGTCAGCCGCACTTCACTTATCCCTGCCGCAGGTACTCTCACCGAACGCACCCTCTCTGTGACGGCAGCGCATAAGCTACTCTTGCTGATACGCATTTTTATTATTTACTTGAATCAATGTATTTCCAATAACCTATCAGGTACACGCCGCCGGATATGAGCGTAAGCACCACGGCTACCCAGATAAGTGCCTCGTTCACAAGGAACACAGGTGCACCCCAGTTCAGGTCGGGACTTCCCTTTGCATCGGGATAGAATATCTGCAAAAGCATTATTACCAGCAGTGCTATCATCGTAAATGCGGTCTTTAGCTTGCCCCAGATGCCTGCTGCGACGACCACGCCCTCGTTGGCGACGACAAGTCTTAGTCCTGTTACCATAAATTCTCTTGAAAGGATAAGCACCACAGCGACGGGGTCTATCCATCTTTCAAAGGCGAATGCGATAAGTGCGGTCATTACCAGGAGCTTATCCGCCAGCGGGTCAAGGAACTTTCCGAAGGTAGTTACAAGATTGTTTTTCCTTGCTATCTTTCCATCGAGAAAATCCGTTATCGAGGCAAGTGCAAAAAACACCAGTGCAACTATCATATGCCCTTTGAAGAACCACAGCACCGAGACCAGAAAGAACGGTATCAGTATCACACGAAGGACAGTCAGTTTATTCGGCAGATTCATATATCTTTTATCTCACTTTCATTTAGTGCTGGACCCGGGAGCCTATCAGGTCATAGTCGAGCGTATCGTCTACCAGGACATTAACATACTCTCCGACAGCGACCTTCTGCTCGCTCATAAAGAACACCTTTCCGTCTATCTCGGGGGCGTCAAATGCGCTTCTTCCGTAATAGCACTCGGCATATCTGTCAAAGCCCTCGCAGACGACCTCAAGGGTCTTGCCGCTGCACTTTTCGTTGAACTCGTCAGAGATGAGCATCTGCTCCTCCATGATTATCTCGGCACGTCTTTCCCTCGTTTTGAGATGTACCTGGTCGGGCATATCGAATGCGGGTGTTCCCTCCTCGGGAGAGAATGCAAAGCAGCCGAGGCGTTCAAACCTTACCTGCTTAACGAACTCGCAAAGCTCCTCGAACTGCTCCTCGGTCTCACCGGGGAAGCCTGCTATCAGCGTCGTTCTGAGAATGACACCGGGTATTTTTTCTCTGATATGCTGTACCAGCTCGGTCAGCTGCTGTCTGCTGCCCTGCCGGTTCATTCTTTTCAGGATATCAGCGTTACAGTGCTGTATCGGCATATCTATATACTTGACGAGTTTTTCCTCGCTTGCGATAGTTTCAAGCAGCTCGTCGGTTATTCTTTCGGGGTAGCTGTAAAGCGTCCTTATCCATTTCAGCCCGTCTATCCTGCAAAGCTCTCTTAACAGCTTCGGCAGCTCGCTTTTGCCGTAGATATCCTCGCCGTATCTTGTGGTATCCTGCGCAACGACTACCAGCTCGGTAACGCCGTTTTGTGCGAGCCACTCGGCTTCCTTTACGATATCCTCTATCCTGCGGCTCCTGAACCTGCCTCTTATAGACGGGATCGCACAGTAGCTGCAGCAGTTGTTGCAGCCCTCTGCTATCTTAATATATGCATAGAACGGCTCGGTCGATATCACTCTGCCGCCGTCAAGCGGAAGTGCGGTCTTTTCACAGTACGAGCACACCTGCTTCTTATCGACGAGCACCTCTCTGATTATATCACACAGCCTGCTGTTTGAGCCGATACCGATAACGGCATCTATCTCGGGCATTTCCTTTATCATTTCGTCACGGTATCTCTCCGCAAGGCACCCAGTGGCGATAACAGCCTTTATCCTGCCTTCTTTTTTCAGCTCACAGAATTCAAGGATAGTGTCGATAGCCTCCTGTTTTGCAGACTCGATAAAGCCGCAGGTATTGACTATCACAACATCGGCAAGTGCCGCATCGGTGATTATCTCAAAGCCCTGCTGCCTGAGGTCAAACAGCATATGCTCGGCATCGACCTGGTTTTTGGGACACCCGAGCGAGACCATTCCAACTCTTGTAGACATACTTGATTCTCCTGTCTTCTGCAACTTGATACATACATATAAAGTATTATCTCACTTTTAGATGCTTTTGTCAAGCACTAACTATGTCGGATACATTAATTTTGCATATTTATCCGTCGTCCTCGGACATTTCTTTCAGCACACGGTTTATATCGCTGTAGTCGTACCCGAGGCGCACAAGGGCATTTTTCGCCCTGTTCACGCCCTTTTCGTCGTCAAGATAGCGAAGATACTTCTTTTCGATAAGCGTTCGCAGGCGTTCGTCCGTACCTTGCGCATACGGCTCAAGCGCTATGTCGATGACCTCTCTGGTGAGGCCTTTGAGGCGCATTTCCTGAAAAGCCCTGCGTCTACCGAACAGCTTTACCTCGACATAGTGCCTTGCAAGCCCCTCGGCATAGCGGCTGTCGTTTATCGAGCCGATCTCGACGAGCTTTTGCATTACCCGATAGCAGGTATCCTCGTCGTAATTCGCCCTCAGCTTCTTGAACATATCCACAAACGAATAGTCCTTGATATCGAGCAGATACAGCGCTCTTTCACGAGCCTTGCGGTACTCGTTCTCACCTTTTATCTGCTCCCACGCAGACAAAGGCAGACTTATGCCTGCCTTCAGATTGAACTTGTTTATTATCTCGATATTGAGAAATTCGGGCTCGCCCTCTTCAAAATCGATGCGGTAGGTCGAGCCTTTATACTTTCCGACCGAAACTATCTTCATAGCTTAATTTCCGAGATTTGAGATATCGACGGGTGCGAACTCCTCAAAATCGTCCTCGGGATCAACGACAACGTCGGCGTCGCTCTGTGCTTTCGCTGCGGGCTTGATGCCTGCGCTGGCATTCGCCATTTCTTCAAGCTTTGAAGCCTTTTTCTTCGGGGAAACGACCTCAGAGGTATCCTGCTGTCTGATAAGGTCCTCTATCTCCTGCATTATCTCGGGGTTGTCAAGCAGGAACTGCTTGGAGTTATCTCTGCCCTGTCCGAGCTTGACATCGTTATAGCTGAACCATGCTCCGCCCTTTTTGACGATGCCGAGGTCAACGCCGATATCGAGTATCTCGCCGACCTTGGAGATGCCCTTTCCATACATTATATCGAACTCTGCCTCCTTGAACGGAGGTGCTACCTTGTTCTTAACGACCTTGCAGCGTGTTCTGTTTCCGACAACATTTGCGCCGTCCTTGAGCTGCTCTCCCCTTCTTACCTCGATACGCACGGAGGCGTAGAATTTGAGCGCACGTCCGCCCGGAGTCGTTTCGGGGTTGCCGTACATAACGCCTATCTTCTCTCTTATCTGGTTGATGAAGATAGCTGTGGTATTGGACTTGGCGATGACAGATGTGAGCTTGCGCATGCCCTGTGACATGAGCCTTGCGAGCTGTCCGACGTGGCTGTCGCCCATTTCACCGTCTATCTCGGCTTTGGTCGTCATAGCAGCGACAGAGTCGATAACGATACAGTCGATAGCGCCCGATCTTGCAAGCGCCTCTGCGATCTCAAGAGCCTGTTCACCCGAATCCGGCTGTGAAACGAGCATATTGTCGATATCAACGCCAAGAGCCTTTGCATAAACAGGGTCAAGTGCGTGCTCTACGTCGATAAACGCAACGTCGCCGCCAAGCTTCTGGGTCTGTGCGATAACGTGCAGAGCAACTGTGGTCTTACCGGAAGATTCGGGTCCGTATATCTCGATTATCCTTCCTCTGGGGACGCCGCCTATCCCAAGCGCCATATCCAGCGTCAGAGAGCCTGTGGAGATAGCCTCCACGTCCATAGCCCTTGCGTCGCCGAGCTTCATTATAGCACCCTTGCCGAACTGCTTTTCGATGTATGCGATAGCGGTGTCAAGAGCCTTTTTCTTCTCCTCCTTATCGGTGATGTTCATAACGGGCGTTGCCGAAGCCTTTTTCTTCTTGTCGATAGCCATGTTTTCATTACCTCCGTAAAAAAGTGTTCTGCCTTTTGCAATTATATAATAACACACTAACTGCACATTTGTCTGGACAGTTAAAGATATCTTTAAAAGTGTACATATTTTTGGACTTTTACTTTTTAAAGCCCGTAACACAGCGGAATATCCCGCAAGCGTCTTTGGCGGCACGGACATTTTCAAAGCCGTGGCGGACGAGCATAGTCATCACCTCGTCCTGCATATCCGCACCGATCTCGAATGCTATCAGCCCGCCCTGTTTCAGCCGTGATTTCCACAGTCTTATTATCGTCCTGTAAAATTCAAGCCCGTCGTCGCCGCCAAAAAGTGCGCTTTGAGGTTCAAAGGTGACCTCTTTCTGGAGCACCTGCATATCCTCTTTTGTGAGGTATGGCGGGTTTGAAACTATAACGTCGAGCATTTCAAAGCCGTTCACAGTCTGCTCGTCGGTAACGTCGGCAAGCACGGGGACAACGGCGCTGCTGTTGAGCTTTATGTTATGTTCAAGATAACTCATCGCCTCGGGTGACTTTTCAACAGCATATATCTTCCCGAAGCTGAGGTGTTTTTCCAAAGCCAGGGCTATACAGCCGCTTCCCGCACAAAGATCCGCAGCGATCAGCGGATCGTCCTTCGGGGCTTTTTTCAGCACGGTATCAACGAGCGTTTCGGTGTCCTGCCTCGGTATAAGCACTCCCTCGCCGACCTTTAAAGTCAGCCCGTAGAACTCCCACTCGCCTATAAGATATTGCAGCGGTTCGCCGCTTATACGGCGTTCGCAAAGGCGTTCAAATTCACTTTGCACGCTGGTTTCAGCCTGTTCGTTCAGCTTCTGCCCGAATTCAAAGCTTCGGCAGTCACAGCTAAGCACCTTGCCCAGAAGCTCCCTTGCGTTGAGCACAGCGTCCTCAACACCCGCTTTTTCGAGCGCTTTGACTGCATCTTCGAGCAGCTGCGCATTAGTCACATTCATCATAATCTGTCTTCCTCGGGGTCGTCGGGGATACAGGCTTCAAGCGCTTTGATAGCGCACTCTATCTCCTCGCCGTCGGGTTCTCTGGTGGTTATCCTCTGTATCCACAGTCCCGGTGCGGATACTATTCTTGTGACAAGGTTATCGTACTTGCCCGCAAGTCTGATTATCTCGTAGGAAATGCCCATTACCACGGGCAGGAGCGCTATTTTTATCAGCGTTCTGACAAGCAGATTTCCCCAGGAGACGTGAAAAACGGTATTCACAAAGATACTGATGAACAGCACCAGGAAAATGAAGCTTGTTCCGCATCTCGGGTGGAAGCGGCTATGCTTTTTGACGTTCTCGACCGTCAGCTCCTCGCCGTGTTCGTAGCAGGTTATCGTTTTATGCTCGGCGCCGTGATATTCGTATGTTCTGCGGATATCCTTCATAAGCGCTGTCAGCGAGGTATAGCCGACGAATATCGCAATTTTCAGCACGCCTTCGATTATATTCTTTGCGGCTGACGGCAGCTCGACTATAAACTTGTCTATCAGCTTTGAGATACCGCTCGGCAGCAGCATGAACAGTGCTATCGCAAGGGCAAGTCCGAGTATTATCGAGACTGTGGTGATTATAGGCATCAGCTTGTCGCCGACCTTTTCATCGAGCCATTTTTCAAACTTTGATTGTTCTTTATCCTCGCCGTTCTCCTCCTCAGCCTTCATCTGCTTATCCGCAGAGCGTGACAGGCACTTATAGCCGTCTATCATCGAGGAGATAAAAACGAAAACGCCTCTGACAAAGGGTATTTTCTTATAGAACGGGGCATTTTTCCCGCCCTTGACTGCCCACTGCTCGAGGTCTATCTCGCCGCTGGGGAGTCTGCAAGCCATGGCTGCCTTGTCGATGCCGCGCATCATAACGCCTTCGATAACAGCCTGTCCGCCTATTTTCGATTTGAATTTTTCTGTTGAAACCGGTTCCTTACTCTTGCTCATTATCAGGGTTTATCCTTTCCGAATCGGGTTCCGATGATATAAGTCTGACATCGGTGGTATTTATCTGGTCGTCGGAGTGACTCTCCTTCTTTTTCTCCATACACGGCAGGGTTATCAGAACGATAGTACCGACGCCCTGCTCGCTGTTTATCGTGAGCGTACCGCCGTGGCGCTGGATTATCTCGTCGGCTACCGCAAGTCCGATACCCGAACCACGGCGTGTATGGTTAGCCTTGAAGAACTTTGTCTTGACCTTAGGCAGGTCCTCGGCGGAGATACCCATTCCCGTATCGGAAATGGAGATGCACACCTCGCCGTGCTCCTCGTAGGCTTCCACTGAGACGGTATCGCCTTTATTTGAATATTTTATCGCATTATCGACTATGTTTATAAAGACCTGTCTGAGCCTGTTCTTGTCGCCGTAGACGAACGACAGCATTTCCGGCTCGTAGTAATCGAGCTTTATACCGAGTGCTCTTGCTCTTTCCTGGTATATCAGCACCGTCTCACCAAGCTCGGCAAGAATGTCGATAGTATCCATTATAAGCGTGAGGCGGTTATCCTGTATACGGGAGAAGTCGAGCAGCTCCTCGACCATCTGCGAAAGTCTTTCAGTTTCGCTGGTGATGACTCTCATTCCCTTTTTGAAGGTCTCCTTGTCGTCGTACATCGAGGTAACCGTTTCTGTCCAGCCCTTTATTGCGGTCAGCGGCGTTCGCAGCTCGTGAGAGACAGACGAAATGAACTCGTTTTTCATCTGTTCGGTATTTGAAAGCTCGTCCGCCATATTGTTTATCGAGTCGCAAAGGTCTCCCAGCTCGTCGTCGGATTCTTTCTTTATCCTGTCGTTGAAATCGCCCTTTGCGAATTTCTGCGTCATATTTCCTATGCTTCGTATCGGGTAAACGATAGACCTTATGAAATACATTCCCGAGAAGAATATAAGAAGCATTATCGCAACGCATATCACCAGGGTCGTTATGCTGATGAGAAGTATCTGGTTATCTATCTTTTTCATTGACGAGAGCATTCTCAGAGCGCTGTACTGGCAGCCCTTTGCGTTAATCACCGCACTTACAGCCACGACCTTCTCGCCCGTTGAAAGCTCGTATATCTGTGAGGACACGCCTTTGTCGGATGTCCTGGACTCCTCATAGTCCGCCATTATCTCATCGTGTGACGGAAGGAAGCCTGACGATGTGACCTCCACCTCGCCGTCGTTATTGATAGCCATAAGCTCTATCTTTTCCTTGTCTTCATAGCTCTCGACATAGGTGCGGATACGGGAGTTGAGGCTGGCCTTGCCCAAGTCGGAATTGCTCTGCACGGCAGTCGTCACGATATTCATTTTTGATGTGATGTAGTCCTTAGCGGTATTATAGTAATAATTCCGCACTACGAACACCATCAGCAGCGCTATCAGAAGCAGTATCGCCACGATCACGCCGAAGCTGTTTCTCAGCCAGTGCATCGTGATACTGTGCTTTGAGTATCTGATCTGAGGTCTTCTCAACTGTGTTTACTCCATTCGTTCAGGAATTTCCGCCCGACCATTTATAGCCGAAGCCCCATATGGTAAGGATATACTTGGGGTTAGACGGCTCGTCCTCTATTTTCATTCTTATCCTTCTGATGTTGACGTCAACTATCTTGTCGTCGCCGTAATAGCTCTCGCCCCAGATGTGGTTAAGTATGCTCGAACGGTCCAGTGCGGTATTCTGATTTCTGAAGAAATACTCCATTATCTGATACTCCACCTGGGTAAGGTCTACCTGCTCGCCGTTCTTGAACACGGTCCTGCTCTTGAGGTTAAGGGTGAACGGTCCCGAGGTTATTACGGAAGCCTCCTCGGGCTTTGAGCTTGAACGGGTGACTCTCCTGCACACCGCATCGACTCTTGCGATAAGCTCGCTTATAGAGAACGGCTTGGTGATATAGTCGTCCGCACCGCTCATAAGGCAGGATATCTTATCCATTTCCTGCGATTTTGCAGAAAGCATTATGATCCCCAGAGAATCGCTTTTTTCTCTTATCCTCTTGCAGACCTGCATACCGTCTATGCCGGGCATCATAATATCGAGAAGCGCAACGTCGAACTGTCCGCCGTTTTCGTCAAAGGCTTTCAGTGCGTCCTCGCCGCAGTTCACATCGACTACCTCATAACCGCTTCTCACAAGATTTATAACGACGAACTCCCTAATGGAATCCTCATCCTCGCATACAAGCACTCTTTTCATTTTTGTTCTCCTCCTTAATCTATGATATAGAAATTGTTTTTAACCTCATCTATCGTGGGAACGAGCTGTTCTGACGTTCCCTTTGGGAATCTTACGAAATACTGCATCTGTCCTCTTGTATTGACTATCTCATAGCCCAGCTTGAGCTTTTCCTGGGTCTTGTTCTTGGTGTCGGAGCAAAAGCGCACAAGCTCGGTATTTGAGGTATTGATGTTTCCCGAATACTTATAGCAGACAACGTCGCCGGTGTCATTGTCACGCCTTACCGTGACCATTCCCGTCCAGCGCTTTGGAAAGGCGAAGAAAAATCCGTTGGGGATAGAATAGTAGCCCGTATACTTTTCCTCGAGCTTATAGAAATCCGCATAGACGTTCCACGTTGTCATATACAGCATCTCGTCCGCAACTGCGTTTTCGTAGCCCAGCATCGGCTTGACCGAGGGTATCTCGATGATCGTGTCGCCGTCAACATCGTTGCAGTAATAGCCCGAAGGTCTGGTACACTCGGGCAGAAGCTTCTCTTTCCTCTGCTGGATGGGGTTTTGCAGTGTGGAATACCTGAAATAGACAAGCTCCGTCTGGACGTTTCCCTCGGCGTTGAGGCTGTCAATAAAGATGGCGTTCCTGCCCTTATCGAGCATTCCTCTTGTAGCCTTTACATAGCTTGCGACGTTATCGCACATTTCTATCGTGCGTTCTCTTTTTATCTCGCCTTTGTCAAGCACCAGCATAGATGTCTTGGCGGTGACCTTTTCGGTCTCGGGGTTGACGGATTTCTGCACAGAGATTATCTCGTTGAGCCCGTCCGAATTTATATCGAGCATTTCAAGCACGGAATAGTTATCGGTGCCTATCTTGCTGAACGTATTTGCGCTGTAGCTGTACACCTCGAGCGTTTTGTCGTCGGTAGACGGGTTCTGGTATCCCACAAGGACGTACTTGCCCTTGTTCTGACCGACCGAGGATATTATGACCTTGTCGATATCCGTTCCCGAGCCGTGAAGCTCCTTAACGGAATACCACTGTCCGTCCTTGTCGGTGTCCAGCACGTTTATCCTCATACCGTTATCGTTGCCGGAGGTGTTATACTCGTAGAAAACGATAGCCTCGTCGTTCGGCTCATCGTCAATGTCCGCAATAACGTAAGCACTTCTGTGATCGCCGTTTCTCGGATATTTCAGCGTGATATTGCTTCCGACGCTTTTTATCAGCGCCTCGTGTATCTGTGACTGTTCTGCTGTCAGCTTGGGAGCGTTGACAAGTCCTTCGACAGAAAAATTCAGCGCCGAACAGCCTGTCAGAAATACGCTCAATGCACACACAGCCGCCCTTTTCAGCCTTGTCAAGCTCTCACTTCCTTTCGGATAACATACAAAATAAGGCCGGGCACGCATACCCGACCTTATTATACCACAGTCAACTGTTTTTTTCAAGTGCTTTGCACAAATTATCTCTGTTCCAGAGGAATGTATATCTTTTCCCTCATGACCGCTTTATAGGCAGGTCTGATTATACGCTTGCCTGTCACGAGCTCCTCGAATCTGTGAGCGCACCAGCCCGCCATTCTTGACACGGCGAACATCGGTGTAAACAGGTCATCGGGGATACCGAGCATCTTATACACAAGTCCCGAATACATATCGACGTTGGCGCACATCGACTTGTCGCTTCCCTTAACGTCCCTGATTATCGCAGGCGTGAGCTTTTCGATAGTTTCCAGCAGTCTGAACTGCTTTTCGTACTCAGTACCCTCAGCGAGCTTCTTGGCATTTGCCTTGAGTATCTTGGCTCTTGGGTCGGAAAGCGTATAAACGGCGTGACCCATACCGTAGATAAGTCCTGTCTTGTCAAAGACCTCCTTGCGGACGATCTTTTTGAGCATTTCTCCGACCTCGTCCTCGTCCTCCCAGTCCTTGATATTATCCTCCATGAACTGGTGCATTGCAGAGACTTTGATATTTGCGCCGCCGTGGCGTGTACCCTTCAGAGCGCCGACAGCTGCTGCATATGCCGAATAGGGGTCTGTTCCCGAAGATGTCAGCACACGGCAGGCAAAGGTGGAGTTGTTTCCGCCGCCGTGCTCAGCGTGCAGTATCATCAGCAGGTCGAGAAGCTTTGCTTCCTCGTCGGTGAACTTTCTGTCGGGTCTGAGAGCGGAGAGTATCATCTCTGCGGTGGACTGACCCGGGATGAGCGGGTGCATGAACATACTCTGCCCGTCAAACGAACGCCTTTTCACCTGATAAGCCGATACCATGATGTTCGGAAGCTTTGAGATTATCGAGATAGCGGTCGCCATTTCAAACTCGGGCGAACGTTCCTCGGGATTGGAATCGTAGGAATAAAGTGCGAGTATCGACCTTTCCATTTTGTTCATGATATTCTTTGAGGGAGCTTTTGATATCATATCCTCAAAGAAATCGTCGGGAAGCGGTCTGTTGTCGGCTATCATCGTTCTGAACGCTTCAAGCTCGCTCTTGTTCGGCAGGTCGCCCATAAGGAGCAGATAAACGATCTCCTCATAAGCAAAGCGGTTTTCCTTGCGTGCATTTTCAACAAGGTCGTTGATATTGTAGCCACGGTAGATGAGCTGACCGTCGATAGGTGCTTTCTCGCCCTCGTTTATAACGTAGCCGTGAACGTTGCATATATTGGTAAGCCCTGCGATAACGCCCGTACCGTCGGCGTTCCTCAGACCTCTTTTTACAACATATTTGTCATAGAATTTCGGGTCTATCGTATTATTGTCGGTAAACTGCTTGTAAAAGATAGATCTTGCTGTCTCCTTCATTTTCAATCGCTCCTGTCCTTCAGAATTCATCAGAATATATTGTAATTATTTATTTTACATTATTTCAGCAGTTTTGTCAAGCACAGCAGGACAGCAAGGCACTTTTCTCACCGTATTTCCGTCAGACAAGAATGACGCCTGCTTTGTCAAGGGCATTTATCATTTTGTCCTGTCTGGCTTTGTCAAAGCGTGAGGCTGTGGCATTTTTGACGATAAAGACGTTTTTGCAGACCTTTGCCGCACCCAGAGCAGTTTTGCCGACACAGCCGCAAAGGTCGAGCCCGCACAGCCATATCTCGCTGTGAGCCTGCTGCGCCATATACTCTCTGAATTTTTTTGCGGTAAAGCTGTTGGAAAGATTCTTTTCAAAGTAAAGCTCCGAAACCCTGTCAAGTCCGCCGTAGAGCTGAGCGCCCTGGGTATTTCTTATCGAAAAGCCGATAAAGATGCGGTTTGTAACGATGTTGGGCAGGATATGTGCGACGTATATGACATCGTTGCCCGACTGTTCAAAGCTGTGGATAGTTCTGTTGACCTCGTCGGTGAGCTTTTGCGTATCGTAGCTGAACACAGGCTTTCTTTTGTCCCAAAGGTAATCATTCTGCATATCTATCACGACAAGCGCTTTTTTATCAGACATAACGCACCTCCCAACACTATTGCCAAAGACGAATAGACGAATACGAATTTGATCATATTGAACACGGTGAACATCGCAAAGACCGCCCACACTCTGCACCCCGAAAGTATACAGAACATCACGGTATTTTCAAGCAGGTCTGCGGCCATTCCCACTACCGGAAGCAGCGGGAGGAGCGTATTGACCCTGTCCCGTGCGCCGAGCCTTTCGAGCACCGACTTTATCGCACAGCGGTAGAACGAACAGTATGCAAGCGCATAGACCATATCGACCGACATGAACGCCCAGCGGTAAAACTCCGCCGACTGCTTGTTATACCTTGTGAGTGCGCTGACAATGCCGTTCGGCGTAATCCCGAAGGTGAGGTCTATAACACCCTGCCCATCGGACAGCTTTCCGACCTCCGACGCTGCAAGGCGCATGAGCGCCATCATAGCGAGGAACACGGCAAGCAGTATCCCGAGCCCGAACAAGCCGTGAGTTTTTCTTATTTCATCGGTTTTCATACAAGATACCTCTGTGTGGTTTGTCTGACATACTCCTCAAGCACCTTATCGTCCGTAAGGTCGATTCCGCAGATGCTTTTCATCTCCTTATGGCGAAGCACTGCAAGCTCGTGCAGGCTGGAAAGCTCAAATGCGATAAGGCGGCACTCCTGTTCGGTCTTTTTATCGCCGAAATACTCGCAGATACACGGCAGGCTCTCCATTCCCATATCACCGCTTCGGTTGAGCAGGATATACTTTGTTATAGCCTTAGAATAGCTGAAATTCGCTATCATCAGCTTCATCATACCGAAATGCGTCATAATGATACGTTCCTTCGGCGGGATATCGGGACAGGAAAACGCAGCAGCCTGCGCAGATACGCCCTGAGCGTCTGCAAGCAGCTGTTTGAACACCTCATACAGCAGACCCTCCCTTGAGCCGTAGCAATAATTAATCATCGCAAGGTTGACCCCTGCTCTTGCGGCTATCGTGCGGGAGGTCACCTCGTCCGAGTCGGAACAGCTCGTCATAAGCTCCTTTGCGGCTTTGAGCAGGGCTTGCCTCGTGGCGTTGATATCTCTTTTCTGTTTTTGCGGCATTTTTATCACCTTGTTAATTAAACGTGTTTAATTACTGATTGCAGTATACACCATTTTTTCAGCTTTGTCAAGAGGTTTTTCAAAAAAATCGGAATATTCACAGGACAAGCCGAATATATAGTTAATAGAAAGCACATACCTACGGAGGAATTGGAAAATGAAAGAATACATACAGATAACGATAGTTTTTGCGATACTTCTTATGGTGATACCGAGCATAGTATTTCTCGGGGAGCACAAAGCCGCTGCGGAAAACGACAGCTCCTCGGTGTCGGAATCACAGCAGCAGGACACCGACAAGGTAAAGATTTATTTCACCGGGCAAAAGCAGGTCAGAGAGTTTACCATGCAGGAATATACCGTCGGTGCGGTCATGGCGCAGATGCCTGCGGATTACGAGCCTGCGGCTTTACAGGCACAGGCGGTACTTGCGCAGACCTATGCCGTATACAGGATAAACGCCGAAAAGGCTTCGCCGACGCCCGCGCTTTACGGGGCTGTGATGAGCGACGACAAAACGCTTTACCAGAGTTTTTTCACTCCCGAGCAGGCAAAGGAGCTTTACAAGGACAACTACGAAACGGCGCACAAAAAAGTCCTTGACGCTGTGGAAGCTGTAAAGGACAAGCTGCTGGAGTACGACGGCAAGCCTGTGATGATAGCTTTCCACGCTGTTTCAGACGGCTTCACACGCTCGGCAAAGGACGTATGGGGACAGGACATTCCGTATCTGACAAGCGTTGAGAGCAAGCAGGACACGGCTTTGAAGCAGGCGCAGACAAAAACGGAAATGACAAGCGGTCAGTTCAGGGAAAAGCTCGGTGCTAAATGGAGCGACATCAGCTTCACGGGCGACCCGATGACATGGCTGAACGTTGCGAAAACCGGCGAGCACGGGCTTGTCAAGGAGGTGACCGTCTGCGGAAAGAGCATCGAGGCTTCTGAGTTCTGCGAGGTGCTCGACCTTGCTTCACAGAGCTTTGTTTTTGAGATAACCGGTGACAAATTCACGTTCACCTGTCACGGTCTTGGGCACCTCGTCGGAATGAGCCAGTACGGCGCAAACGAAATGGCAAAGCAGGGACAGAGCTTTGAGCAGATCCTCACGCACTATTTCACGGGTTGTAAAATTTGTGAGAATTTGCCCGAAAGCTCTTGAAATCGGTGTGGGAAATGTGGTATACTATTGTCGATATAAAACCGAAAGGATATGATAATATGCCGACAATACTCGTTACGGGAGGCGCAGGATTCATCGGAAGCCACACCTGCGTTTGTCTGCTTGAAGCAGGCTATGATATCGTTGTTGCGGACAACTTTTCAAACTCAAAACCGGAGGCTCTCAACAGGATAAAAAAGATAACGGGCAAAGATTTCAAGTTCTACGAATGCGACCTGCTCGACCTTGAAGCTGTGAAGAAGATATTTGCCGAAAACAGCATTGATGCTGTAATACATTTTGCGGGCTACAAGGCTGTCGGAGAATCGGTCGCACAGCCTGTAAAGTACTATCACAACAACATCACAGGAACGCTGATGCTTATAAAGGCGATGCAGGAATACGGGTGCAAAAAGATAGTTTTCTCGTCCTCGGCTACCGTGTACGGACCTGTCAACCCTGTACCGTACGTTGAGGATATGCCGACATCGGCGACAAACCCCTACGGCTACACCAAGGTAATGATCGAGCAGATACTGCGTGACGTTTACGTTTCGGACAGCGACTGGTCGGTATCTCTGCTGAGGTATTTCAACCCTATCGGCGCTCACCCCAGCGGGCTTATCGGCGAGGACCCCAACGGGATCCCGAACAATCTTCTGCCGTACATCTGCCAGGTTGCGGTCGGAAAGCTCGAAAAGCTCGGCGTTTTCGGCAACGACTACGACACCCCCGACGGAACAGGCATAAGGGATTACATTCACGTCTGCGACCTTGCGGACGGGCACCTTTGCGCTGTGAAATATGTGCTTGAGCACAAGGGCGTTGAGGCTGTAAACCTCGGAACGGGCAAGGGCTCGAGCGTGTTCGATGTTCTGCACAGCTTTGAAAAGGCGTGCGGAAAAGAACTGCCGTACGTTGTGAAGCCACGCAGACCGGGCGACCTGCCGTCGTCCTACGCAAACACCGACAAGGCTAAAAAGGTGTTCGGCTGGGAAGCAAAGTACGACCTCGACCAAATGACCGCCGACAGCTGGAATTTCATCAAAAACAACCCGAACGGCTTATAAACCAAAACAGTACAAAAAAGAGGACAGCTTCGACTGTCCTCTTGTTGTTTATTCTTTATTTTTCGAGGTTTTCAAGCACCTCATTCTTATCGAAGCGATAATATGCTTTCAGCTTGCCGCCGCTGGAAGGCAATACACGGATCTCCTGCTTGCTGCCGAGCTTGTTGTGCCTGTCCTCAGCCTTTATCAGCTCGCCGAGCTTTTTGACTGGCTGTTTCAGATCCTCGAACGCCTTATCCGTCCTGACAGTCAGGATAAATTCTGCATCGATTTTCTTTTCCCATTTGCAATCAAAGCCGTTCTCTCCGGCGATCTTATTAGCCTGTTCCGAGACCTTGTCCTTGATATAGCCGAGATAATCCTCGCTCCAGGTATCCTCGGTCTTTTCATCATAACCCACTACCGTAGCATCGAATTGCTTTTTGACCACTTTACTTACGACCTTGAACTTGAACCCACATTCTTTATCCTTGAAATAAAACGTCTTTTCGTCCGTTCCTGATTCGCTCTTTTCAAATTCAGCCTCGGGAAGATTCTTGCTCACATATGTCTTGGCTTCGCTCTCAGTCTTGAGCTTGACATCTTCCTTTTTCTTTTCACATCCGCAAAGCAGCGCCGCTGCACAAACCGCAGCAGTAAGAATTATCGCAGCTTTCTTGAACATATTTTTCATTCCAGTTCTCTCCTTTCAAGAGTATCATTTATAAACCGATCGTTATTTGACTTACCGAACTATCTTGCTGAACAATATACCGAGTAATCATGTCTAAATAATCTATATTATGTAAATAAATATTGAACGGAGTAAGCTGTAATTGGTGCGTAATCTGTATGTAATCATGCTGATAATAAAGCAGGAGACCACTCATCAAAAGTGATCTCCCACAATGATCTATACTATTTCAGGAATCCCGAGATTATCTTCTGCTCGGCTTCCTCCTCGGTGAGCCCGAGAGTTCTGAGCTTGAGCAGCTGCTCGCCCGCTATCTTTCCGATAGCTGCTTCGTGTATCAGCGCTGCGTCGTTATGCTCCGCATCGAGCTGCGGTGAAGCGGACACTCTGCCGTTGCCGACAAGTATCGCATCGCACTCCGAATGTCCTGTGCAGGCGTTCATTCCCTTGATAGTACTGTGATACTCCTGATACGACTCGTCCCTTGCTACCGACCTTGACATAAGGTCTACGCCGCTGTTCTCGCCTTTTAGCTCGACATAGAAATCGGTCTTTGCCTGCTCGACTCCGTCGGTCATTATCCTTTCCTTGATGATGAGCCTTGCGTCCTTTCCAAGCGTGCCCCTTGTGGTCCTTGTGGTGAAGTCAACGCCGCTGAGCTGGACGGTATCCATAGTCAGCTTTGCATTTTCGCCAAGCTCGATATCGGTTACGGGGTCTATTTTGCGCAGGCCCTTTGACTCGCCCGTGCCGATATGCTTTTCCTGGTACAGCACATTTGCGTTTTTCTCGATAAAGAAGCGGTGGATACCGTTATGGCGGGCTTCCTCGTCGCCCGAGTTATGGACTCCGCAGCCTGCGACGATAGTGACGTCTGCGCCCTCGCCGACATAGAAGTCGTTATACACAAGGTCGTCTATACCGCTTTTTGTGACGCACGCAGGGATATATACCTTTTCGCCCTTTGTGCCCGGCTTTATCTTTATCACCAGTCCCGGTGCGTCCTGCTTGGATTCGATCTTTATATTCTCCGAGGATTCCCTTGCGGCACACTGACCGTCCTCACGGATATTGTAAGCGCCCTTGAAGCCGTCCTTATAATCAGAGATTATCTCAAGGAGCTGTCTAGTCGTTTCGTTCATCTTCGTCAGCTCCTTTCACACGGTCTGGGCATTCTGCTGCCGTTTATAAGCGTCGGGAGTATCTCCTGCGCAGGACCGCTGTTTTCGACCTTGCCTTTTGAGATAACGACTATCTCGTCGGCTATCTCGAGTATCCTCTCCTGGTGGGAGATTATCATCAGAGTTCCGTTTATCTTTTCCTTTACCTCTTTGAAAACATCGACAAGCCCCGCAAAGCTCCACAGGTCGATGCCTGCCTCCGGCTCGTCAAAAATAGAGAGCTTGGTGTTCCTTGCGAGGACGGTAGCTATCTCGATACGCTTTATCTCACCGCCCGACAGCGATGCGTTCACCTCACGTTCGATATAATCGTTCTTGCAAAGTCCGACCTTGCCCAGAAGCTCGCATATCTCGTGCTGCTTCAGTTCCCTTCCCGCTGCAAGCTCCAGCAGGTCACGCACGGTAAGTCCCTTGAACCTGACGGGCTGCTGAAAGGCATAGCTTATGCCCTTCTTTGCACGCTGGGTGATATCAAGATCCGTTATGTCCTCACCGTCAAAGAATATCTTTCCCGATTCCGGTGTGATAAGCCCTGCCACGGTCTTGGCCAGCGTAGTTTTTCCGCCGCCGTTGGGACCGGTTATAGCAACGAGCTTATTATCGGGTATCTCGAGGCTGACGTCGTTTAAAATGCCTCTGCCGTCTTCAAGATTCCAGACTATATTTTCAAGTTTGAGCATTTCACTTCTCCTTTTTTCAAATCCTATTTTACCGTATGTAAGTATACCACGAATACACCTTTTCGTCAATAGTAAATATCACTAAATCGGTATTGTTTTCATTAAGTTCAATAATTGTCCTCTACCGCCCGAAACACTTGACAAATCAAGCAATATGATGTATAATATCAATTTGACAGTATGCGTGTTTTAACCGACATGTTAAAAGAAATTTTAGATTTTAGGAGTGAACTATCATGCCAAATGCAAAGACAGTTTCAAGAGCAGGTTACGAGAAATTACAGGAAGAAAGAGAATACCTTGTCACCGTCAAGCGTAAAGAGGTAGCTCAGAAGCTTAAAGAAGCGCGTTCCTTCGGAGACCTTTCGGAGAACGCTGAGTACGATGAAGCCAAGAACGAGCAGGCTATACTCGAATCCAAGATCAACGAACTGGAGCTGCTCATTGCCAACGCTATCGTCGTTGAGGACGACGAGGTCTCGACCGACGAGATAGGTGTAGGCTCTATCATCAAGATAAAAGACCTGGAGATCGACGATATCGAGACACTTCAGATTGTCGGCTCGACCGAGTCCGATCCTGACAACGGGAAGATATCCGACGAATCGCCTATCGGCAGAGCTGCTCTGAGAAAGAAAGTCGGCGATATCTTCGAGGTAGAAGCTCCCGCAGGCATCCTTAAATTCGAGGTGCTGGAGATCTCGAGACAGTAAAACAAACAAGTCCGAAATTTCGGACACTTATCAATGAAAGGAAAGTAAACGATGAGTGAGGAAATCATAAACAGCGCACCCGAGCAGGAGGAGCTTTCGCAGGAGGAAGTCAACAGCCTCAAGCAGATAAGGATAGACAAGCTCAATGCTCTCAAGCAAAAGGGTGCCGACCCGTTTCAGATAACAAAGTTCGATGTTTCTTCTTCAAACGCTCAGGCAAGGGCTGAATACGAGGCTTTTGAGGCTCAGTGCAAGGCTCAGGCGGGCGACGACGAGGAAAAGCTCAAGGAGCTTCTCGAGGCAGGAAGAAAGGATATCACTATCGCAGGCAGGATAATGTCGTGGCGTGATATGGGCAAGGCTAACTTCATAGATGTCCGTGACAAGACAGACAGAATGCAGGTCTATGTCAGAATGAACGATATCGGCGAGGAGCAGTTCAAGGAATTCAAGACCTGGGATATCGGCGACATAGTTGGTGTCGAGGGCTTTGTGTTCAGAACAAGGCGTGGTGAGATATCTGTCCACGCACACAAGATAACAATGCTTTCAAAGTCGCTGCTGCCGCTTCCCGAAAAGTGGCACGGTCTGACCAACACAGACGTAAGATACCGTCAGAGATACACCGACCTTATCTGCAACCCCGAGGTCAAGGAGACATTCATCAAGCGTTCAAAGATAATCGCTTCGATAAGACGCTATCTTGACGACCGTGGATTTATGGAGGTCGAGACACCGATGCTCGTTTCAAATGCGGGCGGTGCGGCTGCAAGGCCTTTTGAGACACACTACAATGCTCTTGACGAGGATGTTAAGCTGAGGATATCGCTTGAGCTTTACCTCAAGAGACTTATCGTAGGCGGTCTTGAAAGAGTTTACGAGATAGGCAGAGTTTTCCGCAACGAGGGTGTTGACGCAAGGCACAACCCTGAGTTTACGCTTATGGAGCTTTATCAGGCATACACAGACTATCACGGTATGATGGACCTTACAGAGGATATGTTCAGACACGTTGCCATGGAGGTCTGCGGAAAGACCTGTGTTCCTTACGGCGAGTATGAGATAGACCTCGGCAAGCCGTTTGAAAGA
This sequence comes from uncultured Ruminococcus sp., assembly GCA_902786975.1. Taxonomy (GTDB): domain Bacteria; phylum Bacillota; class Clostridia; order Oscillospirales; family Ruminococcaceae; genus Hominimerdicola. The sequence continues at coordinate 41,093 of CADAES010000012.1, forward strand.
CTCACAATGATAGAGGCTGTCAAGAAGTATTCGGGCGTTGACTTCAACGAGGTCGCTGACGACGAAGCAGCAAAGAAGCTTGCAAAGGAACGTCATATAGAGTTTGAGGACAGGCACAAGAAGGGCGATATCCTTAATCTGTTCTTTGAGGAATTTGTTGAGGAGCATCTGATACAGCCGACGTTCATTATGGACCACCCTGTTGAGATATCACCTCTGACCAAGAGAAAGCCCGACGCTCCGGACTATGTTGAGAGATTTGAGCTTTTCATCACAGGCAGAGAGATGTGCAACGCATACTCCGAGCTGAACGACCCGATAGACCAGCGTGAGAGATTTGCCGAGCAGGAAAAGCAGTTCGCTGCGGGCGACGAGGAAGCAAACCATACAGACGAGGACTTCCTGCGTGCGCTGGAGATAGGTATGCCTCCTACGGGCGGTATCGGCTACGGCATAGACAGACTCGTAATGCTGCTGACAAACTCCCCTGCTATCCGTGATGTGCTGCTGTTCCCGACGATGAAAACTCTGGACAAGTAAACAGCGCAAATACGAGGTATTTGGTACTGCTTTCAGTAGATTTACCCCACATTTACCCCAAATTTCAAACAACCGCAGAAAAGAGTTCCGAATAAACATTAAGTGACTGCAATTTCTAAGTTGCAGTCACTTTTTTGTTTCCTACTTTATAACTGCATCTTTTACTATGAAATTATCTGCACTATATGTATCACGATCCATGTAACAATGCTGTATTACAAACAGAACGAGCCTATAGGACTCGGAAATATCAGCCTCATAGCTTTCAAACAGCATTTTGCTTTTGCCTGTGTCCTCGTTAATAAGGCTAACGGTGAACACATTGCCGTTCTGACTGAAACAGAGGCTTCCGATGATGGTCTTGTTCGTTGCAACGAACTCATGGAACTTCTCAAAACCGATATCGTCTGTATCGGCGATCAAAGCAGCAGTCTGAAAGCCTTTGGTGATATTATCTGACGATTTAGTTGAATCAATGTCTGCATCCCGACCTTTTCTCTCTTTCAGTGCCTCCTCAGCAACGCTTTTAAAGTTTCCGCAATGCTTGTTAGACAATCCAACATCATTCAATTTCAGACTTGGCATCCCGATTGTTACACCCATAATATCACCCCCATTTTTATTTTGGTAACGCATCTTATACTTAACAAATATCAACTTTGCGGACATGAGTATGTGCCCTCATACTTATCTCTCTTGGCGAGATAAATATCCACTCAGCGTTCGCTTCGTTGAGGGCTTCAATGGGAAAGAATCCCCCTTAAAAATCTTCCTCGTTATAGAAAATTGAAATAAAAAAATAGCTCGACCTTACAAATCAAATTTGTAAAATCGAACTACTTAATTTCTTATATTTAATTATACCAATTTAGTGCACATTTGTCAAGAGGCATCGAACAATTATTCGGTGGAGTAAATGACGAATTTTTACCCCATTTTTTGTTCATTCTGCCAGTTGAATAAATGCCTTTGGTTTTACCGTTCTTCGCTTTGTTCAAGCATCTTTTCAGGCTGCTCAAGCATCGGAAGCACAACACTTTTCGGCTTGCTTCCACGCCTGAATACCCAACAGTGTCCGACAGGCATATACAGTATTTCGCACATCGGCTTGTCGCACCGTTCGGCTATCGAATAAGCTGTCTGAACATCGTTCCCTCCGAGATACACAAATGTATCGCAGTTGGAGATTATCGTCTGAGCGTCATACCCATAGCCCTGAACGAGCTGTGCTTCTGCCTGTATCATCAGCATTACCGAGATAGCTCTGGATCTGATCGACGAGATCATTCTGGGGAACTCATCAATGCGGCAGTTCGTTGCGAAATCGTCAAGGATAAATCTGACGGGTATCGGAAGCCTGCCGTCCTTGCACTCATCGTCTGCATACTGGCAAAGCTCGTTCATCGCCTGAGTGAAGAAGATGTTTACCAGAGTGTCCATTGTCCTGTCCGAGTCGCTGACCGTCACGAACACAGCAGTCTTTTTCTTCGCTGCCTCGGTAAAGTCTATGCTCGGCTTTTCCATCATTCTTCTCAGCTCCTTGCTGTCAAAGACTGCAAACTTTGCTGAAAGAGTGCTTCTGATCGTATCGTATGTCTTTAACGGTGCTGTATCAACCGAGTCAAACTTCTTGCACGCCCAGCTGTTCGGATTCTGGAACTTGTGCTTAACGAACAATCTGCGAAGCTTTGAGTCCTTATCTTCATCGTCCTCACGCTCACCGAGATTAACCATATCAAGTATCGCTGAGAATGTCTTGTTGGGACTGTCCGTTTCCACCAGATACCCTATGATAGCAGACAGCAGAAGTATGGTCATTCTGTCCCAGTAGGGATCAATATTCTTACCGTTCTCAGAACCGTTTGAATAGGTTATCGTTGAAGCAAGCTTCGTTATGTCCTGCGTTGATTTCAGATAATTCATCGGGTTGTATCCGCCCGACTTGTCGGGGTGAGTGAAGTCGATAAGCTTCACCGTGTAATCATGATCCCTGAGATACTTTCCCCACCTTTTATACAGCTGTCCCTTCGGGTCGCAGATAAAGTAGCTCCCGACCGCTTGTCTGATATTCGGAACAACAACATTGGTAGTCTTTCCAGTGCCGCTTCCGCCTTCTATAAGGACATTGTTGTTCAGCTTTGTCTTAAAGTCGTTGAGGCTGTACCGTATGACATCTGATAGGACGAAATCGGCTTCGTTGAAGTCCTGCGTTGCCTGATCGGCTGACCCGTCATCTATCAGATCGGGATCCATATAATCGTCAATATTCATACGCCTGTTATTTCCCATTCTGACACCTCCTTAGAATATGCTGTCCGTTATCCTGTCACAGATACCGAATTGCACTGCCTGTTCAGCTGTCATATAGTTGTCAAAAGCTGTAGCCTCAGCTATCTGTTCCATTGTCTTTCCTGTGTGCTTTGCAAGTATCCCGTTCATGATATCCCTTGTTTCGTTGATCGTCTGTGAGATCTTCGTGATACTCGTCGCAGAGCCTCCGATACCGCCGCCGATAAGGACTTCGTGTATCATAACTTCGCCGTGCGGAAGTATCGTTCTGTACCCCTTTGTTCCTGCTGCTAAAAGCGTCGCTGCCATGCTTGCAGCCTTTCCTATGCAGCAGGTGTGTATCTCGCACTTACAGCCCTGCATCATGTCATAGATAGCTTTTCCTGCTGTGACCTCGCCGCCAGACGAATATATCGGCATGATTATCGGCTCACCCGTCTTTGACAGATAGTGCAGTGCCATATACACCTTGACTGCCGTTTCCGCTGTGATAGTTTCTGTGATAGGTATGACCCTTTCGGTCAAAAGCTCACTTTCAAGCGGTATTATCGCTGTTCCTCGTGCTCCCTTCTGAACGTATGACATATCAATCATTAAAAACACCTCCGTATTTGTTAGTGTCCTCATTATAAATCATACAAACAAAAAAATCTTGGTGAGCCTCACCAAGATTTTTTCTTTGAGTTGTGATAAACTGAAAAGCGTCAAGGAAACACAGCACAGACTTTTCAGATGAATCATTCTTTTTCTTTATCCTTTGAATTCTCAGTTTTCTTATAAGACGGGTTAAAAGTTTCTTCTAAATCTATTAAAGCATTAAGACTGTCCCCTGATCTTATGTAGTTTCCTGATATGTCAAAATCGAAATCGGATATAGGGAATTCATGTCCCGTGCACCACATCAGCCAGCACATTTTATCAAACGGCAATTCAAGTCCAAGCCCTATCCTCATAACGTTAATTTTATCTTTCAGAAAAATAAAAGCATTCTCATAGGGTTTGCCACTTTTAGAATACAGATTTTTATAACGAGAAATATCGCTGCTGTCAGAGACATATATCCTTTCAGCAAAGTCTGTCTGATTAATTCCTTTAGGTATCTTAAAAATGCTTTTATAGAGCTGTTCCTTGGCAGTCGGTGCAGACTTATTTTCACTTGATCCAAACTCATTCTCACCCGGTACAGACTCATTCTGAGGATACTTACATAATTCTTTCTCATAAGCATCTTTTATCAGCAATACCTCTTTTTCGGCATACTCTTTCAGATGTTGTCCGACAGATTCTTTTATCTGAGCTATGTTAGACTCGAACGAAACTATTTGCTCAAAGCCATCAAGCTTCGACAACAGCTCGCTGACCTCTTTCAGTTTCTTGTTGCACTTGATAAGCAGCTGGTACTGAGTTTCCTTCACATACTCAACAATAGTAACACTTTTTATCCTGCTATTGGTATGTTCGGAAAAATACTTTTCTGCAGCCTTCTTTGCAGCATCTACCGCTTTTGAGTGGGAAAATCCCGATGCACCTGCACCGAGAAGAGCAAACACTATCGTAGATAAGCCTTTTTCCTCGGCAAGTCCCAGAGCAGACAGATAACATTTTTTCAGCAAGTGACTACTGTTTTTCTTATGCTTGGGCTGGTATACGGGTGTTGCAGTATGTATCAGCCATTTATAGCTGTTGCTCAGCTCAAAGCTTTGAGTGATGCACGCTTCACCTCTTTGTAGCTCGCCACAGGCTTTGCGGGCTTCCAGAAGCTCATCTTTACCTGCACGTGCGTACACCTGATCGTCTAAGCTTCCGCCGATGATAGCTTTCTTGTTTGCGGGGAAAACAAGTGCATCTGCTTTATACTTGAAAACATCGCCTTCAACTATTGAAAATCCCATATAATTCAGCTCCTTCAAAAATCAGCACCGAACACTTTAAACTGTATTTTTATTATACAGTATTATCCCCGACAATTCAACACAAAAATGCATTTTCTGCAAAAATGACCGCATTCAGCGGTCAAGTTCCTTTTCCTTTTTCGGTGGGTGGTATTTGATTATATCCGTCAGATCACACTGGAGATAATCGCATATCCTTGTCAGCACATCGAGATCGACCCGTGACAGCTTGTTATTGCAATAGGCATTGAGCTGTGTCTGCTGAAGATTACACTCTCTGCACAGCTTATACTTTGATACATTCTTGCTCTTCCTGAATTCGTCAAGGGTTATTTCAATGCGTCCTTTCATATACAAATGCACCTCCTGAAAACGATAAACGATTGTTGACAAATGATATATGTAGATATATACATATTATACAAGAAAACCGTTGATTTATGTAGATGCAATTATACACAATGTAGAATTATATATAGATGTAGATATATGCATTGATTATTGCTTAGAATTGTTATATAATTTAATGGAAAATAAGCATTGAGAGATCAATGCAAAAAAAGGAGAAAGAATAGAATGAACAAAAAATGTTTAATTCTAACGGCTGCATTGTGTTTAGCACTTGCAGGCTGCTCGTCCGACAGCAGCTCTGATGCTGCATCAAGCAGCAAAAACAGTTCCTCGTCATCAAGCTCGGTATCATCATCGTCAGCAGGTGATAACGACTCATCGAGAACGAACGAAAGCACTTCGTCGGAAGCTTCTACTGAGTCTGACAGTTCATCTCAGGCTGTTCCGTTTGGTCAGATCAAAGATGACATGATACCAGACATATCTAATAAACGAGAAGATATTTCTATTGTCTGGGGTAAAAATGCAAACAGTTACAGAACTGTTGATGTAGATTATCACACTATGAGTCAGCAATTAGGTCTTTCGCTTGCGGATAATGAAAAGCGTCGGTTGACTTTGAAAAGTCTTGATTTTCCTTTCTACTTTGACGGTATAGCTATTGGCAATACTGATAAAGTTCAGAAAGAAGAAAACAACAGCATTGTAACATACACAACAGCAAAAGAAGGTGCGGTTGCGTTTGTGGAACTCGGTGAAGCAACAGAGGTAAAGAATAACTTTGCAGGCTATACCGATTATCCTGTTTATGCCATAGCTTTTGACATTGACTATATCACAGAAGATGAAAATTTCACTTTTCTCCGTGAGTATATAGACATAGGAGAATACACAGAAAGTTTTGAACTTGGAGATAAAAAGGAAAAGGTTGAAGACTTGCTTGGAAAAGGCTACGAACAAAACGGATACGCTTTTTACAGGGGCGCAAGCAGGGATAAGAAGAAAGTGTATTTTATTGTTCACTATACTGATGATAACACCGTTAAGCAAGTGTTTATCATAGGAAGAGAATTATATGAAACGAAAGGAACTGTGTAAAAATGAAAAGAATAATAACCATTGCATTGTGTCTGTGTTTGACACTCGGTCTTGCGTCCTGCGGTGACAGCAGCGAAAAAACAACTTCAACAAAGGCTTCGGCTTCTGCATATCAGCAAAAGCCTCTGTCAGACAACTTTTATGCTTATCAGTTTCAGGTTGACGGAGATGTAATAACACTGCCTATCAAGAAAAATGAGCTTGAATCACTCGGATTTGAGATCAGTGAATCAGGTGGAAGTGCATCGAAAGGGACTATTCGCTTTGGGTTAGATGTGATTGATGATTACGTCTTCGGAATGAGGCTGGCAGGACCCGACTGTGATGACCTTAAAGGTCATGAGGTGAAGATCAGCGGTAATTTTACTATGTACAAAGACAATTATCAGCAGATACTCGAAAAGCTCGGAAAGCCGACGGGAGACAGATACGGTGATGAATACGAGGAAAGCGGCAAAGAGGAATGCTATATCCGTTTGTACAACGACGGTGGCGGAGACAAACTCACATCTGTTTTTATGAGGAACAAAGAGGGTCTGCCCAAAGATGTCGCCTCAAAGGTCACAACAACGACTCGCAGTCAAAGAATATTATGATAGTTGACAAAAACGCATAAGGAGTGTCTGATATGAAAAATAAAGGCTTTACTATCGCAAAAATACTATTCATTATCACTACCGTGATCTGCGGTATACTCACAATAATCCACCAGCTTGATCTGAATGATGCAGAAAAGCTCTCACCTTATGGAATGTATGATTACGGCGGAACAGTCTATAACAGCCAAACTGAGCTGATCGATGCAATCAAATCTCATCGCAATGTCGCTCTGATACTGCTGCTTATCTTTTTTGCGATAACCGTGGTGCTGTTCGTGCTTAGTGCTAAAAAGAAAAAAGCTGCACTCGCAGGTGCAGGCAATACTATGCCGTCCACAAATTCCGCAGGTGCAAGCTTCTGCCCAAAATGCGGAAACGCCCGCAGCGGAAATGAACAGTTCTGCGGCAAATGCGGCAACAAATTCTAAGGAGCGCAGAAAACATGATTTGTGAAAGATGCGGTTTTGAAGCAGATGACGATAGCTTATTTTGTCCCAAATGTGGAGAAAAGCTTGTTGATGTGTACTCATTTGAGCTTGAACGCACCGAACCATCTGTGGATATTTTTAGTTATGAGCAGACATTAAAAGAACAACCCGCTGAACAGGAGAGTGAGCAGAACAGTGTAATGATCAGCGGCGAAAAGATTTTTGAGATGCTCGACAGAGAATACGAGAAGATCAAAAAGCAGCAAGCCGAGCAGTCTGTTCAGGAATCTACCAATCAACTTGTATCAGAGCCCGCCACGATACCGCCTGTAAACACGCAGGCTTTTGTCGGCAAAGGCAAAAAGATAAAGCACAATTCGCCGGCTGAAAAAAGAGTCGCTTCAAGCAGTACAGGCACTGCTTTCAGGCTGGCTGAAACTGAGATGAAAAAAATCATCTCTGAATTTGTTGATAAGCTGACTAAAAACATTGATGCTGCAACTCACAGCAAGCTCAAAATGAAAACAAGGAATACGCTCAAAAAGGATTACAAGAGCTTTAATCGTGAGGTCAGCGGTAAACTCGCATACATAAAGAGCCTTGAACAGCCGCTCGGGACATTCGGCGGCAAGGAAACTGTTATGCTTGAAGCCTGCTCTCAGCTATGGGGCAATCTGGAATCAAGCCTTGCTGATCTTGACAGTATGTTCAATGAACTGCTCGGCGTTTTCAAAATGGGTGCGATAGGCAGTGCCGAATGTTCTCGCAGAACAACTCAGGCAATATCAATAGAATCGGGTATTGAGCGTTATCTCGATATGCTTGCCAGCGTTCACAAAACGATGTCTGATGAAGTATACAATTTTGATTTCAATGCAAAAGTGTATATGAAAACACTGAACAGCCGAAAATCAGTCAGAGATAAAGAGCTCAGAGAGTCACGGTTCAGCAGCACAAATGTAATGTGCATATTTTATTTTATCATAAGCTGTCTTCTCATATATTACTTTATATCTATATCGGATAATTTCCATGATTATATGCTGAGCATATTATGCGGCAGTATGCCGATAGGTTTCTACCATTTGTACCATCTGGACAGATTCTATGGTCCTATCAGCGATTTATTGGAAACAATAAAGGAATTATGGTTATTAATACTCTTTCCGCCTCTATTGGCAGTATTATGTATCAACGGTATACTTGCGTCGATTTTCTGCATTCTTGGCGGAATCGGGCTTGGCTGGATGTTTATGATAGTTGATCCGATAAAGATAATTCTGGGATATCAGTGCGTTAAAGAAAATAGATATTAATAATTATCAGGAGGTATAACTATGGGATTGTTTTCAGGTAAAGCGGCGATCTGCCAAAAATGCGGAAAAGAGTTTACAAAGGGGCTTTTGTCGGGCGAAAAGCTTTGTGCTGAGTGTGCAAAAGCCGAAGCCAACACACGAATGGTACAGGAAAGCATAAAGACCCGTCAGGAAGGCATCAAACGCTACTATGACTGGATGCCGAAAGGGTACAAAAAGCTGCCCGCTGACATAAGCGACATCATTGCAAGCCGCACCAGAATACTTCAGAAGTATATGCTTCCCGATGTCCTCACAGACAATGACATTGAAGAGGCTATGCGTAACACTGCAGCATGGACTGACGAACAGAAAACGAATTTTATGATGCGTGCAAAGAACGCTCTCGTACCATCAATGATGTATGTTTCGTTCACGAACAATTTGATCATGCCCAACGAGTTCCCGGGCGTTGTGGTGGATACCGACGATGTCTTTGCCGTCTGCATATCATAGAATACGTCAATAGCTAAAGAAACACTTACTCTGGGGTATACCTGTTGTTTGTTCACCAACGATCCGTATTTCCCTGTCACAGGCTTGAATATCGTCCCCGTGGGCGATAGCTTTTGGGAAATGGCATTTTCCCACAAGAAAAAAACTGACCCGCTCGAAACCGTACTCGCTTTCATTACCCCGATGTTCAGAAATCTTACATACCCAATAATGACTTATAAGGATTTCAAAAAGACGATGAAAAACGAAACACAGATACGGGGAAATATCAACCCCGATCTGATGAAACTGCTTATCAAGGATGTTAGCCTGCCTTCCAATATATTTAGTGCGTCTTTGTTCAAACAAGCGTCAATGGAGCGTGCAATGGGCTTTTATATCAAAAATTTCGGCTATCGCAGATATGAAGATATTTTTGATTTGCTGTTCTTTGATAAGACTATCGGCAAAGTCTGGTCATACTACGCAGAAAAATGCGAGATACCGATCCGTTAATAATTTCCCCTGACAAAACAGCCTTCTGCTTCTTCAGGCAGAGGGCTGTAAATTAATTGACAACTCAGGGACAAAGTGCTATCATATTATCGAGGTGAAAAACATGAGAAACAAGCTTGCTGCGCTTATCGCAGCTGTAATGATATGTTCGGCGGTGCTGACCGCCTGCGGTGACGCATCTTCACAAACAGACGAAAGCAAAACGACTGAAAACTCGTCGGTATCGGACAGTTCATCTTCCTTGGACAGCTCATCTGCTGCTGAAAGCTCATCGAAAAGTGAAAACTCGTCTGAGAGCAGTTCGGAAAGCTCCTCGGAGAGCAAGACAGACAGCTCGTCACAAACTGAGACTACGACGACAACACAATCAACAACGACAACTTCTGCACAGGAAACGACAACAACTACTTCCACAAAGGCTGC
>CADAES010000013.1 GCA_902786975.1 uncultured Ruminococcus sp.
TCACCGTAAATGATCTGTTTAGCCATAGTATATCCCTCCAAAAAATTATTCTACTACTGCAAGTATGTCTTCCATTTTAACAATGGTATATTCCTGTCCGTCGAGCTTTACATCAGTGCCGCTGTACTTGCTGATAAGCACCTTGTCGCCGACCTTAACGGTCATTGCAACGTCCTTCTTGCCCTCGCCGACAGCTACTACCTCTGCTACCTGCGGCTTCTCTTTAGCCGAGCCTGCGAGAATGATACCGCTTTTTGTGGTCTCCTCTGCCTCGACCATTCTGATAACTACTCTGTCCTGTAACGGTTTGATAGTCATAAAAAGTTCCTCCTTATATATAATGTATTTTAAACCTGTTTTAGCACTCGACCTCTTCGAGTGCTAAATACATTGTAGCATATTTTTTTGAAATTTCAAGTCATTTAATGGCTTTTGGTGAAATTTTGTCACTTTGCACAAAAGACCTTGCGGAGGAAATGTTTTTTTATCTATTTGTAACACGACTGTTAAAAAACTATCGCAGATACGCCCTTTGCTGATAGTCCGACTATCAGCTTCTATCCGTTTTTTCGTACAAAATGTTATCATCTTGTTATGTTTTTAACGCTTTAGCGCGATAAGTTCAAGAAAATTAAATTTCTGTTCATATTGTGTTCAAACATTGTCATTGTGAATTTGTTATAATGCTTATATTAATTGAAATAATTATTTTTATTTGTTCAAATTTCGAGAATTCACAAAAACGGATATATGCAGATAAAAAACGAAAGGATGAGGAAAATGTCACTTGGACGAGTATTGGTAGTAGACGACGACAAGAACATCTGCGAGCTTTTAAGGCTTTATCTCGAAAAGGAAGGTTACGGCGTTATACTTGCTCATGACGGCGAGGAAGCTGTAGTAAAATTCAATGCACTCAAGCCTGATATAATCCTGCTGGACATCATGCTCCCGGGACTTGACGGCTGGCAGGTATGCCGTGAGATCAGAAAGAAATCCAACGTACCTATCATAATGATAACCGCAAAGGTCGAGACCTTTGACAAGGTGCTCGGACTTGAGCTCGGTGCTGACGACTACATTGTAAAGCCGTTTGACACCAAGGAAGTTATCGCAAGAATAAAGGCAGTTTACAGACGTGTAGGTCAGACCTCTGCTGAGGCTGAGATAAAGGAAGTCAAGTATGACAAGCTGTCTGTAAATATGACAAGGTACGAGCTGAGGGTAAACGGACAGGTGCTCGACACTCCGCCGAAGGAGCTTGAGCTTTTGTTCCACCTTGCTTCCAACCCGAACAGGGTTTACACCCGTGACCAGCTTCTTGACGAGGTATGGGGCTTTGAGTACTACGGTGATTCCAGAACTATCGACGTTCATGTAAAGAGACTGCGTGAAAAGCTTGAGGGCGTTTCGGACAAGTGGGCTCTTAAAACAGTATGGGGCGTAGGCTATAAGTTTGAAGTTGCTGAATCACAAGAATAACAGGTAATCATGAATAAGAGAAAAAGTATTGTTTTTAAATACTTTGCATTATGCACAGCAGTAATACTCATAAGCTTCATATGCTTAGGGGCAGTATTACTGCTTGTTTCTTCAAGGTATTTCATAGGTGAGAAAAAGAACCTTATGACCAAAAACACCGAGGCTCTTGTTTCGTTCACGAAGGAAAAGCTTGAAAACGACCCTGCCAACTGGAAGGATGCCGTTACAACGAGAATGCACGAATACTCCATAAGCAGCAACGCTGATTTTATAATGTGCAACAAGGGCGGGTTCATAATCTACAACACCGCAGAGGACTCCGACAGCAGCCCTTCTGTCGTTTCGTCAAAGGGTCTTGAAAAGTTCGGCGAGAAATGCACCTACGATTTCGGTACGCTCGGAGGAACGTTCTCCCAGGATCTTCACCTGACGGGGATGAGCTTTGCTGCAAACGGCCCGGGATACTATATGTTTGCATATTCCTCAAAGACCGAGCAGGAAAACTACATGTGGACGATATCCGAGATATTCATTATCTCTATGGTCGGCGTGCTTGCGGTCGCAATGTTCCTTGTGTATATCCTCACTATCAAATTCACCGACCCTATCAAGGAGATAGCCGAGGTGTCAAAGAAGATAGGCAACGGAGATTTTTCCGTCACCGTTCCCGACTACGATGTTGAGGAGTACGCACAGCTCAGCAGCGCTTTCAACGAAATGGCTGCCAGCCTTAAAAACTACGACACGATGAGAAACAGCTTCCTTGCTAACGTTTCTCACGAGCTCAGAACTCCGATGACCTCTATGAGCGGTTTTGTTGACGGTCTGCTTGACGGAACGATACCGAAGTCGGAGGAAAGGAAGTATCTGAAGATAATCTCCTCAGAGGTCAAGCGTCTTGCAAGGCTCGTGCGAAGCATGCTCAACCTTGCCAAGATAGAGGCAGGCGAGCTGAAGCCAAATCTGACGTCGTTCTCTGCTCTTGAACCTATCGTTGACACGCTCGTTACCTTTGAGCCGAGGATAGACCAGAAGCGTATCGAGATACAGGGTCTTGACGTTGACCGTGTGACGCTCTACGCCGACAACGACCTCGTTCACCAGGTAATGTACAACCTTATCGAGAACGCAATTAAGTTCGTTGACGAGGACGGATATATAAGGTTCACCTTCACTCCGTCGGGCGATATGACCGTTATCTCTATCAAAAACAGCGGTGAGGGGCTGAGCGAGGACGAGCTTCCGCTTGTGTTCGACCGATTCTATAAGACGGATAAGTCCAGAGGTCTTGACAAAACAGGCGTCGGACTGGGTCTTAATATCGTGCGCTCTATAATCAAGCTGCACGGCGGTAAGATAATGGTGCGAAGCGTCAAAGGCGAGTATACCGAGTTTATCTTTACCCTGCCCAATAAGCCTACCGACGAATAAGGTGTTTGCCGAACGAGGATACCCGCCCGGCAGCGAAACACGACCGAACAGTATGAACAAAGCCGATGCCTGCTGATTTTTCAGCAAGTATCGGCTTATTTTATGCATTTACGACCTGTCCGTCGCTTATCTCTATCACCCGTCCGCACTGCTGTGCTATCTCGCTGTCGTGGGTGACGATGATGACGGTCTTGTTCTGCTCCCTGTTGAGCTTTTTCAGCAGGCTCATCACCTCCTCGCCCGAGGCTTTGTCGAGGTTTCCCGTAGGCTCGTCGCAGAGTATCACATCCGGGTCGTTGATGAGTGCACGGGCGATAGCTGCTCTTTGCTGCTGACCGCCCGAAAGCTCAGAGGGGTAATGCTTTACCCTGTCGGCTATATCAAGTGCGGTGTAGAGATCGTTTTCGGCTGTTCCTTTTTTCTTGGCGAGCTTTGCTGGGAACATAACATTCTCCTCGGCGGTAAGTTCGGGTATCAGATCGAAAAACTGGAACACAAAGCCGATATTTTTGAGTCTAAACTCCGAAAGCTTTGTATCGTTGAGCGTGCTAAGGTCGGTATCATTGTAAAAGACCTTGCCCTCGGTGGCTTTGTCAAGTCCGCCGAGCAGGTTCAGAAGCGTGCTCTTTCCGCTGCCCGATTTGCCGATTATTGCGACCATTTCGCCGTCGTTTATCGTGATGTCCACGCCCGCAAGTGCCGTGACCTTGCCCTCGCCCTTGCCGTAGGTCTTAGTGAGATTCTGCGTTTTTATCATCTGCGTTTCCTCCCTCTGCTGATAGAATATGCGATGTTGTCGTCAAGCCTTGAGACAGATCTGCGTGTGAGCACAGCAGTAACCGCAAGCATCACTGCGAGCACGATCATAGCCGGTATCAGAACCTTTACGACCCACATCTCATCGTTGATAAGATGCACATTTCTCATCTCCTGTGCCTGTGTGTTGAGTGCTGATTGGATCTCGCAATTCTGCTGCAGTGTCAGAAGCGGATCGGTTTTTAATGATTCTTCAAAGATCTCCAGCATTTTTTTGTAGTTCAAAAGATTTATGTGCTGAACAAGCTTTATAGCCGCAAGCGAAATGCCTGCCGCTGCGATCGGGATACGGATACTGTCGAGCAAAAGCCTTCGCCTCAGTTTTTTCAGCGGTGTGCCTATCGCCCTCATCACACTCAGCTGGTACTCCTTCATTCGTATCTTCATGCCAATACCGTTGAAATACGCCGCAAAGCCGAGCAGCGACATAAGAACGATCATCAGTGCGGTCGAACCGAACTGTGTGAGCTTGGCGATCCGGAGCTTTCGCTTTTCCTGCGTGTAAGACAAAAGCTGCATATTTGCATTCATCGGGATAAGACCGCCATCAAGCCTGACCTTTGAAAAGATCTCCGTGTAGACTGCATCGTTCAGACCCAAAGCCCTTGCTCCGTCAGCAGTTGTCAGCAGACAATGGTTTATCGCCGGTTTGTCGGGACTGCTTATCAACCCTCCGAGCACACAGTATCTCAGCACCCTTTCGGCATCGTCGGGCAGACAGACCACCGCACCTATCGTTGTCTTTTTGTCGGTGATGCACTTTATGTATTCGGTCTGCGAGGCTGTGTCAGTGCCCTGCGCGCTTCCTACGGTTATGCTGTCGCCTGCTTTGAACGGACTGTCCGATCTTGTTACGAATACTGCCTGTTCACCTTTAGCTATCCTTTCGGTATCTATCTTTCCCGATACAACATATTGAGAAAGCATCTCTATCGTCTTTTTGTCCGCAAGCTTTGTCTGTACAGCGAACAGATATCTGTTCTTTTGCAGATATTCCTTTGCCTGCGGCGTGATATGCTGCATCAGTGCCTCGGTCTCCTGCTGTGTACCGAGAACTATCTGACCGGGCAGAGTGGTATCCTTGTCGCCGACTATAAATGTGTTGTTTACCGTTCCCGTTGACATAGCGTCAAGCTTATCGGCTGTTTCGTCGGTCGTTCCGTTTATATGACTGCTTGGCTGAGAGATAAACAGATCGCCGAAGCCGTATCCCGACGCAGATGCCGTTGAATAATACTCCTCCAGTCCGTCATCTTCAAAGGTCAGACCTTCGCTGAAGCTGTCAATTATATCCGGCTGTCGGTCTACACCGTCCATCAGCCACGACTTTCCCCGGTCGGTGAAGATAATATATCCGAACAGCGTCGCAAAA
Organism: uncultured Ruminococcus sp.; assembly: GCA_902786975.1. Taxonomy (GTDB): domain Bacteria; phylum Bacillota; class Clostridia; order Oscillospirales; family Ruminococcaceae; genus Hominimerdicola. The sequence goes on from CADAES010000013.1 coordinate 5,102, forward strand.
CAGATAAGCGATAGTGCCATGACCTGAATAACGGTAACGGTGCGGCTGCGAAATACCTTAGCAAAGCATCTGAACAGGGAAGCTGCTTTTCCCCTCCTTCTGCTTTGTCGTGTAAGCTTTGACAGCAGTGCTGTGAAAAGGTAACCCACAGGCAGGATAAGCACCGAAAAGGCTATCGCTGCGAAAAACGGGTCTGCTGTATAATCCGTGACCAGTCTGTCTGATGTCAGACCCGAATAAGGCGTCTGTTCAAGTGCATTTACTTCAAACGAGTATATACCTATGTATGCTCCGACACCGAGTGCTGTTCCTATCAATGTCTGAACAGCGGAAAGGATAATGCACTCTATGGCGTACATAACATTCAGTCTTCGCCTTGACAGTCCGATGCGGCGAAGCATCTGCAGGGTCGATCGTCTTTCAATGAATATGTTTCTTGTTACTGCTATCACAGACAGAACAGCTATAATCACAGCGATCCCCGAGAAAATGTAAGCTTTAAGTCTTTCCGGTGTGCGATAGACCATAGACTGTTCAAGCCACCCTTCCTCTTCTCCGCAGCCGCTTGACATATACGGTTCATTTGCCTCGTCGATCTCGTCAGACTTATATTTATAGATCAGATCAGCCAGACCGTCTTCCCAGCCGATACAAGCATTTCTTATCATCGTAAATGAATAGATCGGCGTTTTATCCAAAGGTGTAAGGTATACAAGAGGCAGGGCAAATCTCAGCTCGAAGTCCGCAGGCTTGCCGTAGCCGTTGGCAGTCGGTCGCTGCGTGCCGTAGATCTCGGAAATGATGCCGCTGAGCCTGAATGTTCCGATGTCAAGTGTTATGTGGTCTCCGACCTTGCCTGCATAGCCCATTTCTTTCAGGACGCTTTTTTCTATCGCTATCTCATCGCTGCTTTCGGGTAATCTGCCGCTGTCAAACGGGATATGTGCAAGTCCGTACCCATCGTCTAAAGCACCGTATTCAAACTCTCTGTCTCCTGCCTTTATTCTGCCGTATATATTTATCTTTCCGAGCTGTGTCTTGTCATCGCAGATCTTTGAAAGCAGCTCGTCCGAAGCCTGCGGTATCGCATACTGGTACCTGCCCCAGTGATCGTATTCCCTGTGAAGCGATCTGTTGAAAGATGCTCTTATCATCAGAAACGCACAGCAAACAACAGCACACAGCAGCACTCCCGAGAACAGCAGCGCTGCAAGGCTCTTTTTATGCCTGCGCCAGTATTTGAACGTAAAGCGTGTAAGCTCCTTTGCAGTCCCGCCGCTGAGCCTGCTCAGTGCCACGGGAACACCGACTGCCGCGGCACCTACCGCCGCAGCCGTCCCCACAGCCGCACCCGACAAAAGCCCCGCACCTTCGAGATTTGCCAGCACCGCACTCAACGGTACAGCCGAAAACAGCCTGCCCTTTTCGGTCAGCTTTTCTATCTGCTTTTTTATCTTTTTGCGAGCCGAAAAAAGCTTTTGCTTGGCGTTGTTCGGGTTCGTTCCGATGACCTCGGCGACCTCGCCCACCGACAGCCCGTCGTAATAGTACAGTATCACCGCAGAGCGCATATCGGTCGGCAGAGAGTTTATCACCGCACGCAGCTGCTCCCTTGTCTGTGCGTTTATCGCATAGTCGTCGGGCAGCATCAGCGGCTCGGAAAGCGCCGCAATCCCGGCGGTCTGTTCAAGCTGCTTTCTGTCGAGCGTCAGCTTTTTGACGTGGTCGGAACACTTGTGATAGGCTATGCAATACAGCCACCCGACAAACGATTCCTCCGAGCGCAGCGTGCTGATGTTTTCCATCGCCAGCGTGAATGTTTCCGCCGTGATATCCTCCGCAGCGTCCGCATCGCCCGTGTTCTGCTTTGCAAAGTAGTACACCTTTGCGTAAAATTCCCTGTACAGCTTTTCAAACGCCTCTTTATCGCCGTTTTTTGCCTTTGCCGCATATGCGGATATATCATTCTTGTTCATCTTTTTCTATCTCCTTCGGTCGTGAAAAGACCCTCTCGTATACCCGAGCCTCACGCTCGCTGTCCTCGCTATCGGTGTCAAGCTGGGTCAGCAGCCATACGATGAAGCTGTCAACATCAATGTTCTTGTCCATAGCATACCCCTTTCGTTCAAAGGTCTATGTAATATAGACGAAAACAGCCCGTTTCGGTTAGCGGGTGCGGGAGATTTGAGCGTATAGCACAAAACAGAAGCTGTCCGTTTGTTCAAAATGCCCCTGTGCAGACCTGTCCATCAGACAGTCACGGCAGAAAAAAGCTCCCCGCAGAAAACGGGGAGCGAAGCTATTACTTTGTGTTTGACAAATTCCAGCGGAAGGTCGATATCCTTCGAGCCTTGGTGTTGTCGATGTTCCAGTTGTAGAACGTGAACGTCGGGTCGAAATACCTGTAATCCGTTCTCATCTGTCCTTTGTTGACAGTCAGTACAACACTTGGGTTTTTCTGAATAACAGCACCGATGCGGTACTTTTTCTTTTCGTAATCGATTATCTCCGCTGCAGTGATCGTCCTCGTGTCGCATACGTTGTAAATGCCCTCGTATCTTCCCTCGGGAACGTTCACGATGCCGTTGATAAAATCGATAAGATTATAAAGACAGCAGAACGAGAAGCCGTACTCGCCCTCCTTGTAGATATATGCCACGTTTTCCTTTGAATCAAAGACCCTTGTGTGCAGGTTCTGTGTAAACTCGGCATGATATATCGGTGCGACCCGGGCAATAACAGGTATCGTCCTTGATTTTTTAGTCGCCTTCATCAGCGCCTTTTCACTGTCAAGCTTCATATTGGTATAGTTGGAGACGCCCTTGTCGGGGAAGGTCTCCCTGATAGGTTCTCTGCCCTTTTGTATACCGTATACCTGAGTGGTGCTGATAATGATGACGCTTGTGCAGCCCGCCTTTACGGCAACATCGTAAAGATACTTGTCGCAAAGCTTGCTCCTTTTCATCTCTGCATCGGTGATGTATGCATCAATGTCGTTATCCACCGTGTTCGCAAGATGTACCACTACGTCAATGGCATTGTTGATCAGGAACTGGGATACCGTATTCTTATTTGTGATATCCTCCTGGAGAAATTCATAGTTTGGGTTTGTGCCTACAAGATCATTTGTTTTGTTGTCAACACCGAATACTTTATGTTTTTTGTTCAGCAGACTTTCGACAACTGCTTTTCCTATCATTCCGCTGGCACCGGTAACAAGAATAGAAGACATAGTGTCACTCCTTTCATCGCATACTACATAGTAATTATATCACATTTTCGCCGAATTGCAAAGCTTTTTCGTGATTTTCTCAAAAGTTTAGAATTTGTAAATAAATTCTCTTGCGATTTTTTGTGTATTATGATAAAATAATCAAAGAAAACAGTGAGATTTGTTCACACATTATACATAACAAATATTTGAACACAAATAACCGCTGAAATTTGTAACAACGATGATACAGAAAGTCAAAAGTTATTCTGTAAAATCGTGGGATTTTAGTTAATAGTTTCAGATAAAGAGGTGAACCTATGAATTCTGCCGCAGACAACCCCTTTAAGTATTCAGATGACAACAAGCGCTACCACACATACAGCTACTATCTCAAAAAGCGTTTCGGTCAGAAGGTAATGAAGATACCGCTGAACGTTGACCTCGGGTGTCCGAACCGTGACGGCACAAAGGGAACGGGCGGCTGTAAATTCTGCTCGGCGCATCTTGGCGGGAAGTTTGCGGGCGACCCGTGCGACGACATAAGAACGCAGTTTGACAGCGTGCGCCGAATGATGAACAACAAGTGGTCGCAGGGGCTTTATATACCGTATTTTCAGGCAGGCTCGAACACCTATGCGCCCGTTTCCGAGCTTCGGCAGATGTACGAAACTGCTCTTGGCATCGAAAACTGTGTGGGGCTGAGCGTCGCAACAAGGGCGGACTGCATCGACGGGGAAAAGGCTGAACTGCTGGGAGAGATAGCAAAGCGCACCTACCTAACAGTCGAGCTTGGCTTGCAGACGGTACACGACAGCACCGCACTTGCGATGAACCGCTGTCACACCTTTGCGGACTTTCTGAAAGGCTATGAGCTGCTGCGGGAAAACGGCGTGAACGTGTGTGTACACATCATCGACGGACTTCCCGGGGAAACGCACGAAATGATGCTGCAAACGGCGAAGGAGCTTGCAAAGCTTGACCTGCACAGCATCAAGATACATCTTCTGCACGTTCTGAAAGGCACGGTGCTTGCGCAGATGTATGAGCAGGGCGAGTTTGAAACGATGCGTATGCAGGAGTATGTGAACACTGTCTGCGACCAGCTGGAGGTGCTCCCGCAGGAGCTGGTGATACAGCGTGTCACGGGCGACGGCGCAAGGGACGAGCTTATAGCGCCGCTGTGGAGCTTGAAAAAGTTTTGTGTTATGAACGAGATAGATAAAGAGCTCGGCAGGCGAAATTCTTATCAGGGGATAAAGTTCGCACATTGATTGACAGGGCGTCCAAGTGGTGATATAATCATAGTTGAACGTGAGTGGTTTGCTCTCTCACACTTTAACATAAGGGTTTATTGTATTTTGTATAACTATTATCCCTTTTGTCATTGTGTGACCGAGAGTGACTTTTTGAACAAGAGTTGTTCCTTGAATCCTTCTTTTGAGACCTCACTTCTTTTTCGTTATCGGGGTTGCAGACCCCGATGGCGAAAAAGCAATAAAAGTTTTAGGAGAGGGAGTTTGAGGGGGCAACCCTTTTTCAAAAGGGTTACCCCTCAATTACATTGTCGAAAGGGACGATAGATATGCAAAAAGCAATGAACATTTCATATGAGATAGGAAACAAGCTGTATCTCAACATAACCAACAAATGCCCGTGCAACTGCCCGCTGTGGCTGGAGCATCAGCCGACCGCCGAAGAGGTCATCGCCGATCTTGAAAAGCGTGATCTCGACAGCTACGAGGAGCTTATCTTCTGCGGCTACGGCGAGCCGACCTGCGAGTTTGAGATACTTAAGCAGGCTGCAAAATACATCAGAAGCGTCACAAAGACACCCGTGCGCATAAACACCAACGGTCTGGGAAATCTCATCAACAAGCGTGACATCGCTCCCGAGTTCGAGGGTCTGCTGGACACTGTTTCGATAAGCCTCAACGCACCCGATGCACAGGCCTATGACGCAGTTACCCGCCCGTCGTTCAAGGGCGTGAACTGCTTTGAGGAGATGCTTAGATTTGCCGCCGAGGTCAAAAAGGTCGTTCCCAACACCGTACTGACCGTTGTTGACGTTATCGGCGAGGAAGCTATCGCCAAGTCGCAGGCTGTTGCCGACAGCGTGGGCATCGAGCTCAGAGTGCGCACCTACGAAGCCTGAAAGGCACTTGACAAAACCGTGAGGATATGCTATACTGTTTACCGTGATAGCATATTAGTACTTTACCACGATAAATGGAATTGGAGAGCTGACAAATGGGACTGTTCGGAAGAAAGAAGAAAGGACCCGAAAAAAAGCAGGAGGAAAGGATAACCTTTGATTCGCCGCTGGGGAAGTTTTACTATATCAACAATCCGCCTACGAACGAGTACGGCTACGAAGGCAGTATTATCTGGAAGGCAAGCGGAGCATCGGAGGAGGAGACATCGGTATATATCGACGCAGACTCTCCCGACACTACGCAGGCGGGGCTGTGCTATTCACGGCTTGAAGCGCTTTTTGCGGATCAGAACCGTGTTGAAGATGAGAACACGGACATTATCGCCGATCACTTTACAAGGATGCCGGATATGGTAAAAACCGGATACAGCCGGAATACGTGCTCTGACGATATGACTCTAATCTGGCTTGGCGTTTTCCGAAACGGCGATACGCAGTTTTCATACGATTCCGCAGGTATCTATGCCGATGATATTTGTCTGACAATACACGCCGACGGGAGCAAAGAGATAGAATACATATCGGATCACGAAAAGCACGTTGATAAGCTTCAGACCTGATAAAGGGGAGAATGATTTGAAAATAAAAGATATTATAAGCGTTTTGTGCTTTACAATAGGGATGTGCCTGATATGGTCGGTCGCACTTCATTCTGCGGCAGGTATAGGCGTAGGACTGTGCTTCGGCGCAGCGTTCGGAATATCAACGGGACTTTTCGCAAGGGGCAGAAAAAAGACGGACAGCGAGAATAAAAAAGACGAGGTAGTAAAATGAGCAAACAGCTTTGGAGAAATAATCTTATAAACATAACGCCGTATGTGGCAGGCGAACAGCCCAAGGGGGATAACATAATCAAGCTCAACGCAAACGAGAACGCTTATCCGCCGTCTCCGAAGGTGCGGCAGATACTGGACAGCTACAAGCCCGAGGATATGCGCCGTTACCCGAGTGCGGACGCTTTGCCTCTGCGTGAGGCTATCGCACAAAGAAACGGGCTGAGCATTGACAACGTGTTCGTGTCAAACGGCTCGGACGACGTGCTCGCAACGGCTTTCCGTGCATTTTTCAACAGCGAAAGACCGATAGTCTACCCCGATATCACCTACTCGTTCTACCCTGTGTGGTGCGAGCTTCTGAAGATACCCAACAGGACAGTTCCCGTTAAGGACGACTTTCATATCGACGCACAAAGCCTTTACGGAGAGGGCAACGGCGGTGTCGTATTCGCCAACCCGAATGCGCCGACATCTCTCGGTGAAAGCAGAGAGTTCGTTAAAGACGTGCTCGAGCACAACAAGGACTGCATCGTCATCGCAGACCAGACATATGTTGACTTTGCAGACAAGGGCATCGACTGCCTTGACCTTATTAACGAGTACGACAACCTTATCGTTACGCACACTTTTTCAAAATCACGTTCAATGGCGGGAATGAGACTGGGCGTGGCTTTCGGAAGCGCCGAGCTGATTGGCTATATGCTCGCCGTCAAGGATTCCTATAATTCCTACCCCGTAAACAGACTGTCTATCGAAACGGGCGTTGCAAGCGTGCAGGACGAGGAGTATTTCCAGAGCACGCTGAAAAAGATAGTCGCAACCCGTGAAAATGTCAGCGCACAGATGAAGCAGCTCGGCTTTGAGGTACTCAAAAGTCAGACCAATTTCCTGTTCGTGACGCACCCACAGTTCGCAGCAAAGGCTATTTTTGAATATCTGCGTGAAAAGGGCATCTATATCAGATATTTCAACAAGCCGAGGATAGATAACTATCTGCGTATCACCATAGGAACGGACGAGGAGATGTCGCAGATGATCGAGCAGATAAAAGCCTTTATGAACAAATAGACGCTGTTTGCTGTATTAAAAGCAGAAAAATCTGTGACTTCTGAATTTTAAATACGATATATCTGATCTTTGTAAGTAATTTGTAAGTGATGGAGTGTTATACTGTGATTACGGTAAAGGAAAACACAGATTAAATCAGAAAGGGAAAAAACATGAAAAAACCGACAATTCTTTTAACAACAGTTGTTATGTGTTTCTCAATGCTGACCGCCTGCGGCGATTCAAGCTCGGCAGCGGACAGCAGCTCAAAAACGCAGAGCAGTTCAAAAACAGACAGCAGCACGGCTGCCGCAGATGTTAAGGATTTCTATGCACAGAAAGTTGTTGCATCGCCTGAGTGGCTGCCAAAACTCGACGCTGCAAAAGACGCAGAGCAGCTTATCGTTGTTGCTGGTGTTGGCGAGACAACGGCATTTATCTCGATGCACGAGAAGAACAAAAACGGCGAGTGGGAAATGCTTTTGCAGACACCCGGCTACATCGGCGCAGAGGGCCTTGGCAAGGCAGACTGCGACCACGCTATCACCCCGGCTGGCACGTACACTATCGACAAGGCTTTCGGTCTTGCTGATGACCCCGGCTGTCAGATGGAATACACAAAGTGTGATGACAATTACTACTGGTCGGCCGATACCCGTGAGGGAATGCATTTCAACGAACTTGTCAACATAAAAGACGTTCCCGGACTCGACCCGGAGGAGTGCGAGCATATCGCAGATTTCAAGTACGAATACAAATACTGCCTCAATCTTGGCTACAACTCAAAGGAAATGGATCCCAAGAACGGCTGTGCGTTCTTCTTCCACTGCCAGGGGCTGTCAAGACCGTTCACAGGCGGCTGTGTTGCAGTCAGTGAGCCGACGATGAAACAGATAATGCAGAAGATAAAACCGGGCTGCAAGATAACTATCGACAAAGCTGATACCCTTGGAATAGACGTAAGGGCTATGCGTGCATACAATAATGAAAAAGACGTTTAAGCAAAAAAAAAGAGACCCGAGTGGTCTCTTTTTTTACCAGCGATATTTTGTCAGGTCAACTCTGCCGCCGCAGACCTCGATCCCCTCGGCTTCAAGAAGCTGTATCTGCACATTTTCTCCGCCGAAAGCAAAAGCCTTGGATACCTCACCGTTTCAGTTCACCACACGGTAGCAGGGTATGTGCTCCGGGTCGGGATTTGAGTGCAGGGCGTAACCGACGACCCTCGCCCAGCGGGGATTGCCCGCCATAGCCGCAACCTGCCCGTAGGTAGCGACCCTGCCTTTGGGTATCTGCTTAACGACATCGTATATCCTATCAAAGACTTGTCCCGACATATTATCGCTCCTTGTTTTTTGTTAGTATGCCCGAATGTACAAAAATAATGCGGCTCATCTCCGACTGATATCATACCACTTTCGGGCGCAAATGTAAAGCAGATGACGGCATTTGCACTTGTTTCATTTCGGGTTATGTGTTATGATCCAAAGAGAGCATTTTGAACAAACGGACAGCTTCATCGTATGCCTGCTGATTTTTCAGCAAGTATCGGCTGTTTTTTGCATTGCAATTATTGAAATTGCCCATAATAAAACGCAAATACGCACGGTATTAGTGTAAAACGTGGATTTTTTGCAAGAAGCGGGTTTTTGACTTGCAAAGCGCCGCAAAGTAGAGTACAATATATTATCGGAAGTTATTATTATTGGAGGATCACGCTATGGAATTGAAGCAAATGTCAAAAGCCGAGCTCGAAGCATTCAAAAACGAGGCTCAGGCAAAGTACGATGGATACAAGGCAAGAGGGCTTTCGCTGAATATGGCGAGGGGCAAGCCTTCCGCTGAACAGCTCGACCTGACAGAGGGTCTGCTGTCTGCTGTTGTCAACAACGAGGACTGCATTGCCGCTGACGGTACCGACTGCCGCAACTACGGCGGAGTTGACGGTCTGCCCGAGGCAAAGGCTCTGTTCGCACCGATGCTCAACGTTACCAACGACCAGCTCATCATCGGCGGCGCTTCAAGCCTCAACATGATGTACGATACTATCGCAAAGTTCATGCTGTTCGGCGTGAGCAAGGACGCAAAGCCGTGGAAAGACCAGGGAAAGCTCAAGTGGCTGTGTCCCTGCCCGGGCTACGACAGACACTTCCTTGTTACCGAGAGCTTCGGCTTTGAGATGATTAATATCCCGATGAACGCCGACGGTCCGGATATGGACATGATAGAAAAGCTTGCCGCAGAGGACGAGAGCATCAAGGGCGTATGGTGTGTGCCGATGTACGGCAATCCCACAGGCATAACCTTCTCGGACGAGGTCGTAAAGAGATTTGCAAATATGAAAACAAAGGCTGCGGATTTCCGCATCTTCTGGGACAACGCTTACTGTGTACACCACCTCAGCGACGACCACGATGTTCTGCTGGACCTGCTCGCAGAGTGTGCAAAGGCAGGCAACCCGGACAGAGCTGTTGAGTTCGCTTCGACCTCAAAGATAACCTATGCGGGCGCAGGCGTCGCAATGATGGCTTCAAGCGAACAGAACATCAGCTACATCAAGTCTCTGATGTCCGTTCAGACAATAGGACCGGACAAGATAAACCAGCTTCGCCACGTTAAGTTCTTCAAGAATTTCGAGGGACTGACAGAGCATATGAAAAAGCATCAGGCTCTGCTCGCTCCGAGATTTGCGGCTGTGCTGGACGGTCTTGACAAGGAGATAGCTCCCTATGGCATCGGAAGCTGGACAAAGCCCAACGGCGGTTATTTCATCAGCTTTGATGCACTCGACGGCTGTGCAAAGCGCATCGTTGAGCTTTGCAAGGAAGCAGGCGTAGTGCTCACGGGTGCTGGTGCGACATTCCCGTACAAGAAAGACCCCAAGGACAGCAATATCCGTATCGCTCCGTCCTATCCCCCGGTAGACGAGCTGAAGCTTGCGGTGGAGATATTCACCACGGCTGTAAAGCTCGCAAGTGCTGAAAAACTCCTCAGTGAATAATAAATGTACAAAGCAGAAGCCCCGAACGGTTATTTCCGTTCGGGGTTTTTGTTGCCCTAGTTGAAATCGTAGGGCGGGTAGTTTATGCCGTCCTCGGTGATTATCGCAGTTATCAGTCCTGCATCGGTGATATCCGAGGCGGGGTTGAAACAGTTTACCTCTCCCGGCGCAATGGGGGATTTGAAATACTCGTTTTTTATCTCGTCGGGGTCACGTTCCTCAACAACTATCTTTGAGCCGTCGTCACAGGTGATATCTATCGTCGAGGTCGGACAGAAAACGTAAAACGGTATCCTGTAATGCTTTGCAAGCACCGCAAGTCCGAGCGTTCCTATCTTGCCTGCGGTATCGCCGTTTTTTGCGACCCTGTCCGCACCCACAAAGCAGGCGCTGACCTTGTGTCCGCTGAGCACCGACGCTGCCATATTGTCGCATATCAGCGTGGTATCTATCCCGGCGTTGAGCAGCTCGTATGCCGTGAGGCGTGCGCCCTGCATCATCGGTCGGGTCTCGCAGACGTAAGCGTGAAAGCTCATTCCCTTTTTAACACCGAGCATCAGCGGTCCGAGCGCCGTGCCGTAGCGTGACGTCGCAAGCGCTCCCGCATTACAGTAGGTCATAACACCGTCGCCGTCGTTTATCAGCGTCAGCCCGTAGTTAGCGATATCAAAACAGGTGCGGATATTCTGCTCGTGTATCTGAAACGCCTCTCTGCGCATCGCCTCGACGATAGTGTCAAAACTTCGGCGCATATTGTTCGCAGCCGTGCGCTCCATTCGCTTCAGTGCCCACGGAAGGTCCATTACCGTTGGTCTTGCCGTGGAAAGATATTTTGCGAACTTGTGCAGGTCCTGATAAAAATGCTCCTTGTCGGTATATATCTTTGCAAGAACTTTTGCTTGCAAAAACATTGCATATGCGACAAAAATGCCTATGCACGACGCACCCCGCACCTGCATATTCTTTATCGCATCGAATATCTCCTTGGGCTTTTGCAGCCGTATGTACGCAACGTGATTGGGCAGAAGCGTCTGGTCTATCGCCAGTATCGCCCTTTCATCGTCTGTAAGCCTAACGGGATCGTTCACCTCGTACTTCATACTTTCATGCTCCTGTCATGGTATTGTGTGCTGCTTCGGACATCGCCGTCCACAGCTGTCACCGTCTTTCTCTCACCAGTTTTCCCGGGTCAAGCAGCGATATCCGCTTTTTGTTTGCGGTAATAAAAAACTTCACTGTTCCGCCGCTGATAGGCGACCTTGCTATCATCTGCGGCAGGATGTCCTCAACATCGGACACCATATCGACGATTATGCCTGCCTGCAGTCCCTCGACCTCGACAACAATGACACAGCTCCTTTGCGAATAGACCGTATCGGCAAAACCCATTCGCTTGCGGAAATCTATTACCGGGATAGCTCTGCCTCGGTGGTTCATAAGTCCCTTTATGTAGTCGGGGAGCTTGGGAACGAATGTCAGCTCGGGTATCTCGATGATATCGGTCACATCGGAAATATAGAAAGCATAGAATTTGTTGTCCGAGAAGAACGACAGTATCTTTCCGCCGTTTTGCTCAAACTCGTCGTCTGTTTCGCCAAATGCCATTTAAAGCTCTCCTTTCCCCGAAGTTATGTTTTGTCTTTTGCAAACGGTCTTAGTATCTCCTTGACATCAAGACCGATAGTGATAGTTCCGTCGCCGAGTATCGAGCAGCCGCTCATTCCCGCTTCTTTAAGCGGAAAAGACGAGAGCAGCGGTGAAAACGGCTTTACAACTATCTGCTGGTCAGATATGATGCTGTCGGCAAACAGCACCGCATCGGTATCCTGCTCCTTACAGTAGAGCATTATCCCCTTTTCTATCTCCTCGACAGCGTTTTTCACGCCGAAATGCCTGTTGAGCCTTATCAGCGGCAGGCACATATCACGCAGCATAACGAACTCGTTGCCGTCGGGGTCAAGGATATAATTCTCCTGCTTGCAGGAAAATGCCTCTCTCACCGAGCTTATCGGCACGGAGAAGCTGTTTTCTCCGACGCTTACGCTGAGAACATCGATTATCGACAGCGACAGCGGTATGCGTATGGTAAACACCGAGCCGACGCCGAACTCCGAATCGACGATCAGTTTTCCGCCGACCTTTTCGATGTTCTTTTTAACAACGTCCATTCCGACTCCCCGCCCCGAATACTCGGTTATCTTCTCGTTGGTCGAAAAGCCCGCTGCTACGGTGAAATTATAGACTTCCTTGTCGGTATATTCATTCTCGGGCTTGGTGAGCAGCCCGTTCTTTTTAGCCTTGGCAAGTATCTTTGCCCTGTCCATTCCCGCACCGTTGTCACGGCAGGAGATAACGACCTCGCCCGAATCGTAGCCGGCAGACAGAGTGACTGTCGGCGGCTCGGTCTTGCCTGCTGCGGCACGCTCCTGCGGCGTTTCGATACCGTGGTCCACAGCATTTCTGGTAATGTGCATAAGCGGGTCGTTGAGGATATCGACGATACTTTTATCGACCTCTGTTTCCTCGCCGACAAACTCCAGCGTTACGCCCTTTCCGAGCTTCTGGTTCATATCCCTGACAACTCGGTTCATCTTCTGGAACGCCGTGGAAACGGGCACCATTCGTATACTCATTACCGAGTCCTGAAGCTCGTCGGTAAGCTTTTTCAGCTCACGGGCGGACTTGTTGAAGCGATCCAGGTCAACGCCGAGACCTTTGAGGTCGGGACTTGATGTGACAGCGCCCTGCGTGATGACAAGCTCCGCAACGAGGTCGAGCAGCTGGTCGAGCTTTTCGAGCTTGACGGAAATAATGCTCTGCTCGTGCTTTTCCGCAGGCTTTTTGGGTGCCTGCTGTTTCTGGGGCTGCTGAGCCTTGGCGTCCTCGACAGCCTTGTCCGCCTGCTTGGGAGTCAGCGTTTTTTCGGGCGCTGCGGCAGGCTTGGGCGCTTCGGCTTTCTTCTCGGGCTTGTGCAGCTGTTCAGCCTTTTCAACGTTTATGCCGTCCTCAAGAAATTCCAGCACCTTCTGAGCGTCGTCGGTTATAAGCTTTATTATCAGACCGTGAGCCTTTATCTCGTCATCGGCGCTGTCCTCGTCGAGGTCAACTGGCACAGTCGAGCATACCTCGGCTATCTGTCCGAGACCCCTAAGAAGCACAAAGCCTCTTGCCGACGGCATAGCACAGCTCTCCTGATATGTGACTCTGTATGTAAGGATACTCTCGTCCTCGTCGTCGGGGAACAGGTGTGAGATGTCCTCCTCACCGCCTGCCTGTGCCGAAGCAGACTGCTCGGGGGCAGCCTCGCCCTTCATATTTGCGGCAAAGGCATGGATCTTCCCTTCCAGCTCGGAAAAATCGCTCAGCGGGATATCGTCGTCCTGTATGTTTTCAAGCTCGTTTTTCAGATTGTCGGAGCTTGCGAACAAAAGCTCGTAAAGCCCCGGCTTATCGTACTTTACGTCCGGGTCGTCACGAATGATATAGAACAGATCCTCCACCGCATGGGCAAGCGTTGACATATTCTGAAGTCCCATCATAGCGGCAGAGCCTTTTATGGTGTGCATAGTACGGAATATCTCGTTAATATCCTCCGTACCTATAGTTTCCTCCTGCTCGGTACGCATAAGGATATCGTCAAGCTTTTCAAGCAGATCGCCCGTCTCAAAGACGAACATATCCAGCATTCCTTCCATTCCCGCTTCAAATTTCGGCATATATATCCTTACGCTCCTTTACAGTCAGGTGTTGTCTTTTGCTTTTCCGATAAGATCGTAGCCGTTGTCCTTTAACAGCTTCATTGTCCTTTTGTAGTTCACTCCGCCGACAAGATGTCTGCGTGTCTTTTCTCCCGTGGTGTAAAAAATCACGGTGCAGGTGCCGAACAGCCTTGCAAACGGGTTCTGGCGCACAGCTATCTTGGTTATCCTCTCTTTTTTGAGCGCTATCCTGTGAAAGGTGTACCAGCGGCAGTAGCTAAGCGTAACGCTGTTCCCGCTGAACCCGAACGATGTTGAGACTGCCGCTTCGACCTTCACTATCGTCAGCCAGATAAGCGGAAGCGCAGTCATTATCTCGATAAAGATTATCTGCGTCCTGCGCCAAGGGAAAAATCTCTGCATCACTATCCCCGCCGCTATCGGCACAAGTGCGGACAGCACGGGCAATATGATAAATCCCGGTATGCAGGCTCTGCTCGTTTTTATCTGCGGTCTGCAAAGCGTATACTCGGGCACGAGCATCCTTGCGGACATCACGGCGTCCTTTGAGGTAGTTATCGGTATTATCGCCGATATCTCCTTGCGGCGCTTTCCGTAGCCCGTACAGGATACCTCGACCGAGCAGATGTTGAACATTCTCATAAAGAACGACTGGGTAAAATCCAGATAGTTCATATATTTGCGTCTGAGTAGGTGGTGGCGTCTTGCGCCCTTTCCGCTTCGCACCCGAAGGAAGTCCTCTCCCCTTTTGCAGGTAAGATCCCAGTGCCTTAGCAGGTTTGAAACGAATGAAGCCACGAATATCAGCGCTATCGCAAGCCCTGCGGCAAGAAAGTACATCCATATCCCCGAGCCTTCGATGATATGCATCTGGTCGTTCACAGTGTCTATCAAACGCTTGTTGAACTCATCGTCGGTGATGCGGTAAGCCTGGTACAGTATCGTCAGCAGCACTATCGCTCCCGAGACAGCCGAGGAAAACAGCAGCGAGAATATCAGAAGCTGCTTTTTGTTCGCCTTATAGACGTATGCCGTGCGGGTTTTGCTCTTGCAGGATATCGTGTGGTAGATCTCCATTGCCTTTGACTTGGTAAGGTCGATGCGGATATCCGTTGACTGGACGCACTTTGCATCGGTGTCTATATACACCGTGCAGTTGCGCAGCATAAACGACACAGGACCCTGGCACAGCGACACCGAGGCTATCTCCTCAAAGAAAACGACCGTTCTGGTCATTCCGAGAAAGCCTGTGTGGGTGATTATCCTGTCGCTGCCAAGCTCAAAATAGACGGTTATCCAGCGTATGAACGCAAAGCCGAATATCGCCGAAAGTATCACCAGGTCGAACCAGTTTGCCTCTATCCAGCCCTTTATATCAAAGTGAGAGGCTATAAGGTATTTTGCCAGCGACAACAAAAGCAGCCACAGGTATCTTGTGGTGTATTTAATTATCTTTATCGGGTGCTGGCGGAACGAAAGGAACTCCTTTGCCCTTGAACGCAGCACCCTTGCCGAAGCCCCGTTCACTGCCATAAGCGTTTACCTCCGCTGTTGTCAAGGCGCTGCTTTATCGCCTTGCTCACAGTGTCCGAGATCTCTCTTGCCTGGCGCCTTGTAACGAACGGCAGTATGCTTTTTGCGCCTGCGGAATTGAGCACGACAAAATTGAATCCCGTGATAAAGCTCAGCGGTGTCATCACTGTCGTAACGCTCATTACCGAACTTGTCGGCACGAACTGGTCGGATATGATGAAAAAGCCCTTGCGCAGCCTTACCTTTGTCGTACTTACATCGTACCTTGCGACGAGTATATATATCGGGAAAACGGTAACAGCGGTCATCATTATCGCTGCCCACGCCATATCAATTATTATCAGAACGTTTTGTGCCACAAAGCCGCTTATGGCGTGAAGTGCGTATTTAAAACCCGCTTCAAGCCCGAATGCGACCACAAAGAACCAGAACACCGTTCTTTTGCAGGCTCTGTAACGTTTCACCTCGGTCATACAAAAAACTCCTAAAACGAATTTTCAAGGCGCTGTGAGCATATATTTGCATAGTTTTACCGCACAGATTAAGGAGCAAAGCCTTGAACAGTAATATTATATCCGTTTATTCCGCAATAAGCACTCTGAATGAATTTATCTGGGGAGTACCCGTTTTATTTCTTGTCCTCGCAGGAGGGATATATCTCAGCGTACGTCTGAGATTCCCGCAGATACATATCCTGCGCCTTTTCAGAGATGTTATCCGGTCCTTGAAAAGCAGCGGCGGCACACACGGACTTTCACAGCTCCAGGGGTTTTCTACCGCACTTGCGGCGACCGTCGGAACAGGCTCGGTCACAGGCGTTGCCTGCGCTTTGCACATCGGCGGCAGGGGCTGTATTTTCTGGATGTGGGTATCTGCATTTCTCGGAATGGGGCTGTCCTACTGTGAAAACTATCTGAGCGTGGCTCATTCAAAGCTTTCAAAAAAGGGCAGCGGAGCGTTTTGTTATCTTTCTGTCGCTTCAAAGCCTATGGCTGTCAGCTATACGTTGTTTTGCATACTTGCCTCGCTGGGTATGGGTAATATGACCCAGGCTTCCTCTGCGACGAGCGCAGCAAGTCTCGGCTTCGGTCTGCCGAGATGGGTATGCTCGTTAGGTGTGGTGATATTCTGCTATATCGCAGTCCGGGACACAAAAAGCTGTGCGAAACTGTGCGAAAAGCTTATCCCGACAGGTGCGGGACTGTTTATCCTCACAAGTCTTGTGCTCGTGCTGATGCACCCGTCTGCGGCTGCCCGGGCGATATGCGGCATTTTCAAAGAAGCCTTTGATATAAAAGCCTGTGCGGGCGGAACGGTGAGCTGGTACATCACAAAGGTCTGCGTCAACGGGCTTCGCCGGGGCGCATTCTCTCACGAAGCGGGTCTGGGAACGACCTGCGCCGTCCATTCAGACTGTAAAATAAAAGATGCACAGCTTCAGGGCAAGCTCGCTATGTCCGAGGTCTTTATCGACACAATGGTCATCTGCACGGTGACAGCGCTGGTGATACTCTGCTCGGGCACCGACTTCACAGCCTCACCCGACGGCACACAAACGGTCATCGACGCATATTCTGTCTGCCTCGGGGGTGCGTCTGCGGGCAGGCTTTTCACCTGCATATGTCTGACGCTGTTTTCTCTGTGTACGCTCACAGGCTGGTTTTTTATCGGGCAAAGCTCGTTTGCCTGCCTGTTCCCCGGGGGAACGTTCGTATATAAGCTGATATACCTGTTTTGCGCTTATCTGGGAACATCCTTCTCTTTTCAGACGGTATGGGACATAAGCGACATTTTCAACGCACTTATGGCTATACCTAACATTACGGGAGTTCTCATGCTCTCACGGCAGATAGTCCCGCCTAAATTTCACCGCAGGCGTGACGGGTAACGTGACAGCCGACATTCACCGAAACGGGCAGTCCTGCGATATGCGTAGGCGCCTGCTCGATGTTCACCGCAAGACAGGTCTGCGTTCCGCCGAAGCCCTGCGGTCCGATGCCGAGCTTGTTTATCTTTTCGAGCATCTGCGCTTCAAGCTTTGCATAAAGCGGTTTAGGGTTGCGCTGTGAAACGTCCCTGCAAAGTGCCTGCTTTGCAAGCAGAGCGCATTTTTCAAAGTCACCGCCTATCCCGACGCCGATAACTATCGGTGGGCAGGGATTGGAGCCTGCCTTTGCGACAACGTCCACCACCCAGTCAACTATCTCGTCGTGGGTAACGCTTGGAGTCATCATTTTCAGCTGACTCATATTTTCGCTTCCGAAGCCCTTTGGCGCAACGGTTATATTAACCTTGTCGCCCTTAACGAAGCTAAGATGCACCACAGGCGGAGTGTTGTCGCCCGTGTTGACTCTTTCAAGCGGGTCGGAAACTATCGAGCATCGCAGTTTTCCGTCGATGTAGCCCCTTGAAACGCCGTTATTCAGCGCCTCGTTGATATCTCCGCCGACAAAGTGGACGTCCTGTCCGACCTGCATGAATATAACTGCCATTCCCGTATCCTGACATATCGGGATAGTCTGCTCTCTTGCAACGTTGATGTTGTCGATTATGTCACAAAACACGTTTTTTCCGACAGGTGACTTTTCAAGCTGCGAATTAGCTCTTATACACTCCTCCATATCCTTTGGAAGATACAGGTTTGCCTTTATGCAAAGCTCCCTTACGAGCTCCTCGACCTCTTTTACATTTATTTCTCTCATACTGTTAATTCCTTGCCAAAATTATTTCAAAGTCCTGCAGTAGCCCCAGATAAGCTTTTCGAGCTTGTCTGCACTCTTAAGAGCCGCATCTTGTACATCCCTGTGAGAAAGCTCCTTGTTTGCGAGGCCTGCTGCCTTGTTCGTAACGTGCGAGATACCGCAGACCTTCATTCCTGCGTGTCTTGCAGCGATAGCCTCGCAGGCGGTGGACATTCCCACAACATCTGCGCCCAGAGCCGCAGCCATTCTTATCTCGGCGGGAGTCTCATAGGACGGGCCTGTGAACTGGATATACACGCCCTCCTTGATATCTATTCCGTTTTCCTTTGAGATATCCTTCATCGTGTTCCTTATTTCCTCGTCGTAAACGCAGGACATATCGGGGAATCTGTCGCCGAGGGAGTCAACGTTCTTGTTTATCAGCGGATTCGGAACGAATGTGGAGATGTGGTCTGTGATGAGCACCATATCGCCGACATCGAAGTCCTTGTTTATACCGCCCGCAGCGTTGGTGAGGATAAGGGTCTCAACGCCCATTATCGCCATAAATCTTATCGGAAGAACGACATCTTCCATCGAGAAGCCCTCGTAATAATGTATCCTGCCCTGCATGCAGACTATCGGCACGTCCTCGATGTAGCCGAAAATGAACTGACCTGCGTGACCCTCGACGGTAGTCATCGGGAAACCGCTGATATCGTTGAACGCAAAGGTATAAACAGCGTTTATCTTGTCTGCGATGTCACCCATTCCCGAGCCGAGAACGATGCCCACCTTCGGAGCAAAGCCTATCCTCGAGCTTATTTTGAGTGCGTACTGTTCAAGTATTTCGTAGTTGTACATAATATCCGTTCCTTTCATAACGTGAATTTAATAATTTCGCTGTCAAATGGTTTGTGCAAAACATACAATCCGCTTTACCGGTGCACACAATTTGCTACTGTATATTTTACTATAAAAATGCTAATTTGTCAATGTCAAATAATAAATCCACGGGAAAACAACAAACAACGGATATATTTGAGCGTTCAGCAAAAAGCGCACAAAAGATATTTTTGCGGTAATAACTCTTTAAACACACATAAAAAAGGCATTATGGAAATTGCTCCATAATGCCTTTATCATAATTAAAATTCGATTTTTGAATAAAGTCCTGCGCCTTTCATTGAGTCTTCCGGCTTTGGCTTTTTATAATCCTTTTCAAAGCTTGTTGTAATATCGAAGCCCTTTGAGCGATTATTTCTGCCGCCGTTTCTTCTGCCTCTGCCGCCTCTCTTGAATCCGCCTCTGTCGTCGAACTTTCTCGGGTTCGTGGACGAGATGATGACCTTTCTGTACGGCTCCTCGCCCTTGGACTGGCTTGTCACTCCCTCTATCTCGGAAACAGCAGCGTGAACGATGCGTCTTTCGTACGGGTTCATCGGCTCAAGAGCAGAGCTTCTGCCGTTCTTTTTAACGTTGTTTGCGATCTTTCTTGCAAGCTCCTCAAGCTGAGTCTTTCTCTTTTCTCTGAAGCCGTTGCAGTCGGTAGAAATCCTGAAATAATCTCTGTCCATCTTGTTGCAGACAAGTGATGCAAGGTACTGCAGCGAATCCAGCAGCTCGCCCTTTTTGCCCAGCATATCCTCAAAGCCGTCGCCGTTTATTTCAATTACTGCACCCTCCTCGTTTTCCTCGGCGGTCACAACAGCATTGGCGATTTTCATAGCTGCAAGTACGTTTTTGATATACTTTACAGCGATATCTGTTTTGGTCTCGCTGTATTCAGCCTCGACCTTAGCCTCTCCCTTGATCTTTCCGAAAAGTCCCTTTTTAGGCTCTTCAAGCACGCTGAAGCTTATTTTTTCTTCACTTACGGCAAAAACTTCCGATGCCAGCTGCTTAGCTTCCTCGACCGTAGCTGCGGTAAAAACCTGTTTCATTTTACCATTTACTCCTCTCGATAAATATTTCACTATATCATACGGAGCCTTGCCGCAGATCTCAAGCGGCTGAAAGTCGAAATGCGGCTCCGATAGTGTGCTTAAATATCAATCCTCGCTGTTCTCGTCTGATTCGGACTGTTGTTCGTCAGACTCCTCAGTTTCGGCTTTTGCGGCATCATTACTGCCGCTGTTGCTGTTATTGTTATTGTTGTTATTATTGTTCTTGTTTTTGTTCTTTTTCTTTTTGCCCTGCTGAGGCTTTGGCTTCTGATCCTGTTCCTGCTCGTCGTCGTCAAGGAACTCCTCATACTCGTCGCCGTATTTTTCAGCCATTCTCTTTCTTGCAGCGGCGATCTTGCGGCGATCCTCGGCAGCTTTTTCAGACTTGGAGAGCTTCTTTTCCTCTGTGTCCTCGCTGTCGTCGTCCGACTTATAGGAAACGTTGCCGACTCTTTCGAGATTCTGCTCTGCCATTTTAGCAAACATGGACTTTTTGCCGCTTTTCTTGTTCTTAGCGTTTTCAGCCTCTACCATAGCAGCTATCTTTGCGGGGTTGTAGATAATGTTAAGAACGATTATCTGAGCAAGACCGAATGCAGAAGAATAGCACCAGTAAAGACCCAGACCTGAAGGATAGCTGAAACCGATCCACAGTGAGAACAGAGGAAGAATGATAAAGGTTATCTTCATACCCATTCCCAAAGACTTAGCAGCGGGATTGTTCCTTTTCTGGAATACCTGTGAAATGATAGTTGTTGCGACCTGGAGAAGGAATGAAATGATAGGGATTATCCATGTCATATCCTTGAACGACGGGATAACTCCCATGTCCAGACCGAAGCTCTTATAGTCGATATCCTCTGCGGCTTTTCTTACCGAATCGGGAAGGATATCCGCATAGGTGCCGTTTTCGTTATTTACCAGAGAGAATGTCATAAGCTCCGGACGTGATGTAGCGAGGTTCTTTGAGATATAGTCCTCGTTGAGCATAAAGGCGTCGATATCCCTGTGGAGCTTTATGGCATCGAGTATAATATTTGTCTGTTTGTTATCGTCATCATCCTTGAGTGCTTTTGCGGCATTCTTACAATGATCGGAATCCTTGAAATACTCACCGAGCTTTGTGAAAGCCTCGTCGTCCTTTGCACCGTTCTTTTCATACATGAAAAGATACTTTTCGAGAACTGTCATTTTCTCGGCAGACTTCTTTTCGTCCTCTGTGAGAGTGAGCTTTTTTATCTCGTCTTCGATATAGCTCTTGTTATCGTCGCTGTGCAGGTCACTTGAAACGACGTAAAGTCCGGAAATAAGGCTGTTTGACTTGTTAAGGTCATCTGCCTTTGCATCGGAGATGTATGTCAGCGGTCCGTAAATGATAGGGATAAGGGCGATAAGTATCACCATCGTTACTATCATCGGCAGACAGCTTGCCATCGGATTTATGCCTGTCTTTGCATAAAGAGCCATCTGCTCTTCCTGCAGCTTCTGCTGGTTCTTTCCGTATTTCTTCTTCAGCTTTTCAAGCTCAGGCGCTATCATAGCCATTTTTGCCGTGCTCTTCTGCTGCTTTATCGCAAGCGGAAAAACTATAAGCCTCGTTACCAGTGTAAACAGTAAAAGCGCTATACCGTAGTTCTTGACTAAATAGTACAGTCCCTTCATTATCCAGCCCAAAGGCGTCGCTATTATTCCCATTCTCGTCCTCCATTTTACTTTCCAAACGGTATGCAGTTGAAGTGAGAGTTCAGAGTGAGTTCTGAAGAAAACTCTTTCAAGAGGGTTTTCTCAACTATACTGCACACATAATATGCAAACTACAATAAAACACAAAAAATGTGCATCAATTTTCCTTACTCGGTTTCTTTCTTCTGAAATACTCTCTGCTCAGTTTTTCGGGCACATAGTCCACACCGCCGTTGCTCCACGGATTACATCTGAGCAATCTCCACACCGTCAACAGCAGTCCCTTGAAAAAGCCGTGCTTTCTGAATGCCTGTGCAGAATACGCCGAACAGCTCGGGTAATACTTGCACCTTGCCGGAAAAAGCGGACTTATGATTTTTCTGTATAATTTTACGAAAAACAAAGCTATATATTTCATTTTTTCTTTTTGGGCGCACCGCCCGCTGCAGCCTCAAAGGGCTTATTCATTTCCCTTGCGAGCCTGTTCTCGATAAAGCTCTGCACATCGCAGCTGCTTTTTTCACTTATATCGTTCCTGCCGACGAAAACTATGTCATACCCTATCGGCAGTTTTGTTTCGCTGAGCCGGTAAGCCGCCCTTACGATACGCTTTACCCTGTTTCTTTTAACGGCATTCCCAAGCTTTTTGCCTGCGGTTATGCCAAGCCTTGAAAAAGGCTTATTATTCGGGTAAAAATGTACGCACAGCCACTCACAGCTGACACGCTTTCCTTTTTTATAACAGCGCATAAAGCCGCTGTTATCCTTCAGGACAGTTGTAAATAACATATCTCTTACTTCTTATTTCTTACATCTTACTTCTAAAAAACTAAAAACGACCTTATACCCTTCAATTTTCTGAATGGTAAAGGTCGGTCGATAACGGGGCGGCAGCATGTCCGAAGAAAGCTCACCTGTTCATACCCCGATCCTTTCGGCTTCTCTCTTTACGCCGAAAACAGCAGTTTTGTCCTCCGCCTTTTTACGGCGGACGACACGCCGCCTGTCAGATGCTTAGTAGCTAAGTCTTGCTCTGCCCTTAGCTCTTCTTCTTGCAAGCACCTTTCTGCCATTAGCAGTTGCCATTCTCTTTCTGAAACCGTGAACCTTCTGTCTGTGAAGCTTCTTAGGCTGGTATGTTCTTAACATTTCAGTTCATCCTCCTTTCAGTTTGACCTGTCCAAGCAATATTTACACAAATATCACTGCATCAGCCATATTTTGCGGACTGACAAGTGATAAATCTTGACATAGCCCTTGTAATTTTACATTATAGCTTATTTCATATCCATTTGTCAACCCCTTTTTTTAACTTTTTTATCTTAATGCACTGCTTTTTTGAGCCGACCTGTGCGGATTTTCTTAAACTTTTTGTGTACTTAAAATAATCAAATTATTATAACTACAATATATAGTTTTAAAACACCGGTTTTTTCAGCTTATTTTGTATATTCAACACAGTTTTAAAAAGCAGTCAAAAAAATACTATTAATTATATATATATGCTTGAAATTTTTTGCGGTTTGTGATATACTTAATTAGTATTGAGCAGTCTGCCCTTTTGCTATTTTTTACATTTTTCAGCTTGCTGACTCCTCTGTGTCTGACAGGGTCGGCTGTTTTCGTAAGACAGTCCGCACAGGCTTGGCTGCACAGCGTTTTTTACAGAACATTATCACTTTTCACATACATTCGGAGGGAAAAATATGGATTCATTCAATGACGTATTTCTGGAAGTCCTGAAATACTGCCACGATTATAAGACCGTCAGCGAGCCGGGCTACAACAGGTGGATAAAGATACTCGAGCCATACAAGTTCGAGAACAACATCGCATATCTGCTTGCCGATTCGGAGTTTACAAAGACCACTACCGAGACAAACTACGGTCACATTATAAAGGAAGCTTTTGAAAACGTAATGGGTTTTGAAGTCGAGGTAAAGATACTTGTAAAATCAAAGGAAGAGAACGACACAAAGGATATCAGCGTAACACCTGCGAATTATTCGGAAAACCTCACAAATCTCCTTACATTTGAAAATTTTGTACAAGGTGAATCGAACAAGCTCGCATTTGCATTTGCAAAGACTGTCGCTAACAGATACAACAACAACTCCCAGCAGTCGGATCTCAACACGATGATATTCAATCCTCTGCTTATCTACGGCGATTCGGGACTTGGAAAAACTCATCTTATGAAGGCTATCGAATACGACGTAAGAAAAAACAATCCCGATCTGAAGATAGTCTATACTACCGGTGAATCATTTATCAACGAGCTTGTAAAGGCTATCGAAACAAAAGACACAGTAAATTTCCACGATAAATACAGAAACGCAGATTTCCTGCTCGTTGACGATATCCAGACTATCGCAGGAAAAGAGAGGATGCAGGAGGAGTTTTTCCACACCTTCAACGATCTTTACAATGCAGGAAAACAGATAGTTCTGACCTCTGATATCCACCCGTCGAAAATATCCAAACTCCAGGACAGGATACAGAACAGACTTCTTAACGGAATGCAGGTGGATATCACACCTCCGGATCTCGAAACGAGAATGGCTATCATAAAGAGCAAAGCCGAAAGACTTGATCTTCACCTTTCCGAAAGCGTTACGAGGATAATCGCAGAAAAGATAAAGAGCAACGTCCGTCAGATAGAGGGTACTGTCAAGAAGATAAAGGCTCTGACCATCTATACAAACGAACAGCCGACTATTTCCATGGCTCAGAGAGTCATAAAGGAAATAATGATAGAAAACCACCCTGCCGAGATAACGGTAGACAGGATAATAAACGACGTCGCAGACGCATTCGACGTTACATCGGAGGATATCCTTTCAAAGAACAGACAGGCTAAGATATCTCTTGCGAGAAAAATAACTATCTACGTTATGAAAAACGTTAAGGGAATGACATTTACCCAGATAGGCGACGCCCTTAACAAGAATCATTCGACTATGACTATCCACTATAACGAAATAGACCAGCTTCTCAATACGAACAAGGCACTAAAGGACAATGTTGACGATATAATAAAAAATCTCAAGGACAACTGAAAAAATATTTTTACAGTCATTTAACCGTTATGTGTTGAAAATCATTTGCTGTTCTGCGGCTTTTGCGGCATCCTTTAACATTTTCAAAAGCCGGTTTTGTGATATACTGTTGGAACAGGCAGTTTAAAAATCAGATTTTCAAATATATTTCAAGCTTTCAATCAACAGATTTTCAACCTTTCAAAACCGATCGAGTTTTTCAAAATATCTAACTTTTTTTCAATATCCGCCATTGAAATATCACGGCGGACAAACCCCGCTGAATAAGTCTGTGAGAGATAATCAACATTTTAAACGTCTCTAATACTAATAATATAAATATTATATGTTATGTTGGTTAACAACAGTAAAAAATCATCCGTTCGGGATAAGACAGCTGTTGAAATTACCGAATGAAAAAAATCAATTATTAGAAGGGCTGTGTACTCCAAATGAATTTCACCTGTGAAAAGAAAACACTTATCGACGCAGTTAGCAATGTATCAAAGGCTATATCGGAAAAAGCTCCTTTCCCTGCTCTTTCGGGAATGAAGATGGATCTGAAAAAGAACGTGCTCGAGCTTACCGGCTACAATATGGAAATAGGCATAAAAACCAATATCAGCGTTGAGAGCAGCGACAGCGGACAGTGCATCATAGATGCCAATCTGTTTTCAAATATGCTCAGGAAGATGCCCGAGGATATCGTAAATATAGAGGTCTCGTCAAACTATCAGGTGACTATTTCAAGCGGTGTTACTACATTCAACCTCGTGGCTTCAAATGCGGACGAGTACCCAGAGCTCCCGCTTGTAAATTCCGATGAGGTCATAAGCATCTCCCAGCCTGTTCTGAAAAAAATGATAGAACAGTCGGTGTTCGCCGTTGCAACAACGGATATGAAGCCGATATTGAAGGGAGAGCTTTTTGAGATAGAAAACGGCACGCTCGTTCTCGCTGCGATAGACGGTTACAGACTTGCGGTAAGATACGAGCCTATCAAGTATGACGGAATGAAAAAGTTTGTCGTGCCCGCCGTTACACTTTCAAAGGTCATAGAGCTTTTAAGCGACAGTGACGACGACGCTGCCCAGCTTTGTCTGACACTGAAGCATATCATATTCAAAATAAACGGATATATGGTTTATTCAAGACTTCTCGAGGGAGAGTTCCACCCGTACAAGTCAGCAATACCCACAGAGAGCAAAACAGAAGTCATCGTTGACAGAAAGCAGCTGATCGCTACGCTTGAAAGAACGATGCTGATAATCAACGACAGAGCGCCCTCTCCGGTAAAGTGCTACTTTGAGAACGACAGCGTAAAGATAAACTGCAAGACCTCTGTTGGAAAGATATCCGACGAGATAAGCGCTTCGGTAACGGGACCTGTTATCGAGATAGGATTCAAGTGCAAATATCTGCTGGATCCTCTGAAGGTCATCGACGAGGACAGGGTAAAGCTGCAGATGAACGGCAGCCTGCTGCCTATGAAGATAGTTTCGTGCAGCGACGAGGATAAGTATACATACCTCGTTCTGCCTGTAAGACTTCCCAAGGACTGATAAAATGAAAACGGTTGAGATAAAGATAAAAACAGAGTTTATAAAGCTCGACTCGCTCCTGAAATATGCAGGTGTGGTAGAAACGGGCGGTATCGCTAAAGAGATAATCGCCGAGGAAAGAATAAAGGTCAATGGTGAGATCTGCACTATGAGGGGCAAAAAGCTCAGACCGGGCGACAAAGTGCAGATAGAAGAAACTGATTCGGAAATATTAGTTGTGAACTGATGTATATAACAAGATTGTGTGCGGACGGTTTTAAAAACCTGAAGAAAATAGATATCTCTCCGCATGAGAGCCTTAATATATTCTGCGGGAAAAATGCTCAGGGAAAGACAAATCTTATCGAGGCTGTGTGGCTGTGTACCGGCGTAAGGTCGTTCAGAAGCACCAAGGACAGCAGAATGATAGATATCGACAGGGATAATATGGAGATAGAGCTGTCCTTCAAAAACAGCTTCCGTGAGCAGACCGTCAGATATTCGATGAGCAAAAAGGATATCAAGGAAAAGAATATCTTTCTGAATGGAGTAAAGGTAAAAACTCCGTCCAGGCTTTTCGGACAGCTCAACTGCGTCGTGTTCACGCCGGAGGATCTGGAGATATCAAAAGGCTCGCCCGAAAACAGAAGGCAGTTTCTTGACCTTTGTGTCAGTCAGATAAAGAACAACTATGCGGGCGTGTGTGCAAAGTACGAAAGGATAATCGAGCACCGCAACGCTCTGCTCAAAAGCATATACAGCGGAAAAAGCTCAAAGGACGAGCTTGAAGCGTGGGACATACAGCTTTCACAGCTTGGCTCATATATATCGCTTTTAAGATACAGCTACACCAAAAAGCTGAACACGTTTGCTTCAAAGCTGTACAGCGAGATATCACAGGGCAGGGAAAAGCTTGAGATAGGCTATTATTCGACGGTATTCCCTAAGCTTGAGGGTAAAAAGGATTATGCCGGAGAAATGGCGCAGGAATACCTCAAGGTGCTTAAAAAGAACACAGATGAGGACATAAGAAGCGGATTCACGATGAAGGGAGTTCACCGTGACGATATGACCGCAAGGATAAACGGACTGATCTGTCGTGACTACGCCTCGCAGGGACAGCACCGTTCGGTCGCTCTGGTGATGAAGCTCGCACAGGCGTATATTCTTTCGCAGGAAACGGACGACTCTCCTGTTATCCTGCTTGACGATGTGCTGAGCGAGCTTGATGAGAACAGACAAAAGTTCGTTATATCAAAAATAGACGGTATGCAGGTGTTCATAACCTGCTGCGATAAGAATATACCCTTTGAGAAAAACCAGCACGGCAGGCTTTTCAACATCGAGGGCGGAAAAATAAAAACTCAAAGGCGAAAGGAAAAGAAGGACTGATGTATCTTCATCTCGGAAATGATTTTATCGTGAATGAAAAAGAGATAATCGGGATATTCGATATAGAAAATTCGTCCGTGTCGCAGATAACTAAACAGTTTCTTAACTTTGCTTCAAAAAATGCAAGAGTCGTGAGCTGTACCTACGAAATGCCAAAAAGCTTCGTGGTCTGCCTCGATAAAGACCTGACGGAAACTGTGTATATCTCACAGTTAGCATGCTCAACTCTGCTGAAAAGACACAGGAAGTATTCTCAATAAGTAATTGGGAAGGACCCTTTTGAAAAAGGGTCACTCCCCAAGCCCCACCCCTAAAACTTTTATTGCTTTTTCGGCATTAGGTGGGCAAGCCACCTAACACCGAAAAAGTAGTGAGAGTTCAGAGTAAGATTTGAAGAATAACACTTTTCAGAAGGATACTCCCGACTGCTCATTGAAAATATTTCTGTATTCTTTCGACAAAGGCAGAACAAGTAACTAAAAATAAACAGACTTCATCATATCTATACCAAAATAGGAGGACAAAGTTTTGGATAACAATTTGGAAAACATCTCACAGGTGGACAAGAGCAATAACTATGACGCAAATCAGATACAGGTGCTCGAGGGACTTGAAGCTGTAAGAAAAAGACCGGGTATGTACATCGGTTCGACCGGTCCGAAAGGACTTCACCACCTTGTTTACGAGATAGTTGACAACGCTATCGACGAGGCTCTTGCGGGCTACTGCACACAGATAGATGTTGAGATACTCCAGGGCGATATCATAAGAGTCACCGACAACGGACGAGGCATACCTACGGGTATTCACCCAAAAGAGGGTATCTCTGCGGCTACCGTCGTTTATACTATCCTGCACGCAGGCGGAAAGTTCGGCGGCGGCGGATACAAGGTTGCGGGCGGTCTGCATGGTGTCGGTGCATCTGTTGTTAATGCGCTTTCGGAGTATCTGGAGCTGACCGTTTACGACGGCAAGAATATCCACTTCCAGCACTTTGACAGAGGCCACTACACAGAGCCTTTGAAGATAATCGGCGAGACCGACAAAACAGGTACTTCCGTCTTGTTCAAGGCTGACCCCGAGATATTCCAGGAAACGACCGTCTATGAATACGAGATACTTGAAAAAAGACTGCGTGAGCAGGCATTCCTCAACGGCGGTATCAAGATAATTTTCTCCGACAAGCGTGACCCGGAGAACGTAAGGAGCGAAACGCTCCACTACGAGGGCGGTATCAGACAGTTCGTTGAACATATCCACAAGACAAGGGGCGTCGAGGCGCTTTCGGAGGAAGTCATCTATGTCAGCGGTGAGGAAAACGATATGTTTGCCGAGGTCGCTTTGCAGTACAATGACACATATAACGACCTGATACTTTCATTTGCAAACAATATCCATACTCCCGACGGCGGCTCGCACGAAACAGGCTTCCGTGTGGCGCTGACGAGGGTAATAAACGAATACGGCAAAAAGTTCGGCTATCTCAAGGACGGCGACAAGCTTCTCGCAGAGGACGTCAGAGAGGGACTTACCGCTATCGTTTCGGTAAAGCTCACCAACTGCGAGTTTGAGGGACAGACAAAGGGACGTCTTGGTAATCCCGAGGTCAGACCGTTCGTTGACAAGATAGTTAGCGAAAAGCTGATGAATTATTTTGAGGAAAATCCTCCGGTCGCAAAGGCTATCTTTGATAAATCCGTACAGGCGCAGAAGGCTCGTGAGGCTGCAAAGAAAGCCCGTGAGCTGACAAGGCGAAAGAGTGCGCTTGAATCGTCGAGCCTGCCGGGTAAGCTTGCGGACTGCTCGGAGAGAGATGCTTCCGTTACCGAGATATACATCGTCGAGGGAGATTCCGCAGGCGGTTCGGCAAAGGAAGGCAGGGACAGAAAGTTCCAGGCTATCCTGCCGCTGTGGGGCAAGATGCTCAACGTTGAAAAAGCCCGTATCGACAGAGTTTACGGAAACGACAAGCTCTCCCCTGTCGTTACTGCTCTGGGAACGAGCATAGGTGAGGATTTCGACCTCAGCAAGCTTCGTTACGGCAAAGTAATAATCATGGCAGATGCCGATGTTGACGGCTCGCACATCAGGACTTTGCTTCTGACGTTCTTCTTCAGATTTATGCGTCCGCTCATCGAGCACGGACATGTTTATCTTGCTCAGCCTCCGCTTTTCAAGGTACAGAAGGGCAAGAGCTTCAAGTACGCATACACCGACGCTCAGCGTGACAGATACATCGCCGAGTATTCTGCAAACGGCGGAAAGGTCAACGTTCAGAGATACAAGGGTCTTGGTGAGATGGACCCCAAGCAGCTTTGGGAAACGACTATGGACCCCGAAACAAGAACGATGATAAGAGTAACTATGGAGGATGCCGTAAAAGCAGACGAGATATTCACTATCCTTATGGGCGATAAAGTCCAGCCTCGTAAAGAGTTTATTGAGAAAAATGCTGAGTATGCTAAAGAGTTAGATGTTTAAGAATAATTAGTCAAACCCTGAAGGGTTTGAGGAAAATAAGAGAAGGCTTTTCATAAGGGAACGCCCTCTCTTTCAGGGCGTTCCCTCTTTCAAAACAGTCCACCGGACTGTTTTGAAATTCACCCTTTGCGGAGCGCCTGACGTAAAGAAATTTCGCTGTCTGCGGACAGCGACGAGGGCGCTGCCCTCGACCCGCCACCTTTTTTTACGAGAAAAAGGTGGACGAAAAAACCTGTTATTATTATGGTTTTTTAAAGAAAGAGGAAAAATTAATGGCGGAGAAAAACGATTTCAAGAGCTTTGAGGAAAAAGAGCTTGAAGAATATGAAGTACAGGCACAGGCTGATGCGGACAGCTTCAGCGAAAAGCCGATGCTCGTTATAGACTACGATGTTAAAAACGATGAGGAGGACAGAGCTTTCAGAGCTTATCAGAAAAAGTTTGTCTATCCTCACAACTGGAAGGTCACAGCGGCTTTCTCGGTCGTTGCGGTGGCTTTTATCGTGTCGATAATCAAATATCCGAGCAGCTATCTAAACTATGTGCTGCTTGCGATATGCCTCGCAGTCATCGTACTTACCTGGTACAACAGCGTTAGGATAAGAAAGTATCTTGTAAGGGCACTCAAAAATCTTGAGGACGACAGGTACAGGTTCACGCTTTACGAAAGCGGATTTACTATCGAAACTATCGTTTCCGAGAAAGAAAAGCAGGCTGAGGACTATGTTCCGATAAAGCCGAGGCGTGTACATCTGGGCGACAACAGTGACATCAACAACGATACCGTTGAGGTCATAGAAAACGAGGAGATGTTTATAATAATCCTCGAAAAGGAAACGTTCTACGTGCTTTGCAAGCGTCTTATCAGCGAGGACGGACAGAAGATACTGCGTGATAAGTTCACCGGTGAGCTTGCAGAGGGTTATCATCTTATCACAGATAACAAGTAAGTTAGTAATATACTTTTTATTTTCGAAAATGGCACCCGAAGGGGTGAAGCGTTCGCTTGCGAACGGTTTGGGGCTGACCGGAAAGCCCCCGACAAAAAGAAAACTAACTTTGATTTAAAGTAATGATATATGATTTATATTTTTCCGCAGGTGCGGAAGATAGGAGTTGAAAATTTTTGAGCGACTACAATGTTATTGACACCGATGTCGAAAGGATAATGAAAGAATCCTTTATCCAATATTCCATGGCAGTAATCGTATCAAGAGCATTACCGGACGTCAGGGACGGTCTGAAGCCTGTTCACAGGCGTATTCTGTACACAATGTACGAAAACGGTCTGACGCCCGACCAGCCATACAGAAAGTGCGCAGATACGGTAGGTTCTGTGCTGGGTAAATATCACCCGCACGGTGACGCTTCCGTTTACGATGCGCTCGTTCGTCTTGCACAGAACTTCTCTTTGAGATACCCTCTTGTTGACGGTCACGGAAACTTCGGCTCGGTGGACGGAGACCCGCCGGCTGCTTACCGTTACACAGAGGCTAAAATGGCAAAGATGTCGATGAATATGCTCACCGATATCAACAAGAACACAGTCGATTTCCAGTCCAACTATGATGACAGACTCAAAGAGCCTGTTGTTCTGCCGTCGAGATTCCCGAATCTGCTTTGCAACGGTTCTACGGGTATTGCCGTAGGTATGGCTACGAATATCCCGCCTCACAACCTTCACGAAATAATCGAGGGTATGAAGTGCGTTATGAAAAACCCCGACTGCTCGCTTGACGAGCTGATGGAGCACGTCAAGGGACCCGACTTTCCTACCGGAGGTATAATAATGGGCCGTGCGGGCATAAGGGCGGCTTACGGCACGGGCAGAGGCAAGATAACCCTGCGCTCGCAGACATCTATCGAGGAGATAAACGGCAGAAACTGCATTATCGTCACCGAGATACCGTATATGGTAAACAAGGCAAGGCTGTGCGTTTCTATCGCTGATCTCGTTAAGGAAAAGCGCATCGACGGCATACACGACCTCAACGACGAGTCGGGCAAGGACGGTATGCGTATCGTTATCAAGCTCAAAAAGGACGCAAATCCGCAGGTAGTGCTCAACAAGCTGTTTTCGTACACTCAGCTTCAGGACACAGTCGGCGTGAATATGCTGGCGCTTGTGAACGGCATACCTAAGATACTTACTCTCAAGGAGTGTCTTGAACAGTACATCGACTTCCAGGTGGACGTTATCAGAAGACGCACACAGTTCGATCTCAAAAAGGCAAAAGAGAGGGAGCATATCCTGCAGGGTCTTATTATCGCTCTTGACAACATCGACGAGGTAGTTGAGATACTGCGTTCGTCAAAGACCATCGCAGAAGGCAAGCAGAGACTTATGGACAGGTTCGAGCTTACCGAGATACAGGCAGACCATATCGTCAATATGACCCTTGGCAAGCTGACCGGCATGGAGCGTCAGAAGCTTCTTGATGAGCTGGCCGAGCTGAAGATAAAGATAGCAGACCTCGAGGATATCCTTGCAAATCACCAGAGGATACTTGATATAATCATCGAGGAGGTCGAGGCTATACAGGAAAAATTCGGCGACGAGAGAAGAACAAGGATAGAGAACGTCAGCGGTGAGGTGGATATCGAGGATCTTATCCCCGAGGAGGAGAGCTTTGTCACCTACACCAAGGGAGGATATATCAAGAGAACGCCTATCAGCGAGTATCACGCTCAGAAGCGTGGAGGCAAGGGCGTTACGGGAATGAAGCAGCGTGAGGACGACTATGTTGAGGAGATGTACACCTGCTCGACTCACGATTTTATGCTGTTCATTTCCAACAAGGGCATTATGTACAAGCTCAAATGCTACGAGCTGCCCGAAGGATCGAAGGCTTCGAGAGGCACGAACATCGTAAATATCCTGCCGCTTGAAAACGACGAGAAGATAGCTGCGATGATAAAGACCGACAGCTTTGATGAGGGCAGATATATCGTTATGGTCACACGCAACGGAAAGATAAAGCGTACCCCGCTTTCTGCGTATAAGAACGTAAGAAAGAACGGACTGAGAGCTATCGGCCTTGACGAGGGCGACGAGATCGAGGGCGTAAGAATGACCAGCGGCAAGAACCAGCTGATAGTTGCGACGCACAACGGCTATGCTATAAGAATAAACGAAACGGATATCAGAGAGATGTCCAGGACGGCTCACGGCGTAAGGGCTATCAGGCTGCGTGAGGGCGACTATGTCGTTTCGATGGCAAGAGTGCGTGACGGTGCAGCTGTGCTGACTGTTTCGGAGGACGGTCTCGGAAGACGTGTCGCACTTGAAAGCTACCGTGTTCAGAGGCGCGGCGGTTACGGTATGACAAACTATAAGAACGGAAGTGTCTGCGGTATCAAGGTCGTTGACGATGAAGACGATATCATTATGATATCCACTGACGGCGTTGTTATCAGGATAAGAGCCTGCGATATCAGTATCATGGGCAGATATTCCAAGGGCGTGCGCCTTATGAGAGTCAGCGAGGACGGAAAGGTCGTTGCGTTCACAAGAACAGAGCACGAGGAAGATGCCGAGATAACCGAGGTAGAACAGGCTTCTGCCGAGGATATCGCACAGGCTGCCGAAGAAGAGGCTAACGAGGTCGTGAACGATGACGTCGAACCCGATGACGAGGACGCTATCGACGACGGCAACGACGACGAGGACGAAACAGACGAGAACGAAGAATAACGGATATATTGGGGAAAAACTCTTTTAGAGAAGAGTTTTTCCCCAAACCCCTTTTCAGAAACCTTTTAATGATTTTTCGCCATAGGGGTCTGCGACCCCTATAACGAAAAATAACTGAAAGTCCTAAAAGAGTTCAGAGAAGAGTTCTTTTCAAAAGGGCTCCACGATACATCGTTATTTCTCATTTTCATCCGTTTTGTTTTCCGTCGTTTTCATTATCACAGAAAGGACTAATGTATGACTACGATAAAGGATATTTACAACTACATCAACGAGATAGCGCCGTATGAATTACAGGAGAGCTATGACAACAGCGGTTTATGCATTGGCAACGGCAGGACGGAGGTAAAAAAGGCGCTTATCGCTCTTGACGTTACCAAGGACATTATCCTTGAAGCAGTACAGTGCGGTGCGGACACGATAATCACCCACCACCCTGTTATATTCAAGGCTCTGAAAACCATAGACACAGACACGGTCGTTGGAATGCTGCTTGCCAACGGCATTTGCTCGATAAGCGCACACACCAACTTTGACAGCTCGCTTATGAACGACCTTTTGTGCAAACAGCTTGAGATGATACCTGTGGAGCATATCACCGAAAACGGCGGCGCACCTATCGGCTGCATATGTGCACTTGAAAAGGAACTGACCGCAAAGGAGCTTGCTAAGCATATCCAGTCTTGTCTCGGAAACGTGGTCGTGCGCTATAACGATCTGTCAATGACCCAAAGCTACGCTGATAAGAAGATATCAAGAGCCGCAGTCTGCTCGGGCAGCGGCGGGAGCTTCTGGAGAGATGCGCTGGCAAAGGGCTGTGATGCGCTGATAACGGGCGACGTTAAGCACGACATCTTTATAGATGCGAACAACTCGGGGCTGTGCGTTTTCGACGCAGGACATTTCCATACCGAAAATATCTTCTGCGAGTATATGAAAAGCGAGCTCCACGAGCAGTTCAGAGATGTAGAATTTTTAGTAGCTAAGAACAATAAAGATATTGTTTGTTACAAAGTGTAAGGTATTATTGGGGGAAACCCTTTATTTCAGTTATACGGAGCAAGCCCCATATTATTTTAGCTTGCACAAAACACCGAAAGGAAAACAACAATGGCATTAGACGGAATATATCTTAGTTTACTAAAAAAAGAGCTTGAGCCGCTGATAGACTCCCGTGTGGACAGGATACACCAGCCTTCGAGAGAGGAGCTTGTTATCGGTATGCGCACCAGGGGCGGAATGAAGCGAGTGCTTTTCAGCGCAAATGCGGGGTCTGCACGGGTACACATCACGCAAAAGGAGATAGAGAACCCGCAGACTCCCCCGATGTTCTGCATGCTGCTGCGCAAGCATTTATCTTCGGGCAGGCTTATAGACATCCGACAGGACGGACTTGAAAGGATACTTTATTTTGACTTTGAGGCGACCGACGAAATGGGTGACAGGGTCATGCTGACGCTTGCGGCCGAGATAATGGGACGCTTTTCAAACATCATTCTTTTCAACTCCGACGGAAAGATAATCGACAGCATAAAACGAGTCGGGCAGGATCGTTCGTCGGTGCGCACGGTACTTCCGGGAATGATATACGAAACGCCGCCGAGAGGTGACAGGCTCGACCTTTTCAACTGCAGCCGGGAGGAGCTTGAACAGCGCCTTGCACAGCAGCACGGTGAGCTTTCAAAGACTTTGCTCGGGGTGTTTGAGGGTGTCAGCCCGATATTCACAAGGGAATGTGCGTTTTTTGCGCTGAGAGGCGGAGAATGTGCTGCACAGGAGCTTGACGGCGAGGCAAAGGACAGGCTTTGGTTTTTCCTTGACCGCATAAGAGAGCAGATAAAAAGCGGCAAAAACGAGTACACTGTCGTTAAGACAAAAGAGGGCAGCCTTAAAGATTTCTGCTTCTGCGCTGTACACCAGTACGGCGGGCTTATGGTAACAAAGAGCTTTGGATCGGCGGGAGAGCTTCTCGATCATTTTTACAGCGAGCGTGACGCTTTTTCAAGAACAAAGCAGAAAGCATCGGATCTTTTCAGGCTTCTTGTGACCGCTTCGGAAAGAACAAGGCGGCGTGTTGAAAATCAGAGGCAGGAGCTTCTGGAGTGCGCCGAGCGTGACAAATACCGTGTTTACGGCGATCTTATAATGGCGAACCTGTACGTCCTTTCAAAGGGAATGAGCGTTTGCAGGCTCGTTGACCTGTACGACGAGCAGATGAAAGAGGTCGAGATACCTCTTGACAAGCGCCTCACACCGACCGAGAACGCACAGCGTTACTACAAGGAGTACCGAAAGCTCGACACGGCGGAAAAAAAGCTGGAGGGGCTTATAAAACAGGGCGAGGAGGAGTTCGTCTACCTCGACAGCGTGCTCGATGCGCTGACCCGTGCCTCGACCGAGGCGGAGATAGCCGAGCTTCGTGAGGAGCTTGTAAGACAGGGCTACGCAAAGCGACGTGACACCAAGGCAAAGCCGCCAAAGGCTCTGCCACCGCTCAGATTCGTAACACCCGAGGGCTTTGTTATCCGTGTCGGAAGAAACAACACACAAAACGACAGGCTGACCTGCAAGGAGTCGGAAAAGGAGGATATGTGGCTTCACACCAAGGATATCACCGGCAGCCATGTCATTATTTCCGCACAGGGCAGAGAGATACCAGACAGCGTTATCCTCACCGCCGCAAGGCTCGCCGCCTGCTACTCAAAGGGCAGAGAGTCCTCACAGGTGGGTGTTGACTATACGCTCGTAAAGTACGTCAAAAAGCCTAACGGTGCAAAGCCGGGTATGGTCATATTCACAAATAACCGGACACTCTATGTTACACCGTTCTCGTCCGAAGAGGCGCAGGAGCTTTCAGATCCAAGAGATAAGAGGTAAGAAGTCATTACCCGGCTTGCGGCTGACTGTATCGTGCGTTTGAAACAGTGTTGAAAACTTTTATAAAAATTGCTTCAAAGCAACAATCCGATTTGTTAAATTAGATATATGCCCCATACGGTAAATACTATTGACTTTTAACGGAAAAAGAGGTATAATTGAAATTGCCAGAAATCATTTTTAATGGAGGTTTTTAAAATGGGCAGAGTTTACAATTTCAGTGCAGGTCCGGCAGTACTTCCTGAGGAAGTGCTCAAGGAAGCAGCAGAGGAGATGCTCGATTATAA
The DNA here is from genome assembly GCA_902786975.1 of uncultured Ruminococcus sp. GTDB lineage: Bacteria > Bacillota > Clostridia > Oscillospirales > Ruminococcaceae > Hominimerdicola. Next base: position 42,224 of record CADAES010000013.1, read on the forward strand.
GGGCACAGGTATGAGCGTAATGGAGATGTCTCACCGTTCTAAGGCTTATGATAACATTATCAAAGAGGCTGAGCAGGATCTGCGTGATCTTATGGGTATCCCCGATAACTACAAGGTAATCTTCAGACAGGGCGGCGCAAGCCTGCAGTTCGCTGAAGTTCCGATGAACCTGATGTACAACGGCAAGGCTGCTTACATCATCACAGGTCAGTGGGCTAAGAAGGCTGCTGCTGAGGCTGAGAAGTACGGCGAGGTAGTAAGAGTTGCTTCTTCCGCTGACAAGACCTTCTCTTACATTCCTGACTGCTCCGATCTTGATATCCCCGAGGATGCAGACTATGTTTACATCTGCGAGAACAATACCATTTACGGAACAAAGTACAAGACCCTGCCTAACACAAAGGGCAAGACACTGGTAGCAGACGTTTCTTCCTGCTTCCTGTCCGAGCCGATAGATGTTTCAAAGTACGGCGTTGTATACGGCGGCGTTCAGAAGAATATTGGTCCTGCAGGCGTACAGATCGTTATCGTTCGTGAGGATCTTCTCAAGGACGAGCCTGCTGTAAAGAACACACCGACTATGATGAACTGGAAGATCCAGGCTGACAACAATTCTCTTTACAACACACCTCCTTGCTACGGCATCTACATCTGCGGCAAGGTATTCAAGTGGATAAAGAAGATGGGCGGACTTGAGGGAATGAAGGTCCACAACGAGAAGAAGGCTAAGATCCTTTACGATTTCCTCGATTCTTCCAAGATGTTCAAGGGCACAGTAAGAGCTGAGGACAGATCTCTGATGAACGTTCCTTTCGTAACAGGCGACGAGGAGCTTGACAAGAAGTTCGTTGCAGAGGCTAAGGCAGCCGGCTTTGAGAACCTCAAGGGTCACAGGACTGTCGGCGGCATGAGAGCTTCTATCTACAATGCTATGCCTATCGAGGGCGTTGAGAAGCTTGTAGAGTTCATGAAGAAGTTTGAGGCAGAGAACACCAAGTAATAGAAATTCTATGCATACGGGGCGAGTTCATCGTCCCGTATGCACACTTTTTAATAGAACCGAATAATAACAGGTTTTTTCGGTCCCAAAGTAACCGTTACCACGGTTACTTTAGAGAATGGCGCAGCCATTCTCTGCCTTCTTTTTCGTAAAAAAATGGTGTAAACTGTCCTACGGACAGTTTGGCGAGAGGCAGAGCCCTCGTCGCTGTCCGCAGACAGCGAAATGCCCCGAGCCGTCAGGCGCTCCGCATGGGTGATAAAAGAGGGCATGCCCTGCAAGAGAGGGCTGCCCTTATGAATAGTCTGAACAAATATGCCTCAAACCCTTTAGGGTTTGACAAGCAAATAATAAATAAGAAAGAGGTAAGGAAAAATGGTAAACGTACTGACACTCAACAAGATCGCTGCTGTCGGCACAAGCAGACTCGGCGACAACTACAGCGTTACAGATAACTGCGATGCCCCGGAGGCTATAATGGTGCGTTCTGCAAAGATGCACGATATGGAGTTCAAGGACAACCTCCTCGCTATCGCAAGAGCAGGCGCAGGCACAAATAACATCCCTGTTGACAAGTGCGCTGAGCAGGGCATCGTTGTTTTCAACACACCGGGCGCTAACGCTAACGCTGTTAAGGAGCTTGCTCTGTGCGGACTTCTGCTTGCTTCCAGAAAGATCCCCGAGGCTATCGAGTGGGCTAAGACACTCAAGGGCAATGGCGCTGAGGTAGGCAAAATGGTCGAGAAGGGCAAATCCAACTTTGCAGGCAACGAGATAATGGGCAAGACACTCGGTCTTATCGGACTTGGTGCTATCGGCGGAAAGCTCGCTAACATCGCTATATCTCTGGGTATGGACGTTATCGGCTACGACCCGTTCCTTTCTGTGAACGCTGCTCTTAACCTCAAGCCGCAGGTTAGAGTTACTAACAACGTAAACGACATCTATGCAGAGTCCGACTACATCTCTCTGCATCTCCCATTCAACGCTGATACAAAGGATACCATCAACAAGGATACACTTGCTCTTTGCAAGGACGGCGTAAAGATTCTCAACTTTGCAAGAGGCGAGCTGGTAAACGCTGACGCTATCATTGAGGCTCTTGCAAGCGGCAAGGCTGCAAGATACGTTGTTGACTTCCCAAGCGACGAGGTGATCGGCGTTGAGAACGTTGTTGCTATCCCGCATCTGGGCGCTTCTACCGAGGAGAGCGAGGACAACTGCGCTGTAATGGCAGCTGACGAGCTGAAGGCTTACATCGAGAGAGGTGCAATCATCAACTCTGTAAACTTCCCGAATGCCGAGCTTGTAAAGACAGGCGATGCTCTGGTATGTGTACTGCATAAGAACGTTCCTGCTCTTATCACACAGATCACAGGCGCTGTTGCTGACAAGGGCGCTAACATCGAGAATATGGTCAATAAGTCCAAGAAGGACTGGGCTTACACAATGCTCGACGTTAACGGTACAGCTGATATCGACGCTATCAAGGCTATCGACGGCGTTGTAAGAGTAAGAGTACTTTAATACAAAATACTGACCGATCTTTGAGCCGGCTTCTGCAAAATAAGCAGAGGCCGGCTTTTTTTGAAAAAATTATCCGGGCGTTTTTCTTTTGCACGGAATAGGACAACGCCCTTTTTTCATAGTATTGAAAAAACAAGTCAGGAGCGATACTATGAACGAACGACACAATGCTATTTTAGAGGACCGCAGCAAGCTCACGCTCACGGGTGTGACCGACGTTGACAGCTTTGACGAAAAGCTCGTCGTGCTTTATACCCAGCTGGGAGAGCTGGTCATCAAGGGCAGAGGACTGCACGTCAGCGAGATGTCACTTGAAAGCGGCGACCTTACGCTTGAGGGAGATGTCAGCTCGCTGAGCTACGGCGAGAGGGACGCTACAAAAAAGCTCGGCTTTTTCGGCAAGCTGTTTCGCTGAGGGGAGGTGAGCAGGTTTGAGGGAGATGAGCTTTTCTCTTGAAGCGGAAACGCAGATATATCTGCTATCGGTGCTCCTCGGCGTCGGGATAGGGATAGTCTACGACCTGTTCCGTGCGGTGAGGATAATGTTCAGGCACAAAAACGCCGTTGTGTTCGCAGAGGATATAGTGTTCTGTGCGCTGGCGGGATTTGCCGTGTTCACTTTCGTTACGGGGCTGACGGGAAAGCTCCGTGTTTTTACGGTCGTCGGTATGGCGGCAGGCTTCGTGCTGGAGCATTTTTCCGTGGGAAATCTCGCTATGTTCGTTTTCAGAAAGCTGATGGCAGTTCTTAAAAGGCTGTTTGTTGCTCCAATATTTGGACTTATCCATAAAATTGGACAAAAAACAAAGTTGTCTTTTGTGAAAAGTCACATAATTTTGAATAAAAACAAAAAAATTAGCCAAAAGCCCTTGAAAGTTGACTTTTAAGTGTTGTATAATATATTGGAATAGGTACGTGTAAATACCGAAGGGAGATACTATGACAACCAAGGATATAGAAAAGACCGTTGAAGAGAACGGCGAGGAAGAGATACTGGAGCAGGAAGAACCTAAGGCTCCGAGAAAAAAAGGAAGTCTTGCAAAAAAGATATTTGTCATTATAGCTGTATGCTTTTGTGCATATGCGGCGTTCACAATAGTCTACGACAAGGCTGAGATAGCAAAGCTGAGAAGTGAGACTAAGGAGATAAATAAGCAGATAGATGAGGAAAAGGCGCTTAACGATGAATATTCCAGAATGCTCGATTCGGGCGAGAAGGAGTATATGAAGAAGATAGCTATCGACAAGCTGGGCTATGCTTATCCCGAGGAGCGCAGATTCTACATAGTAAACCAGAACAAGTGACCGTTAAAAACGGATCAGTTCAATATGGGGCATCGCCCCGTTATTCAAGTCACGGCAAACCAAGCTTCGCTTGTTACAGCGTTAGCCGCTCAGGGTCTCGGTGGGGGGTCATTCCCGCCGCCGGAAGACTAAGATGACCGCCGCCTGAAAGGCGGGGGACATAGGGCGTGGTTATATATATATCAGTATTAGATTGGGGAAAAAAACACGATGCAGTTAGAAGTCGGAAACATCTATGAGGGAAAAGTCACAGGCATTACCAAGTTCGGAGCATTTGTTGAGCTGGACAAGGACACTACGGGAATGGTGCACATCTCAGAGGTCGCAAACACCTTTGTCAGTGAGATAAAGGACCACCTTACCGAGGGTCAGACAGTCAAGGTCAAGGTGCTGAATCTGGGAGAGGACGGAAAGATATCTCTTTCTATCAAAAAGGCACTCCCGCAGCAGGAAAGACCAAACAGGTTCAGAAACTCAGGGCCGAAGCAGGGTATGCAGAACCGCCCGCCTAAGAAGCCGTATGAGAGCAAGCCCGCACAGGACTTTACGAAAAACCCGCCGCCGGTGTATGTCAACACGAGCTCGGGCAATTCGGATTTCGAGGATATGCTTTCAAAGTTCAAGGCGACCAGCGAGGAGAGATTTTCCGATCTCAAGCACGTTATGGATAACAAGCGCAGGTCGTCGTCAAGACGCAAATAGAGAGAAAACTGCGCATAAACACACAAAACAAAGGGGCGGACAAAGGGCATGGTGCCTTTGCTCGCTCCTTTTTATGAGGGAGTTCGGAAATGAAGAATTTTAAAAGGACATTTGCATTTATTTTCTTTGTTCTTGCAGGCATCGTGCTCGGCGGGTTCATCGCATACGCTTGCGACGGAAAGGACTATGTCGGCTGGCTTGCGTGGGGAAAGAACGTCGGCGTTGAGAATGTTTCGGTGGATCTGTATGTGATAAGATTCTCCTTCGGGCTGATGATAAGAGCGACCATATCGCAGATATTCACTATACCCGCTTCGCTGGTGTTGTTCTCCAAGACCTGCAAAAACCTTTGATGAAGATAGGAGCGTTTCAATGAGAACAAAAGGATCGTTGCTGGCTGTGCTGATATGCCTGACCCTGTGTCTGTTCGGCTGCGGAAAGCCCGACATCGTGGGGGATAACCTCGTGATGCAGGCAAGAGAGGACTTTGAGCAGCTTGACAGCGCAAGTATCGTTATGACTAATCTCAACACCGATAAAGCCGAGCAGATCTTCACCTTTAAATATTCATCGGACAACGTGCTGACCTATACCGACTGGAAACAGGTCAACGGCGTTGAGAGCAATGAGTACAACGACGGCGAGGTCAACGTGTATTTCCGTGACGGCAAGTATTATCAGTACAAAAAGGGCGACGACAAGTTCATTAAATATACACGCAGCCGCCGCCACAAAAAGACACAGGATCAGATGATAACATATATCCCGTCGGCGATAACCGAGGCGAAGATGAAAAAGGTGGACGGAAAGGACGAGCTGACCCACATCTACGATGTGAACAAGGTCAACCCCGCTGTTCCCGACGGTGCAAAGGCAACAGGCTTTGCTGTGCGCTTTGTGTTTGATAAAAGCGGAAAGCTGGAGTATTTCACCGAAACGACGATCTGCGAAAAGGACGGCAAGGAAACAAGATTTGCCTATAAGACCGAGATAAAGGATAAAAACAAGGTCGGTGAGATAGAGAACATCATCAGTAAGCAAGAGGATAAAAATGCAATGTAACGGCATTATCGTGCGGCGGCAGTCAGACGAAAAATACAGAGGCATCGACAGCTGCGATTCAAAGGGAGAGAACTGGTATTTTTACGATGACCCGGAGTTTTCGCATTTCTTTGATGAGAATATCGAGCTGACATATTACGATATACCGCAGGGCAGCTGTGTCGCTGCCTGTACGGATATGGACTATATCAAAAAGTATATCCGAAAGTCGCAGGAAATGGGGATACAGTACCGCTTGATATTGTGCGAAACGGATATACCGCAGCCACGGTTCGACCCGACAGACCTCGAAAAGACATTTCTCGGCTATGATTATGCCTATACGGGCGGCGATTATTATTCCGCCGTGTATAATGAAGTGCCCTATGTGTTCAGGCAGTTCAGGCTCAATGAAAACGAGCTTTTTGAAACAGAGCAAGAGATACGGGACTATCTCACCGAGAGAGAAAAGTACGTCAGCACACACCCGCCGCTCACCCTTGAAGTCGGTGATTTTACGGTGTACAAGCTGTGGGAGCTGAATTTGTCGGACTAAAAAACGAGCCATATAGACAGTGCGTTCTATATGGCTTTTGTGATTTAAGGAGGTCACTAATGAACGTAAAAATACTTAACGGACAGAGCATACCCAATATCCCATGGCAGGATAAGCCGCAGGGCTGCGCAGATGTAGTGTGGAGATATGACAAAAATCCCGTTATCCCACGTGACGCCGTAAAGTGCGCAAATTCGGTGTTCAATTCGGCGGTCGTGCCGTTTGAGAACGGTTTTGCGGGAGTGTTCAGGATAGACGATAAGCGCCGTGCTATGCAGCTGCACGCAGGTTTTTCCGACGACGGCATAAACTGGCGCATAGATGAGGAGAGGATACATTTTGTGCAGCAAAGCCCTGCGACTCACGAGGTCAACGAGTGGCTGTACGGCTACGATCCACGTGTCGTATTTATCGAGGACAGATACTGGATAACCTGGTGTAATGCCTTTGACGGACACCCTACGATCGGTGTGGGCTATACCTTTGATTTCAAGACCTTTTATCAGTGCGAAAACGCCTTTTTGCCATTTAACCGCAACGGCGTGCTTTTCCCCCGTAAGATCGGCGGAAAGTACGTTATGCTGTCCCGCCCGTCAGATGACGGCCATACGCCGTTCGGAGATATCTATATCTCCCACTCCCCCGATATGAAGTATTGGGGAGAGCACCGGCACGTTATGTCCCCCTTTATGCCGTGGGAATCCAAAAAGATAGGTGCGGGCCCTATCCCTATCGAAACGAGCGAGGGCTGGCTGTGCTTCTATCACGGCGTTCTGGAGTCGTGCAACGGCTTTGTGTACAGCTTTTCCGCTTGCATTCTGGATATTGACGAGCCGTGGAAGGTAAGATACAGATGTGCCGACTACCTGCTCAATCCACGTGAAATGTACGAGTGTGTCGGTGACGTGCCCAACGTTACGTTTCCATGCGCCGCCCTGTGCGACGCCGATACGGGACGCATAGCTATCTACTACGGCTGCGCAGATACCGTCACGGGACTCGCTTTTACAACAGTCGATGAAACCGTAGATCACGTCAGGACACATTCCAGCATCTGAAACCGTCAAATGCCGATCTCAGAATATTGACGACAGGTCGGGAAACTGCGTATCGTACAGAAGCTGAGCCCAGTGCTCGATGCTTTTAAGCTCTGCAAGGAAATCGTCGCTGCCCGATGAATACAGGTCGGGCAGCTTTTTTACGCAGCGGGCCATATCCGACATCGTCGGCTCTGCGGAGATGTAAGACATTATAAGATAATATTTCTCCCAGTAGTCCTCAAGCTCGCTGAGGGCTTTTTCTGTTCCGCTGCCCGAGAGATAAGCCTGCTCGGCGGTGTGAACGAGGCTGAAAAGCTGCTCGTTGCTCTTTTTTATGACTATCACCGACACGCTGGACATAAGCATTATGAATATAAGTATGACCACGCTTATCACAAGTCTTTTCAAAGCCCTTTCGCCTGCCTTTCAAACGGTATTATAACGTGCTTTCCGCTGCTGTCGCAGGTCATAAGGAAAACGTCCGAGAGCCTGCTGCCATGCGCTTTGAGGGTGCTGTCCAGCCAGCGCCTGTCAAATCCGATGCCCTCCAGCGCCCCCGGGATAAGCTTCCCGCTGTCGATTATAAGCTGCGGCGGGTCGGTGCTCTCCCCTTTTATCTTCATATCCTCGCAGGTAACGTTCCGGTACGGCTGCTTCTGGTAAACGCTTATCTTTCCTGTTGTCTCGACTACGGCGAGCTGTACCTGAGATATGTCGAAGATCTGCTGACTGCGAAGGCTCTGCATAAGGTCGTCCACCGAAAAACGCAGGTCCTTCATTGTTTTCTGGTCGATCTGCCCGTCGGATATCAGTATCTTTGCCGAGCCGCAGATAGCCTTTCGCACCTTTCTCGATCTGAGCGAGATGTGCGACAGCACAACATCAAGGCTTACCAGCGTGAAAATCGGTATCACCCCCATTATCATCGGGATATTCGGGCTTTCGACCGGAAGCGTCGCTATATTTGACAAAAGCACCGTTATAACAAGCTCCGAGGGCTGAAGCTCCCCCAGCTGACGCTTTCCCATAAGCCTCATCGACACCACTATCACAACGTAAAGTATCACCGCACGGAAAAATACAATAAACATATCCAGCCTCCCAAGTGCTTTGTATCAGAGTATTGACAAGGCTGCGAATAATATACAATAGCAGGAAAAACGTTATTTGGGGGGATAGCGGGCTTTATGCTTAGTTCAAATGTACAAAAAACAGCCCTTGTACATAGTGAATTTGCGGGAATTGTACGAAAGTATGATGCTTTTATTGACAATCAATGAATGTTGGGATATAATTAAAATGCACAAATATCTATATTCATTTATACGTCTATATTTTTGATGGAGGAAAAGAGAATGAACACTATCAAATATTGTCTGAAGTGCGGTCACCCAATAGGACCGGACGACAAGTTCTGCTTGGGGTGCGGAGCTAATATTGCAGAAATGCAGGCTCAGCAGGGCGCTGCAGCAACACCTGCACCGGAGCCGAATACTCAGGCTCAGCAGCCCGAGGCTCAGCCGCAGCAGAATTTCCAGCAGCCGCAGAACAACTTCCAGCAGCCGCAGAACAACTTCCAGCAGCCGCAGAACAATTTTGGCGGCGGGTTTGCACAGCCCCAGCCGGGCTTCGGCGCTCCCGCAGCAGCTGTAAAGACCGGCGACAACTGGTTCAAGAAGAATCTGAAGCTTATCATCATCATTGCAAGCGTTCTGGTGGTAGGACTCATCGCTTTCTTTGTTATCAAGCATGTATTCTTCAGATTCCAGGTCATCGACGCAAAGGATCTTTACAAGATCGAGTTCAAGGGCATCGATACCGCAGGTACTTGTACACCTAAGCTCAATAAGTATAGCGACAGCGTATACAACAGTGAGTATGCCGGTGCGCTCAGCGACCTTATGGACAACGAGGACAGCGAAAATGCTGTTTCCAAGTATTTCGAGGTTTCCGAGAAGAGACTGCTCGCTGCTTACACAAAGGCAGGCAACAAGCAGGATGCTGTCAAGATGCGTACAGCTCTTCTGAGCGAGGCAGCAGGTCTTGAGATCACCATCAACGGCGAAAAGACCGCTAAGGGACTCAAGAACGGCGACACAGTAAAGTGCGTTGTTACATACAACGAGCAGTACCTCAAGGACAACGACATCAAGCTCGAGAACACCGAGTTTGAAGTTACCGTTGCAGACCTCAAGACAGGTACAAAGGTTACTATGTTTGACAACGTTAACGTTAAGTTCAGCGGTATGGACGGAAACGGTACCGCAGAGTATGAGGTAGATTCCTCTTCTGAGACTTCAAGAGTTGTAAGATACTCCTGGAAGGAATCCTACAGAAACCTCAAGAACGGTGACAAGGTCGTTCTCGTGGGCAGACTCAGATACGCTTCTCTTGTAGATGAAAACGATCCAAACGGCGCAGTTTACAGCCAGATAAGCGGCAACTACTACACCGCAGACAAGGCTTCCGAGGAGAAGGAATATACTGTTGAGGGACTCGGCGAAATGAAGAAGATAAATATCTTCGACGGCGTCAAGCTCGAATTCAGAAATGCATCTCCTTATCTCAGAGTTACAAAGATCAACACAGATGGTTGTCCTTCCGAAGTTCAGTCGGGCGTAAGATTCTATCTTGACGACTCCTCCAAGGATTACAAGATCGGTGATACAGTCAGACTCAAGGCTTATGTAAGATCTTCGTTCACAAACTCGGGCTTCGCTCCCGACGGCACACCTGATGAAGACGGCTACTACTACGGCGACGTTAAGGTTCCCGACGATGCACCTGTTTACCTCACAAAGGATAATGCACCGGGCGCAGTTGACAAGTTTGCTCCAGTATATTCAGAGATCATTAAGAAGATAACCGACGAAGGCGTTGAAAGAACTTATGTAAGAGGCTTCTCCGCCGGCTCCAAGATCTCGGGCATGACATTCAAGGAAACCAAGACAATGCTTTACGAGTACAACGAGGCAACAGGTTCTTCCTACAGAAAGTGCCTTATCGTCAAGAGCTACCAGGTAAGCGTTGCTACCGAGAATGAGACCAAGACAGCTTATGCGTATATCGCTCTTAGAAACCCTGTTATCACAGGCGACAGCGTATCGTATGACGAGAACTCTGCTGAGTACTATCTGTACGATTCACAGGAAAGACTCGACAGGAAGCTCGACGACAGCGACTACACCATTACCTCTATAAAGGGCGCTGCTGAGCAGACAACAACAAAGGCTACAGAGGAAGGTCAGCCTTCTGAAACACAGCAGAGCAAGGAGACCGAAGCAACTGAAAAGAAGCCTGAGGAAACCACAACTACAAAAGCAGCAGAGGCTGCATAATATCACAAGCAAAGATAAAGAGGACTGTTTAAAAGCAGTCCTCTTTTTTGGTGCCGGGCCGGGCAGGATGTACATGTTAATGTTCTTATTGCCTCCTGCCCTGTGCGCCAGTGAAAGTAAAAAACCACGCAGCAGATGCTGTGTGGTTTTTCGCTATGGGGAGGTCCTTAGATGTGAAGACCGGAATTTGTCTGCTTTGCGCCGGGCAAAGACTTTTTCAGTCTGCGTTTTATCTCAGACAGTGCGTTGATGAACAGGTAGGACAGCGACAGCGCTGCCAGTATCTCAAATACTTTCATTTCCATCACCTTCGTTTGCCGCCGCACCCCGAACAGCTCATCGGACAATGTCCGCATTTGCCGCCGCAGACAGGCGACTTGCCTTTCTTTTTGTCATTTATCATATTCCTTATTATCAGTGCCACAATAACAGCCAGCACTATGCAGACTGTTATCGTGCCGATGTTTGCACCGATCCACGACAGCATTTTTATCACTCCTTACTTTGTGTTTACAGCAAGCTTTTTGTTTTTTACAGTCAGCCTTGTTGCTTCCTTATACGGCCTTACCAGCATATAGATCATTGCGCAGAGTATGAGCGCCGCAGCGATCACGCCGGCAACGTTGACCTTTGCGCCGGACAGGAAGATGTTTCCGAACTGGGTTATCATAAGTGCGACGCAGTATGCAAATCCGCACTGATAACCGATTGCGAACCATGTCCACTTTGCGTTGTTCATCTCACGCTTGATAGCTCCGATAGCGGCAAAGCACGGTGCGCACAGAAGATTGAATACGAGGAACGAGAAGCCTGTGATAACTGTGAACGAGCTTGCAAGAGCCTGCCATGTGGTCTGGTCTCCGCCGCCATAAAGTATGCCCATTGTGCCGACGATGTTTTCCTTTGCGACAAGTCCTGTGATAGATGCCACAGCAGCCTGCCAGTTGCCCCAGCCAAGAGGCTTGAATATCCAAGCGATGCCGTTTCCTATCTTAGCAAGGATAGAGGCGTCGAGCTGATCCTCCTCGAGCATCCGGAAGCTTCCGTCGATAAAGCCGAAGCGGCTGGTGAACCATACAACTATTGTCGAGAGAAGGATTATTGTACCTGCCTTCTTAATGAACGACCAGCCACGCTCCCACATCGAACGAAGCACGTTGCCGACTGTCGGCATATGGTAAGCGGGAAGCTCCATTACGAACGGTGCAGGGTCGCCTGCGAACATTCTTGTCTTTTTGAGCATTATACCAGAAATAATTATCGCAGCCATACCGATAAAGTATGCCGAGGTAGCTACCCATGCGGATTTGTGGAACAGCGCACCTGCTATCATTGCGATAAACGGTACCTTTGCTCCGCAGGGGATAAAGGTCGTTGTCATTATCGTCATACGGCGGTCACGCTCGTTCTCGATGGTTCTGGAAGCCATTATTCCGGGAACTCCGCAGCCTACGCCGACGAGCATCGGTATAAACGATTTGCCTGAAAGTCCGAATTTTCTGAATATACGATCAAGCACGAATGCTATTCTTGACATATAGCCGCAAGCTTCAAGGAACGCAAGCAGCAGGAACAGAACGAGCATCTGCGGAACGAATCCGAGCACTGCACCTACGCCTGCGATGATACCGTCGAGGATAAGTCCCTTTACCCAATCGGCAGCGCCGAGCTTGTCAAGTCCTTTTTCTGCAAGTGACGGAATGGAAGGAACGAACACGCCGTAGTTTGCTGTATCGGGTGCACCGTAATCGGGTTTGTAATCCTTGTCGGTGAACTGTGCAACAGCATCTTCAAGAGCCTCTTTGTCAGCCTCTTCCGTTGTCGTTTCGAGAGTTTCCTCATCCTCGATAGTATACTCTACATTTGCATCACCGGGAGTTGCCGCAACCAGCTTTTCGAGTGCTTCCTTTGCAGCTTCCTCGTCAAAGTCTTCGGACTCGATATCGATAGCCTCGGCAATTTCATCGTCGCCGTACTGCTCGTTGAAGGCAGCGATGATTGCGTCGGTATCGCCGTATTTTTCCTCCGCGTCCTCAAAATCCTTTGAACCGATGCCTACGAGATGCCAGCCGTCGCCGAACACGCCGTCGTTTACAAAGTCGGTCATCGGTGTTCCGACGGCGACCATTGAGATATAGTAAACGAGGAACATTATCACCGCAAATATCGGAAGTCCGAGCCAGCGGTTCGTAACGACCTTGTCTATCTTGTCCGACGTTGTTATCTTGCCAGCGCTCTTTTTCCTGTAGCATGCTTTGATAACGCTTGAGATGTAAACGTATCTTTCGTTGGTGATTATCGACTCGGCATCGTCGTCCATTTCCTTTTCGACTGCTGCGATGTCCGTTTCGATGTGCGCCTTTGTTGCACTGTCGATGTTCAGCTGCTCGATGACCTTGTCGTCACGCTCGAAAAGCTTGATAGCGTACCATCTCTGCTGCTCCTCGGGCATCGAATGAATGCAGGCTTCCTCGATGTGTGCAAGTGCGTGCTCGACGCTTCCGGAGAAGGTGTGCTGAGGAACGGTCTTTTCGCTGCTTTTTGCTGCATCTATCGCAGCCTGCGCAGCTTCCTTTATTCCTGTTCCTTTTAGTGCGGATATCTCTACGACTTTGCACCCGAGCTGTCTTTCAAGCTCGGCGATGTCGATCTTGTCGCCGTTTTTCTTGACGATGTCCATCATATTGACAGCCACCGCAACGGGTATCCCAAGCTCGACCAGCTGCGTTGTCAGATAAAGGTTTCTTTCGAGGTTGGTGCCGTCGATGATGTTGAGTATCGCATCGGGGCGCTCCCCTACGAGGTAGTTTCTCGCAACGACCTCCTCGAGCGTGTACGGCGACAGCGAATAGATACCCGGAAGGTCAGTTACCGTTACGTCCTTATTGTGTTTCAGCTTTCCCTCTTTTTTCTCCACCGTTACGCCCGGCCAGTTTCCGACGAACTGGTTAGAACCTGTCAGAGCGTTGAACAGTGTCGTCTTGCCGCAGTTGGGGTTTCCGGCAAGTGCAATTTTCAGACTCATAAAATACTTCCTCTCTCAAAAACGTTAGTTTTAACTAACTTATGTGCAAAAAATCAGACTATCTCTATCATTTCGGCGTCGGCTTTTCTAAGCGAAAGCTCATAGCCTCTGACAGTGACCTCCATAGGGTCGCCCAGCGGTGCTACCTTGCGGATATACACATCGACGTTCTTTGTTATGCCCATGTCCATTATCCTGCGCTTTACCGCACCCTCGCCGTGCAGTCTTACGACCTTTACGGTGCTGCCGATAGCGGCTTCTTTGAGTGTTTTCATTTTCTTCCCTCCGTATCGTTTGATGTGGGACCCCGCCCCGTGGTCATATCATTATTTTGTTTGCCATCTGCTTGTCGATGGCGACCCTGGACTCCTTGACATTGACTATCAGATTACCGCCCAGCGTGCTTACTACCGTTACGCTTCCGCCGACAACAAAGCCGAGGTCTGCAAGGTGCTTTTTTACCTCGGGCGTGCCGCCTATCTTTTTTATGATGTTTTCATCACCTGTTTGTGCAAAAGTCAAAGGCATCATAGGACATCTCCTTTCAATAGTTAGCCTTACCTAACCTAATTATATGATACTACCGCACACCTGATTTGTCAAGGTTTCGGCGCAAGCAGGCACAAAAATCGTGAGACTGCACAATTAGTTAGCTTTGACTAACCCAAATGTATGTGCAAATTAACAAACCGACGTCGTTAAGGGCTTTGGAGCTTGTTCGGAAAGCGTGTTCTGCTGTTGAGCCGGAAGGTGAAAAATCATCTTGCGAAAGCGGCAGAAAAAAGCAGAAGGCGAGAGATACCGACGAAAAGCACGGCTTTTTAAGACCGCAGTTTTCCGCTTATCTCTGCCCTCTGACGTAGGTTCGTATCTGCGCTTTACAGCTGTGCAAGCTCGGAAAAGCCTGCTTTCAGACTTGGGTACAGCTTGCGGTAGAGCCTGTAATACTGCTCATAGAGCTGTGCCCGCTGAGCGTCTGGCGTGCAAAGCTTATCCTGCTTTACGATTGCGCCGCACGCCTGCGGCACGCTGCTGTAAATACCCGCACCAACAGCGGCAAGTATCGCTGCTCCGAGTGCGGGACCCTCCTTGCTGCTGAGCGTTTTTACCTCGCAGCCGTACAGGTCGGCAAGCATAGAACGCCACAGCGCCGAAACTGCGCCGCCACCGCAGGCAGCCATGTCCGTAATATCCAGTCCCATTTCCCGAAAGACCTCTACACAGTCACGCAGCGAAAATGCCACGCCCTCCATGACCGCACGCAGCATATGCTTTTTTGTGTGGACAGCCGAAAGCCCGAAGAACACGCCTCTTGCGTCTGCGTCGAGGTGAGGCGTTCTCTCGCCCATAAGATACGGCAGATATATCAGCCTGTCGCAGCCGACCGCAACTGTTTCTGCCTGCTTGTCCATAATGTAATACTCGTCCGTGCCGAGAAGCTTTGCGGTCTCCTTTTCGGCGCCGCAGAAGTTGTCCCTGAACCATTTGAGCGAAAGCCCTGCGCTTTGCGTAACGCCCATAACGTGCCAGCTCCCCGGGACTGCGGCACAGCAGGTATGCACCCGTCCCTTGGGGTCGATGACCGGCTTGTCGGTGTGGGCAAACACCACTCCCGAAGTACCGATAGTTGTGAACGCTCTGCCCTGTCTGCAAACGCCGGTACCTACGGCGGCTGCGGCATTGTCACCTGCACCGCCGACGACTATTGTGCCCTGCCTCAGACCTGTGATATCGGCGATATGCGCAGTGACCTTTCCCGTGACCTCGCAGGATTCGCAGATCCTTGCAAGCAGCGATGTGTCTATTTCAAAAAGCGAGCACAGCTCTTTTGACCAGCAGCGGTTTTTGACGTCGAGAAGCTGCATGCCGCTTGCGTCGGAGACCTCGGTCGCAAACTCCCCTGTCAGCACATAGCGCAGGTAGTCCTTGGGCAGCAGGATATGTCGGCATTTTTCGTATATCTGCGGCTCGTTGTCCCTCACCCAGAGTATTTTTGCAAGTGTCCAGCCGGTAAGTGCTGGGTTTGCGGATATCTGAGCTATCTTATCTGCGGCAAGTACGTTCATTTTGTCCACCTGCGGCTGTGTGCGCTGGTCGCACCATATTATAGCGTTGCGCAGCACGTTCCCGCCGCTGTCGAGCATCACCAGTCCGTGCATCTGCCCCGAAAGACCGATGCCGGCTATCTCGTCTGCCGAAACACCGCTTTTGCAGATGATCTCGGTAACGGTGTCCAGCATCGCATTTTTCCAGTGAAGCGGGTCCTGCTCGGCATAGCCGTTGGCAGGCTGGTACAGCGGATATTCCTTTGAAGCCGAAGCGACGGCGTTCCCGTCACTATCAAAAAGCACCGTCTTTGTTGCACTGGTGCCGCAGTCGATGCCAAGCACATAGCTCATAGCATTACCTCCGATTTATTTTTGATAAGTAGTTGGGGGAAACCCTTTTGGAAGAAGGTCGAGAACGGCAAAGCCGTTCTCTTGGGAGTAACCGTGGTAACGGTTACTCTGTTCTCCCCCGAGGATACCCATTGGGTATCCTCGCAACTGTCCGCAGGACAGTTAACCCCATTTCCTAAACCTCTTAATATGTATCAGATATATGGAGCAAGCCCCATATATCTGATACAGGTTGATAGTTTAGGGAGGAGAGTTTGAGGAAAAGCACTCCCAAGAGAGTATCTCTCAGCTACTCAACAGGAATAACACAAATAAACAATATATTCCCGGCGGGAGTATCATAATAATTATTTTTTGTCCTCTTTTTCAAGGATAAAATAGGTATCGCAGTTTTCGGTTACCAGCTCTTTTATCCTCCAGCCCAGGTCGAGGAGCTCGTTAAGATGTTCCACCTGCTTGAATCTGTCTGTCTCGGGGGGGAAGGCGGTTTCCTTTTCACTGCATTTTGTGATATAAAATTTTTTCAGCATGGCGTTTCTCCTTTCTTTGAATATATATATTATACAATAATATTTATCCGATTGCAACATCATTTGTTGAATAATACAGTATTTTTGTGTCAAAACTGCTGACGGGTCTGTTTTGAGCGCAAGCGCTTGCAAAAAACTGACTTTAGTGATATAATTAATTGGGTTATATTATGCAAGGGGGGGAGAAGAAGCTTGAAGACTATACACAATGCGGTCAAGACAGAGCCACGTCCCAAGAAAAAGCCTAAAAAGCTGATACGCATCGCATTTTCAAAGAAAACCACGATTATTCTGATGCTGCTGGTGCAGTTCACGATAATCCTGCTGACCTTCAACACGCTCAGCTGGATGTCCAACTATGTCCGTGTCGTTTTCTCGGGACTTGCTATATTCCTTGCGTTTGTTATCATCAACACAAACGAGAACCCCGCCTACAAGCTTGCGTGGATAGTACCTCTGATAGCTTTCCCCGTGTTTACGTCGGTGCTGTATCTTATACTCAACAACCAGTATTCTTCAAGGACGCTCAAGACCAAGTACGCTAAAAAATGCGAGGAAACAAAGAAGTTCCTCAGGACCGACCGTATGCTTATGGACGATATCGCCGCAAAGGACAGGGATCTTGAAAAAATGGTGAGGTACGTTGACCATTTTGGCGGCTACCCTGCATACAGAAATTCCACCGCTGTATATCTGCCGTTTGGCGAGGTAAAGTTTGCGGTGATGCTCGAGGAGCTGAGAAAAGCCAGAAAGTTTATCTTTATGGAGTATTTCATAATCGACGACGGAAAGATGTGGCAGGAGGTCGTTGACATACTGCTTGAAAAGGTCGCACAGGGCGTCGAGGTCAGACTTATCTATGACGGAATGGGAAGTCAGTTCACGCTGCCGTTCAGATACAAGCAGAAAATGGCGGAAAAGGGCATAAAGGCGCTGGTGTTCAATCCTTTCCGACCGTTTATAACCTCGGTACAGAACAACCGTGACCACAGAAAGATACTTGTTGTTGACGGAAACGTCGGCATCACGGGCGGAGTAAACATCGCAGACGAGTACATCAATCAGAAAAACCGCTTCGGTCACTGGAAGGACAACGCAATACTGATAAAGGGCGAAGCCGTTTGGAATTTTACGATGATGTTTATACAGATGTGGGACGTTATCTCGGGCGAGCGAACACGCTGTGAGATGTACCGACCCGACGAGGCACACTATCCGCAGACGGACGGTATAATAATCCCCTACGCTGATTCGCCTCTTGACAACGAAAATGTCGGCGAGCTTGTCTATATGGATATCGTCAACAACGCCAATGACTATATCTATATCACCACGCCGTATCTTATCCCCGACAACGAGATGATAACTGCTCTGGGATATGCCGCAAAAAGCGGTGTCGATGTAAGGATAATCACTCCGAGGATACCCGACAAGTGGTATGTTCACTGTATTACAAAGTCGTTCTACAAGGATCTTATGGACCTCGGCGTAAGGATATACGAGTACCAGCCGGGATTTATCCACGCAAAGACCTTTGTTTCGGACGATGACAGGGCTGTTGTCGGAACGATAAACCTTGATTACAGAAGTCTGTATCTGCATTTTGAGTGTGCGGCGTATATCCACAATTCAAAGTGCATCGCCGATATACGGGACGATATGCTCGATATGTTTGAAAACAGCTGTGAGGAGATAACCTACGATGATATCGAGTCACGCTCGGTGTTTACAAAGCTCACATCTGCTGTGCTAAAGCCTTTTGCACCACTGCTGTAAATCAGAATTTGTGCACAGCGTGCACCACGCTTGTCCGTCGCATATCAGTATGAGATGACAGCTGCCTTTGTGTCGCTCCGGGCTTTCATTTGGTGA
>CADAES010000014.1 GCA_902786975.1 uncultured Ruminococcus sp.
AAATCATAAGCAGATCGAAACTGTCAATGTAACAGCTAAGACTACAAATGCTACCTGCACAAAGGCAGGACAGACAGTTTACACATCTGCAGCGTTCAAAAATACTGCTTTCAAGGTACAGACCAAGAATGTTACCCTCAAGGCAACAGGTCACAAGTTCTCGGCTTGGAAAACAACATCGTTCAACGTCGATAAAAAGACTGCAACACAGACGAGAAAGTGTGCACGTGGCGATAAGACCGAAACAAAGACAATAACTAATGCAGTAGTCCGCTACGCAGGCTCTGACAGAGCACAGACCGCTTCGCTTATTTCAAACGGTATGTACAAGACAGCAGATACAGTTATAATCGCAACAGGCTTCGATTTCCACGACGCTTTGGCAGCCGTACCGCTCGCAAGCGCTTACAACGCACCCCTGCTCCTCGCAGACAGAGATAATCTCTCGGCAAAGACTATAGCAGAGATAAAGAGACTGAAAGCAAAGAACGTAATCGTAGTAGCTTCGACCAATGCAAAAGACCTGAACGGAAACGATGCTGCAATAAAGAGCAAAGTTTACGCTCAGCTCAAAGAATTGAAAGTCAAGATAACAAAGCTCGACGGCAAGACCTATTACGAGACCGCTAAGAAAGTCGCAGATGCACTTGGCAAGAAGAAGGCTGCACCTACAAGCGTATTTATCACAACTGATAAGAACTACGCAGATGCTTTGTCTGCATCACCTGTAGCAGCTATCCTCGGCGCACCTATCCTTTACGTAGACCCCAAGGCTGCTCTCAACTCCACTACGAAAAACTACCTTGCAAGCATTAAAAAGAGTGTCAAGAATATCTACATCGTCGGCGGAGTGAACGCAGTTTCAAAGAACGTCGAAAAGGCAGTGCTCAGCACACTCGGCAAAAAGTCTGCAACAAGATTTGCAGGCGACAACAGGTACGAGACCTGCGTGCTTATCAACAAGAGCTTCGCTAAGAATCTGACAGGAAAGAGCGTGTGCATCGCTAAGGGTTATAACTTCCCGGACGCACTCGCAGGCGGCGTGTTCGCTGCAAAGCAGAAAGCTCCGCTGTTCCTCGCTGATGCTCTCGGAGGCAAGGCAGAGCTTAGCAAGACTCAGTCAAGCTATCTCAAATCCAAGAACCCAAGCAAGCTTTACATCTTCGGCGGCGAAACAGCCGTACCTACAGCACTTGTAAAGACAGTAGCAAAGGCTTGCGTATAACCTGATTTTTTAGCCAGTCCCTTATCCGGGATTGGCTATTTTATTCCAAACTGTTAATAAAAATTTATTTAAAATTTGTCGAATTGATATGATAGTTTAACTATCACATTGACATCGAGTCTTTTAGGTAGTATACTAATATTTATAAAATACTGCGAAAGCGGGAGAAAACGGAGGAATCAAATGCATGAAGAAGAGAATACTTGCAACTGCGCTTGCATTATGCATGGTGTTTGGTAGTGCAGCGTCTTTATCTGAGTCTACTTTCACCGAGAGCACCGGAATAACGGCGAGTGCGGCTGAGTCAACCAAGAAATCCGGCAATTATGAGTATAAGCTGCTCAAAGATGGTTCGGCTATGATCACTAAATACAACGGAAAGGAGAGCAAGGTAAGTATTCCGTCAAAGCTTGGCGGTAAGACCGTATCAAGCATTGGCCATATTGCATTTTCCTTTTGCACAACGATCACCAGCGTAACTATACCTGACAGTGTTACAGAAATTGGTGATAGCGCATTTATACAGTGCTCCAAACTCACCTCTGTTGATCTCGGCAAGAATACTATAAAGATCGGTAAGTATGCATTTGCCCAGACTAAGCTGACGAGCGTTTCTATTCCTTACAGCACGACCACGATCGGCGAGCATGCTTTTGAAGACTGCATATCTCTGAAAAAGGTTTATATAGGAGGTGGCAGGGTAAAGTCGATCGACAATTATGCATTCAGTAATTGTAAAGAACTCAGTTCTCTTGAACTTGGAAATGCCGTTTCAGCTATTGGTTCGTATGCATTCAAAGACTGTACTTCCCTTAAAACCCTGACTGTTCCTGATAGTGTAAATGGTATCTACCAGCGTGCATTTGATGGCTGTTCTGCTTTGACGACTGTTGTTATTGGCAATAATGTCAAGTCGATTGGCAATGGCGCCTTTATCAAGTGTGGAAAGCTTAAAAATATTACATTTGGTGTAAGTCTTGAAAAGATCGGAGAGTATGCATTTGATTCCTGCTCAAGTCTTACTAAGGTTGAACTTATGCCAAGCACCAAGGAGATCGGTGAAGGTGCATTCGGCGGCTGCAGCAGTGTAAAGTATGCATTCCTGCCGGGTGTGGAGAATATCAATCCTAAAGCTTTTATGTACTGCACAAAGCTCAGTGAAGTATACTTCAGCGACGACAAGATCAGATCTATAGGTGAAGAAGCTTTTGTCAACTGTCCAGAACTCAAAAAGATCGGTATCCCCGATAGTGTGACCACACTGAGAGCTCACAGCTTCGGATATAAGCGGGAGAAGAATAATAAATACAGCAAGTACAGTGACATTTACATTTGCGGTTCAGTCAACTTTGATGCTGAAAAATATGCAAAGTCAAACGGTTTCAAATTCCAGTCTATCGCTTCGCATAAACACGTAAATATAACAGTGACCGTTCCGAATACCTGCACCAAAGAGGGCTATCAGATAACTCTGTGCAAGTACTGCGGAAATACAACAAAGAAAAATATTACTGCTCCGAAAGGCCATAGCTTTAGCGAGTGGAAAACTATATCTTTCGATGTTGACAAAAAGACAGCTGCCCAGTCGAGAAAATGCTCTAAGGGTGATAAGTCAGAGACAAGGACTGTCAAGAATGCTATAGTTAGATATGCAGGTTCTGACCGTGCTGAAACTGCAGCAAAGATCTCTAAGGCTGTTTGCGCCAAGACCTCAAACACAGTCATTATCGCAACGGGCTTTGATTTCCACGATGCACTCGCAGCCGTTCCTCTCGCAAGCGCATACAATGCACCTCTGCTGTTGGCTGACAGAGATAATCTCTCGGATAGGACTATCAACGAGATAAAGAGACTCAAAGCAAAGAACGTAATAGTTGTCGCTTCGGCCAATGCAAAAGACCAGAACGGCAACAGCGCTGCTATCGGAAAGAATGTCTACGATCAGCTCAAAAAGCTTAAAGTAAAGTGGACTAAGCTCGATGGCAAGACCTATTACGAGACTGCTAAGAAAGTCGCAGTTCAGCTGAAAACCGTGACCAAGAAGAACCCGACAAGCTTATTCATCACGACCGATAAGAACTACGCAGATGCACTTTCAGCTTCACCAGTCGCTGCTGTTCTTGGCGCACCTATCCTTTACGTAGACCCGAAGGCAAGCCTCAACGCAACTACGAAAAACTACCTCACTTCTATCAAAAAGAGCGTGAAGAATGTCTACATAGTCGGCGGAGTGAACGCAGTATCCAAGAACGTTGAAAAGAGCGTACTTTCTGTACTTGGAAAGAAATCTGCAACACGTTTCGCAGGAGATGACAGATATGAGACTTGCGTACTTATCAACAAGAGCTTTTCTAAGAATCTGACAGGAAAGAGCGTCTGCATTGCAAAGGGATATAACTTCCCGGATGCACTCGCAGGCGGTGTGTTCGCAGCAAAGCAGAAAGCTCCGCTGTTCCTTGCTGATGCTATCGGCGGCAAGACAGAGCTTAGCAAGACTCAGTCAAGCTATCTCAAATCCAAGAACCCAAGCAAGCTTTACATCTTCGGCGGCGAAGCTGCTGTTCCGACAGCTATTGTAAAGACTATCGCTAAGTCAAGCGTATAACTAAATTAACACGTTTAAGCCCTCACAGCATTGTGGGGGCTTTGCATTTTGCTGCGTTTATCATCATTATCTTATTAGAAATATGTTTTTACTGTAAAATGCTTGCATTATATACACTTATGTGTTACAATATGAGCGACTTTATTTCAAGGAAGTGAAACAATGCTGCCGATGATAACAATGGCTCTCGTCGAAGAACCTGATATGCAGGCTTTTGAAAAGCTTTACCGCACGTACAGGCAAAAAGCCTACTATGCAGCCTTTGATGTGCTCAACAATGAAGCTCTTGCAGAGGAGTGCGTTTCAGAAGCATTTTTAGCGGTGGCGAAGAATTTTCAAATTGTTAACAAACTTGAACCTAACAAACAGCTCAGATATATTGTTATATGCAGTAGAAACTATGCTGTGAATATGCTCAAAAAGGAAAAGCCGAATACCGTCTCAAAACAGTATGACGATGAGGAATACTTTGCTGATGACAGTTGCTTTGAATATGATATGCTATATTGGAAGGAGAGCCTGAACAAGCTCAACAAGACCGATAAGGATATCCTTTATCTTCGCTGTATATTGCAGCTTGATTACAAGACTATCAGCAAAACCCTCAATATCAGCTGTGAAGCGGCGAGAGCACGTGTGTTTGCTGCAAGGAACAACTTGAAAAAAATCATGGAAAAGGAGGACTTGTAATGAGTTTTGATGCGAGTTTTGTTCAGGCGTTTGAAAAGACATACGATGAAGACTTTGATGAATATATGAGTTCTCTTGAACAAAGATCTGACCATGTTTTCAGCGAAAAGCACGAAAAGAAAATGGCTAAACTGATAAAGCGTCAGCGCAAGCCGTACTTTAGGTTTATATGTACAGCCGGAAGAAGGGCAGCCTGTATTGCCGCTGCGACTGTCGTTTTTTCTTCAACTGCGCTGGGCGTATATGCTGTCCGGAACAGGGCTTTTGATCTGTCTGCTGACTCATGTTCGGATCATGATGTTATCAAAACCACCAGTGACAGCAGTGACTATCCCGAGATCATAGAAAAAGAATACTATATATCTGAGCTTCCGAATGGCTATAGACAGACTGAGTATAATAAGACAGATAATTGGTCCTACTCTGAGTACAGGAATGGGAATAAGCGCATAGTATTTGAGCAATGCACAAAAAAATCTTTCAAATTGTATATTGATAACGAATACTGTACATCTGAATCCTACATTGATACGGATGGAGTGAAATATATAATTAAGACATTCCAGAACGGTTCATTTATTCTTTGGGACAACGGTGAGTATATAATGACATTAAGCAGCAATTTAGATAAAAATGTAGCCTTAAAACTGTGTAAGTCTACAAAAGTTAAATGATGACCTAACAAAACAGTCTCAAAAACTGTCTTTAGATATAGAAAAAGATGTTTTTCTTTTCCGAATCTGATGACTGGAGGTCGATAGTTATGAAAAAGAAGTTCGTATCCGTGTTCACCGCTGTAATGATGCTGTTTGTTTTCAGTATTACAGCTTTTGCCGAATCAGATCAGGATGTAGCGGTCGTTCCTATGAGATACAGCTACACTAATATCGTTTCAAGTCGTATCTCATTTTCGGGTCATACTGCGACCTGCAGGAGTGTAGTTGAAGGCAAATCATCGGTAACGAAGATCGAGATCACCCAGTGCCTCGAAGAAGATATCGGCGGAGGCTGGTGGTACAGGATAGCATCGTGGACAAAAACGTTTTATGATAACTATGCTACGTATACAAACACCAAATCCAGTGTTCCCAGTGGAACTTACCACACAAGAACGATAGCAACGGTCTACGTTGGCTCCAACAGCGAATGCATTACTGCATACAGCACTACTGCAAGCTGCTGATGTGTCGGTAAAAAGCAAAGGGCAGTTTTTTGTTGGTTTTTGTACAGCTGCTCCGGCTGTACCTCGAATATTACATCATCATCACATTACTGTTGACTGTCCTTTGCTTTTTATGTATTTCTATAATTCTTATTGAAGCTGAGCCCTCACAATATGGGGGCTTTTACGTTTTTGAATAAACAGAGTATGTTTATTTTTTTGCAAGCTTGATATCTGCGATGATAAACAGATATATTTGGCTATATATATGCACGCAACTGTGAACTGTAGAAATATGTTATAGCCCCCACAAAACAGGGGGCTATTTTTAATGCGGATTTATGGATTATTCTTATTGACAATAGATAAGAATTGTTCTATAATAAATATGTATGGGGTTTATCCATATAAAAAATACTAAATATAGGGAAAGGTGAGAAACCAAATGAAAAAACAAATTGTGTCTTTTTCGCTTGCGTTGTGTATGGTTTTCGGCTCGGCAGCAGCTCTTCCTCAGAGTTTTGTGACCGACCAGACCGGTATTAGTGCAAGTGCGGCTGATAGTGACTGGAACTACCAGAACTATGGCTCCGGTGTAAAGCTCACGCTTTATAAGGGCGCTAATCAGGCAAATGTTACGATCCCCCCGAAAGTCGGAGGAAAAACCGTAGTTGCTTTGGGCTTTAAGGCCTTCCAGAACTGTTCTAAGCTTACTACTGTAACTGTTCCAAGTACAGTTACCATTATCGATGGTACGTTTACCTCCTGCACAAATCTTAAAACAGTCAAAGGAATGGCGAATGTTACAGAATTCGGTTCTATGGCATTCTATAACTGCAAAAGCCTCACAAGCATTTCTCTTCCTAAGAAGCTTCAGAAAATCGGTTCGGATTCTTTTGTTAATTGTGAAAAGCTTAAAAAGATCTCGATACCAGCATCTGTTACAGAAATAAAAGGAAATGCATTCGCTTACTGTGATAATCTTACATCTATACAGACCACAAGTGCAAACAAGAAATATGTCAGTGTAAACGGTATTCTTTACGATAAGAATAAAACAACACTGATAGCTTGTCCCGCTGGAAAGGCATCGGTTTCTACTATACAGAAGTCTATAACCTCTATCGGAATAAGCGCATTTTCCGGATGCAAAAAACTCATATCTATAGCAGTTCCGAGCAAAGTAAAATCTATCGGTGCTTTTGCTTTTTCAAGCTGTGATTCTTTGAAAACTATCTCCATGCCTTCCGGCGTTAAAGAGATCGGTGTAGATGCTTTTGATAATTGTGATTCTCTTACAACTGTTTCATTGCCAAACGGACTTACCGAGATCAAGTCATCTCTGTTTTATCACTGCGACAAGCTTAAAACTATAAATATCCCTGCAAGCGTTAAGACTATTGCACATTCTTTCATTGATCGTTCAAACAATGTGACAAAACTTAATGTCAATTCCAAAAACAAGACTTTCTGCACTATCAATGGCAACATCTATTCTAAAGACAAAAAGACTCTTGTTCTTGCAGCAAAGGGTATTACAACACTCAGCTTCCCGAGCAAAACAACAGCTATTGCCGATAATGCTTGTGAAGGCTGCAGTAATCTTACAAAAGTTACTATTCCGAGCAGGATCAAAAACTTCGGTTCATACTGCTTCTTGAATACCCCGTGGCTCTACGCTCAGAGAAGGATCAATTCTCTTGTAGTTAAAAACGGTGTTCTTATCGACGGTATGTCCTGCAAAAACAAGCTTGTAAATATACCTAACGGTGTAAAGAAAGTTTCTAAGTATGCGTTCTATGACAACAGCTATGTTGAGAAGGTAGTTATCCCTGCATCTGTTTCATATATTCAGGAGGGCGCATTCTATTACTGCACAAATCTTAAGACTGTGACTGTTCCTGATACTGTTAAGGGTCTTGGCATAGCTGCTTTTGCAAATTGCAGCAAGCTTGAAAATGTTAAACTCGGAACAGGATTCCCGACTCTCAACGAAGGTGCTTTTTACAGATGTACTTCACTCAAGTCGATTGAGATCCCTCACAATGTAGTTAATATCAACACGGTCGCTTTTGAAGGATGCACAAACCTTTCAGACGTAAGTCTTCCTTATTCCAAGCTTTCTATCGGTTCCTATGCATTCGGAAGCACTTATGCTCTTAAGAGCGTAGTGATCCCCGATACAGTAAAGAGCATTGCTACTTCTGCTTTCTACAGAGCTTCAAGCTATGACAAGAGCAAAAACCTTGTTATCTTCGGATATAAGAATTCTGTTGCTCAGAAGTATGCAAAAGACTATTTCTTCAACTTCAAGACACTTCCTCCGTATCAGCGTATGGCAGGAGATGACCGTTTTGCAACAGCTGTAGCTATTTCCAAGAAGGAATACTCAAAGGCTGATACTGTAGTTCTTGTTTCGGGTATGGATTACCACGATGCACTTGCAGCTGTTCCGCTTGCATCTGCATATAAGGCTCCTATGCTCCTTACTACAGCAGATGCTGTTCCCGATGCAACTCTTAACGAGATAAAGAGACTCAAGGCTAAGAAGATCATAGTTGTCAGCACAAACGGTGCTGTTAGCAGCAAGGTCATCAAAGCTCTCAAGAACAAGAAGTACAGTGTTTCTCCTCTGACAGGAAAGACCTGCTTTGAGACAGCTAAGAAGGTTGCTGAAAACCTGCAGAAGAAAACAGGAAAGGCTCCTGCATCTATCTTTATCACAACAGATAAGAACTATGCCGATGCTCTGTCTGCTTCACCTGTTGCAGCTGTAAAGGGCTCACCTATCCTCTATGTTGATCCTAAGGCTAACCTCAACAGCAATACAGTTGCTTATCTGAAGAAGATCAAGTCAAGCGTAAAGAAAGTATACATCGTTGGCGGTGTCAACGCTGTTTCCAAGAATGTTGTTTCCAAGATAAAGAATATCGTTAATAAGGCTAAGTATGTAAGATTTGACGGAAACGACCGTTATGAGACATGCTATAAGATCAACAAGTCATTCAAGAGCACTCTTACAGGCAAGACACTTTGCCTTGCTAAGGGCTACAATTTCCCTGATGCACTTGCAGGCGGCGTATTTGCTGCTAAGAACAAGGCTCCTATGGTTCTCTCTGATAACAATATGACAGCTGCTCAGATCAAGACGCAGAATACATACCTCAAGTCCAAGAAGGCTTCAAAGATATTTGTATTCGGCGGACAGGCTGCTGTTCCGGATAGAGTTCTTGCTACAGTAAGCAAGGGTTCGGTTTAATTCCCGATTATATTTCAAGATCTGCTGTCGGTTTTCTTTGACAGCAGATCTTTTTGTTATGAGCGTATCTGTTACTGTATTGACAATTTACGGATTAGGTCTTATAATAGGATAGTGATTGTTTACTCTAACAGTTCGGGAGGCAGTTTTCTTGACGGAAAAGCAGAAAAACAATCCGATAATTACCGGTATATTTATCCTGGCGATAGGTCTGCTGGTCGGGTGGCTTGTGTCGCTTGGCGTAAAATTCGGATTGAAGAAATATAATGAGTATTGGAAAAGCAACAATATGAGCTATTGGCTCGATCTCAATCATTTTGATACACAAAGCATTGATCCTGATAAAATGAGATCTAGTGACGATAAACTCAGAAGCGATGTTCTTGAGCTTCTGCAAAGCTGTATGCAGGACAGGATCAGCGAAAGGAACGACCTTGCTGTAAAAATATCCGAGAAGTACTATAAAGAGCTTTGCCCCAATAATCTGGTGGATAAAAAGGTCAGCAACTGGTGCGGATTCAGCAGGTTCCTGATCCTTGAAAACAAGGACAAGGCAATAGTCGCTTTTGATTTTTCAAGCGTCCCTGTCAGTATGGATAAAGCTGAAAAGGTGTGTTTGCAAAGCTATAAGACAAGGATCTGCAACAGACTGTATCTCGAACGCATAGACGGACGCTGGACCGTTACCGATGTTTATATTGTCATTTAATTAACTGAACATAGAGGGGAATACAACAATGACCAGAACTGACCTTGAGGCTATGATAAGCCCGGGAGAAAACATACTGTGGAGAGGGAAGCCTCAGAAAAAGTGCTTTATCTTTGAAAGCATCTTTAATCCGCTTTTGCCGTTTGCTCTGATATGGGCATGCGTTGATATAGGATTTATCGTAATGGCTAATAAGGTTCCTCAGGAACAGGTAAACGGAGGAAAAGGCTTCGGGGGATTCATGTTCTTTTTCTTTGCGATCCATCTTATGCCGGTGTGGTTATATCTCGCAGGAGTTCTTTTTTCGTTCAGAAAATACAGGAACACCGAGTATATCGTGACCGATAAGGGTATCTATATCTCTGGCGGTGTGTTTACATATAACTGTCAGATGAAGCCTTTTGCCGAGCTTTCCAACGTCAATATCCACAGAGGTATCTTTGACCAGATGTTCGGTGTCGGAGATGTAGTACTGGTAAGCTCGGGATTTGTGAACTATTCTTCTTCTCGTGCAAATAATATGTCAAAGAACCTGTCTTTGAGCGATATCTCCGAGTACCAGGAGGTCTTTTCGCTCGTAAAACAGCTCCAGACCGATATCTATTCGGATACTATGTATCCCAACGACCTCAGACCGCCCGAAAATCACGGATATCGGACTGAGTACAAGGGAAGAATGTAAAAATTGCGCCGCCTTTTCGGGCGGCTTTTTTGTATATGCTTGACTAAACACTCTCTAAATGCACATTATATATTTATACAGACGGGGAGTGGTCCCTTGTCGAATACTGCTTTGGAAGTGATGAGATTTGAGGAGAACTATTTGTGAACTGCTGACTGTGTTTGTTGTGGGTGGACTGTCTTACGGTGGGCTTGAGGTCATATGCCGAGGACACACGTTTATCTCTATGGGTATGATAGGCGGTATCTGTATGGCAATGATACACATTCTGAACGACGAACGCAGAAAAAATATGATACCCGCTTATGTTACCGTGAGCATAAGCTGGGTGTTTATAGTCTCTGCGGAGCTTGTATCAGGCGAGATACTCAACAGAATGCTTCGTCTGCATATCTGGAGCTACAGCAAAATGAGATTCAATTTTGACGGTCAGATATGTCTGCTGTTTTCTCTTTTATGGTTCGGTCTTGCTTTTGTCGGTCTTATGTTTGATGAATTCCTTATGGCGAAGCTGTTTCACCGACCGCATGTCCCGCTTGGGAACTCAAAACAAAGCACATAAAAAAGGACTGCATTGCAGCCCTTTTTGTCAGTTCCCATATACTTTGGTGTATAGCTGAATACAGAAGCCGCAGGTCACTTCCAGCTCCTTTAAAGCTTTCAGCCTCTCAACGCCCTGTGCAGATGTTTTGTAAAGGTACGGTGTCATCGAGAACAGGTCAAGAATATCCTCGGTCGAGGTAAGAAGCTTTTTGTATTCAAATATCTCCTCATCAGTCAGCTCGAATTTGTTAAGACCATATCTGTTGGGCTTGTTTTCGTATGGCTCGTCGTATGCGGCGCTTTTCAGCTCAAACAGATGTCTGGCAGACGGCGAGGTCACTATAAGTTTACCGCCGCTTTTCAGCACTCTTGCATACTCATCGTTTGAAACGGGTGCAAACGTGCTTATGATAAGGTCAGCTGTGTTGTCTCCAAATGGCAGTTCAAACGACGAAGCTACAGCAAATTCACAGTTATTTACCAAGCCTGTGTGAACTCTTGTCATACAGTGCGAAACGGCGGCTTTTGAAATATCTATGCCGAACACCTTTGCTTTTTCAAGCTCGTTCGCATAAACGCAGGTGTAAAAGCCCTCGCCGCAGCCACTGTCTATAACGATCGGTGAGCTTATTTCCGAGATCGCTTTGCCGGCTTTCTGTGCTATACGCAGTGCAAGCGGAAGATAGTATCCTTTGTCAAGAAACTCTGTCCTTGCCTTTACCATTTCCGCATTGTCTCCGCAGTTCTTCGGATTGCGCTTATTGGTCGTCAACAGGTTAACATAGCCTTTTCTTGCAATGTCAAAGCTGTGCCCGTTCTGACAGTGCCAGACGTTATCAAGCTTTTTAAGTCTTTTTTTACAAACAGGACAAATATACATGGTCGTTGCCTTTCGTTGAAAAACAGTTTATTTTATTAGATTATAGCACCTTGCTTGCCTTATTTCAAGCCCTTTGACTCAAAAGCTCAAAAGCTTGACAAGAAAGAAAAAATGTATTATAATATTTAAGATAATAAACTAAAGCTGTGACGGAATTATCCGATGATAACGCATTACAGAGAGAAGACGGTCGGTGAAAGTCTTTGTGCAAGTCTCGGTGGCTTACCTGAGCTGTGCTGTGAAAACAGTGCCGTATGCCTGCGTTAAAGGCTTCGAGTGGTCTTTTCGGAAAGAAAAGGCAATTTGGGTGGTAACACGGAGTAACTGCTTCGTCCCATATATCGGGGCGGAGCTTTTTTTGTTTTTTTATTTCACGCAAAAGCAGGTGGTCTGATGAAAAGTGAATACTTGACTTTTTAAAGACATTGGATAATGCATATCAAATCCTGTGAGCGTATCAGGAACGAGCTTGGTCAATAATAGAAAATGGAGTTATGTCTATGAGAAAGTTCATATGTCCTGTTTGCGGCTGCCGAACGCTGCAAAGCAGAGGTGAAAATGATATATGTCAGGTCTGCTATTGGCAGGATGACGGAGAATACGATGAGAGTTTTCCGAACGACTGCAACTATGGTGTAACGATAAAGCAGGCAAGAGCTAATTTTTTGAAATACGGTGCTTATGACAAGCAGTTCAGAAAGAGCACCCGTAAGCCCGATAGGTATGAGATAACCGATATTTATATGAAACTTATTGATAACGGAGGAATTTAAAATGGAATGGACAAGCCTTAACGACCTCAGAGAATCATATCTGAAATTCTTTGAGAGCAAAAACTGCCTCAGACACAAGAGCTATCCTCTCGTGCCGCAGAACGACAACAGCTTGCTGCTGATAGTTGCAGGCATGGCACCGCTAAAGCCTTATTTTACAGGCCAGGAGGTACCGCCGAGAACAAGAATGACTACATGCCAGAAGTGCATCAGAACAGGTGATATCGAAAACGTAGGCAAGACCGCAAGACACGGTACATATTTTGAGATGCTCGGTAATTTCTCGTTCGGAGATTATTTCAAGGACGAGGCTATCGCCTGGGCTTGGGAGTATGTGACCGAGGTTCTGAAGCTCCCCAAGGAACGACTGTATATATCTGTCTATGAGGACGACGATGAGGCTGAAAAGATATGGCACGAAAAGGTCGGCGTTCCTATGGATCACATCTTCCGCATGGGCAAGGAGGATAACTTCTGGGAGGCCGGTACCGACGGTCCGTGCGGCCCCTGCTCGGAGATTTACTTTGACCGTGGCGAACAGTATGGCTGCGGCAAGCCCGGCTGTACCGTAGGCTGTGACTGCGACAGGTATATGGAATTCTGGAATCTTGTTTTCACACAGTTTGAAAGACATGAGGACGGCACATATACTCCGCTTAAACAGAAAAATATTGATACCGGTATGGGACTTGAAAGACTTGCAGCACTTATGCAGGGCGTTGACTCTATATTTGATGTTGATACCGTCAAAGCTATCAGAGACAAGGTCTGCGAGATAGCAGGCTGTGAGTATGGCAAGGAGTATAAAAAGGACGTTTCTATCAGAGTCATCACCGACCATATCCGTTCGGTAACGTTCCTTGCTTCGGACGGAGTTCTGCCTTCAAACGAGGGCAGGGGCTACGTTATGAGAAGACTGCTCAGACGTGCTGTTCGTCACGGCAAGCTGCTCGGGATCAACGGTATGTTCCTTAAGGACATTGTAAAAACGGTCGTTGACTGCAATAAGTGTGAGTATAACGAGCTTGAAGAAAAGTACGACTATATCGTAAAGGTGCTCACTACAGAGGAAAAGAACTTTAATGCCACTATCGACCGTGGAATGAAGATACTCGATGACTATATCGAGGATATGAAAGCAAACGGCAAGACCGTT
Source organism: uncultured Ruminococcus sp. (assembly GCA_902786975.1). Lineage (GTDB taxonomy): Bacteria > Bacillota > Clostridia > Oscillospirales > Ruminococcaceae > Hominimerdicola. The sequence continues at coordinate 13,685 of CADAES010000014.1, forward strand.
CTCGACGGCGAAAGCTGCTTCAAACTCTCGGATACCTACGGCTTCCCGATAGACCTCACAAGAGAAATACTCGAAGAAAAGGGTATGAGCGTTGACGAGGACGGATACAACGTATGTATGGAAAAGCAGAGAGAAACTGCAAGGACTGCAAGAGGCGGCTCGAAGTATATGGGCGCTGACGAGACTGTTTTCCATCAGATGGACAAGACTTTCTCCACCACCTTTACTGGCTATGATACTCTTGACGGCGAGAGCGAGATAAAGTATCTTGCAACAGACGACGAGCTTATCGAAAATGCAGGCGTTGGCAGCGAGGTCTATATGGTTTGCGGCGAAACTCCGTTCTATGCTGAGAGCGGCGGACAGGTAGGCGATAAGGGCGTTATCTCCACCGCAAGCGGCAAGGCTGAGGTGCTGGATGTTCAGAAGGTAGTTGCCGGAAAGTTCGCACACAAGCTCAAGGTTACCGAGGGTGCTTTGAGTGTCGGACAGAAGGTCGAGCTTCACGTTGACAAGAAAAACAGGAACGACATAATGAGAAACCACAGCGTTGCTCATCTTCTTCAGGCAGCTTTGCGTGAGGTGCTCGGCGAGCACGTTCACCAGGCAGGTCAGCTCGTCGATGCCGACAGAGTTAGGTTCGACTTCTCGCATTTCTCTGCTATGACAGAGGAGGAAAAGATAAAGGTCGAGTCTATCGTCAACGCAAATATCCTTAAAGGCCTTGACGTTGAGATGAAGGAAATGCCTATCAAGGAGGCTGAAAAGCTCGGCGCAATGGCTCTTTTCGGTGAAAAGTACGGCGAGACCGTCAGAGTCGTTACTATGGCTGACGGTGATGATGTCGCTTCAAGAGAGTTCTGCGGCGGTACACACGTTGATAATACATCGAGGATAGGACTTTTCAAGATCATTTCCGAGGCTTCTGTTGCAAGCGGCGTAAGACGTATTGAAGGTGTTACCGGCAGAGGTGTGCTCAAGCTTGTAGCAGAGCATTCAGAGGAAATCAAAAAGGCTGCTGCGATACTGAAAACAGCTAATCCTTTTGAACTTGTAAAGAGATGCTCCGCTGTAATGCAGGAGGTCAAGGACCTCGAAAAGGAACGTGACGAGCTCCAGTCGTCGATAAATGCTATAAGGGCAAAAACCATTATGGGCAGTACAGCCGATGTCAACGGCGTAAAGGTCGCAAGTGCGATGTTCTCAAACGTCAAGCCCGATGCGCTCAAAAAGATGGCAGAGGATATCAGAGCACAGTTTGACGATGTCGTTGTAGTTATCGCAGGAGTAAACGGCGATAAAGCCAACCTTGCCGCAGCAGCAGGAAAGAACGCTGTTGCAAAGGGCGCTCACGCAGGTAAGATAGTTGGCAAGACAGCCGCACTCACAGGAGGAAAGGGCGGCGGAAAGCCCGATTGTGCTATGGCGGGTGTCGGCGACAGATTCAAGATCGACGAGGCTCTTGCTAAGGTCAACGATATCGTAGCAGAGTTTGTAAAATAATAACTGAAAGAAGGTACTAAAATGAATGATTGTCTGTTTTGTAAAATAGCTGCGGGAGAGATCCCGTCCAAGAAGATATATGAGGACGATACTGTCTATGTATTTGAGGATATAGCACCTACTGCTCCTATCCATTATCTTTGTATCCCCAAGGAACATATTTCAAAACTCGATGAGGTAAACGAGTCCAACAGCGCTGTTATCGCTCATATCTACGAGGTCATCGCAAAGCTTGCCAAAGACCTCGGCCTTAAAGACGGCTTCAGGGTTGTTTCCAACTGCGGCGAGCAGGCAGGCCAGAGTGTGTTCCACATTCATTTTCATCTTCTCGCAGGCAGACCTTTTCAGTGGCCTGCAGGCTGATATCACCGGGCGGATCTTTATCCGCCCTTATGTTTAACTGAGTATAATAGGATCAAGAGGTGACGGCATTGGTAAGAAAGGGCTTTTGGTGCGGACTGGCTTTTGTTTCCGGACTTGTTCTTGCCAATTTGTTTACAGTCAGCCTCTGGTGGGTATTCTCTGTCAGCGCAGTCATTCTTGCGGCTGTCGGAGCGTTTGCCTTTACTAAGCTCAAACGTTATTTCATAGTTTGCGGCGCATTTGTAGTTATCGGTTTGTGTTACAGTGCATGCTATACATACTTTGTATATGACGACATCATCAGCGCTGACAAAAGCAGCGTCACCGTCAGCGGGTATGTTTCCGATTACAAGTATATCGGACACGGGCAGGGCTATCTTACAGTAAAAGGCAAGGTCAAAGGTCACAGTACGGAGATATCTTTCCTTGTTAACGACGACGATTACGAATACTACGATAATGTCACAGTCACGGGAAAAGTCAGCAGGATAAAGGATAATTACAATTTCCAAAGCGAAAAATACTATTTCAGCCAGGGCGTATTCCTTATAGGTGAAGGCGCAGCTCATGCCGAGTTTACAAACGGCAATTCGCATCCGCTCCTGAGAAATATCAGAAAGTATAGCGACAGCATCTTCAATACTGTGATCGAGTTTTCGGGCGATGAGGAAAAAGGCTTTCTTGCTGCTATGCTTTGCGGTGACAAAAGCGAAATGGAACCAACGCTGAAAAACATGCTTTATCGCTGCGGGATAGGACACATCTTTGCGGTCTCGGGCACACATCTTGTAATATTTTGCACCGTTCTTTCAAAACTTCTCAAAAAGCCGATACGCTCCGGAAGGATAAGAAGTATAATAATGCTGATACTGACATGGGCGTTCGTGGTGTTCTCGGGTATGTCCGTCTCTGTTATGCGAAGTGCGATAATGATGAGCATAGTCTTTGCTTCGCAGCTTACCTCAAGGCGAAGCGACAGTGCAAATTCTCTCGGAATAGCAGCAATTCTGCTTTGTATAGCACAGCCTTACTGCGTTTATTCAGCATCTTTCATAATGAGCTTTACCGCTGCATTTTCGGCAGGCGTTATCGCTCCTTATATCATACGCAGGTACGGCTTGGACAGCTCGCCAAAGGCAGTCAGAATGTTTGTGTATTCAGCCGTTGTCAGCCTTTGCATCGCACCTGTATCTCTTCTGATGTTCGGTGGATATTCTGTTATCTCGGCGCTTTTGAACGTTCTGCTGATTCCTTTTTGTACCGCCGCATTGTTTTTGTGTATCATCGTTGCTTTTACAGGCGGTGCTGTGTTTATCGCAAAGCCGCTTCTGTTTGCTGCTACCTGGCTCATAAAGCCTGTCATATTTGCGGTGAAAACTGTATCCGAGCTTTCGCTGTTATATATTACAGCAAATGCTTTCTGGGCAGCTTTGACTGTTATCCTTGTAAGCATCGGTATTGTCATTTATGCAAGTGTTATTAGAAAATGGCGGTTCGGCGCAGCTGCAGCAGCACTTGGTTCGGCATGCTGCCTGCTTTGTTCGCTGATAAGCACTCTCACAGCCTACGGAAGATGTGAGATGTATATCTTTGCTAACAAGAACAGCTGTACGGCAGTTTTGTGCGAATCTGACAATGCAATAGTTTTTGATATCGGTTCAAACGGCAAATTCATAAGCGCCGCCGAACGAGTGCTGGATAAGCAGGGAATTCGCAGTACAGATGCCGTGTTTGTTGACCGTGAGCCGTATTACACTATCGGAAGGTACAAGAATTTGCTTTATCCCAAACCGGATGTTTACTTCTCCGCATCGGAGATAGTTATCGACGACCCCGATGCTTATTATCTCACAAACAAAAGCAGCGCGGATCTTGGTGATATTAAAGTAACAAGGCTTGAAAACAGCTTTGAAATAAGCTATAATGATAACAGATATGAACTGTATCCCGACTTCTTTTACATAAACGATGAAAAGTACGATACTGACGGTGTTTCCGTGATGTTCTCGTCTGATGAAAATATCGTAAGGAGGCTTGATTATGAGCTTACTGTCGCCGGCATTGCTTGGTAAGCAGATAAGAGAAAACAATATAAGCAGATTATACTATTTTTTCGGGCACGATGTGACGACTCTCGAAGCTTTTACCAATAAGCTTGTAAAAAAGCTTTGTCCGCAGGAGAGCCAGACGATGAATCTGCATAGATTTGACGGAAAAAAACTCGATATCCCGTCCTTTGCTGATGCCTGCCAGGCTTTGCCCATGTTTGCGGACAGGGTCGTTATAACCGTAAACGACCTAAATATGGATTCTGTCAACAAGGACGACGGCGACTCGCTTCGTAAAATACTCAAATCTCTTGAGGACGGAACGACCGTTATCATATATGCGACGGCTGCTGAGCTTTACAAGAACAAGAAAAGCCTTACCGATAAGAACAAGCGGTTTTGTGATTTCTGCGACAAAAACGGCTGTGCCTGCGAATTTGCACTGAAAAGCACTCCGGAAATGGGCAAATTCATAGCAGGTGAGTTCAGCAAGCTCGGGTGCAGTATTTCTAAGAACAATGCCGAGTACATCGCAGAGCTTTGCCTTTGCAGTACGGGTTTTGTCAAGCAGGAGATAAAAAAGCTCTCCGATTATGCTCAGAAAAGAGAGATAACCAGAGAGGATATCGACCTTTTGTGCATCAGACACGTTGAATCTGACGGCTACTCTCTTGCTGTTAATGTTCTGCGTTCAAGGGCAGGACTTGTTTTCAACCGCCTTTCCGAGCTTTCGATGCAGAATTACGAGCCGTTTGAGATACTCGGCATCATCAGCTTCTCGATGACTGATATGTACCGTGCGAAGCTTGCCAGGTCAAGCGGTCTGAGTGTCAGCAAAGTCGTAGAGGATTTTGATTACCCTCGAAACAGGGAATTTGCTGTCAGGAATATGTTTAACGACTGTGCGAATTTTTCGCTTGAAAGGATAACCAGGACCATAGCCATCCTTTCCGATACCGACCTCACTTTGAAGACCCATTCCTCGGGGAAGGCCTCTGATATGCTTACGCTTGAGCAAGGGCTTGCAAAGTGTATGGCTCTGAGGTGCTGATATGCAAAAGATAAAGCTCTCACAGGTTATTATCGTTGAAGGCAAGTATGATAAGATAAAGCTCGGCTCGGTTGTTGATGCGGCTATAATCTGCACAAACGGTTTTGGCATATATAACGACCCCGAAACCGTCAGCCTCATCAGACAGTATGCCGCCGCTTCGGGAGTAATCATTCTTACCGACTCTGACTCCGCAGGCTTGCAGATACGCAATCATATCAAAAGCATTATTCCCCAAGGCAGGATAATCAATCTGTATATCCCCGAGATCATGGGCAAGGAGAAGCGTAAATCCACTGCTTCAAGGGAAGGAAAACTCGGTGTCGAAGGCATCGACCCTCAGCTTTTGAGAGAGCTGTTTGAAAAGGCGGGTCTGAACGATGAAAACAGTACCGACAGGGAATTACTTACAAGAAATGACCTTTATACTCTCGGGCTAAGCGGAAAGGCAGACAGCTCGTCTCTGAGAAAAAAGCTCTGCAAAGAGCTCGGGCTTCCGCTTAATCTTTCTGCAAAGGCACTGCTTGATTATCTTAATACTGCTTTTGCCAAAGAAGACGCTGTCCGTATAATACGTCGGATAACTGACTGAAAGTCTTGCAAATCCGACAAAAGTATGATATAATATTTCAGATGCAGTTAATGACTGAAAGGAGTATCTTTATGATCTATAATAATCTGAATCTTATCGACCTCAACGATTATCCTGTCAAATGGTGGGAAAAGCTTTTGTCGTTGGCTCACGAGATCATAAAGGATCCCTCTAGGTATTCAAAGGCGTGCGAGGGCAAGATAATGGGCACGCTTTTTTACGAGCCTTCAACAAGAACTCAGATGTCCTTTCAGACTGCGATGCTCAGACTCGGAGGAACTATAATCGGTTTTGACAATCCTGCGACGTCTTCAGTCGCCAAGGGCGAAAACCTCAAGGACACAACCAAGATAGTATCGGGATATGCCGATGTCGTTGTAATGCGTCACCCGACCGCAGGCTCTGTAAAGGCAGCTGCTCTGACAACAGAGTGCCCGGTCATAAACGCAGGCGACGGCGGACATCTGCATCCGACCCAGACGCTTACCGACCTTCTGACTCTCAAAGAGGAAAAAGGACATCTTGACAATATGACGATAGGCTTCTGCGGTGACCTTAAAAACGGCCGCACAGTACATTCGCTGATAAAAGCGATGTCCTGCTTCAAGAACAATAAGTTTGTGCTTATCTCAACGCCCGAGCTTACGCTCCCTACATATATTAAGGACGTGCTCTCAGCCGGCGGTCACACCTTTACAGAGGTAACAGACCTTGATAAAGCAATAGACAGTCTTGACGTTTTGTATATGACAAGAATACAGCGTGAAAGGTTTTCCAGCATTGAGGAATACGAGAAGCAAAAGGGCAGCTATATCCTTGACTGCTCCAAAATGGCTCACGCTAAGGACGACCTTGTTGTGCTTCACCCTCTGCCGAGAGTTGACGAGATAGCTATCGAGGTCGATGACGACCCAAGGGCTATGTACTTTAAGCAGGCTAAGTACGGAATGTTTATAAGAATGGCGCTTATCCTTACCGTTCTTGAAAACTCCGATAAGCCAGCACCGCTTATTACGGGAAGCGAACATATACATCACAAGTGCTCTAATCCGAAATGCATCACAAACCAGGAAGCGTATCTTCCGCACTATTTCAGAGGCGAGGGCACAACGCTTGAATGTGAATACTGTGACGAACGTACTCTTGTAGAATAAAAAAATTCCCTGCACAGAGCATCTTGCAAAGTGCAGGGAGTATTTTGTTCAATGAAGTTTATACTCGGGCTCAACGGTCTTTCTGACCTTTTTGAACTCTTCAAAAGCCTGTAAAAGGTCCTCACGTATCTTTTCAAGCCCGTCTGCGGTAAGCTCCTCATGAAATTCACAAACAAAATCCTTTACAAGGTCGTAGCACTGCGTGCCGTACCAGACCTGTGCGTGAAGCTCCTTCAGAGGCGGGGTGTTTTCGTCGCCCTTGTTGTTCACAGGTGTTATCCTGTAACTGAAATTTGTAAAAAGGCTGCCTGTCCAGATGTTCTTTTGTGTAAAAAAAGAAATGGTGGGCAGATCGAAGTATCCTTTAAGCATTTTATCACCTCATTGATATTATACTATATTCACATGTATTTTTCAAGAGCAAATACTATTATGTTGTAAATCACTTTGAAAGGAAAGGCCATGGATAGATTCAACGAGATTTTGAAAACGATAGACGACTATGTCTGGGGACTCCCGCTTATAATAGCGATCCTCTGTGTCGGCATCTTTCTGTCATTCAGAGTAAAATTTCTTCAGATTTTTCACCTTCATAAAGGATTCTACTTTATGTTCAAAAAGGAAAAAGGCAGCAACGGCGGCGAGATATCGAGTTTTGCAGCCCTTTGTACTGCTTTGTCTGCAACTATAGGTACAGGCAATATAGTCGGAGTGGCCACTGCCGTTGGTGTTCTCGCAGGCGGTCCGGGCGCTTTGTTCTGGATGTGGGTCGCAGCATTTTTCGGAATGTCTACAAAATACGCTGAGTGCTTTCTTGCGGTCAAATACAGGAAGTTAGACAAGAACGGACATGCTCTCGGCGGCCCGTTCTATTACATAGAATACGGTATGGGCAGACGCTGGAAATGGTTAGCCTGTGTTTTTGCATTCTTCGGTGCTTGTGTGGGACTGTTCGGAATAGGTACTTTTTCTCAGATAAACGGCATAACCTCAGCTGTGCAGAATTACTTTGACCCTCAGAGAGAGACTACTGTTAGCATTTTCGGAAAAGAGTACACTCTTGCCGTTGTGATATCCGGAGTAATAATAACCCTGTTCGCCGCACTTGTCATTATCGGCGGTATCAAGCGTATATCAGGCGTTGCGCAGATAGTAGTTCCTTTTATGGCCATACTCTATGTGATTGCAGCTGTAAGCATTATCGTGTTCAACGCCGAAAAGCTGCCGGGTGCTATTTCAACTATATTTACAAGCGCTTTCAATATGAAGGCGGTTGCAGGCGGTACTATACCGATGATGTTCGTAGCGATGCAAAAAGGCGTCGCAAGAGGGATTTTTTCCAACGAAGCCGGTCTTGGCTCGGCACCTATCGCTGCCGCAGCGGCAAAGACCAAAGAGCCTGTCAGACAGGGCCTCGTTTCGATGATGGGCACATTTATCGATACTATCGTTATCTGTACAATGACAGGGCTTGCGATAGTTATGATGGGCAGCTATGAAGCAATAAATCCTGTTACCAACGCTCCGTATGAGGGCGTAGAAGTCACTACCCACGCTTTTCGGAACGGCTTTTCATTTCTGCCTTCGGGAGTGCCCGCATTTGTGATGATGCTATGCCTTGTTTTCTTTGCATTTACTACTATCCTTGGCTGGAATTACTACGGCGAGCGCTGCGTCGAGTATCTGTTCTCGGGCAGCAAAAAAGCAGTTTCGGTATACAGATATCTCTATATCGCTGCTATAGCGTTCGGTCCTTATATGACCGTATCTGCTGTGTGGACCGTTGCTGATATCTTCAACGGACTTATGGCTATCCCGAACCTTATCGCTTTGCTTGCTTTGAACAAGGTGGTTGCCGATGATACAAAAGTCTATATCTATAAGCTTAAACGGTCACGAAGGTTAAAAAAACTCAGAAGAAGGAGACACAGCCATGAAACTTGAAACAGAAAGACTTGTCCTGCGGGAATGGGAAGAAAGAGATGCGCAAAGTCTTTACGAATACGCAAAAGACCCGGATGTCGGACCTATCGCTGGCTGGCCTGCACATACGAGCATTGACGAGAGCAGACAGGTCATAAGCTCTGTTTTCAGCGCAACCGAGACATATGCTGTCTGCCTTAAAGAAAACAACAAAGCGATAGGCTGTATCGCACTCAAACTTGTCGGTGTTACGGATATGACCGAAAAGGAAGACGAATGTGAGCTTGGCTACTGGATAGGCAAACCGTTCTGGGGTCAGGGTCTTATACCCGAGGCAGCAAAGGAACTGCTGCGCCACGCATTTGAGGATCTCGGTATGTCTGCGGTTTGGTGCGGATACTACGACGGCAACGAAAAGTCAAAGCGTGTTCAGCAAAAGTGCGGTTTTGTCTGCCAGTTCACCAGTAATGATGTAGACGTACCGCTGATGAACGAAAAACGTACAGGTCATGTATCTCTGCTCACAAAGCAGGATTGGCTCAAAAACAGATAAGATCAGCCTTGCCGTCCGATATAGGACAGCAAGGCTCTCTCTTTTTATTTATAGTGTTCAAGCAGAAACTTTGCGACTCCGTCGTCGTTGTTTGAAGCTATGATGCCGTCAGCGACTGCTTTAAGGCGTTCATCAGCATTTTGTACTGCATAAGCTTCATCTGCAAGCTCAAACATATCAATATCGTTCACTCCGTCACCGAACGCAACTATCCGTTCACATCCCGTAAGCTTTGCAAGCTGTCTGACAGCGTTTGCTTTTGAAGCCGCTTTGGGTATAAGCTCCAGCCACTGTTCGCCCGAATAAATATCGCTCTGATAAAAGCAGCGAAATATATCCTTGTATCTTTCATACAGCGGTTCGAGCTTCTCGATGCTGTCTATACAGGTAAAATAGAATATCTCGCCCTCTGTCAGCTCCTCAAAGCTTTCGACCGGTCTGTCACGGGGGTCGCCTTTGCGTGTGAGCACAAAATCAGCTTCGGGCTTTGAGATTCTGCTTTTTATATATGAAAATCGTTCTATCCCGTCAACGAATGAATAGATTATCGGATACACACATGATTTTATAAGCTCTTTAGCAAGCACTGTTGCCTGCTGCTTGTCAAAGAAACACTTGTATAGTATTTCTCCGCTGATATTGTCCCTTATCATAACGCCGTTGTAGACTATAAGAGGGAATTTTGCAGTCAGCCCTTGTGTGACCTTGTGAGATGTGTTGTATGAACGAGCAGTCGCATAGGAAAACATCATACCCTTGTCAACAAGCTCATTAACGGTTTTGTTTGTAAAATCCGATGACCTCTGGTCGCTTCTGAGCAAAGTTCCGTCTAGGTCCGAAACATAAAGTGTTTTCATTATTATCACCTTTTTGATTATATCATCTGCGATGATCGGTGTCAACAGTGATATGTTCGTGTTCATAAAAAGGGTATTGAAAAATGTGCGGTAATGTGGTACAATCATTTTGTAGTGAAATACAGAAAGGAATGAAAATTATGACTTACAAGGAAAATTTTATTAAATTCATGGTAGACTGCGGCGTTCTTACATTTGGTGAGTTCACTCTCAAAAGCGGAAGAAAAGCACCGTATTTCGTCAATACAGGTAATTATAAAACGGGTGACCAGCTTGCAAAGCTCGGCGAGTTCTATGCTGAGTGTATCAAGGAGAACAATATAGATGTTCAGACTCTTTTCGGACCTGCTTACAAGGGTATACCGCTTGCTGTTTCCGCCGCTGTAGCTCTTTATAACAAGTATGGTATCAAGGTTAGCTATTGCTTTGACAGAAAAGAAGTTAAGGACCACGGCGAGGGCGGAATGTTCGTCGGCAAAAAACTTGAGGACAACGAAAAGGTCGTTATCATTGAGGACGTTATGACCTCCGGCAAGGCTCTCAGAGAGGTAATGCCCAAACTTACAGAGTCTGCAAATGTCAACGTTACAGGAATGGTAATCACCGTTGACAGAATGGAAAAAGCGCTTGATTCAGACCTTTCGGCAGTTGAACAGGCGTATAAGGACTTCGGCGTTAAGGTCTATTCTATCGTTAATATCAACGATATCATCAAGGCTATCCAGGACGGTGTTGTACAGGGCAAGGAGTACCTTGACAAGATGCTGGAGTACAGAAATACCTACGGTGTAAATAAAAATTGATATTGTTACAAATTGATAACATTTGTAATGATTTTGTAGCAATATGTAACTTGTCTGTTGTTGAAGGTTACAGAACATATGTGTATAATGTTAATTGTAGGACAAGAAAGGAAAAAAGAATGAACACTAAGATCAAAACTCTTAGCTCGTTTCATCCTCTCCAAAATTTTTACACAAGCAAAAGGTAGCCAATGGCTGCCTTTTTGTTTTCCAAAAATAAGTTTTACAAGCACTTGAAAAATTCTTTGAAGTGGTGTATAATACTACTGTTACAATCACACGGGAGGAAATAAGATGTCGGCAAAGGCAAAAAAGCGCAAAAACAGATATAAGCTGGGTATAATCCTTATCATAAGCCTGTTTATCCTGATAGTATCGTTTGTGGCATATATGAACAATACAACGCTTGAAGATGTGCTCAATGAAAAGTACGATAACAGCATTGTCGTTCATCAGGACGATTACGGGCAGAACAACAGCAAATAAAACATTCTTACAAAGGGCTGAATTTTACATAACAGCCCTTTTTCTATTGATTTTTTCTGTCAAATGTGATATAATTTACTCAAATCAGATTTTATTTTTTAGATACTATTCCAAAGAGGTGATCTTGTGTACGATGTAATAATTATCGGAGCAGGTGCTGTCGGCTGTGCTGCGGCAATGGAGCTTTCAAAGTATAAGCTCAGGATATGCGTTATAGACAAGGAAAGTGATGTCTGTGAAGGCACTTCCAAGGCTAACAGCGCAATCGTCCACGCAGGCTTTGATGCCAAGCCCGGTACCCTTAAAGCCGAGCTTAATGTGCGTGGAAGCAAGCTTATGAAAAAGCTTTCCGAGAAACTTGATTTTGCGTACAAGCAAAACGGCGCTATGGTGCTGTGCTTTGATGAAGCTGACGCAGGAAAGCTAGAGGAGCTGAAGCAAAGAGCAAGCATCAACGGTGTTGAGGGCGTAAGCATTATAAGCGGTGATGAAGCAAGAAAGCTCGAGCCTTCGCTTTCTGATGAAGTGAAAGCTGCTTTGCTCGCAAATACCTCAGCTATCGTTTGTCCTTTTGAGATGACGCTTGCTTTTGCCGAGAACGCCTATGCTAACGGCACTGAATTCAGGCTTAGTGAAAAAGTCAGCGCAATTTCAAATAAGGACGGCGTATTTACAGTCACTACCGATAAAGGTGAACTTACCGCCGGTATCGTTATAAATGCAGCTGGTGTGTTCGCTGACGAGATACACTCTATGGTAAGCGCTCAGCCGATGAAGATAACCCCGAGGAGAGGCGAATATATGCTGATGGATAAGGCAGCAGGCAGTACCGTCAGCAGAACGATATTCCAGCTCCCGACTAAAATGGGTAAGGGTATTCTTGTTACACCGACCGTACACGGAAATCTTCTTGCAGGTCCGACCGCAGAGGACATCGACGATAAGCTCGATGTTGCCACTACAAGACAAGGCTTGGACGAGGTCAGAGCAAAGGGTTCGCTCTCGGTGAAGAATATCCCGTTCAACAAGGTCATTACGGGCTTTTCAGGCCTGCGTGCCGTGGGAGATACCGGTGATTTCATCATAAGAGAAAGTGACGTTAAGGGCTTTATCGATGCTGCAGGAATCGAGTCTCCGGGTCTTACATCAGCTCCCGCTATCGGAGAATACCTCTGTGAGATAGTTTCGGGAATAATTAAGCTTGAAAAGAAGGATAACTATATAGATACAAGAAAGGGCGTTGTTCATTTCGGCACCCTTACAAAGGAACAGCAAAACGAGCTTATCGCAAAGGACCCTTCTTATGGCAGGATTGTTTGCAGATGTGAGGGAGTCACCGAGGGAGAGATCCTTGACGCTATAAACAGACCTCTCGGTGCAAGAACGCTCGACGGTGTTAAAAGACGTACAAGAGCCGGTATGGGAAGATGTCAGGCAGGCTTCTGTTCTCCGACAACAATGGCTCTTATCGCACAAAAGCTCGGCATCAGCATCGCTGATGTCAGAAAGACAGGCGCTTTTGACGCAGACAGGAGGCAGGACGATGAATAAATACGATCTTATCGTTATCGGCGGCGGTCCTGCGGGAATGGCTGCAGCGTTGTCGGCAAAGAAGGCAGGTATAAATGACCTGCTCATAGTTGAGCGAGACAGCGTTCTCGGAGGTATACTCAATCAGTGTATCCATAACGGCTTTGGTCTGCATACCTTCAAAGAGGAGCTTACAGGCCCCGAATATGCCGAAAGGTACTCGGATATGGTAAAACAGGAGGAAATACCGTATGAGCTGAATACAATGGTGCTTTCTCTTGAACAGACCGAGGACGGTCTGAAGGCTGTAACTGTCATAAGCCCCAAGCGAGGTGTTCAGACACTTTATGCAAAGGCTGTGATACTTGCGATGGGCTGCCGTGAAAGACCCAGAGGCGCATTGAATATCCCAGGATTCAGACCTCAGGGCGTTTATACAGCAGGAACAGCGCAAAAGCTCGTCAATCTTGAAGGCGCAAAGATAGGCAAGCAGGTCGTTATATTAGGCTCTGGAGACATAGGGCTTATAATGGCAAGGAGAATGACTCTTGAAGGCGCAAAGGTCACGGCTGTTGCTGAACTTATGCCATACTCAAGCGGCTTAAAGCGTAATATAGTCCAGTGTCTTGACGATTTCGGCATACCGCTTCTGCTCAGCCACACGGTCGTAGATATCAAGGGCAGGGAAAAGCTCGAGGGAGTGTATATAGCGAAAGTCGATGAGAAACTGCGACCGATAGAGGGTACGGAGGAATACTATCCCTGCGATACGCTGCTGCTTTCCTGCGGTCTGATACCTGAAAACGAGCTTTCTCTCGGTGCGGGTATCGAGATAGACCCGAGGACGAACGGTGCTTTTGTCGATGAAAGCCTTGAAACGAATATCAGCGGTGTGTTTGCGTGCGGCAACGTGCTTCACGTCCACGACCTTGTGGACTTTGTTTCAGAGGAATCTTCAAGGGCAGGCGCAAGCGCAGCAGAGTATATCCTCAGCGGAGATAGGCAAAAGGGCAGAGTGATCGACGTCAATGCAGGAAACGGTGTGAGATATACCGTCCCGTGCAGGATAGACCTTAACAAAACTTCGGAGCTTACGCATATCCGATTCAGAGTTACAGGAGTGTTCAAGAACACTGCTATAGTCGTTAAAAGCGGTGACAAGGAGCTTCTGAGAAAAAGAACACAGATACTTGTTCCGAGCGAAATGGTCGATCTTTTGCTGAAAAAAGAAAAGCTCTCTGAAATCGACCAGAGCATTGATGTCTATATTGAGGAGGTGCAGAAATGATAAAAGAGCTTACCTGTATATGCTGTCCTATGGGCTGTTCGCTTTCTGCACAGATAGAAAACGGTGAGGTCGTTTCGGTAACGGGAAATACCTGTATCAGAGGCGAGAATTATGCCAAAAGCGAGGTTACAGCGCCCGTGAGGACAGTAACTACGACAGTAATATCAGAAAGCGGCAGACCGATACCCGTTAAGACCAAAGAGCCTGTTGCCAAGGAAAAGATATTCGAGGCCGTGGAGCAGATAAAGAAAACAAAAGTCAGTCTTCCCGTGAAAATGGGAGATGTCGTTATAAGCAACGTCGCAGATACCGGGATCGATATAGTTGCAACACGGTCTGTTGAACGATAAGGTTGTCTACACAGGAGGAGGGAATGTATGAACATTGCCAAGATCATTGTAAATCAGCAGAGCAGTATCAGGATAGATGCGGTAAACAAGCTGTACTTTGACCCTTTCAACCTCAAGGACGAGCCGCACAATGCAGATATCGTTTTTGTGACACATGAGCACTACGACCATTTTTCGCCAAAGGATATCCTTAAAGCAGCGAATGAAAAGACAATATTCGTCGTCCCTCAGAGCATGAAAGACGTATTCCGCAAAAAGTGTGATGTTCCGATAGAAAGGATATATCCGATGGTCGGCGGACAGACAGCTCTTATCGTGGGTGTCCCTATACAGGCTGTAAGCGCATATAATCTGAACAAGCCGTTCCACCCGAAAAAGAACGGCTGGCTGGGATATGTCGTTACTGTAGAGGACAGTCGAGTGTATATCTGCGGTGATACCGACGATACGCCCGAGGCAAGGAGCGTTAAATGCGATATAGTTTGCGTTCCTGTCGGCGGTACATATACAATGGATGCAAAGGAGGCAGCTGCTTTTGTCAACACGATAAGACCGAGGATAGCAGTCCCAGTGCATTACGGAACTGTTGTAGGCAAGCCTGCCGATGCAGATATATTTGAAAAGAACGTTATGAAAAACATACCCGTATGCCGAAAGCTGTTCTTTTAACGACACAGATTAATCCGATCCACTCCCCGTAATTATAGATCACGGGGAGTTTTCTTATGCATTTAAATACATAAAATGGTAATAGCAAAAGGAGTTAAGCAAAATTTATGATGACATTATTTGCAAAAAAATAGTCAAAAGACTTAGAAATAGTCGGGGGCTGAAGGCGAGTAGGCAAGAATTGCAGGGCAAAATTGTCAATCAGGCTGCAGAAGACAAAAATCGAAGAAAAGCAGAAAAAAACCATAAAAATTTGCCGTGTCAAGTAAAATACTTTACGTCGGAATTTAAAACAGAAATCATTTGTTGTGACATTTGAAATCGGAAATTTTATATATATTTTGTTCATAATCGAGCGTTTTTGAATTAGTTTTTGCTGAAAACAAGCGGATTTTCTGCTGTTTGTCCTGTAAAGCAAATAACTTAACAGCGCTATTTTGGAATATGGGCGTGTAAAGTTAAAATGCTTTGTGAAAATGCCCAAAGAAAAATATGAAATACCCCGAAAAATGTAAATTGTTGTAAATTGTGCAAGCTATACAAATTTGTTGAGAGTTATTTGTCAAAAAACACATTGACACTCAAAGGCAAATACTATATACTTTGAATTGTTCCGAACGAACCACAAGATATAGTGGTCGGACATCTGCTGTTAGAATACTTATCATTCACTGTTGAAATCATTTCGTGTTTTGCATCATATTATATATAGAAGACCTTGGAGGATAATCACTATGATCATTAAAATAAAGAAGCGTGACGGAAGAACTGTTACTTTCAATATAGAAAAGATCGCCAATGCTATTTATAAAGCAGCTCAGTCTGTAGGCGGTTCCGATCAGGAGGAGGCTCTTATCCTTTCCGGCAAGGTCGTTGATATGCTTATGGAAAAGAACCTTACAGCTCCTACCGTTGAACAGATACAGGACTGTGTTGAAAAGGTGCTTATCAATGAGGGCCATGCCGCTACGGCTAAGGCTTATATCCTCTACAGATCCGAGAGGACCCGTGCAAGAGAGATGAATACCAGGCTGATGAAGGTCTATGAGGACCTTACCTTCAAGTCCGCCAAGGATTCCGACCTCAAGCGTGAGAATGCCAATATCGACGGCGATACGGCTATGGGCACGATGCTCAAGTACGGTTCTGTCGGCGCTAAGGAATTCTATGAGATGTATGTCCTTGACCCGGTGCATGCCAAGGCTCACTCCGAGGGAGATATCCATATCCACGATATGGACTTTTATACTCTTACTACGACCTGTACTCAGATAGATCTTTCAAAACTCTTTGCTAACGGATTTTCTACCGGTCACGGCTATCTGAGGACTCCTAATGATATTTCCAGCTATGCTGCGCTTGCCTGCATCGCTATCCAGTCCAATCAGAACGACCAGCATGGTGGTCAGTCACTGCCGAAATTTGATTACGATATGGCTGAAGGCGTAGCTAAGACGTTCAGGCACAGATATCGTGACAATGTTCACAGGGCTTTGAATCTGCTTGGCGGATTTGACAATTCGCAGGCTATTGCAAAGAAGCTCGTTGATCAGCTTGAGGAGAAGGGATATGTACCTACTCTTGCTAACGACAACGGCTATCAGGACGCCGAAGCTAAGCTTCTTATCCAGATCGTCGATGCTCCGACTGTAAAGAAAATACAGAGCTTTGCCTACAAGACTTCTGTCAAGGAGACTGACAGAGCTACATATCAGGCTATGGAAGCTCTTATCCATAACCTCAATACTATGAATTCAAGAGCAGGTGCCCAGACACCGTTTAGTTCCATTAACTACGGAACCGATACCTCTATAGAGGGAAGAATGGTCATCAAGAACGTTCTTCTTGCAGAGGAGGCAGGTCTTGGCAACGGCGAGACACCTATCTTCCCGATACATATCTTCAAGGTCAAGGAAGGTGTCAACTTCAATCCTACCGACCCTAACTACGATCTGTTCAAGCTTGCTTGCAGGGTTTCCGCTAAGCGTCTTTTCCCGAATTTCTCGTTTATTGACGCTCCGTATAATCTTCAGTATTATAAAGAAGGCGACCCGAACACCGAAATTGCATACATGGGCTGCCGTACAAGAGTTATCTCCAACGCTCACGATCCTTCGAGAGAGATCGTTACCGGCAGAGGCAATCTTTCGTTCACATCTATCAACCTCCCTCGTCTTGGCATCAAAGCCAACAAGAATATCGGACAGTTTTTTGACAGCCTTGATGAGATGATGCAGCTTTGCATCGACCAGCTCAAGCACAGATTCAAGATCCAGTGCATGAAGAAGGTAAAGAATTACCCGTTCCTTATGGGACAGGGCGTCTGGATCGATTCCGAGAAGCTCTCTATGGACGATACTGTTGAGGAAGTGCTCAAACACGGTACTCTTTCTGTAGGCTTCATCGGTCTTGCCGAGTGCCTTGTGGCTCTTACCGGAAAGCATCACGGCGAAGATGAGGAGTCCAGAAAGCTCGGACTTGAGATAATAACCCGTATGAGAGCAAGAATGGATGAGGAAACCAAACGTACAGGTCTTAATTTCTCGCTGCTCGCAACACCGGCAGAGGGACTCTCCGGGCGTTTCGTAAAGATGGACAAGAAGCGTTTTGGCGAGATAAAAGGTGTAACGGACAGAGAGTATTATACCAACTCGTTCCATGTCCCTGTATATTTTAATATCAACGCATTTGAGAAGCTTAAAATAGAGGCTCCGTACCACGCTCTTACTAACGCCGGACATATCAGCTACATAGAGCTTGACGGAGATCCGCTGAATAATCTTACCGCTTTTGAAAAGGTCGTAAGGTATATGAAGGAAGTTGGCATCGGTTATGGTTCCATAAACCATCCCGTAGACCGTGACCCTGTTTGCGGCTACACCGGCATAATCGGTGACAAGTGTCCTAAGTGCGGCAGATCTGAGGCTGAACACAATAGAGTCTGCCACGAAAGAATCCCACGTCTCAAAGCATAGTCAAGTATGCTCTCTTTTTAGGGGCTTCGTTTCTGCTGTCAGATGGAACGAAGCCCGCATTTTTTTCTTGGATCGAAATACTCCTGAACTAACGGAGGGATAATTATGAAAATAAGGATAGCGGGTGTAGTGAACGAATCTATCGTTGACGGTCCCGGTTTCAGATATACGGTCTTTACCCAGGGCTGTCCCCATCACTGCGAGGGCTGTCACAATCCTCAGACTCACGATTTCAACGGCGGCAGGGAGACCGATACCGATGAGATATTCAACGACATTATCAAGGACAAGCTCCTTGACGGTGTCACATTCAGCGGCGGCGACCCATTCTGTCAGTGCAAGCCTCTGACTGAGCTTGCCAGAAAGATAAGAGCCTACGACGGATTTATCACTCCGCTGAATATAATTGCTTATACAGGCTACACCTATGAATACCTTATCGCAAACGCAAACGAGGAAAACGGGTATATGGAGCTTCTGAAAGAACTTGATTATCTCGTTGACGGTCCGTTCGTGCTTGCTAAAAGAAGCCTTGAACTGAAGTTTATGGGCAGCTCCAATCAGAGATTTATTGATGTGAAGCAGTCGCTGGAACAAGGAAAAGCTGTTGTTGTAGAACCATATTAAAAGAAAACAGAGGTTATTGCATTCGCAATAACGACATTAGGACGGCGTTGACCGTCCTTTTTCTTTTGCAAATATTCATTTAATACTTGATAATAGTCTGATTATATGCTATACTCAACTTTTAGAGGGTGGTTCAATGAGTATAACTCTTAATGAGATAAATAAAGCCGAGGCTTTGAGATATATGGGCTACGGAAAAGCCAAGCCCGATGAGGTCACGCTAAGAAACATCGACGAGTGTGAAAAGGCTTTGCTTGAATCGATTAACCCTAAGTATATATACCGTGTATTTGACATCAGACACGCTGAAAACAGTGTTGAGATCATAGGCACTTCTCTTGTTTTGACCGGGACAGATATTTGCAGGCATCTTAAAGGCTGCGATAAAGCTGCACTTCTTGCTGCGACAGTATCAGACGGCGCTGACAGGCTTATACGATACTATTCAGCATTTGATATGGCAAAGTCTGTTATCACCGATTGCCTTGCGAGTGCTGCGGTCGAACAGGTCTGCAACGAGGTGGACAGGATAATACGCTCAAGCACCGAGCAGAAATACCAGACCTGGAGGTTTTCTCCTGGATACGGCGACCTTCCGCTTGAGGTGCAGAAGGATTTTCTTGATGTTCTTGATGCGGGCAAGAGGATAGGACTTAATGTATTGGACAACTATATGATGGTTCCGACAAAGTCGGTCACAGCGATAGTCGGTCTTTCGGACAGTGAGATATCAAAAGGCAGGCGAGGCTGTTCCTGCTGCAATATGAGGGACAGATGTGCATACAGGATAAGGGGTGAACACTGTGGAGTTTAAGGAACTCTTAAAAAAAGAATATGTGCTGCTTGACGGTGCTATGGGAACTATGCTCCAGGCGAGCGGACTTAAAATGGGTGAAACGCCCGAGGCGCTCAACCTGCAAAAGCCCGAGCTGCTTGTGGATATCCACAGAAAGTACGTTGAAGCTGGCTCGGATATAATCTATGCAAACACTTTCGGTGCTAACAGGTTTAAGCTCCACAAATGCGGATACAGCGTAGAAGAGGTGATCCCGGCTGCCATCGCAAACGCCAAAAAAGCGTGTGAGGGCACAGATACGCTTGTAGCGCTTGATATCGGGCCTATCGGACAGCTGCTTGAACCAACAGGCACTCTGACCTTTGAAGAGGCTTACGATGTGTTCAGACAGCAGGTCCTTGCGGGAAAAGATGCCGATGTTATCGTTTTTGAGACGATGACCGACCTTTACGAGCTTAAAGCTGCGGTGCTTGCCGCAAAGGAAAACTCCGATAAGCCTGTGATCTGCACAATGACCTTTGAGGAGAATATGCGTACATTTACAGGCGTTTGCGTAAGCTCTATGGCGATTACTCTTGAGGGACTGGGCGTCGATGCGATAGGCGTAAACTGCTCGCTCGGACCAAAGGAGCTTTATCCTGTTGTCGAGGAGATATGCAGGTGGACCGAGCTGCCTGTCGTTGTTAAGCCTAATGCTGGCTTGCCTGACCCTGTCACAAATGAGTACAACTGTTCGCCCGAGGAATTTGCACAGTATGCCGAAAAGCTTTTGCCGCTGGGCGTAAAGATACTCGGCGGCTGCTGCGGTACAAGCCCCGATTATATAAGGGCTCTTTGCAGTATGCTAAAAGGCAGGAAGCATATCAGTACCGAAAAGCATATACCTTGCGCTGTGTGCAGTCCGACTTCGACCGTTGTTATCGACAGACCGAGGATCATCGGCGAAAGAATAAATCCTACAGGCAAAAAGCGCTTTAAGGAAGCCCTTGCCGCAAACGATATCGGCTACGTTCTGAGCCAGGCTATCGAGCAGGTACACGCTGGGGCCGACCTGCTTGACGTTAACGTAGGTATGCCGGGAATTGATGAA
Source organism: uncultured Ruminococcus sp. (assembly GCA_902786975.1). Lineage (GTDB taxonomy): Bacteria > Bacillota > Clostridia > Oscillospirales > Ruminococcaceae > Hominimerdicola. The sequence goes on from CADAES010000014.1 coordinate 34,343, forward strand.
AAGGCGATGATGATAAAGGTACTGAAACAGATACAGGGCGTTGTCAGTGTGCCTCTGCAGATAGATACGACTATGCCCGAGGTGCTTGAAGCCGCTTTGAGAGTGTATAACGGAAAGCCGATAGTAAACTCCGTAAACGGCGAGGAAAAGTCGCTATCAACGGTTTTGTCGCTTGTAAAGAAATTCGGCGCTTGCGTTGTAGGTCTTACTCTTGATGAAAACGGTATCCCCAAAAAAGCCGAAGATCGTTTCAGGATCGCAGAACGAATACTTGACAGAGCCCTGAAGCTTGGCATCAAAAAGGAAAACGTCTTTATCGACTGCCTTACGCTCACCGCCTCGGCAGAGCAGGAGGGAGTTCTCGAAACGCTGAAGGCTGTTGAAATGGTAAAAACAAAGCTCGGTCTGAGAACGGTACTTGGAGTTTCAAACATCAGCTTCGGTCTGCCAAACAGGGAGCTTGTCAACAGTACATTCCTTACAATGGCGCTGACAAAGGGACTTGACCTGCCGATAATCAATCCCAATGTTGCTTCGATGACAGGCGCAGTCAGAGCCTACAAACTGCTTTCAAATATTGATGTGAACTCGGTCGAGTTTATCTCTAACTATAACGGCGTTCAGAACAGCTCCGCTGCACCTGCTTCGGCTAAGACTGCCGATCTGCCGTATGCACTTGCGAACGGTCTTAAAGATGAGGCTGCGAGCCTGACCGCTAAGCTCCTTGAGGAGCATGAACCGATGTATGTCGTGAACGAGATGCTTATCCCTGCGCTTGACAAGGCGGGGGCTGAATTTGAAACAGGCAAGATATTCCTGCCTCAGCTTATACAGACCGCAGGCGTTGCGCAGGTCTGCTTTGAAGAGATAAAGAAAAAGATACTTTCAAGCGGCGAAAAGACTGTTTCAAAGGGTAAAATAATCCTTGCGACCGTCAAAGGAGATATCCACGACATCGGAAAGAACATTGTCAAGGTGCTGCTTGAAAACTACGGTTATGAGGTCATTGACCTCGGCAGAGATGTCGACTGTCAGCTCGTTGTTGACGAAACTATAAAAAACGATGTTCACCTTGTCGGGCTTTCGGCTCTGATGACGACAACTCTTGTCAGCATGGAAAAGACGATAAAGCTGTTAAGAGATAACAATGTCGATTGCAGGATAATGGTCGGCGGTGCTGTAGTCACAGAGGATTATGCTATGCAGATAGGCGCTGACTATTACGCAAAGGACGCAAAGGAATCGGTCGATATCGCCAAAAAAGTCTTAGGCTGACAATACTAAGCTCTCCCGTAATACGGAGAGCTTTTTTGTGTGTATAGATCAGAAATTTCTGCCAATAATCCTTATATAAACATACAGGAGGCAAAAAATGAGATCAAAACTATCAAGACTTAAATCGGCTGTAATAATCGGAGCTGCGTGCGTTTATGCGTTGATGTTCTTTACGGGCGGCGGGGATAACGTCAATGTACAAAGCTGGTTCATTACGGGAACGTCTTTTTACGAAGAGATAAGTGACGACTGCGGAACAGTCGTAGTTAACGATAATGACAGCGAGGTCGAGTTCAGCTTCGGGCTCTTTGAGCTGCTCAGAAAGATTTTCTCCTAACTGTACATTTTATTGTACTTATATAAGCTATGCTTTGTTGACAAAGCACTCCTTTTGTAGTATACTTGTAATGTAGAAATCTGTAAATAAGGGGTGCTTTGTTTGTGGTAAGATTTATAAACGGCGGCGTGAACAGCGACCGTGAAAAGCAGATGCTCGATCTTATCTGCGATTCTGTTTCCAATGGCAGGCAGACGGTCGTTATCATACCCGATCAGTATTCGTTTGAGTATGACAAAAAGCTCTATAACAGGCTCGGCGCAGTCAAGTTCAATAAGCTTACGACTGTCGGATTCAACAGGCTTGCGGAGCTTCTTGAAAAACAATATGGCAGCCCGAACAAATCAGGAAACGCCGACGATAATTCAAAGTTTATCATAATGTATAAGGCTGTAAAGGAGCTAAGACACAAAAAGCTCCTTGGTTACTATACATCTCTTGCGGACAAAAGCGGCGTCGAGAAAGGTAATTTCATATCACAGCTGATCGAGATAATAGGTCAGCTCCGTGAAAGCGGCATTTCAAGCGAAATGCTTAAAAGCGTGTCAATGTCGCTCAACAGTACTCTAGCGCAGAAAATGAACGATATTGCAGCTATCTATTCTGAGTATATGTCGCAGTTGGAGAAGGCAGGTCTTCACGACTCTGTTTCGGGTCTGGCTGCCGCTGTAAGGATAGCACGGGAAAACAGACATTTCTGCGGCAAAGATGTTTACGTCGATGCTTTTTCAAGCTTTACCTACGATGAGATGCAGATGCTCGAGCTTTGCATTTCAGAGGCTGAAAACGTTACGTTCTCGTTTGTCATAGACAGCGATTCCGTAAAAAACAGCATTCACCCGTTCAGACTGCCCGAGCAGACATTCGGTTTGCTCAAAAATGCAGCGCACAACAAGGGCTACACTGTCGTTGAAACGCATGAAGTGCCCGTTCAGAGCAGAGATATCGTCCATCTTGGAAAGAATATCCTGAACATAAATAAAAAAGCGTTTGACGGGAAGCCCGAGAATGTCAGAGTGCTGAGCGCAGACGATATATACTCCGAAGCTTCGTATGTCTGTGCGGCCATTTCTCACCTCGTCGCAGATGGCAGCAGCTATTCCGATATAGCCGTTATCGTAAGGAACATCGAGGAGTGCTCGGCTGTTTTTGAAGGTATGATGGAAAGATACGATATACCGTTTTTCATCGACAGGCAGGACCACGTCAGCGCTTCCTCCATCGTACAGTATTTCAACATCATTTTCAGATGTCTGTCCTCACGTGAGCACAAGACAGAAAACATTTTGAAAATGATAAAATCGCCATTCTTTTCACCGAAGAAATATCTTGTCAACGAGATAGAGCAGTACTGCTTCAAATGGGGCATCGACGGCGAAATGTGGTCAAAGGAGTATTTCGGGCTCGACAAGTCGCTGATAGATGACGATGAACAGAAGCTCGTTGAAAATGACGGTAAAAAGACAGGCTATATCGAGCTCATTGAAAGCATAAGAAAGGATATTATCCAGCCGCTTGACAAGATGAGAAAGCTTTGCGGCAAAGGGGAAGTGCCCGCAAGCGTTATCTGCAAGGCATTTTTTGACCTTCTTAACGAATACAAGGTGTCTGACAGGACCTATTCGGTAGTCAGAACGGCTACCCTCAACGATAACGAAACTCAGATTGAGCTTTCAAGAGGTCTGAGACAGCTTTGGAATTCTGTCCTCAGCGCTGTTAAGACTATCTATGATTGCCTTAAAGATGAGCCTATCTCATTGAGGCAGTTCTATGAGCTTTACCGTGTTATGCTGTCACAGCTGAGCGTGTCCGCACCGCCGCAGAAACTGGACTGCGTCAGGATAGTCGATGCTTCACATTCAAGGCTTTCCTGCGTAAAAATAGCCTTTCTGTGCCAGGTGAACGACGGAGTGTTCCCAAAGTCGTTTTCTAACAACGGACTGCTTTCGCATATTGATATAAGCTGTCTCCAGACTGCGCTCGGAGGACTTGAAAAGGATCTTGTCCGCAGTTTCAGCGGCGACGCCAAAAACGCTTTTATGCGTGAGGACCTTGCTTGCTACAATGCTGTTTCGCTGCCGACGCAGAAGCTTTTTGTTACATACGTTACCGCCGACCTCTCGGGCGAAGATAAAAGGCCGTCCTCGCTTGTCAAAGAGATCCTTGGCTGCTTCAAAGACTTCAAGGCTGAAAAGATATCCGATATCCCCGTGCAGTATTTCTGCACCTCGTACAAATCGGCTTACCATACTGCCGTTGAGCATTTCAGAGATAATACGTCCGAGGTAGAATCCGTAAAAATGTCGCTCAACGATACCGAGTATGCCGGCAGGCTCAGCTCGATGTATAAAGGCGAAAAACAGCTGGACGAAAAAAAGACCGATGCAGACAGCGAGCTTTCTTCGGAGGCATTTTTCAAAAACGGGAAGATGCAGATATCGGCTTCTCAGATAGATATGTTTTTCAAATGCCCGTTCAGCTATTTCTGCAGATACGGTCTGAAGCTCCGTGCCCCTCGGAAAATGGAGCTTAACAGCATTCAAAAGGGACTTATCATTCACAGCGTGCTTGAGTATGTGTTCTCGCAGAAAAACAGCGGCGGCGAGCTGTGCGTACTTGACTCGGAAAACTCGGAAAGCTTTATTGAAAGCGCCGTTGACAAGTGTTTTGACGATTATTTGAATGACGTTCTGAAAAGCTCCTTTGCAAAATCCGCTGTATTCTTCTTTGAACTTGACAGGCTAAAATTAACGGCTGTTACAATAGTCAGATTTGTCAGAGACGAGCTTGCTGCATCTGGATTCAGACCTGTCGCTGCCGAGTACGGCTTCGGAAGCAAAGGTCAGAACGAGCCAATAGAGTTTTCTCTTAAAAGTGGTAATATTATCAGTCTTAGCGGTGTAATAGACAGAGTAGATATCAGCACAGATGATGAGAAAGGAAAATACGTTCGTATCATCGACTATAAAACAGGTACGATAGATATTGATTATGCGCTTTTGCAGTGTGGGCTCGACTTGCAGATGCTTGTCTACCTCGATGCTTATCTGCGCAGCGTAAAGGATAATCCGGAGCTTGAGCCTGCGGCGATAGAGTATTTCCCGTTCAAGGGTAATATCAAGTTCCCGCTTGACAAGAATACATTGGAATCCGACCACGACAGTATAATACAAAACAGCATCCTTGATCTTTACAGACCTAAGGGATATATTGCAAATATACCTGATGTTGTCGGTTCTATCCCGTTTTCCGAGAAAAAGTCGCCAAGAAGCAAAGAAGAAAAATCTAAAAAGATATCTGTCGATGAGCTTCGTGCTCTCAGACAGTTCGCCTGTGAAAAGGTCATTGAATTTGCCGGCACTGTTGAGCTTGGCGATTTTCCGATGAAGCCTGTGAACAATACCTGTAAATACTGTGATTATGCATCTATCTGCTGCAAGGATAAATGTGAAGACAGGATAGACCTGAATAAAGTCGGAAATGAACTTGCACAGCAGCTAAAGAGCGAGCTTGAACAGATAATAAGCGAAAACAGCGGAAAGGAGGATAACTGAGATGAGCGAAATAAAGTGGACGAAATCGCAGGAAAAGGCGATCTCTCACCGGGACAACGGAGTAGTTGTGTCAGCTGCTGCCGGAAGCGGAAAAACTGCCGTTCTTATTGAAAGGCTTACTCAGATGCTCCTTGATGAGAAGAAAAAGATCCCCGCAGAGAATCTGCTTGCAGTTACATTTACCAACGATGCAGCGGCGCAGATGCGTGAAAAACTCAACGATGCGATTGACAACGAGATAACAAAATGCTTCAATGACAGCAGCAAGGCTGATTCGCCAAGAGCAAAGTGGCTGCTTGAACAGAAAAGCAATCTTCAGTTTGCTGTCATTTCAACGATAAACGCATTCTGTCTCAGCTTCGTTAAGGACAACATATCCGAGTTTGAGTTTCAAAGCGGTCTGCGCATCCTCGATGAAACTACCGAAAAGATGTATTACGAAAAGGCGAGAGATATCGCACTCGGCGAGCTTTGCGAAAATGATGAAGCCTCCTATGCTGTACTCAGAAACGCATTTGACCAGTCCGGCGATCTTGAAAGTATACTTGAAGATCTTTATGATTTCCTCAGAAAGCTCCCGTTCCGTGAGGTGTGGATAGAGCAGGCAAGAGCCGCATACGCCGATGAAGCAAATGTCGAATGTGCCATAAATGCTTATAATGACACGATCACTTCGTCCTTTGATGAGATAGAAAGCAAACTCGGTGCATATAACCTTGTCCTTGGCAAAGTTAAAGAACACAAAAAGGCAAATAAATATATCTATTCGCTTACTAAAAAGTATTCTGATATATGTGATCTGTTGGGAGATATAAAGAAGGCATACGCCTCAGCCGATCTGAAAAAGTATCTCGAGTGTAATTTTTCAAAACGCTCGTTAAAAAAACCATCTATTTCCGATGCAGTCCTCAATTCGGTCGGACCCGAGGAGCGCCTTATTCTTACCGACCTTTCAATTCAGGCAGATGCGCTGTTTTACGATATCAAAGACCAATTTGCCAAACTCACCGAAAACGGCTTCTTGTCTGAAAAGCAGATAAGGGATAACCTCTCGGACATAGCCCGTGTTTTCGACGTTCTGATACGAGTGACCGAAAGCATCGAATACCATTGCAAGGAAATGAAACTTGAGAGCAACAGCGTCGATTTTGCCGATGTTGAGCTTATGACAAAACAACTCCTTGTTGAATACCGTGACGGCAGGATAGTCAGAACTCCGCTTTGCGAGAACATAAGAAAGAACAAGACCTACAGGATAATCACCATTGACGAGTTCCAGGACGTTAATAACCTTCAGGAGCTTATCTTCCGTGCTCTTTCGGACGGTGACGACCTGAGGTATATGGGCAGCAACGTATTTGTTGTCGGCGACATCAAACAGGCTATCTACCGTTTCAGACTTACAAATCCCTACCTGTTCAAAAAGACTGTCAGTGATGCACAGTCCAATAAAGGCGGCCTTGAGCTAATTGACCTCCAGGAGAATTTCAGAAGCAGAAACGGTGTTATCGACTTTGCAAATTTTCTGTTTTCTAACATTATGTCCGAGCAGATAGGCGGCGTTGATTACGACGATAAGCAGAAGCTCCGTTTTGGCGCAGAATATTATCCCGAGCTTGGCGACAGTGACAATAAATGCAGTATTGAAGTAATACTTACCAATGAGCATGATGAATTCCGTTCGGACGATTACAGTGAGGAAAACCTTATTATTGCAAAGAAAATAAAGGAAATACTCGACCCTTCGTCCGATTATACGGTAATGGATAAAAAGACCAAGCAGATGCGCCATTGCAGGCCGTCGGATATATGTATCCTCACTCAGACAAACGACGAACTGAGAAAAATGTCAAAGGCGCTTGAAAGCGTCGGCTTGAAAGCGTTTTCACAGGACGTAGAAGGTTATCTCAAAGCCAACGAGATAATACTTGCCCTTAATTTCCTGCGTGTTATCGACAATCCGATGAACGATATCGCAATAACTGCGGTGCTTATGTCACCCGTTTTCACATTCAGCGCTGACGATATGCTCAGACTGCACATAGAGCGAAGCAAAAAGAACCCTTCATACCCCGGCAGCATTTACTCCGTGCTTTCAAATGCGCACCTTTCGTTTATAAATAAGCAAACGGAGGATATCACATATACCCGTGTATTTGATGACGATAATGTGCTGCAGGAGAAATGCAGCAAAGCATTTGAAATGCTCGATAATTTCATGTATCGTGCGATGAGCACCGACCTTGAAAGGCTTATAAAGTATATTTTTGATGCGACCGATCTTATCTCGCTGACATCTATTTACCGAAACAGCGATAAGAAGCGTGCCAATCTTCTTTTGTTCATGCAGTATGCCAAAGCTTACGAGCAGTCGGGAAGCGACGGAGTAACGGGCTTCCTCAGATTTATCGACTCTGTATATAAGAATGACAAGGCTTTCAAGCAGGCAGCAAAGATAACATCTTCGGGAGAATGTATCAATATCCAGACTTTTCATAAATCAAAAGGTCTGGAATACCCTTATGTTTTCCTTTGTGAACTGGACAATCCTTTTTTCAGAAAGAATACTGATTCGCATATCGTTATGCACTATAAAACGACCGATGACCCGAACGATATCAACAGCGTAGCATTTGAGATAGCTGATGAGAAAAGAAAGCTTACCTGCACAAATCCCTATTACGATAATATGAAAGACCGGAACAAACTCGAGGAGAAAAGCGAAAAGATGCGTCTTCTCTATGTCGGCTGTACACGAGCAAAGGAAAAACTGTTTATTTCCGTTTCGCCCGACCACAGCGGCAATACATACGTCCGCAACGCAAGAAAAGCTGTAGCCAAAACCGTAAACGGGCTTTATCTTGACCACTCAAAGCAGAACGTGCAGAATGTCATTTCGGGTTGTAAATGTATGCTGGAGTGGATAATGTGCGGTCTCTCGTTTGCAAGATGTCCGTCGTATATAGCCGATTGGCTCGTTCCGGAGGAACCGCCCACAGCTAAAAACACCGATATCAAAAATGCGGATATTCTCAGAGACAGAATGAGAGAATTGTTCAGCGACCCGAGCAAGCCGGATATCGGTATAAAATTTGAGGTCAGAGAGCTTGAAGACCTGAGCGAAGATGAACAGGTCAGTCAGAGCATAAGAGCAATGCCCGACCCCGCACTTGCTGAAAAGCTGAGACTTATTTACAGAAACGACAGCGAGCACAAAGAAGAGATCAAGGCTAAAGCTATGCTTCCGTCCAAGCTTACTGTTACCGAGATAGTCAGAAATGAAAACGAGAAGCTTGCTGTTGAGAATGAAAAGGAGAAAGGGAAGAAGGCTATCAGCATAGACCCTGACTTTTTCCCGAGCCTTCCCAAGCTTGACGATGCGTCCGGCAGGTTCACGCCTGCCGAAAGAGGTACTTTTACGCATAAGTTCATGGAGCTTGCCGATTACTCAAAAGCTTGTGTCAGCGTTGGCGATGAGCTTCAAAGACTCGTAGACAGCGGCTATTTCACCGAAAAAGAAGCCAAGGGCGTTTATACCGACAGACTCAGCGCATTTTTCAAAAGCGACTTTTATAAACGTATGCAGTCTGCCGAGGAGCTGATGCGTGAAAAGCAGTTCATGGTCGCAATGAGGGATATCACCGTCGATGAACAGTATAAAGGCGTTACAGGGAGCGACGGTATAATTCAAGGTATCGCAGACTGCGTTTTTAAAGAGCCGGACGGTTATGTTATCGTTGATTACAAGACCGACAACTTCCAAAGCGAATCTGATATGGACAAGTACGGAACACAGCTTGCTTTTTATAAGGCGGCGCTGGAGCTTGTCCTCGGCAGCGAGGATCCCGACGGTACTATAAAAAAAGCAGTTATCAAGAGCTGCTATATCTATTCGTTCAAGCTGGGCGTAGGTAAAGAGTTCAGGTTCAGCTGATTAATTTGTAAAAAAAATATGAATGACTTGACAAAGCCCCTGAGGTGTAGTATAATTGACAGGTAAACAAAGCAGAACCTGATCCGTTCTCACCTTCAGCTAACGCAAAAAGGTCAACATTCAGATCGCATTTTATGTGTTTTCAATGCGGGTACGGATCATATTCTGTACCCGTTTTTCATTTTGTTTTTGGAGGTGCTGCGTCATTAGCAACAGGGAACATCAGATCAACGAAGATATCAAGGATAAGGAGATCCGTTTGATAGGCGTTGATGGAAGTCAGCTTGGTATCGTAAGTGCAAGTGAAGCTCTGGAGCTTGCTTTTCAGCAGGATCTTGATCTTGTAAAGATAGCTCCGCAGGCTCAGCCGCCTGTGTGCAGGATCATGGATTATGGCAAGTTCTGTTTTGAACAGACTAAGCGTGAAAAGGAAGCCAAGAAAAATCAGAAGGTCATCGAGATCAAGGAGATCAGAATGTCCTCAACGATCGACACTCACGATTTTAACACCAAGGTAAATCAGGCTGTTAAGTTTTTGAACGGCGGAGATAAGCTCAAGGTATCTGTAAGATTCAGAAAGCGTACCGTTGCTCACCCACAGTTTGGTGAGGAGCTCCTTTCAAAGTTCAAGGATGCTATTTCTGAAGTCGGTGTTGTTGATAAGCCAGCAAAAATGGAGGGACGCAGTCTTGTGATGTTTGTTTCTCCGAAGGGTTCAAAGTAAACTATATTAAGGGAGGATAAATCAAAATGCCAAAGATCAAAACACATTCCGGCGCAAAAAAGCGTTTCAAGGTTACAGGCAGCGGCAAGGTAAAGTTCCAGCATGTAAACAAGAGACACAGACTTACACAAAAGGATCATAAGCGCAAGAGGATTCTTCGCGGCGCTGCTGTTGCAGACAAGTCGAATCTGGCTAACATCAAGATCCTTGTACCTTACAAGTAACAACGAGTTGTAGGGAAAGACAAACTATAATAATATCAGGAGGTAATAACTATGGCTCGTGTTAAGGGAGCAATGATGACTCGTAAGAGAAGAAATAAGACTCTGAAGCTTGCTAAGGGCTACTTCGGTGCGAAGAGCAAGCACTTCAAGATGGCTAAAGAAGCCGTAATGAAGTCAGGACAGTATGCATATATCGGAAGAAAAGCTAAGAAGAGAGATTTCAGAAAGCTGTGGATCACAAGAATCTCTGCTGCTGCAAAGCTCAACGGCATGAATTATTCAACACTGATGAACGGTCTTAACAAGGCAGGCATCAGCCTGAACAGAAAAATGCTGTCTGAGATAGCAATCAACGACCCTGCAGGATTTACTGCTATCGTTGAGAAGGCTAAGGCTGCTCTTTAATAAATACTAACACGCATGTTTTAACGGATATGCGTGTTTTGTTATATATTAAGGTTCAAAAAAACAGTAAAAGGCGGCGATCTCAGTGCATATTTCAAGCAGGGACAATCCAAAGATCAAACAATATGTAAAGCTTGCATCGAGCAAGAAATACAGGCGTGAAATGGGTCAGTTCGTGCTTGAAGGTGCAAGATCGTGCAGAGATGCTTTTGAAAAATGGCGGCAGGGAGAGTTGACTGTCATATCCTGCTTTGCCACGCTCAGGGCTCTCGAAAAGTACAGCGAATATATCGATAAGGACTGGTTTGAAAACTGTGAGCAGTTCTATACGGTCGATGATGATATCGCATTGAAAATGTCCGATCTTCAGTATCCGCAGGGCATATTCGTAATTGCGGGATATACGCAGGATAAGCTTTCCCGTGAATGTCTGTCACCGACCGGAAGATACCTTGTTCTGGACGATCTTCAGGACCCGGGCAACGTCGGTACGCTGCTTAGAACAGCCGATGCCGTCGGCGTTGACGCTGTAGTGATGTGCTCGGATTGCTGTGAGCTTTATAACCCTAAAGTCGTCAGATCAGCTATGGGCTCGATATTCAGAGTGAAGGTCTATTTTGCCGATACTCTCGCTGAAGCAGCGGATGTGTTCAAAAGCACAGGGATAAGGCTTTATGCCTCGGTCATCGACAGCGATGCTGTTTCGGTCACAAAAGCAGACCTCGGGAATGGCTGTGCAGTTGTCCTCGGAAACGAAGGAAGCGGTATGCCGAAGGAAGATGTCAGTGTCTGCGATGAAAGAATTACTATCAGGATGCATGGCAATATGAACTCACTCAACGTTGCTACTGCAGGTTCGATCATTCTTTGGGAAATGTGCAGAGGTGATGAGCTTTGAACGATAAACGAATAGTATGGCTGCTGCTGAGAATGATATTCAATACAGGCATTTCTCGTATCTGGGAGCTTTCCGCTAATTACGACACCGCAGAGGAGTTTTATACAGCGCTGAAGCATCACGAGATAAGCGAAGTGACCGAAAGGGAATATGCGCTTGTCGATAAACTCACCGAAGCCGATGCCCTGAAAATCCTTGACGATTGCAGTCAAAAGAATATAAACGTGTATTGTTATGAAAGTGAGGGCTATCCTCGTATGCTGAAATACATAGCAGATCCTCCTGCTGTGCTGTTCAGCCTCGGTAACCTTGACTTTTTAAACGATAAATGTGTTATCTCGGTCGTGGGAACGAGAGAGCCGTCCGACTATTCGGTCGGCATATGCAAATTTCTCTGCAAAGACCTTATAAGCAAAAACATCGTTCTTGCTTCGGGCTTTGCAAACGGGATCGACAGGATAGCGAACGATGTTTCTGTCGAATGCGGAGTACCTACCGTTGCAGTCTGCGGAACAACGCTCGAACACGACTATCCGCCCGGAACGCTGGAGTCCAAAATGCAGATAGCGCAAAACGGCGCTGTCATTTCAGAGCATATACCCGGCTCAAAGCCTTTTGCCAATGCTTTTCAGATGAGAAACAGAATACTCGTCGGGATATCAAGAGGCGTTGTATTTATAGAAGCCGGCGCAGAAAGCCACGGTCTGAACAACTACACGCATGCGACCTCACAGGGCAAGCCTGTGTTTGTTGTTCCGCCGTCCGATATCTCGGATAAAAGGTATTTCGGTCAGAGGTATCTGCTTAGAAATGAATGTATCCCGCTGTTCAACGCTGAGGACGTGGTCTACCGGCTCGCTCTTGACAGCTTTGACAGCTTTGCGTTCACAAAAGACCTCGGTGATTTCAATCTGCCTGCCGACGATTCCGATTTTTACAGCAGAGAAGAAAAGCAGCAAAACACCAAGCCTAAAGCAGTTTCGAAGGCGCCGGACGTTGAGCCTGCCGCCAAACCCGAAATTGATTATTCAGAGCTTGACGATAACGAATCGGCAGTCTGCAGGGTGCTTGAACAAGGAGGACAGATGCTTGCTGACAACATCAGTCTGAAGTCCGGTCTTGATATATCGACCGTTCTCTCGGCGCTGACCCTGCTTGAGCTTGAAGGCATCGTGCGAAGCCTTCCGGGCAACCGATTTGAGCTTGCTTAATTATACAAAGAACGGAGAATTGTTTTGTCAAATCTAATCATAGTTGAGTCACCTACAAAGGTGAAAACAATAAAAAGATACCTCAGCGGAGACTACGAGGTAGTCGCTTCAATGGGGCATCTCAGAGACCTTCCCAAATCAAAGCTCGCTGTTGATATCGAACATAACTTCGAGCCGATGTATGTGAACATCAAGGAGAAGGAATCGCTCATAAAAGAGATAAAAAAGAAAGCCAAAGCCAGCGACAATGTCTATCTCGCAGGCGACCCCGACCGTGAAGGAGAGGCTATATCGTGGCATCTTGCACAGCTTCTCGGGCTCGACCTTTCCGAGAAGAACAGGGTCACCTTCAACGAGATTACCCAAAGCGGCATCAAAGCCGGAATGGCTAACCCGAGAACTATCGACCTCAACCTCGTCAATGCCCAGCAGGCACGAAGAATACTTGACCGTATCGTCGGCTATAAGCTGTCTCCGTTCCTCTGGAGAAAGATAAGAAGAGGTCTTTCCGCAGGAAGAGTACAGTCCGTTGCTGTCAAGATGATATGTGACAGGGAAAACGAGATAAGGTCGTTCGTTTCACAGGAATACTGGTCTATCGACGGAAAATTCACCGCACAGGGAAGCAGAAAGACATTCTCTGCCAAACTCAACACCGTTGACGGCGAGAAGATAGAGCTTGTAAGCAAGGAACAGACTGACGGCATACTCAAAAGACTTGAGGGCGCTTCTTTTTCCGTTGATAAGGTGAAGAAAAGTATTCACAAAAAAACACCCGCAGCACCGTTCACTACATCGACACTCCAGCAGGAAGCTTCAAGAAAGCTCGGTTTTCAGGGCAGAAGAACGATGAAGACCGCACAGGAGCTTTATGAAGGTGTAGAGATAAAGTCAATGGGACAAACGGGTCTTATAACCTATATGAGAACGGACAGCCTGCGTATCTCCGACGAAGCGAGAAAAGCCGCTACCGATTTTATCAGAACAAAATACGGCGACAGCTATCTGCCCGACGCTCCGCGTGCTTATAAGTCCAAGGGCAATTCTCAGGATGCTCACGAAGCTATCAGACCGACGCACCCTGAACTTACTCCCGATGAGGTCAAGGCAAGCGGTGTGACCAACGATCAGTATAAGCTTTATAAGCTCATATGGGAAAGATTTATTGCTTCACAGATGGCTAATTGCCTTATGGATACCGTCTCGGTCGATATAATTGCCGACGGCTGTGTTTTCAAGGCAACAGGATATTCTGTCAAGTTTGACGGATTTACAGTGCTCTATGAGGAGAGCAGGGACGATGACGGTGAGAAAAAGAATATTCTCCCGCCTCTTAAAAAAGGTGACACCGTGAATGTCAAGTCGCTTGAGGGCAACCAGCATTTCACTCAGCCGCCCCCGAGATATACCGAAGCTACGCTTGTTAAGGCGTTTGAAGAAACTGGCATAGGCAGACCTTCGACCTACGTTCCTACTATCACTACCATTCTTGCTAGAAACTATGTCGAGCGTGACGGAAAACAGCTGAAGCCTACATCTCTGGGCGAAGTCACCAACGAACTTATGAGCGAGCATTTCAAGAAGATAGTTGATGTGAAATTCACAGCAAATATGGAAAACAGTCTCGACCAGGTCGAAAACGGCAAAAAGAGCTGGATAAAGACACTCCAGGATTTCTACGGTGAATTTGACCACGAGCTTGAAGATGCCGAGAAAGCTATGGACGGAAAGCGTGTCAAAGTCCCCAGCGAAGAAACCGACCAGGTCTGCGAGAAATGCGGAAAGCCAATGGTCATCAAGATAGGCAGGTTCGGAAAATTTCTTGCCTGCTCCGGATTCCCCGAGTGTACAAACACCAAAAGGATCGTTCAGGAAATGAGCGGAAAGTGTCCGTTCTGCGGCAAAAAGATACTTTTGAAAAAGTCCAAGAAGGGTAAGAAATACTACGGCTGTGAGGATAATCCGAACTGCGATTTCATGACATGGGATCTTCCGACCGATGAGGTATGTCCTAAGTGCGGTTCAACGCTGTTCCAGAAGGGTGGAAAGCACGGTATGCTCATCTGCCACAAAGAAGGCTGTGGCTATCAGAAGAACCTTTCGGGTGATAACAAGGAGTAAAACGAATGACTAGGATCATATTTGTCAGACACGCTCAGCCTGTGCATAGCCATACTGATG
>CADAES010000015.1 GCA_902786975.1 uncultured Ruminococcus sp.
CTGGCGTTAGCCACTTAGGGTTTCGGTGGGAGATTTATTCTCACCACCGAAAGACTAAGATGTCCGCCGCCTAAGAGGCGGGGGACATAGGTCGTGGTTATACGGTCAGCTCCCAGTAGTACTTTCTGCTGCACTCGGGGAAATCGTCGAGGACGCCGTGCTCGGGGTCGTAGAACACTCCGTCAGCATACAGCGACCAATGCCAGCAGCGAGGCGTTTCAAGGCTCAGCAGGGCAAGCGGCGGCAGCTCCTGTTTTGTCTGCGCCTGCTTTCGCTGTGCGGACATAACTGCTCCGTGGCTCTCAAAATACGAGCGCATCTCTTTCAGAGTCGTTTCCCTGTCGTTGCCAAGCTCGGCGCTCACCTGCTCAACAGGTATCCTCAGTACCATTGCAAGCACAGCCTGTCCGCACTGGAGGTCTGTCGGCTCGTGGACATACCCGATATTCATACCGTTATCTTATCGAGCGTTTCGCCGACCTTGCCGTGGATAACAAGGTCGCACTGGTCATCTATGGCTGTTGCGTCACGGTTTATCTCGACGAGGTACTTTCCTTTGAAATACCTCACCAGCCCTGCTGCGGGATAGACTGTCATGGACGTACCTGCGATGATGAGCGTATCGCACGATGCTATCGCACTTACAGCGCCGTTTACGGTATCGTTGTCAAGGCCTTCCTCGTAAAGGACGACATCGGGCTTTATTATGCCCCCGCACTCGCAGGTCGGAACGCCCGTGGAGTTGATAATAGCATCTATCCCATAAAACTTGCCGCACTTTGTACAGTAGTTGCGGTGGACGCTGCCGTGAAGCTCGTAGACTGTCTTACTGCCCGCAAGGGTGTGCAGTCCGTCGATGTTCTGGGTCACGACCGCTGTGAGCTTCCCTGCCCTTTCAAGCTCGGCAAGCTTCAGATGCGCCTTGTTGGGCTTGGCGTCAAGGCATATCATTTTATCACGGTAGAACTTGTAGAACTCGCTCGTTTTGCGCACAAAGAAAGTGTGCGAGAGCATCTGCTCGGGCGGATAATCGTATTTCTGGTTGTAAAGACCGTCAACAGAACGGAAATCGGGTATGCCGCTTTCGGTGGAAACGCCCGCACCGCCGAAAAATACTATCCGCTGTGAATCGTTGATGATATCCTGCAGGGTCATAGATAAACACTCCTTCACTTTTTGATAAAAAACAAGAGGCAAGAGAAGCTCTTTTTCTCTTACCTCTATTATAGCAGACCCGCAGGTTTTGTCAACGGCATCAGCCCTTGAAGCCCATAGTTTTTTTGCCGCCCGCAGCTTTGTGGGTGGTCTTCTTGGGCTTTGGCTGTTCCTCAGGCTGTTTGTCCTGCTCGTCGGCTTGGACATCGCTTTTGTCAAGCAGCAGTCCTATTGCGCAGGAATGTGTGACGAACATTATCTGTGCATAGGCATAGTCGTCAAAGCTGTCATAGATGCGTCCTGCGCTGGATGTGCCGTCGTAGACCGTCTTTACGCTGTTGGCTACGTAGCCTATCCTGTCGATGAACGGCAGGAACACTCCGATCGCCTCGTGGTCGTACTCGTTGTCCGGTTCCTTGATAAGGCGGACTATACGCCCGACCTCAAACGGCTTCTTCCCGTAGAACATATTAAGACAGTTGATCGTTACAAAGATATTCTCTTTCATCAAAACCACTCCCTTCTGTTGTGGTTATAATAGCATATCCGTTTGAGCTTGTGGGGAAATTTTCCGGACAGTTAGCAAAACAGTGCGATTTAGTGTACATTTTATTGGACAAAAGCACCGACTTGCATTCAAGAAAGTCCGGTTTGCGCAAGCAGGTTTTACAGCATCTGTAAGTATCACGCCTCCGACTTCATACAATATTTGTATATCAAGGCTATTTCTGACTCCGATTCGGCCGTTTACAGCGCACGGCGGGATATTACATTAACTTACAGCGGAAAAGGCTGTCCTTTTGCATAACCCGAGGGGGTGAAAATTGTGTAAATACACCAATATTTTCACCCGTAACCTTGACAATATCGTAAAGTAGTGGTATAATAGCTAAAAGAGTATGTATGTGCGAATTTATAAATATTTGGTTAGATTTTTGCATCATTTTTGTATACCTTATTCAAAAGCTAAAACAAATACTAATCGTCAGGAGAGTCAATTATGAAGTGTGATAACTGTCAGGCTGAGCTTACCCCTACCAGTACCAAATGTGATAAGTGCGGTGCTCTGATTTTACAGAACGTTGAAGGTTTTGACCACACAAAGGAGATCGAAAAAAAGCTGAAGGAGATGCTTGAGAAGCACGGCAAGCGCATCGTGCTCAACAACCTCAAATTCGTGGCTTTGCTCAATGACTGGATCCCCGAGTACGATCAGGAGCGCAGTCTGCTCAAAAGTATGATCGAGGCAAATGTTGTCAAGAACATGATCAAAGAAGAAACACCCGACATGGCGATAATGAAGGCGAAGAGCTATATGCTGCACAAGCTGTTCCTCTCCGAGAACGCCGTTGAATTTGTTGTGGTGTGCTTTGCGTATATGCTCAATGCGCCCTATGTTTCTCCCAAGAGGACTAAGGACGAGGACGAGATAAAGAAGGAAGAGGACGAGGCTAAGGAGCAGGAGCGCTTCAAGACCAAGAACATCATGGAAAAGGTGTTCACCAAGTCCAACGCCCTCAAATACAAGATATTCAAGAACGTTGACGTTCCCGAAGGCTTCACGATGATAGACGATTTCTGCTTTGACAAGTACGGCATCAAGACAGTGAAGCTCCCCGACACCATTCTGAAGATAGGCGAATATGCATTCTCCGAGTGCAAGAACTTAAAGGGCGTTACTCTCCCCGATTCGCTCAGGATAATCAAGCAGGGCGCATTCAGCGACTGCACAAAGCTCACGGTCATCAATATACCGCAGGGCGTTCTGGAGATCGAGGACAACACCTTCCAGTTCTGCAAGGAGCTTGAAAAGGTTGAAATACCCGATTCCGTAGGAAGCATCGGCGCTTCGGCATTCCTCGGCTGCGAAAAGCTCAAAAAGCTGTTCCTGCCCGACAGCATCAAGTTCATCGACGACGATGCTTTCTCGTATTGCCCAGAGCTTACGATACGCTGCTACGCTAACTCGTATGTTCATAAATACTGCCTCAACAACGGCATCGACGTTGAGACAGTTTCTACAGGCACAGACCTGAAAACCAAGAATATAAGGGAGGACTAACGGAAAATGACAGAACTTAAGATCGGCCAGGAAGTCGAGCTTGAATACGGCGGAAAAGCCAAGGTCCTGAAGGTCATCGGCAGCGGCGGTCAGGGTGTCGTTTATCTTGTCGAGTTCAACGGAATGCAGTGGGCTTTGAAATGGTACGACATCAACAAGATCAAAAGGCCCAAGGAATTCCGCAACAATATTCAGAACAACATCAACGACGGTGCTCCGAGCAATAAATTCCTCTGGCCGAAATACCTTACAAGAGAAATGCCCGACGGTACGTTCGGCTACCTTATGGAGCTCAAGCCCGCAAGCTTTGATTCATTTGTTGATATACTCAATACATACAAGCTTGTGGTAGACCCGCTTTCGGGCAGAGCTGTAAAGAAAAATGTCCGCTTCACCAGCCTCTACGCTATGGTGACGGCTGTTATCAACATCGCAAACGCTTTCAGACAGCTCCACCGTGCAGGAAAGAGCTATCAGGACCTTAACGACGGAGGCTTCTTCATAAACGTCGATACAGGTGCCGTTTTAGTCTGCGACTGCGATAACATCGCCCCAGACGGAAGCAACTTCGGTATCGGAGGCAAGCCCGGATATATGGCTCCAGAGGTCGTAAGAGGCCTCACAAAGCCAAATGTTCAGACGGATAAATATTCGCTCGCTGTCGTGCTCTTCAAGCTTCTTTTCAGAGGCGACCCGATGGAGGGCGAAAAGGTCATCAAGGATATCTGCCTCACAGAGTCCTCGGAGCTCAAGCACTACGGTCAGAACGCTATCTTCGTTTATGACCCCGACGACGCTTCAAACAGACCTGTTAGAGGTATCCACGACAACGTTATCAAGTTCTGGAGGCTGTACCCCGACTATATCAGGGACGCTTTCATACATTCATTCACAACAGGCATCAAAGACCCGAACAAGCGTATTATCGAGAACGAGTGGCAAAAGATGTTCATCAGACTTCGTTCGGAGATAATCATGTGCGGCTGCGGAAGAACGAATTTTACATCTATGTTCGTTCCTATCGACGAAAAGACCTACCAGTGCCCCAAGTGCGGAATGCAGTTCGGCTCACTCGGTTTCAGCAACCGCTCTTACAGAATGCCTCTGTATCTGGGCTGCAAGTTCTATAAGTGCGAGATAGACCCCGATTCGGACGACTTCCTCAGCGTTGCGGGCGAGCTTGTTGAGAATTCGCTCAAGCCCGGCGTGCTGGGCATCAAGAACATCTCCGACAAAACATGGCGTGTAAAGATGCCCGACGGAGTGTTCTACAACATCGAATCAGGCAAGGGCTTCCCTGTTTGGGCAGGGCTTGAAATAGACTTTGGCAATATCAAAGCACAGATCTGACTTTTGGGATAACAAAGAATTTTTGGATAAAAGGAGTTTTATTTATGAGCAAAAAAAATAACATCAAGGAGAACACCCAGGGACAGGGTGCAAGCGTTCTTGATTTTGATGACGACGATCCGCTTAGCGCCACCAGCGTCTCCAAAAAGAGCCTGGTAATCTTCTTCCTGATCGACACATCAGGAAGCATGAGAGGTACAAAGATGGGCGAGCTCAATACCGTTATGGAGGAGCTTATCCCAGAGATACGCCGTGTCGGTGAGGCTGACACAGACGTTAAGCTCGCTGTACTCACATTCTCAACAGATGTTAAGTGGATGTACTCCACACCTATCAACATCGAGGACTTCGAGTGGACAAGACTTAACGCTGAGGGCGTTACGAGCATGGGCGCTGCTTTCAAGGAGCTTTCTGTAAGAATGTCAAGAAACAGCTTCCTCAACTCGCCTTCTCTTTCCTTCGCACCCGTTATCTTCCTTATGACGGACGGCTATCCTTCCGACGACTATCAGGCTGGTCTGAAGGCTCTTCAGTCAAACAGCTGGTATAAGTTCGGCCTGAAGGCTGCTCTGGGTATCGGTCAGGAAGCTAACGACGATATGCTCGCTGAGTTCACAGGCTCAAAGGATACTGTCGTTCACGCATATTCCGGCGGCCAGCTCGCTCAGATGATCAAGGTCGTTGCCGTTACTGCTTCTCAGATCGGAAGCAAGAGTATGACCCTTTCCAACGAGTCGGGTGAAGAAGTTGAGAACGAGGACGTTTATGCTGCTAAGCAGAAGCTTCTCGGTCAGCAGATCCAGGATTTTGTCGGCGACCAGAACAACGGAGATGTTCCTTTCGATATTGGTTGGTGATCTCTTGTCTAAATTATTCGTAAAGGAGAATCGTCCCTATGTTTAAGGGTTTCAGTCACTCTGTAAAGGGTGCGAGCCATGAGGCGAGCGGACTTGTCTGCCAGGACAGCTCTGCACATTTCGTGTGCGAAAACTACGCTGTTGCTGTTGTAGCAGACGGACACGGAAGCAAAAAACACTTCAGGAGCAATATGGGTTCCCAGTTTGCTGTTGAAGCTACTCTGGATACGGTCGCAAACTTCTACAAGGATGTGGAGAACTTTGAAAAGACCTTCCCTCTCAATCATAAGTTTGTTATCAAAAGAATGGAAAAGCAGATCATTGCAAACTGGAATACCAAGGTTGCGGCTCATCTGAAATCTACACCCGTAACAGCTGCTGAAAGAAGTAAATTCAGCAGTGACGAGTTCGATCAGATACCACCAGAGTCCTACTATGGAACAACACTTATCGCTGTTGTTGCGGGCAGAGGATTTACTTTCGGTATGCAGATCGGCGACGGCAGCCTTGTTGCCGTTTTCGACGACGGTGTCGCACTCAATCCTATGGAGTACGATGAATCGGCTCCCGCTAACATCACCGCTTCCCTTTGTAACGCAAGCGCCGCTTCCTATTTCAACGCATTCTACGTTGACAAGAAAAAGCTTATCGCTGCATATGCTTCGACCGACGGTCTTTATACATCGTTCGGCAGCGAATACGATTTCATTGATTACCACACCATCATCACCAGCCAGCTGGCTGTATCAAGTGAGTTCGAGGGCGCTGTTATCAAGAATATCGTAAAAAGGTCGCATTTCGGTACTCAGGACGACGTTTCGCTCTCCTGCGTATACGATACCGAGCTGATCGCAGCTTCAGTTGACCTGCTCAACGAGAAGGTTGCGCAAAACAAGCAGAAGGCTGCCGAGAGAAAAGCCAAGATGCTTCAAAGAAACTGATACGAAAGGATCATAGGTGGATATTATGGTCATTAGCCAATTTTATAATACTGCCAAGAGCTATGCGGAAAAGATAAAGGAAGAAAGACCTGCGATATACGAGCAGGAAGGCTTTTCTATCACACTTATCATGGCTGAGGGAGATCAGGAGATCTTCACAGGCATTACTTCCGTTAAGATCAGCGAGGGTACTCTGGACACTATCCATTCCGAGGCTATCGCTGTTATGTCGATGATCGCTGCAAACAAGGCTAAGGCTAAGCAGATGATAACCGTTACATTCGGTGACCTCAAGGTCGTTAAGCCTTGCGATGAATGTCTGGATATGCTTCTCAACGCAGACCCCGACAACGGCAAGTGCGAGATCGCTATCAATTTCACAAATTCAGAGACAGCTATAAATCTCAAATCTCAGGCTACGAATATTTCTGCCGAGTTCCTCGAGAAGGACACCGAGGCTGTGAGCGCTCCCGATCTTGGCGCACCTGCCGAGTTCGTTTCGGGATTTGAATTCGATGCTGACAATCCTTTCCTTGCAGAGAGCGATGAGGCAGTCGAGGAGGTCAAGACCATTGCTTCCGAGGCAGCTAAAAAGCCTGTTCAGCCCGATTCACTGCAGCAGCCGCCTGTTGGTGGAGCTATATATCAGCAGCAGGGATTCGTTCAGCAGCAGCCCGGCGTTTTCCAGCAGGGCTATATGCAGCAGCCTGTATACCAGCAGCAGGGATTTGTTCAGCAGCCAGGCGCTTACCCGCAGGGATTCGTTCAGCAGCAGCCCGGCGCTTACCCGCAGGGATTTGTTCAGCAGCAGCCCGTTGCTTATCCGCAGGGATTTGTTCAGCAGCAGCCCGGTATGCAGGGCGTTCCGAGCAACCCCTATGCGCAGGGTGCAAACAAGTCGGTACACATTTCCGACGTTATCGGCGCACCTCACGACGAGAAGTTCGAGCCTGTGCCAGCGGCTTCAAAGTATGCTGAAAACACCGAGGGCGTTCTGAAGCAAAGACTTGCTACTCTGTTTGAAGAGGACGAAGACGACGAGGGCGTACACAATGCCACAGCTTCAAAGGACGATCTGGAGAGCATGGCAAAGGAAATGAAGAAAAACGCCAAGTCAAATGCAAAGCTCAAAAATAAATTCTGATATTATCCAATAAGCTGTAACAGGGCTCCCCTGTTACAGCTTTTTTTGCGCTTATTTAACCGACCACAAAAATAACCGACCCCACAAAAAAACCGACCCCACTTTGTGAGGTCGGTGTGTTGAACAAGATTTACTTGAATTTGATACCGAGCTTATTACTGAGCATATGGTACATTTTCATCTTAACGTCGTTCTTCTGCTTCTTGTAGATGAACATTACAAGCGCACACGCAGCTATCGAGCCGACAAGTGCAACTACGATCTTGAGCGCAACAGATTTAACAAGAATGATAGAAAGTGCAAAAATGATAACTACTGCAACAGCCATGAGCGGAACGCAGAAGGACTGGAATGTTCTGCTGGTGACTTTGATGTAGTGCAGAATATCCTTCTTGCTGAACGAGTTGTAGTTTCTTGCGATAAAGGTATCCGGTCTTGCCCATGCATAAAAATCCTTCATCGTCTTGAACTCGATAAGGTAATTTGAACCTGTTGACGTTACACGGTAATCGAGCTGGAATCCGCCGTTTTTAAGCTTTCTTGCGTCCATGATATGAACGATAGTACCTGTTTCTGCCTGCTTCGGGAGAGTCTTTGTTACAAGAAACTTTCCGTCAATTGCATCTCTGATATCTTTAAGGATATATGCCATGATCTGATCTTCCTTCCTGACAAAAAGCAGTCATTTTAGCGTTGATTCATTAGTCGGGTCAATGCCTGACCTATCACTATAATTCTAACATATTTTGAGCCAAAACACAATAGCAATTTTACGCTTTTTACATTTTGCACAATTACTCTGCTTATTTTGCCAATTATTTAAACAATTTGCACATCGTTTTCATCGTATTACCGTGACTGATCAACCTTAATTTCCGATATTAGCGATAAGCTCGTTTATCTCCTTGACCGCATCGGTAACGATCTTGGCACTGTCGTTTGCGGCGGAGATATTCTCGTCGAACGATTCGAGCGATTTAGCGGTCGTTTCAAGGATAGCAGCCATCTGTTTTACGCTGTTCTCATCCATTGTAGTATTCTTATTACAGAATGCGATGATGTTTTTGAGCAGCTCGTTTACGGTATCCTTCTTCTCGGCGGTCTTAGCGCCTGCCTCGTCTATCTTGCTGATGCTCTCGCTGATAGCCTTAGCCTTCTCGGATATCTTGGTGGAAAGCTCCTCGACCTTCTTGGTCTCCTGCTCGAGCTTTGCGTTATCGGCAGCAGAAACGGCGGTTTGCTGAGAATAGTTCACGCAGCTCTGGATAATATTGATGCCTCTGAAGATAGCTGTTGCAAGCTCACGGCAGGTCTTGAAGCCGCAGTTGCCGCAGTTGATATTTCTCTGAGCGTCGGTAGTCTTGCCCATCTGCTCAAAGATAGGTTCGAGGTCTGCGTCGGTCGGGTTCATTGTCGCACGGCGAGGAGTAAAGGTCCTTACGAAATCGTTGAGGTCCAGCTCGTCGTCGAGCTTCTTGAACGCTTTTTCGTCGCCGAATTTCAGCTTGCCCTTATTCTTAGCCTTCGATCTTATATCGGCTTCCATAGCCTTGAAGCTTGAGATAGTATCGTAGCAGGAAGTCTTGGACTTATCAACGCCCGAGCCGTAGCCGCAGCCGTAGTCACACGACAGCACATCGAATACCTTTGGCAGCTTTTTGGCATCGGTCTTGGAATAGTGAGCTATCTCTCTTGAAACTCTCTGAGTACCGGAGGAATAGATAGCGTTGATATCGAGGTTAAAGTTGAGCAGATTATCGCAAAGTCCGCCCGGACGTGAGCACAGCGCACCGATCATTCCCGGTCTTTCAAAATACTCATATTCAAAGTTTGCATAATTCTCCCTCGGGATAACGATATCGTTCTTTGCGAAATACTCCATCAGCTTTTTGAAGGTAACGTTATAGTCAACCAGTCCTGTTTCTACGCACTCGTATTTTCTTGCGATACACGGCGAGAGGACAACGAGCTTTTCGTTCCTTCTGAGATAGTTCTTTATGTACACAGCGCTGCAAAGTGTAGGGCTGCACACAGGCGGAAGGTTCTGAACGAGAGATGGGTGGTACATCGAGATATAATTCACGACTGCGCTGCAGGACTCGCTTATCACGTTGGAGACGTTGTTTGAATCTATAACGCCGAGCATCGCCCAGGTATAGATATCCGCACCGAATCCGCCGTCGAATATCAGAAAGCTTTTCTTTCTGAACCACTCCAGTATTCCCTTCCACTGGTTGGGGAAAGCGGTCTTGATAGCGGGGTCAACGATGATGCCGTACTTTCCGTCGCTTATCTTCGACATAAACACAGCGGTATCGTCAACATAGTCTCTTGCGCCGTGGGTACAAGCGTCGATACACTCTCCGCAGGCTATACACTTGTCAGCATTGACCGTAGTATAGATCTTACCATTGTCAAGCATCTTAACGATATTTGCTTCGGGTGCCGGGCAACATCTTATGCAGGCGTTGCACCCAACGCACTTATCCGGCCTGACAATAATTACATCCTTCATTCTAACACAACTCCTTGAATACTTGCTATATGTTCATATATTTACAAGGCACAAGCCTTTTGTATATAATGCTTTATCAAAGCGACTCTGCGAGCTTTGCCAGAGCATCGAGGTCAAGTCCGCCGTCGGAACTCTTATCGGCTTTCTTTTCCTCCTTCTTGGGCGCTGCCTTCTTATCGTCATCAGAAGCTATGGACTGAGCCATATTCATCAGCTTTTCAAGCTCCTCATTTCTTTCCTCGGAAGCCTTATCCTTGGCATTAGCGTAATTATAATCGGGTTTTCCGAGCTTAGGCTCCTTAGGAATATCTGCTGCGATCTCCTCGGGAACCTTGAACTTGGGAACTCCGTCCTTCTTGAGGGCTTTTTCAGCGTCCTTAAGTATAGTTTCGGACTTCAGGATCTTATCGGTGCCGTCGGTCTTGAGCGACTCAAACAGCTCCTTTATCTTAGCGAGTTGAGAGCTGATAGCCTCGATATCGGTAAGCATTACAGCCTTCATATTGGACGATGCAGCCTTCATAGCCTCGTCGTCGTTAACAGCCTTAGCCTCGATCTCAGCGGCCTGTTTCTCGGCAGCATAGACGATCTTAGCGGCTTTATTGTTAGCCTCTATGACCATATTCTCGGCGAGCTTCTCGGAATCCGACTTGAGGTCGTCAGCCTGTCTTCTGGCGTCGTTGACAACCATTTCGGCAGATTTCTGAGCTTCGATGAACACCTTGGAGAGCATAGCGGCTTCGCCGTCAGCGACCTTGGAGAGCTTATTATTAGCTTCCTTCAGGTCGTCCTTATTCTTCTTTATCTCATCATTAAGAGCAGTTATCTGCTCGTCCTTAGCTGCGAGCTGTGCTTTGAGGTCTTCATTATTTCTTTTGAGCGTTTCGTTCTCAGCCTGCACCTTTGCAAGCTCGGCAGCGCTCTTAGCGACGATATCGTCCTCCTTGGTGCCCTTAGCGAACAGGTCACTGCTTTTCAGCTTATTCTTAAGTTCATAGACCTCTGTAAAAAGGCTTTCAAGGACTTTATCCGTTTCCTGCTTATCGTAACCTCCGAACATTGTAGACTTAATGAAAATTGATTCTGCCATGGATAACATCCTCCTAATGAAAAAAATATCGCTTTCCTTCCGGGAAGCTTAAAATGCTGCTTTCGCTGCAGCTAAAACTCGTTATTTCGCTCCTCTAATACTTATTAAAATTATACATCAATTTTTATTAAATGTCAATATAAAATCGGTCGTATTTCGGCATTTTATTGTTTTTTTTATTTAGAATTTTACTTATTATGTTTAATCATTTATGCAAAGTGACAAGAACGCCCGCAGCGCTGAATACGGCACTGCGGGCGAAAAGCTATTCGATATTAGTTATCAATAAGCGTCCATATCTACGAACGGTGCGGTGTAATCCATTGAAACGCCGTTCTTATTGATCATATCCTTCAGAGTGATAAGAACTGCAGGCGAGATAGCTGTGCCCTTCTTAACAACTGCTGCTGCATACTGCAGGGATACGACGTCGTTGCCGAGCTTACGAGGTCTTGACAGCTCGCCGAGAGTCTCGTTGATATCGGATACAGGGCCGCTTACGTCGTTGGAATCGCACTTAACGGTAACAACGAACTCGTCGGAGCCTGTTCTGTAAACGCTCTGAGCGCCGAAGCGATCCTTGAGGATATCGGCTGTGGAAGCCAGAGCTGCGTCACCTACGTCATGGCCGTAGTTGATGTTTACATCGGAGAACTTAGAGATGTTGAACATTGCGAAGAGGTACGGGCTTGTCGGGCAATCTGCTACCTTAGCGTTGCCGTCGTCGTCCTTACCGAAGTCGTCAACGAACTTGATTCTGTTGTTAACGTCTGTAAGGATATCCTTAAGAGCTGCGATATGCAGGTTCTTGGTGATGGCAGCCTGTTTTCTCTTGGACTGTTCGAGTCTCTGAAGTGTTGCTTCCTGCTTGATGGAAACTATGTTGAATATGATGATGAAGATGATACATACTGCGCAGAAGATTATCATCTCGAGGTTGATGGATCTTGAGAACGAGAATACGTCGGAGGACGGTGTTTCGTTGAACAGGATCCAGTGGTTCTCACTCATGTAGGAGTAGAATGTTACGTTCTTGTTCTCCTCGAAGTCGCCGTTTTCGTTATCAACAGAATCCTTATACTTCTCTGTGAGTTCAAGGATCTTCTTATCGGTAGCTTCCTGAGCGACCTTATCGTTATCGTTGCAGAATATGTACTTGTTATCCAGTGAGTTTACCATGTAGAAGGTAGAGTCGGACTCAACGCTCTTGAGGGCGTCAACGAGCTTGTCGGTAAAGATACCCAGACCAACGAAGCCGATAGGATTTCCGTTATCGTCCTTTACAGACTTGTACATTGAAATGATCTGCCTCTTGGTAGCAGGCGAGATGATGATACCAACGTTGTAAACGCCGTCACCTGCATTGCGCATTCCGTCCTGGAGAGCCTTCAGAGGACCTGCGAACTTTTCGGGGTCTTTCTTGGCATTTCTTGTTGTCATACCAGGGGTATTAGGGTCGGTATGTGTAAGGCAGTGTGTATTCCAGTCACCTACCCACAGACCCTCGACGCCGATGATAGTCTTGGACATTTCCTCGGTGTACTTCTGGGCAGCTTCAAGAGCCTTGCTTGTTGTGATATCCTTAGCAGCGGCAGCCTTCAGGGCGTCTGCAGTTTCAGCAGCTTCGATATCGGGTTTGTTCTGAACTACTGTAAGAAGCTCTTTAACTTCAGGTGAGCAGCTGAAACCTTTAAGGGTATTCTCGGCGTTCTCGACGAAGCTCTCGATCATGGAAGCCTGCTGTGATGTGATCGACTTCATATGGTCAATGGCATTCTTACGAGTCTTGGACGATGTGTTGATGACCATAACTACCGTCAAAGCGATAATGGCTAAAACGACGATAGCCGTTGTGATAATTCGTCTTGCAGTTTTGGACATTAATCTTCACTCTCTTCCTTATTAAATAATTTACGCTTTTTCTTCTGGGCAGCCTTTTCCTGTGCCTTCTTAGCCTTCATATCGTCGATATCCAGCTCGTCCTCGACGCTGAAAAGCTTATCGAGTCTGTTCTTCAGATAGCTTCCGCTGTCTGTATCGCCGTTTTCGAGATACTGAGAAGATGTCTCGGCATAGCGGCTCTGAACAGGAGGCTTAGCAGGTGCTGCGGGTGCTTCTGCGGCTGCTTCTGCGGGAGCCTGTACCGGTGCGGCAGGCTGTACCGGCTGCTGCGGCATAGCGTACTGCGGCTGGTTAGGCATCACATACTGCGGCTGGTTGGGCATCGCTGGCTGACCCATCGGCTGACCGGGCATACCCTGGTAGGGCATTCCCTGATACTGTCCCATATTTACGGGCATACCGTTAAAGACCATCCCCTGACCCATATTGGGCATCTGAGGCTGGCTCTGAGACTGTATGTACGCACCCATCTGTGACAAAGCAACATTCTGGGTAGGCAGTAACACAAGAGTATTGGAGTTTGCGGGGTTCATACCCATTATCCTTGCTGCACAGTCCGAGCAAGGGAGCATAGGCTGGAAGCTCGCCGCATTGAACACCGCCATTTCGGCGATCGCCGTATCGTTCTCACGCATAACATTGTTGCACATATCAACTTCTGCATGGAACTGCATCGGCATATTGTTCACCAGCGTCACGCTGCTCACACCAACATAGATCTTGTTGCTGGAGGTGAAAGCTACGCAGATGGTGTCGTTGAAGCTCAGGGGCATATTACTGCTCATTCTCTGCGCTGCAACATTTCTGGCTATCTGGCTCATTTCATCGAATAGCATTGAATTTACGCTGCACTTTTACAAAACGCCACAGCTGTTTGAACGGCTGTGAACGTCAAGGCAGCTACTCCTTTCATATAGAATTTTTCCGGTACGACAGCCCGCACAAAACATTGACCCCCTTTGCTTTCACAAAAGGGACCGTATGTTTAACACAGGTCGCTGCACCGATGACAGACAAATGGAAACACCAAACGTTTTGCCGGACTTTAGACAGTTATCCGGCAATTACACCAATTTAATATTTCTTCACTTATTGTAGCACATTTCTAACACATTTGTCAAGAGATTTAAGGGTTCTAACCTAAAAAAATGTATAAATTCACTAAAACAGCGAACGGTTTTTGAACAACACGCTTATTTCTTATCAACTATAGAGATATAACCCTTGATTATGTCAACGCAGGTCTGGTAATCCATACTGCTGGTATCGAGGCAGATATTATAATTTCTGGCGTCCTCCCAGTTCCTGCCGGTATAGTGCTTATAGTAAGCGCACCTGTCCTTATTGGTCCTTTCGATAAGCTTTGAGGCGTCCTTTTCGCTGCCGCCGTAGGCATCTATGACGTTTCTGATGGCTGTCTGCTCGTCGCAGTAGATAAACAGCTTTATTACGTCCTTTCTGCCGCTTAGCACAAAGTCGGCACATCTTCCGACGATAACGGCAGGCTCTTTATCAGCCAGCTCCTTGATTATCTTCGCCTGGAAGTTAAAGAGGTTGGCGTCGCTTGTGAAGTCCTTGCTGGAGGGGTCGATAAGGCCGCCCTTATAGACGCCGTTTTTGCGGATAAACGAGGTCTTGAGCTTTTCATCGACTCTGCCGAAGAAGGCTTCGTTGATGCCGCTGTCCTCGCTTGCGAGCTTTATCAGCTCCTTATCGTAATACTTTACTCCGAGCTGTTCGGACAGCATTTTGCCGATAGTACGTCCGCCGCTTCCCATACCTCTTGCGATGGTTATTATCCTTGCCATAAGTATCCTCCTATTCTCCGAGGTAGGCTTTTCTGACCTTTTCGTCGTTGAGAAGGTCCGAAGCCTTGCCCGAAAGGGTTATCTTTCCTGTTTCAAGGACATAGGCTCTGTCTGCTATCGCAAGAGCCTTCTTGGCATTCTGCTCGACAAGCAGAACGGTCATTCCGTCCTTTCTTATCGACTCGATAATATCGAATATCTCGCTTACGAAGATAGGCGAAAGACCCATTGACGGTTCGTCCATAACGATTATCCTCGGTTTTGACATCAGCGCTCTGCCCATTGCGAGCATCTGCTGTTCGCCGCCGGAGAGGGTTCCTGCTATCTGAGTTTTTCTTTCCTCGAGGCGGGGGAATCTTTCGTAGATTTTTGAAAGGTCGGCTGCGATGCCGTCCTTGTCCTTTCTTGTGAACGCACCGAGTTTGAGGTTATCCAGCACGGTGAGGTTCTGGAAGATACGTCTTCCCTCGGGGACGTGGGCGATGCCCATTCTGACGATCTTATGTGCGGGGGTCTTGGTAAGCTCGACGCCGTTGAACTGTATCGAGCCGGACTTAGCGGGAAGTATTCCCGTAAGGGTATGCAGGGTCGTGGTCTTGCCTGCACCGTTTGCACCGATAAGTGCGATGACCTCTCCCTCGTTGACCTCAAAGGAGATGCCCTTCAAAGCCTGTATAACGCCGTAGTAGACGCACAGGTCCTTTATTTCCAGCAATGCCATGATAAACCCTCCCTTACTCGCCTAAATAAGCCTTGATGACCTCGGGGTCGGAAAGCACGTCCGAGGTCTTGCCCTCACGAAGGAGCTGACCGAAGTTGAGCACCGAGAGTCTTTCACATATTCCCGAAACAAGGCTCATATCGTGCTCGATAAGCAGCACGGTCATATCGAAATTATCACGTACAAAACGGATAGTATTCATGAGCTCCGCTGTTTCATTGGGGTTCATGCCCGCAGCTGGCTCGTCAAGCAGCAGCAGCTTCGGCTGGGTAGCGAGCGCTCTTGCGATCTCCAGCTTTCTCTGCTTGCCGTATGGCAGACCCGAAGCAGGCAGATAGGCTTCCTTATCCAAATCGAACACCCCGAGCAGCTCGAGGGCTTTCTTGTTCATTTCCTTTTCGGTCGAAAAGAACTTAGGAAGTCTGAAAACGCCTGTTGCGGTCGAATACTTATAGTGATTGTGCAGGCCGACCTTAACGTTGTCGATAACGCTGAGGTTATGGAAAAGTCTGATATTCTGGAACGTCCTTGCGATACCTGCGTGGTTTATCTGGATAGTATTTCTTCCGGTGATATCCTCGCCGTCGAGGATGATCGAGCCGTCGGTCGGCTTATAGACGCCTGTGAGCAGGTTGAACACGGTAGTCTTTCCCGCACCGTTAGGTCCGATAAGGCCGTAAAGCTCGCCTTTTTCTATCTTAACGGAAAACTCGTCAACGGCTCTCAGTCCGCCGAAGGAGATACCGAGCTTTTTGACTTCAAGAAGTGCCATATCACTCAGCCTCCTTTACAGCCGCACCGTCGGACTTTTTCTTGAAGATAAGTCCTTTGAGCTTTTCAAAATTCCTGATAAAGAAGCTTCTTATCGTTTCGTTTGAGGTACATATCATCATAACGATAAGGATAACTGCGTAGAACAGCATTCTGTAATTGTTGATGCTTCGCAGCAGCTCGGGCAGCAGAGTGAGCACGGCTGCGGCGATGATGCTTCCTCTGATGTTTCCTATGCCGCCGAGAACGACGAACACGAGAATGAGGATAGAAAGGTTATAGTCGAATTTTGACGCCTGAAGCGAATAGAAGTTGTGCGAATACAGTGTACCTGCGACACCTGCGAGGAATGCGGTGAGTGCAAAGGTGATAAGCTTGTACTTAGTGATATTAAGTCCGACAGACTCGGCAGCGATACGGTTATCTCTTATAGACATAACTGCTCTGCCTGTGCGGGAGTGAACGAAGTTATAGATGATTATAACGCTGATAAACAGGATAACGAAGGCTATCTCGAACGTGGAATCGTTAGGTGTTCCGCTGATACCGAGTGCGCCGTTTATTATCATCTTGCCGTCGGGTTTGAGTCCGAGGTCGCCCTGGCTTTTGAGGGAGATATGCAGTCCTGCGCTGTCGTATCCGATATAAAGTGCGGCAAACACGTTCTTGATTATCTCGCCGAATGCAAGTGTAACGATAGCGAGATAGTCGCCTCTGAGTCTGAGCACGGGGATACCGATTATTATTCCGAACAGTGCGGCAACGACGCCTCCGACAAGTATCGCAAGGGTAAACCTTATCATCGGCTGTGTAATGGATTCCTTCACGAGATTTGAGAATATTGCGCTTGCATATGCGCCGACGCACATGAAGCCTGCCTGTCCGAGGCTGAGCTCGCCGAGGATACCGACCGTGAGGTTAAGGGACACGGCAAGTATCGAATAGACACAGATAGGAACGAGCAGACCCTGCATCATACTGCTGATGCTTCCCGTAGAAAGCAGTATTTCCACGGCAATAAAGACTATCATCAGCAGACCGTATGTAATAAAGCTTTTTCTCGTTTGCGGATTAAGCTTTTTCTTCAACTGAGATCATCCTTTCGGGTTAGTTTTGATGCTGCAAAGGCAAATATCAGACCTTTTCGTTTATCTTCTTGCCGAGGATACCCGTAGGCTTTATCATAAGCACGAGTATCAGCACCGCAAAGACCATTGCATCAGCAAGCTGCGGAGAGATATAAGCTCTGCCGAGTATCTCGATGACGCCGATAAGGATACCGCCTATCATTGCGCCGGGTATCGAACCGATGCCGCCGAAAACGGCTGCGACGAAAGCTTTGATACCGGGCATCGCACCTGTGGTATTGGTAAGTGTCGGATAAGACGAGCAAAGCAGCATACCTGCGACAGCGGCAAGTCCCGAGCCGATAGCGAAGGTCAGCGAGATAGTGCTGTTGACGTTGATACCCATAAGCTGGGCAGCGTCCTTGTCCTCCGAAACTGCGAGCATCGCTCTTCCCTTCTGGGTATGGTTGATAAAAAGCGAAAGTCCGACGACGATAACTACCGAAACGAGTATTGCGGCTGTGGTCTCGCCCTTTATGACTACCTTTCCGTCAAAGAGGTTTATCTTTGGGATATTGACAACAGATGTGAACACCTTTGGCTTCTCATCAAAAATGAGCAGAGCCAGATTCTGAAGAAAATAGCTCACTCCGATAGCTGTGATGAGCACTGAAAGGCTGCTTGCCTTTCTCAGCGGCTTATACGCTACCTTCTCGATAGTGATGCCCAGCAGTGTACAAACGACAACTGCGAAAAGCATTGCCACCCAAGTTGACCAGCCCCATGTCACCATTGCGGTAAACACGGCATAGCCGCCCACCATTATTATGTCACCGTGGGCAAAGTTCAGCATTTTTGCGATACCGTAAACGAGCGTATAACCAAGGGCAATGACCGCATAAATGCTGCCCAGGCTTATACCGTTTATCAGGTAATCAAGAAAAGCCATACAAAACATCCTTCCATAGCTAATTATAGACTTTTTTACAATGTTTTCTCCTGCAATACTGTAAAGCTTTCAACACTTAAAGCACGCAGGACACAATCTTAAATTATTATATCACATCTGTTTTCGATTTGCAACACAAAAATCGTGAATAAACATTATTTTTACAAAAAAAGTGAGCCGCCGCAAACAGCAGCAGCTCACCCCATTGTGAACGTTAAAGATTAAAGTGCGCTATAGTTGCCGTCCTTGATAACGACAGCCTTAGGATTCTTGGAAACAGCGCCATCTGCGCTCCATGTCATGCCCTGTCCGGTAAGTCCGTCGAACTTGAAGCCGTCGGAGATAGCCTTCTTGAGCTTGTCGCAGATCTCAGAAGCGCTCATGTCAGCCTTGATGCCTTCCTTCTCAACGAGCTTAGCGATGATCTTGATACCGTCGTAAGCGTCAGCTGCGAACTGGTTAGGAGTCTCGTTGTTGTACTTTTCCTTGTAAGCCTTAACGAACTTCTGTGTAGCGTCGTCGCTTGCATCAGCAGCAAACGGAGTAAGGAGCATTACGCCCTCTGCAAGTGACTTGTCGAAGTTATCAACGCTGAGGATACCGTCAAGTCCGTCGCAGCCGAAGAACTTAGGTGAGTAGTCAGCTGACTTGCACTGTGCAAGGATAAGTGAAGCCTCCTGATAGTAGATAGGCAGGAACAGAAGCTCAGCCTCAGCGCTCTTTGCAGCTGTGATCTGTGCGGAGAAGTCGGTCTTGGAATCCTTTGTGAAGGACTGCTCTGTTACGATATCAAGACCCTTTTCAGCAGCCTCGGCCTTGAATGTGTTGTAGATGCCGGAAGAATAAGCATCAGAGTTATCGTAGATGATAGCTATCTTCTTAGCGATGTTGTTGTCTGCGATGTAGTCAGCAGAAGCCTTACCCTGGTTAGGGTCTGTGAAGCATACCTGGAAGGTATTGTCGTTCTTGATAACGTCCTGTGCAGATGCAGAAGGTGTGATCTGGAAGATGTTATCCTGCTTTGTCTTGTCGATAACAGCGAGGCATGAGCCTGTTGTTACGGTACCGAGCATGATCTGCATGCCCTTGTCTTTAAGTGCGTTGTAAGCGTTAACAGCCTTGTCGCCCGGGTCAGCCTCGTCATCCTCAAATACGAGCTTGAACTTAACGCCGTTTACGCCGCCGTCCTTGTTGATCTCGTCAACTGCGAGCTGAGCAGCGTTCTTAACAGCAACGCCGTACTGAGCTGCACTGCCGGTGAGCGGACCGCTTCCGCCGATAACGATAGTACCGTCACTGCTTCCGCTGCCGTCTGATTTGCTGCTTGAATCGCCGCAGCCTGTAAGGCATGAGCCTGCCATTACAGCAGCAAGTGAAAGTGCCATAAGTTTCTTAGCAAATTTCATTTTCAATTCACTCCTTTAAAAATTTCCCTACTCTTTTTAGGATAATACTAATATACCACGCATTTACGCTTTATGTCAATGTTAAATCACACAAAGTTGATTTCAACGCACTAAAGCTTATTAGTTATTTTACACATTAAAAAACCTATATTTCCGTCAATATGCTCAATACAACTTAATTGAAAACTTGTATGTTTCAGTTGCGTCCTGCTGTATCCGGCTTGACAATATGGAATAATTATGATATAATTATAGCAGAATAATTAAGGGAGGTGCTTGATGTGCTTATTAAATCATCTACCGCATTGAGAAATGATTATCTGTCAATTTCCGAACTCGCCCGCAGAACGGAGGAACCGATATACATCACCAAAAACGGCGAGGGAGACCTTGTTGTTATGAGCATGGAGGCTTTTGAAAAGAGGGAGGAAACTATCCGTCTCAAAGCTAAGCTCGAAGCTGCCGAGAACAGCAGACTTTCGGGTGAAGTGACCGTATCCGCTGAGGAAGCAAGGCGCAGATTGAAGGAGAAATACACAGATGCTGAAGCTTAAACTGCTTGCTCCCGCATGGAAAGAGCTTGATGCTGTCGGCGATATCCATCTGAAGCTTGCAGGTCCCGCTTCTGCCGAAAGGATAACCGACGGGATACTCGATACGCTTGAATGTCTGCGCAGCACCCCGCTGCTGGGTATGGAATGTGAAGACCGTGAGCTGAAAGACAAGGGGTACAGACGGCTGATATGCGGCAATTACCTTTGCTTTTACAGGGTCATCGGAGATACGGTATTCATTTATCATATCGTTGACGGCAGGACAGATTATCCACGAATTTTCGCATCGATGAAATGATACGTCAAGAGAGCTTTGGCTCTCTTTTTTTGTGCAAATATTATGTCAGCAAATCTTCTTGTGTGTCACTTTGCCGAAAGGGTGCATAGGATAAGGCAAAGCCTATGGCTTTATACAAACAAGGAGGAATTGCGTTTGGAAAACGAGAAAGAAGTGTTTTTCAGGCTGTTTGACAAGAAATCCGACGACAAGGACGACTGCGTCAGAGCCTGCCCTTTGCCCGTAGGTATGTTCCCAAAGGATACACCGCTTGCGATGGCATATGTACCCTATCAGGTCTGGGAAACGCCCTACGAGGAGGACGTGGCTTTGCAGCGGGGGACGATATTCCGTTCGCTCGACAAGCCGTTTATCGGAGAGGAGGCTGTGAAAAATGGCGATGCTTAATGAAAAGCAGCAGCTTATGCGAAAGATACAGAACGAGTCTTTTGCGTTGGTCGAGGCTCACCTGTATCTTGACAGCCACCCGACCTGTCCTATGGGTCTGAAATACTTTGCACAGCACAAGAAAGAGTATGACGAGCTTATGGAAGAATACGCACAAAAGTACGGTCCGATAACCGTCGGGCAGTCGGACACCGAGAAAAAGTGGAGCTGGGTAACTGCCCCGTTCCCGTGGGAAAGAGGTGAGAGCTGATGTGGCAGTATGAAAAGAAATTGCAGTACCCTGTGAACATCAAGAACCCCAACCCTGCGCTTGCTAAGGTTATAGTGAGTCAGCTCGGAGGACCCGACGGCGAGTTAGGCGCAGCTTTGCGTTACCTCAACCAGCGGTATGCAGCTCCCTGCCGTGAGGTACAGGCGGTGCTTTCGGACATCGGCACGGAGGAGCTTTCGCATATGGAGATGATAGGCACTATCCTCTACCAGCTGACGAGGAACCTGTCGATGAAAGAGATAAAGGAAAGCGGATTTGACGTTTACTTTGTAGACCACACGACGGGCGTTTATCCTATCGCTGCGTCGGGCGTACCGTTCACGGCGGCGACCTTCCAGAGCACGGGCGACGCTATTGCCGATCTGAACGAGGATCTTGCGGCCGAGCAGAAGGCAAGGGTGACCTACGACAACATCCTGCGGCTTGCGGACGACCCCGACGTGCGTGACCCGATAAAGTTCCTGCGTGCAAGGGAGATAGTGCATTATCAGCGTTTCGGCGAGGCACAGAGAATGGTGCAGGATATGCTTGACAGCAAGAATTTCTACGCTTTCAACCCAAGCTTTGACAAGTGACAAAACGGGAGGCTCCTTTGCGGGGTCTCCTGTTTTTTTGAGGGCAGATGTACAGGCTGCGGCGGGTCTCAGAAAAAACTTGTTGAAAAACGCTTCGGAATGTGGTATACTTATCGGGTAGTTTAAAACAGAGATAAAATGGGGCTGAAATACTGATGAATGATACAAAGACCATAAGCGGCGAGCCCGGCAGGCTGAAAAAGCTGACATTGAGGCACACGGCAGCGGCTGTGCTTGCGGCTTTGCTGGTAAGCGGCATCGCACTTTTGCAGCCGCCGATGGATATGATGACGCTGTCTGCGGGCAAATGGCTGCTCACGGGCTGTATACCGTTTTTTTCGATGTTTGCGTTTTTCGCACTTGTGCGCTGCCCGAAGTGCTCGGTGTTCAGATTCACAAAATATCTGTACCTCGCATTTGCGCCCGCTGTGTTGATACTGCTGACGGGAGTTGTGCTGGACACTTACAAGGCAGAGATTTATTCGCAGCGATATTTTGCAAAGTTTTTCCCGCTGTGGCTTTGCTTATGGCTCATCGGGACGGCGGCGGCATACGCAGTTATGCGCATAGCGGAGCACATCTCAAAGGACGGAGCTTCGGGCGGCAGCAGCTGTGCAAGGATAGCGTATGCGCTTGCTGTTATGTACACGCCGCAGAAGAAGATAAGCCGTAAAAACCGAATCGGAAAGGGCAAATGGGTCGCTGCAACAGTCTGCGTTCTTCTGGTGGCTCTTGCTGTTTTTATCGGCGTAGTTACACTGTTTCTGCACTCGGTATATTCAAACATGGAATTTGAGGCTATCCTTTTCACGGTAAGGTT
The DNA here is from genome assembly GCA_902786975.1 of uncultured Ruminococcus sp. Lineage (GTDB taxonomy): Bacteria > Bacillota > Clostridia > Oscillospirales > Ruminococcaceae > Hominimerdicola. The sequence continues at coordinate 22,644 of CADAES010000015.1, forward strand.
CGCAGAGGGCGGACTTGCGTGGGAGGACCTTATCGCAGGCTTTACGCTGGTCGTACTGTTCCTGATCGTCGCAGGCTACATAGGCTACCATATGGTGATATGCCTCATAAGCGACTCTATGGAGGTCGTGGACGAGCGCTGCGGCGGGAAATACACGCTGGTAATGAACACTAAGAAGCGGGTGCTGAACATCGCTGTATCGGTCGTTCTGCTGGCGACGAGCGCTGTATGGTTCTCGTCACAGACGAACTTTGCACACTATATCGGCATGAAGCAGGGAAAGTCGGACATCTACGAACAAAACTACGTTAAGCCCGACAGCAGCGTGCTGACGTTCCCCGAAAAAAAGCGGAACCTCATTTACATCTATCTTGAGTCCATCGAGAACACCTACGCTTCAAAGGAGCTTGGCGGTTCGCAGGACAAGAACTATCTTGCGGGGCTGGCAGAGCTTGCGAAGGACGCTGACAGCGTGAGCTTCTCCAACACCGACAAGCTCGGCGGGGCAAGCGTTTTCGTGCCGTCGATATCCTACACGCAGGGCTCGACCGTCGCACAGACCTCGGGCATAGCTCTGAACATACCGCTTTCGCAGATATACAAGGCGCCCGAATACCCCGACACGGTAAGGCTGGAGGATATCCTTCACGACAACGGCTACAACCAGCTTTATATCGAAGGCTCAAAGGGCGAATTCTCGATGTACGACAAGTATGTCGGGCGATACGGTGACAGCAGGGTCTTTGACAGGAAGACGGCTTCGGACGAAGGGTACTCCGACGAGAATGCCGACTACATCTGGAAATGGGGCATCGAGGACAGAAAGCTTGCGCAGATCACCAAGGAGCTTATAACCGACATCTCAAAGAAGGACAAGCCGTTTTTCGTGACGATGTACACGATGGACACGCACACGTTTGAGTGCGGGCACAGGTGCAAGTCCTGCGACAGCAGCATCAGCAACGACTACCTTGCATCTGTTGACTGTTCGTCAAGGACGGTATGCGAGCTGGTGGAATGGATAAAGCAGCAGCCGTTTTACGAGAACACGACGATCATTCTTGTCGGCGACCACCTCGGCAACAGGAAGACGGCGAAGATAGACGTTGACGACAGCTATGTCAGGACGACCTACAACTGCATAATCAACCCCGCAAAGAAGGCTTCAAAAACAACGGAGCGCATCTTCTCGTCACTTGATATGTTCCCCACGACACTTTCGGCGATAGGCGCACAGATAAAGGGCGACAGGCTGGGGCTCGGCACCGACCTTTTCTCGGACACAAAGACTCTTTGCGAGGAGCTTGGTGCAGAAAGCTACAAGCGGCAGCTCGAACAAAGCAGCGATTACTACGACAGGGAGTTTTTCGGAAAATAAAAGACAAAGCAAAAAAATATGCCCGTGAGAAAAACTCACGGGCTGTTTTCATATTCGCATATCCGGCTGTATTCAGACTCCCTCGACAAAGCCCTTGAGCTGTTCCTTGTTAGTCTCGGTGGTATAGGAAAGCGGTATGTGGTACACCGTTTCGTATATCTCCTTCCACAGTTCATAGTTGCGCTTCATCATATACTCCGCCTGCTGACGGTGGGTAAGGCCTTGCTTGGGATATATCGGCTCGGATATATGTATCGTATACTCCTGAACATAGAAGCCGTCCTCACCTGTTACGTCGGAATCCTGCATCGTTATAAAGCACGGCAGTACAGGCGCTCCGCTTCTTGCGGCACACAGGAAAGCTCCCCTTTTAAGAGGCTTTGGCTTGCGGTAGTTCCACCACATGCTCTGCTCGGGATAAAACAGCACATAGTCGCCGTTTTCGATAAGCTCGTCTATCGCAGAAAAAAACTTTTTCATCGTATCGACGTTTGAAGAAAGCGGCAGCGTATTGCAGTGGCGCATCAGAAATCCGTAGAAGCCGGGGAATGAGGTATAGTTGCCTTCCCTTATGACTCTCCAGAAGCTGCGCTGGGGCTGCTGTGCGGCTTCGTAGGCAAGCTGTATCGCAAAGCTGTCAAAGGCGTTGAAGTGGTTGCAGGTTATCACTGCACCGCTGTTCATCCTGCTGAAATTCTCAAGACCCTTTATCTCCTTGATTATCAGCTTTTTCTCGACGATAAGGTCGTCCACGAACTTATGTGCCATTTTGAAGGCGAATTTGGTTTTGAGCTTTTCGGCTTTGGTCTTTCGCACATATTCTATCTCGTCGGGCATAAGCACACGTCCCGGCGGGTCGGCCTCGACGTCCTCGTCAAAGCGCCCGTCCTTTTCGTACTGCTCTATCTTGTACAGTATCTCGACACGGTCCTTTGCACGCTTGTCACGGTTGATGCGGTTGATGAAATTATCCTCTCGCTCGGTCTCGCTGACGGCGAGCGCAAGAAGGTTCTCGCCCGACTTTGCATCACGCTGTTTTTCCTCGTCGGTATAGTTTTCACGAACAGCAAGCAGCTGCTCGTAAACTTCGGTCTGCTCTGCATACTCCCAGAAATAGTTTCCGTGCAGGCAGTCCTCGTAATGCCAGGGCTTATTGCTCATAATATAGTGTATCATCTCAGCCTGCTCTACGGGGTAAGGCAGCTCGCCGAACACCTCGGTATTCCAGCGCTGGTCAAGCCAGTATACGTGGTCCTTGCAGATAAGGTTGAGATAGTCCTCGTCCTGCGTAACGACAAAGTTATAGTAATGCAGGTAGTCGATAAACTTATCCAGCACAAAATGGAGCCTGAACTGCTCGCAGTTTATGAGCATCAGTCCTGCGTTGAAGAAGTTATAGCGTGACACGCCGACGACCTTTTCAACATATGTGCCGTAGACCTCGCTTTGCACCATTGCCTGCTCGTGGCAGGCTCCGAGATATGCGTCCTTTATATCGGTGAGATAGACCTTGCTGATATCACCTCTTATCACGGTATCGCTGTCGATATACACAGCCTTGGTATACTCGGGGAACATCTCTGCGATGAACAGCCTGTAATAGGTAGTCTTTGAATAGTAGTCACGCAGAGGGAGCTTATCGGAGATAGACTTCAGGTAGGGTGTTACGTCTACGAAGCGTATCTCAAAGCGGTCATCGGCAAGCTTGTTCACGACCGATTTCATCTCATCGGATATCTCGGTATGGAGAATGTGCAGCACATACTTGTTTGCCTTGGAAGCATTCTGTATAAGCGAATACATTGATACCACAGTATACTTCACAAAGGCATCGTCGCATGCATAGAAAATTGGTATGATGGTTTCCTTCATATTATTGCGTTACAAACTCCTTCTTTATTTTTTCGTACTCACAGTATATATCGTCAAACTGTCTGTATCCGAAAACAGAGTGGACCTTGTCGGTATGCCACTGCTTTATATTGTCTGTATGCGGATAAGGCAGCCAGAAAAGGCGTTTTGAAAAATGCCGCACTACGGTATGCTTATGCAGGAATTTCTGGTCGTTGAACCTCTGCGGGAGCATCTTTTTGCGGGTGGTGGAGCGTATAAGTGCGCTCTGGTCGGCAAAGACGAGCTTTTTATGTTTTATCCACCAGCGGGCTTTTCTGAACAGTCCCGTCTGTCTTGCCTGCTTCATATTGAACAGCAGCACACCTGCGTTTATGTAATTGGGCTTTATGAGATATTTGCCGTAGTGGTCCCTTGCGGCGGCATATTCATACCCCGTTAGGTCGGTATCCCACAGGAGCCTTACATCACGGTTGAACATAATGTCGGCATCGAGATACAAAAGCTTGTCCGGTATCCCCTTTACGACGTCCGCAAAAAGCCGGATAAGCGTATAGGGCGAACAGTATGCACCCTCGTTGGGGCAGCCCGAAAAGGCTTTCATATAGTATTTTGTAACGTTGTGCAGCATGACCGAGTTTTCGCCGTTGTACTGCTTCACGGTCTCCTCGAGGATACGGATATGCTCGTCTGAGATACAGGTATACTTCCCGTCGAGGTGAGAAACGTCCATAGTAAAAATATGAAAGCAGAACGGCTCGCTTGTCTGTGTGCGTCTGAGGATAGACAGAACACAGGTCAGCACCCCGTCGAACACTCCGTCATTTCCGCAGAATAGAATATCTATCATTTGTTTTTCTCCCGTTTGATGTATCTTATCTGTATATAGTCGGACTTCTGCGCACGTTTGCACATAGCGCCGTAGACCTTGTCCCGAAGCTCTTTTCTGCGCTTTTTCAGCGGTTTATCCATATCGGGATAGAAAGGTCCGTCGATGTATGTTACTATCCTTGCCCCGCCTGTGAGCCTGCGCTTACGGTAGGTGTTCGTAAAGCAGTAGACGGGCGTACCGAGCTTTGCGGGATAGGCGAAGCTGGTATCGGGGAAATCCCTTATTTTTGTATAGTATGGCCAGATATGCGCTTCGGGGTAGATGACAACGCAGTGACCCTGTGATATACGTGTTTCGACGGCGTCGATGAAATTCTTATACGCCTTCATTCCCTCGGGTATCGGCAAAGCGCCGAGCGACGGGGTTATCTTCCCCAGCACGGGCATAGACACATTGTTGGGGTGAACGATTATATAGTCGGTCTTGGGATAGCTTATCACGTTTGGGATAAACGGGTCGGCGATATCCTGGGTATGGTTGCCGTACATGAAATACCCGTCGTGAAGGTGCTTTCTGAGCTTATGCCTGCCCTTTGAGGTATGGGCAAAGACGAACTTCACATACGCAAAGGCTATCGGAGTCGCAACGATGCGGTACCAGAAAAAGTGTGTGAACCTTTTGAAGCGGGAGGTATAGATATACACATAGTCCTCGTCGATGGTGCGTGGGGTTATCTGCGCAGTCGAGAATTCGTCGTTGCGCTCATCGGAATAGAATATGACCTTACGCTTGTCCATTATACCACCACCGCATCTTTTATGACCATTATCAATAAAATGATACCATAACTGCGGCGATATGTCAACATTTTTAATGATGTTCGCCGTGGAAAACGACATTTTCCGACAATTTTCAGGACAGGGAGTCTGATTTTTCCAAAGAAGTCAGCTGTACGGGGAGTTTTTTCAGATAAGCCCGCACATTTCAAAAGCCTTATAAAGCCCGTCGTTTTCGATGCGGTCGGTGACGATATCTGCGTGAGCCTTGACGATATCGGGTGCGTTGCCCATAGCTACGCCGAGTTTGCAAAACTCAAGCATCTCTATATCGTTCCCGCCGTCGCCTATGGCAACGGTATCTTCGATATCAGCGCCGCAGTATCTCAGCACCTCGGAGATACCGACAGACTTATTGACATCGGGCAGCATGACCTCTCCGCCCGTCGTGCTGTCGGGGTAGCTGAGCGTAACGACCTTTGCGATACCGTCAAGCTCGGCCTGGAGCTGTTCGTTTGAACAGTCGGCGGATTTATAGACGAACTTTCCGATACAGTCAAGCCCTGCGGGCGTAGCTTCGAGAAAGCGTCCTCCGAGGCTGAGTATCCAGCTTTTCATCGCCGAGAACTCGTCACGGAAGGTCTGAGCGAGCATATCGTCGCTGTATCGGGACTCGATAACGGTCATTGCGTTATGCTTCATCAGCACGCTCACTATCCTGTCGTAATCCCCGGGAGTGAAGCACCTGTCAAAGATGACCTTTGAGTCGCATACGACGTGCGCACCTGCGGCGAAAACGCCGTCCTCAAAGCTCATATTCCTAATGCAGTGCGGCATTATAGCCTTATAGCGCCCCGAGCTTATAAACAGCTTATGCCCGTTTCTTCGGGCAAGCTCAACGGCTCTGACCGTTGAAGGGTGGATAGTTTCGAGCTTATCGACGAGCGTTCCGTCGATATCGAGAAATACGAGTTTCTGTTTCATATAAACCTCTCAAAATAAGGCTTGCTGTACAAAAAAACGTACAGTAAGCCTTGCTTTTTAATAAATGGAACGGTGGAGCGAGCCTGTAAGGTGTTTTGCAAAAGGCGCACCGCCTGTCCCCTGCGCTGTCACTTGAGCTTGAAGTGGACGGGCATACCGTTTTTCATAGCTATCTTGACCTCGCCCTGTATCAGCGGAAGAAAATACTTTATCGCCTTTGGCTTGACATCGTTCTGGTCTTCGGTTATCCATTCCTTGGGGAAGAATTTTTCCTTATTTGCGGTCTCGTGCGCATCGACAGACTCTATCTTCACAACATACGGAACGTCGCTTATCCTTGTGAAGACCATTACCCTGCCTGTCTCGCCCGAAAGTGCGGCTTTTACAGCCTGCGAGCCTATCTGCTCGGACTCGTCGATATCGGTCTTTGAGCAGATGTGCGAGGAGCATCTCTGCATTACGTTGAGCTCTATTGAACGCACCTTGCAGCCGATATTCTCACGCACAAGGTTCTCCAGCGTTTTGCCGATGCCCGAAAGCTGCTGGTGACCGAAAACATCGACGCTGTTGTCACGCAGACATTTGGTATCCTTCAGCTGCATACCCTCGGAGACTACGATAATAACGGCTTTGTGCTTAGCCTGCTGGTTCCTGACATCTTCAAGGAAGTCCTCTGTGGTGAACTTGCACTCGGGCAGGTAGATAAGGTGGGGCGCTATCTCGTCGTTGGCTCTGAGCACACAGGTCGAAGCGGCGAGCCAGCCTGCGTGTCTGCCCATTATCTCAACTATCGTCACAGATTCGATCGAATACACCGAGCTGTCACGGATTATCTCCTGAACGGTGGCTGCAACGTACTTTGCGGCACTTCCGAAGCCGGGTGTGTGGTCGGTCACGGGAAGGTCGTTGTCTATCGTCTTGGGTATGCCGACTACCTTGATATGGACGTCGTGAGCCTTGAAATAATCCGAAAGCTTAGCGACGGTATCCATCGAATCGTTGCCGCCGATATAGAAAAACGCCTCTATCCTGTGCTTTTCAAGACAGGTGAGTATCTTTTCGTAGGTCTCGCTCTCCTCGCTGACGTCGGGGAGCTTGTATCTGCACGAGCCCAGCACCGTTGACGGCGTCTGGCGAAGAAGCTCCATATCCTCATTTGTCTTTATTATCAGCTTCAGATCGACGAGTTCGTCGTTGATTATGCCCTCTATACCGTTGATAGAGCCGAAAACCGCATCTATCTGCGGGGTTTTGAGAGCCTCTTTATAAACTCCGACAAGTGAAGCGTTTATCGCACAGGTCGGTCCGCCCGACTGAGCAACTGCAATATTCATAAGCTGTTCTCCTTTTAACAGACGGCCGGTGCAGAACAATAAATATTCCACATTGACCGTAAATAATTCACACATACAAGTATAGCATATTATGATTATTTTTCAAGTAGTTACAGCAATTTTCTCACTTTTTCTCATTTAGTCTGCCCTTTACGGCGGTCGGTATGTGGCAAATGACGAAACGTGAGTGCGGCGGACTAAAAATATCCATATATATACTTGACAAAAGGGGCGCAAAAATAGTATAATAATATCTGTTAAGAAGATATCAGCTTTCTTAAAATCAAAACCGATGAGAGGAAGAAGAAAATGTCTGAAAAGAACTACAGACCCGACGATGATGTCTCCGATGAGGAGATAGACGCTGGGGAAGCTGAAGAATATTACGACGATGACGACGACGTTTTCGGAAGCGGCGACGATGAACAGCGCGGCGGCTATGATGACGGTGACGGCGACGATGACCGCTATGACGACGATGACTACGACGACAGGCGTGATGACCGTTCCGAGCGCAGAAAGCCGAGAAGATCCGAGGAAGATGCACAGCGCCGCAGCAGAGCCAGAGATGCGGGCAGGCAGTTCCGCAGCAGAATGGCTGAATTTGAGGACGATGACGACGGTGACGAAAAGGGACCGCTTCTTTCGGCGTGGGTAAAGGGTATTATCGGAATACTTGTTTCTCTGACGCTGGTGTTCGTTATCATCATGCTTTTTGCAAAGGTGCTTTTCCTTCATGAACCTAATGTCGAAGTCAAGACAGGTACGATGACCGCTGTTGAGAACACGGGAACGACCTTTATGACCACGACGAATTCAGATCACCAGACTGCCGCCACAAAGACGACAAAGGAAAAGATAAGGTTCAACGTTGAGGTAACTCAGACCGACAAGGAAGGCAACAAGGTCACAAACACCGATGAGCCTGTATCCAAGATAAAGTGCATCTCGCCGGTACTTGTTCACCCAGAGCCGAATTCAAGGTCGGCTAACCTTACCACAGTACCTCTCAACGCTGAGGTCGATTTCATCAGAAACGACAACGGCTGGTACTACATCACCTACAACGGCATAACGGGCTATGCGTGGGGACAGTTCTTCACGGCACCGACCACGCCGACACCGCACTGAAACTGAACAAGCCAGAGGCTGCTGCATATCCTGCGGCAGCCTTTTTTATGCCATATCCGACCCATATACAAAGAAAAAGCCCGGTCTCCCGAGCTTTTTTTGATATGCATTGTTATCGAGCGAACAACGGCTCAGTCCAGACCCTCCCAATAGGTTATCGGGACGGTGAACAGAACGCCAGCATTCGGCTTTGAAAGGTCACCTGTTATTCTCTTTATAGCGGCGATAGCGTCATCGACCTTGCTGTCGTCAACTGCGACAAACACAGTCTTTCCTTTCTGCTTGGGGTCAACGCCCTTTAATATCGAATTGAGCAGTCCCAGCGAAGCCATACTGTCAGATGTGCTGATAGATTTTGCCATACCTACGCTGTCGATGCTCGTTCCGCCCTTGATGCCGGCTTTTGCGAGCGCCACCATTACATCGTCCACAAGGTCTACCCTCTTTATCACAAGAAATAAAAGCTGCATTTTCCTCATCCTTTCTCTCTGTCTTTATATACAAACGACGCTGCGACCCAGTCGTCCTTTTGTCTTACCTCGCAAAGCTCAAAGCCGTTAGCCTTTACAGCTTCGAGCACCTCGTCCTTTCTCGGCTCGATAATACCCGATATAACGAGCTTTCCGTCCTGCTTCAAAAAGCCTGCGAACAGCCCGCTCATCGCAAGCAGTACATCTGCAACTATATTCGCACAGACAACGTCATACCCCGACGAGATGCTTTGCACGAGCTCCGTATCGGTCACGATATTGCCTGCGAGCGCTTTATAGCTCTGTTTCGGGATACCGTTGGCTTCGGCGTTCTCTGCGGCGATGCGCACCGAGTTTTCGTCGATATCCACCGCACAGGCATACCCTGCGCCGAGCAGCATTCCCGCAATCGAAAGTATACCGCTTCCGCAGCCCAGGTCAAGAAGCCTGCAGCCGTCGGAGATGTTCTTTTCAAGAAGCTCAAGGCACAGCTGGGTGGTGTTATGCTGACCCGTACCGAAAGAAGCGGCGGGGTCTATCTCGAGTATCTTCCTTGTTTCGCCCTCGCTGACACTTTCCCAGCTCGGCTTTATCAGAAGTTTCTCGCCCACGCAAAGCGGTTTGAAATACTGCTTCCAGTTGTTGGCCCAGTCCTCCTCACGGATATTTTTAAGCTCCGTTTCCAGACGGCCGAACGTGCCGTCGGAGTCTGTGAGCCTCAGCGAATTCAGCTCGGCTCTCACCGCATTCAGAAGCTCGGGCGAACCTGCGTTGTTTTCGAGGTAAACGGTGACGGTCGTTTCGCAGTTTTTCAGACCCATAAGGTCATCGTCGATATAGTCCCAGTTTCCGTCCTTATCGTTGAGAAAGTCCTCAAAATCCTTTGCGTCCTTGATAACAAACCCGTCGATGCCGAGTCCGAGCAATCTGCCCGTGACGGCTTCTATACCATCTGTTGTGGTATAGATATCCACCTCTATCCAATCCACAGTATTCACCCCAATCTTCACTGAATATTAATTTTATATCCTCAATATTATAACACAAAATTGACTATTTGTAAAGTCCCGAGAGTAAAAAAATGAAGCTTCACTCGATTTGCGAAGCTCCATTTTTTTCAGCTTTGTTGAATCATGTGATATCAGCTTTGTTCAGCTTTGTTGAATCATGTGATATCAGCGTGGTCTGTTCGGGCGTTCTCTGCCGTAGGGGTCCCTGTCGGAACGGGGTCTGTCGTAATGCGGTCTGCTGCGGTATGGTCTGTCCGAAAGCGGTCTTTGCTCGGGATACCTCTGTTCGGAAGCTCTCGGCGGTCTGCGTGAAGGCTCGTAGGCGGAACGGTAGGGCCTTTGCTGATACCTTGGTTCATAGCTTCCCTGCTCTGCACGTTCGGGACGGCTGTGACGCTCCCTCATCTGGCGATCCATAGACTTTGTAACGATATATACGGCGAATGCGAGCGCTGCGATGAGCAGCACGGGAACGCCGAAATTAACGCTTTTCTTAGCGGGTATGAGCTTATTGTCCTTCTTCTCGCTTTTCGGAGTTTCGGAGCTTGGGACGATCTCGTCGCCGGAGGCGTTGGTGTTATAGACCTCTATCCTTATCTTCTGCTTGGAATAGTCCTTCATAATGATACTTGCATTGACAGTACCGGGGCTTACCGCAAGGATACCGCCCTCGGAATACTTAGCGACGCCGGACTCGTCCATCTCGCAGTTTATCGCATCTGCAAACCCGAGCTGCTCGAAGGTATACGGGCTTGTAAAGGCTGCGAGGCGCACCGTCTTTACGTCCAGAGATATTTTCGGGGCGTCGGACGGATTGACGATACCGTCGGACTTATTGACGTTGAGCGACTGCGAAGCCATATCGAGCATCGAATCTATCGTGAGGTAGATAACGTCGCTTTTATCCTCCTCGCCAAGCATTTCAAATTCAAGAGTTATATAGTCGCCGCTGAAGCTCGTGCCCTGCGGCTGAGCGTAGGTAAAGGAATACTTGCCGTCCTCCTTGGTCTCGTTCAGCTCGCCCTGAGCAGTTTCCTCGAGCTTTGAGCCGACAAGCTTGAAATGTGCGGGGTCGTAGCTCATCGAGCCGGAAAAGACTGATATAGTCTGCTTTGTTATCAGCTGGAGCTTAGCGGTGAATTTCTTGTTCTCGACAGCCGAAACAACGACATCTGCTCTGACGGAATCGTTATCCGCAGGTGTAGTATCCTTAGTTATCTGTGTCCATACCATACCGCCCTGTCCCTCGGCAGACGTGCCGGTCGTGGTGGTAACGGCATAGTTTTCGTCCTCGCCCTCGGCAAAGCAGGTAAGGCTGCACGACAGCATACACACGCAGGCTGCTGCCGCTGTGATCAAAGCTTTAAGCGCTTTCATAACATCTTCCCATCATTTATATTTTTGCACAACAAATCCTCTGAGAGAGTATTATCCCGCAGAGGACTTTAAATCATTCAATAGTTACAGACTTCATTATCTGCGCCTTGGTCGGCTTGTCACGGAAATCGGTCGGGACTCCGGCTATCTCGTCAACGACCTCGATGCCCTCGACTACCTTGCCGAAAGCGGCATACTGTCCGTCAAGGTGGGGAGCGTCCTTATGCATGATAAAGAACTGAGAGCTTGCAGAATCGGGGTTAGCCGACCTCGCCATAGAGATAACTCCCCTGACGTGCTTGATATCGTTGCTAACTCCGTTGCTCCTGAACTCGCCCTTTATCTTGTTCTTTGAGCCGCCCGTGCCGTTTCCGAGAGGGTCCCCTCCCTGTATCATAAAGCCTTTGATGACACGGTGGAAGCAAAGCCCGTTATAAAAGCCTTCATTTACGAGCTTTTCAAAGTTTGCGACTGTTATCGGAGCTTTTTCGGGATACAGCTCTATCTTTATTTTTTTACCGTTTTCCATTTCTATAACAACCATATTGAATACCTCAGTCCTTATCTGTTCATTTTCTTTTCTTCTTCCTTGCTTTTGGGAAGGACGTCTCTTTCAAGCCTTTCCATAAGGTCTTTGAAATACAGCGTCTGCATTGTAGGAACTTTTTTGAACATACCCTGCTTGGTCGTAGAGTTGCACACGAAGTAGTCCCTTTCGCCGTCGTTATTGACGCAGTACAGTCTGTCTACACGGCAGAAATCTCCGTTGGGAAGGTCCCTGTTCTTATCGAAGCAGCAGAAGATATCCTTCGCCATAAGCTCGATAAGATTATTGACTCTCTTTTCGTTGGGAAGATTTGTCCAGCTGTCGAGGTCGTCCTTGAAGAACTGCTGCACGGGAACGCCGTTGACCTCCATTTTCCTGATTATCCTTGCCAGGCAGATAGAAGCGTCCTTTTCGGTGAGCTTATCTATCCTTGCGTTCTTATACTCCAGGATATACTTATTTGCAGTTTCGTAGAATATCTTATCATATGGAAAAGGCTTTCCCTTTTCCGAAAATTTGATTATCGCATTATCTGTATTGATTTCCAATTTTATTCTCTCCCAATGATTTTTGCTTTTGCCTGTTTCTTATTTCTTATTTTTTGCGGCACGCTCTCTCTCAAACTCGTCCGTAGCCTTTGCGAGCTGCTCAGCAGTTACCTCACCGATATTGTCGGGGTCGTTGCTGTGGTCGATAGAGCCAAGCTTATCCACCTCGTCCTGCGAAACGGTAACGCCCTTGATGTCTTTATAATGCTCGTACTCCTCCTCCTTGAGGGCATACGGCAGGTCGGCGAGCTTCTTCTGCACCTCTTCGTCATCGACGGTGTTGAACTTATAGTCCATAGTCTCAAGCTCGTGGAGCTTATTGTTATGCTCCTCGATCATAACTCTGAGCTTATCGTCGATCTCCTCGAGATTGGCAACGCTGATATCCTCCTTGTGGGATTCAACAAAAGCCTTGTGAGAAACGGCATACTCCTTTTCAAAGCCCTCCTGAGCCTTGGACACCTCGTCCTGATGCACGGGGTCGGTATCAAAGTCGTGATATGTAACCGGCGGCTTTGCGTCCCTTTGCTCAACGAACTTGTCAAGCTCAGCCATATTCTTCTTCAGCTCGTCAGGGTCAACAGATACTACGCCCTCGACAGCCTCCTCTTTTGTATCTTCAAATTTCGATTCCTTTATCGAAACAGTCTCTTTCTTCTTTACCGGTGTATTCCAGATATCGTCCGGATTAACTGTGGCAGGTCTTGATGCAGGCTTGACAGCCTCGTCCTTCTTTTTGCCGAAAAGTCCCATTGTTTTACCTCCAATATTTATTTTGGATACCCTCAGAAACGTTGAGCAAGTCCGATCATACCGGCGGCGGAAATGCCAGGCCGTGTTACGCCCTTTGCGGTGTTCGGAAGGCTGTGAATTCGCCTCAAAACAGAGCAGATATGAAAAAGCCCAATCATTCCTTTATATTATACTATATTTTGTACAAAATTGCAAACAATTTAGAGGGGCAATATTATATAAATTTTCAAGAACTTTTTGTGTATTTAGTGATATATTAATATTTACGAAATATAATGTTATTAATTTGTTGATATATGAACGAATAGAATTTGTTATAATAACATAAAGTTGTATACTTTTGAGCAAATATAGCTTTATTTAATTGTTTAAACTTAACGATTTAACGATTTGACAAAGATCGCAGAGGAAGGGCATTTTGCTTATCATGCTATACAGCGGAATATGAAGAATCTTTATGATCGACAAAGGAGGGCTTTAGTTGCCAAACTTAAAACTTGGAGTAACTGCCACAGAGCTTTTCACCTACAATCCGTTCAGAATACTGGGAACGGCTGTTGATACTCCTAACGACAAGATCACGGAGCTGTACAACAAGCTTTTGGAGATGGCTGAAAGTGGCACTATAAGCCAGTACAAGACTGATTTTGATTTTCCCGGCTCACTTCCTCCGTTCACCAGAGATGTAAGTGCGCTCAAGACCGCTTATGCCAAGATAGCCAGCAACGGTTACAGATGCTTTGCATATTCAAGCGAGCAGTTCTCGACTGCCCTGAACGTTGACGACATCATGCTCAACCTGCGTGATATCACCTGCTACGACTGTTTCCTCAGATGCTACATGTGGCTCATCACCAACGACAGAGATTTTGAGGAGCATGAGCTGTGGATACTGCTTTGCAAGCACATCGATAATATGATCATGTCCACTCCGGACGACTGGGCAAAATACTTTGACCACAGATTCCCCGAGGATCTTATGGGTGACAGGATCTCGACATTCCGTACTCTTTACGCTACATTCTGCGACATCATACTGCTTCCTATAAAGGAAATGGTAAGAGGCTCGATGAAGTGCTCTACCGCTACGGAGATCCTTAAAGTCGCAGGCATAGATACCGAAGAGAAATTCGAGTTCGTGGAGATCCCGCAGGCTAACATACCAAAGCCGGGTCAGCCTGCTCCGCTTCTGAAGATCGCCGTTAAAGACGGTGAGGAATACTTCGATGTTGCACGGGGCCAGATGGTCAGCTTCAAGTCCGATTCGGATACTAAGGTCGAGTCCAACAGCTTCGATACTTCCACAAGGACTATCTCTGCTGCCGCTATCATCGGTGACAGAGCACCTGCTGACAAGAAGGACTACATACCTCCCGAGCCGACATTCACCAAGGAAGCTCCTCCGGAGGCTGACAAGCTCGAAAAGATCAAGCCGCTGCCTCCTAAGCCGAAGCCGGGCGTTGTAAAGCCGGCAGCAAACGTTAAGCCTGCATCGGCTGTAAAGCCTGCATCGGCTGTAAAGCCTGCATCGGCTGTAAAGCCGGCAGAAGGTTCTGCTGTACGTGCCCCCGCTGCAAAGCTCCCCGTTCAGCAGCAGCCGCCTAAGCTCAGCGATGTAATAAGAGAGCCGAAGGCTGAAACGGACGAGGACGGCGACGTAGTAATCCCGACAAAGCGTCACAGAGTAAAGATACCTCAGAAGGCTGCTGAGACTGCTGCACACACATCGCTCACAGAAGCAGACGATACACCGGTACTCAAGTATACTCCGAAGGTTGGCAAGCCGCTTCCGACAGCCGGCGAAGGCACAGGTTCAAAGACTCCGTTCAAGAAGAATCAGAAGTCACTTGCTGATTTTGTTGACGAGGTCGATGACGAGACCCTTAACGATGAGGATGAGGACGAGGAAGAGGAAGAGGAGAACATCTACACCAATGTTCTTATCAAGATGCTTCGTTCCAACCGTACCGAGACGATGAAGGGCGTTGACACCAAGCACGTTTTCGACAACGGTGACAGCCTCGGTATCGCAGCTGAGCCGGGTCTTGAGATGGACGCTATCAACGAGAAGCGCATGGACAAGAGCCTGCTTGCTAACTCGCTGGAGCCAGACCTTGACACGGACGACCCGAAGAAGCTCATGGCTGAAAAGTACAAGGGCATCAACATCGACGATATGCTCAACCCGATCTCGCCGAACAAGTTTGCTCAGCAGTTCAAGCAGAATGCGATACACGAATACACGAGCAACAAGCAGAGAAAGAAGAAGACCAACATTGCTATCATCAAGTTCTGTCTGATGCTGTTTATGGTGATCCTGCTGCTGTTCATTCTGAAGATATTCAATATTCTTTGATAAACTATCGGAGCCGTCCTTAAAAACAAGGGCGGCTCTTTTTCAAACTGTTTCCAATCAAATAAAAAAGAGGTGCTATATGGATAATTTCAATTTTTACAGTCCTACGGAATTTGTGTTCGGCCGTGACAGAGAGGACGAGTGCGGCGAGCTTTGCAAAAAATACGGTGCAAAAAAGGTCCTTGTCCACTACGGCGGAGGCTCGGCTGTAAAGTCGGGACTTATCGCAAGGATAACCGCTTCGCTGGACAAGGCGGGAATCGAGCACACCGAGCTTGGCGGCGTAAAGCCAAATCCGAGGGACACTCTCGTTTACGAGGGCATCGAGCTTTGCAGAAAGCAGGATATAGACTTTATCCTCGCAGTCGGCGGCGGCTCGGTCGCAGACAGCTCAAAGGCTATCGCTTCGGGCGTTTGCTACGACGGCGATTTCTGGGACTTGTACTGCGGCAAGGCGCAGATACAAAAGGCTCTGCCTGTCGGCGTAGTGCTGACGATAGCTGCTGCGGGAAGCGAAGGCTCAAGCTCGTCGGTGATAACCAAGGAGGAGGGCAGGCTAAAAAGAGGCACCCACTCCGACCTTATCAGACCCAAGTTCTCGATACTCGACCCGCAGCTGACCTGCACGCTCCCCGCTTATCAGACAGCCTGCGGTGCGACCGACATTATGGCTCATGTTTTTGAAAGGTACTTCACCAACACTCCCGAGGTCGAGATAACCGACAGGCTTTGCGAGGCTGTTCTTCTGACGGTGATAAAGGAAGCTCCGAGGGCTGTGAAAGAGCCGGACAACTACGACGCAAGGGCAAACATAATGTGGGCTGCGACGGTCGCTCACAACGACATCGTCGGCGTCGGCAGGAGCCAGGACTGGAACAGTCACGGCATCGAGCACGAGCTTTCGGGTCTTTACGATGTTGCTCACGGTGCGGGTCTTGCGGTTGTGATGCCTGCGTGGATGGAGTTTGTTTACAAGCACGATGTTATGAGGTTCTGCCAGATGGCGACAAGGGTATTCGGCTGCGAAATGAACTTTGGCGACCCGGAAAAGACTGCGCTGGAGGGTATCCGCTGTTTCAGACGTTTCCTGCACGAGATAGGTATGCCGATAAACTTTGAGGAGCTTGGCGCAAAGAGAGAGGACATTCCGACGCTTGCGAACAATATGGCGATAAAGTATACGACACGTGGATTTGTCAAGCTTTCACGGGACGATGTTTGCAGCATTCTTGAAATTGCGGCAGACGCAAAGCTTTAAGGGGGATTATTATGTTAGACATAAAAGGTAAATGGGCACTTATAACGGGTGCGAGCAGAGGGCTTGGTTATCTTGCGGCTGTTGAGCTTGCAAAGCTCGGCTGCAATCTTATAGTTCAAAGCCGCAGCATCGAGGCTTCTGAGGCGGCTGCGGAAAAGCTGAGGGCATACGGTGTCGGCGTAAAAGCGGTGAGCTGTGAGCTTTCGGACCCGGAGGCTGTAAAGAAGATGCTTGCGCAGACAGACAGCTTCGGCGTCGATGTGGACATCGTGCTGAACAACGCAGGTATGCAGATAGCTTACCGCACCGAGTATTTCAGCACTCCTGTAAGCGATTACGAGGTCAGCTTTGCGGTGAACACGATAGCGCCTGCGCTTATCTGCTATCACTTTATGCCGAAAATGATTGAAAATGGCTTCGGGCGGATAGTCAACACGACGAGCGGTATCGCTCTGGAGCCCGAGCAGGCAGGCTACTCTGCGAGCAAGGCGGCGCTTGACAAGATAACGGTAGACCTCGGGCACACGGTCAACGGCACCGATGTTTGCATCAATCTCGTTGACCCGGGCTGGTGCAGGACAGACCTCGGCGGTCAGAACGCTCCGAACTCTCCCGAAAGCGCCCTGCCCGGCATCATCGTCGGCGTGTTCATCGAGGACAGCAAGTCCGGCAGGATATTCCGTGCGCAGGAGTTCAAGGGTATGAGCCTCGAAAAAGCGACCGAGCACGCTCAATCATTCGACAGCCCGTATTGATTATATTGGGGAAAACTCTTTTGGAAGAAGCGTAACACGTGGTAACGGTTACGCTGTTCTCCCCCGAGGATACCTAAAGGGTATCCTCGCAATTGTCCGCAGGACAGTTAACCCCTTTTCAGAAACCTTTTAATTTAAATAGCATATAAAAATCAAACAGCCATACGGAAGGGGCACTTCTGTATGGCTGTTTCGGAGTAAATGATAATGTGATGAAAAAGATGATAAACGTTAGTCGGTGGGGTACATCGCTTTGCGGGGCGGTGTGCCCTTTTTTCAGTTCACGCAGCTGGCATTCGCATTTAGCTTTGCTGGCACAACTAATTTCTAATATTATAATACTACGCTTAGGCGCTGTTGTCAAGTCTGTATACATTAAGTTTATTTTTAAACACAATTTTCGTCGTTTAGCACAAAATTCAACAAAAGTTTTTGTTAACGAAAACAAACTAAAACGATTTCGAATTGTTGAAAACTCTGCAAAAAAAGCCACACAAAAGGCAGTCTTGCCTTCGTATGGCTTTAGTGCATCTGATTTTCTTGCAGACGGCGGGTATGCTATCTGTAAACAAAGTCCTTTTTCTGATACGGGGTATCCTCGTGGCAGCTAAGGAGCATTTCAGCGACGGCGTCGCCGAGGTAGTCGTAAAGGTCGTCATCGACATAGGCGAACCTCACGGGGTCGGCTATCTCCTCGGGTATCTCGCCGTTATTGTATGCGCAGGCATACTCGCCGCAGTCCCTTACATAGTCGAGCAGCTTACAGAGCCGACAGAGCTTTTCGTCGTCAAACAGCTTTGAGGCTTCAAAGGCTTGTTTCAGATTTTCGCAGAAGAATGCAAAATTGCTGTCCCAGTTGAGGTTACCGTTATCCTGCGCTTCGCTGCGCAGTTTTTCGACCTCACGCAGAAGCTCGGCACACAGGGTATCGGCCTGTCCGCTTTCGGGGACTTTGCTTTTCCACAGCACCGAGCAGACATCAAAGTACCTCATTTCATAGCCTCTGATTCCAAGCTCGCTGACAAGGGTATACATCTGCTCCCAGTCGACAGCGTCGTTAAGATCCATATTTTCTTCGATCATCAGAGTTTCAGCCCCTCAAACGACTCTCTGAGCACCTGCTCGGACTTTTTGAACTTCTCCATTTCGGTTTCGCTGAGCGAAAGCTCGAGCACCTCTTTTACTCCGTTTCTGCCGATGATGGTCGGAACGCCGATAAACACATCGTTTCCGCCGTACTCGCCCGAGAGTTTTGCAGACACGGTCAGCACGCTGTTTTCGTCGCCGAGGATAGCCTTCACTATCCTTGTTATAGCCATACCGATACCGTAGTAGGTGGCTTTTTTCGCCTCGATTATCTTATACGCAGATGTTCTCACCTGCTCCTCTATCTTGGTCATCTCGTCGATATTGTATGAATACTTTTTATCCTCAAGAAGCTCTGTGACCGACTTTGTTGCGAGCATCACCTGTGAAAGCGGAACGAACTCGCTGTCGCCGTGCTCGCCGATAACGTAGGCGTGGATATTCTTCGGGTCAACGCTGAAATAGTCGCCCAGCAGATAACGAAGCCTTGCGGTATCAAGCGTTGTGCCGGTGCCGATGACCTTTGCCGCACCGAAGCGGGAAAGCTCAAAGGTAACACGGGTCATAATATCGACAGGGTTTGTGGCTACGAGGAAAATGCCGTCAAAGCCCGATTTTACGACAGGTGTGATGATAGATCTGAACACCTCGGTATTTCTTTGCAGAAGGTCGAGCCTTGTTTCGCCCTCCTTCTGGGCAACGCCTGCTGCGATAACGACTATATCCGCACCACGGCAGTCCTTATAGTCGCCCGCTTTTATCTGCATATTCGATTTTGCGAAAGCAAGACCGTGATTGAGGTCCATAGCCTCGCCGTTGGCTTTTTCCTTATTGACATCTATGAGCACAAGCTCGTTGCAGATGCCTCCCTGGTTGACAAGGGCATAGGCAAAGCTCATTCCTACCATACCGGTACCGATGAGCACTACTTTTCTTGTATCTGTTGTCATATCATCATTTCCTTTCGGTCAAAATTTTTCTCTTATCACATCGCATATCTTCTCGGCGGTATGCCCGTCGCCGAACGGCTGATAGGCGGGGTCGATATGCTGCTTTGCCGAGAGCTTTTCAAGGATATCCTCCTTATCGGGCTTGGCGAGCTGGTTGCGGTTGCCGACCATAGTTTCGGGCCACACGACGTAGTCCAGTATAAACACGCACTGGACGCCTGCGTAGAACGCTTCGCACTGAAGCCCGCCCGAATCGGTGACTATCTTTTGCGCACCTGTTGTAAGATGCACCGAGTCGCTGTATCCCAGAGGCTGAGTGAGGATAATATTTCCGAGCTTTTTCTGCTCACAGATGCGCTTTGCCCTTTCACGGTTCCTCGGGTGGACGGGATAGATGGTCTTTGCGTCCAGCGAGTCCATAGCAAGCAGTATCTGCGTCAGCGGTTCGTCGGAATAGGTATTCTCCTGTCTATGGCATGTCATATAGTAATACTTTTTTGGCACATTAACAGTATTACCGTCAAGGTCGAGGATATGCGGATCGGTCCACGGTCTGTTCCTGAATTCCACAAAAGAATCGTACATAATATTCCCCACGCAGCAGGAACGCTGTGCAAGCCCTTCCCTTTCAAGGTTTTTCAGAGCATTCTGTGTGGGAGCAAAGTCTACTGCGGCGAGGTGGTCGGTCGTGATCCGGTTGACCTCCTCGGGGTTATCAAGTGTTCCCAGGCGCAGTCCTGCTTCGACGTGCATAACGGGGACGTGTACCTTAACGGCGGCAAGCCCTGCGGCGAGAGTTGAGTTTGTATCGCCGTAGACAAGCAGTGCGTCGGGCTTTTCTTTCAGCAGTATCTCCTCAACTCCGATCATCATCGCACCTGTCATCTGAGCGTGAGTGCCGCCCGAGATACCGAGGTTATAGTCGGGCTTCGGGATACCCATTTCTCTGAAAAAGACTGCGGACATATTGTCGTCGAAATGCTGTCCTGTATGGACAAGTATCTCGGTATGCTCTTTCCTAATACAACGTGAGCCTGCGGCAGCCTTTATGAACTGCGGTCTTGCGCCCACGACTGTAACTATCTTCAAAGGATCACCCCTTAATATCAATAATCGAGTATAATGAGAGTACCGTGCTTTTTGGAATGTGCGACTGCCTGCCACAGTATCGAAAAGGCGAACTTGGCGAGCGAAACGGTATCGTACTCGGTATGTATCTCGCCCATTTCGGCTTTCCCGTCACGGAAATATCCGTCGGTCGGGTAGCCCTGTGTTTGTGTCCACGAAAGGATAGTTTTCTCGCCCGCTTTCCAGTCGATGGCGTTGATCTCCCTCAGCTCCGCTTCGAGCAGACCAACGGTCGCAAGCGTTCTCTCGTGACCTGTCGGCAGCACTGCGGGGAACATCAGCGTATCACGCACAGGCAGCCACCACTCACATTCATAAAGAGAATACTGGTTCTGGGTTATCTTCATAAACTTCTTATAAAGCGGGTGCTCAAAGACTGTGAAGTCCTTTGGGACAGTATCGGGCACGGTCTCACCGAGGTACCTTGCCGCAAAGAAAAGCAGCAGCGCATGCAGCGCACACCAGTCGGGCTTATCGGTATAGTAGTCGGTGATATCGTTGTCCTCGTTCCAGATGACGGGGTAGTTTATATACTCGCTGAGCTCACTGAGCAGCTTGTCACGCCAGCTTGTGACATCGTCCGTGATGACCTCCACAGGCACAGGCTCTGCATCGTTTGCACGCACGACATTTACAGCAACGCCGTTTTGCTCTGCCCACTGCTGGACAGCGGTTTTCCAGTTGCGTGAATAGTAGCGCACAAGGCAGCCCGAATAAACATCAAGCCCCATTAGATCACCTCTTGTTTTACTTTACTGCGTCGATGAACTGTTTTGCAAGTGCTTCGTAAGTGAAGTTTTCAAGCACTGCCTTTCTGCCGTTCGCACCGAGCCTGTTCCTTTCACTCAAAGGCATTTTAACGAGCCTGTCAAGTCCTTTGACGAGCGCATCGGTATCCTCGGCTTCGACGCTGACGCCGCAGTCGTAATCGGTTATAAAATTGTTCGGAGCGTCTACTGCGTACAGTATCGGCTTGCCGGACATCATAGAATCAAAGAGCTTGTTCATACATATCCCGAAGCGGAACATATCGTTCTTTTTTGCGCCGACGTAGAGGCAGTCTGTCTTTGAGAGCATGGTCGGTATTGCGAGCTTGGGTATCTTCGGCAGGAAATAAACGCTGTCGGGTCCGCAGGAAGCGGCCTGCTTTTTAAGCTTCGCAAGGCTTGTCCCGTCGCCGACTATTACGGCTGCCACGTTTTTGTTGCCAAGCTTTTTCACGGCATCTATCAGGTAGTCGATGCAGTAGGAATCGGTGATGCTGCCAAAGAAGCAGACGATGAATTTCCCTTTTGCCCTTAGCTCGTCAAGCAGCTTTTCGTGCTCCTCCGGAAGCGGCTGAGGGTCATCCCACTCGGACTTTACCACGCCGTTCATAACGCATCTGAAATGGTCGGGCTTCATACCGTGCTTCACAAAATAGTCCTTTGCGCACGGCAGCAGTGACACTACCCTGTCGGTATGCTTACAGAAGGAATTTTCGGCGAACTGCATCATCACGACGAACGGGTGTGTTTTCTTCATTCCGCCAAGCTCGATAAGCGTTATCGGCCACATATCATGCACTTCATGAACGCAGGTGGCTTTTGCGCATTTTGCGATCTTCTGCGCGGCATAGGTATCAAGCGGATAGGTCGATGAACCGATAACGACATCGGGCTTCCAGGCTCTTGCTATCCTTTCGGCGTTGAAATAGAGCTTGCTGACATAGCGCAGCATCGAAAGCGCACGCTTTACGCCGTTGCCTTCGTACTCGCCCGTTTTCAGCCAGGTATACTTGATGCCGTCGATATGCTGTGTGGTGAAGTCTTTTTTTATCTTCGGGTTCTTTATTCTGAGGTGGGAAAAGTCGCCGCCGACGATACGGACGTCGTGACCCATTTTCACCCATTCCCTTGCGAGGTAATACGGGCGGAACTCCATACCCATAGCCGTACTTCCCGCATAGTGGTTCAAAAGCAGTATATTCATAAAAAGCTACCGTCCTTAAAGCTTTGATATATCCTATTAATTATAGCATGATTCGCCCTCAAAGTCAACAACGCCCGCAAACAAAAGACACCTCTGCTGCGGGGCAGAAGTGTCCTGTGTAACTAACCGTTGAGGTCGATATGGTCAAGCACGAAAAGGTAATCCTTCGGGTCGCTGCTGACTGAGGAATACTTGTCGGCGTTTTTGGCGAGCCACGCAGAGAGGCTGCCGTCCTTTGCAAAGCTGTAGTTCGCAAGGCGGTATTTTCCGCCAAGCTCTATCTCAAGCCTTACGGTATACTTATATGCGACGTTGTAATAGCACACGATGCTGTCAAAGAGCTTTGTATCTTTCAGCTGCTGAGAACGGATTATCTGGTATGGCACGAATATATCCTTATAGCTCACCCTGCCGTCCTCCTTTACCGTCGGCGGATTTTCGATAACGCTGACGTCTATGGAGTACAGCTCCGTATTCAGCGACGCAGAGACATCTGCTTCAAGCCATCGGTCTGTGTACATATTCCTGAACTGCCATTTTGGATAGCCGTCCATATCGTAAAGCGAGAGCTTATAGTTTCCCACGCCGACCTTTCCCGTTTTTGTTTCGGACTGCTTTTTGTCAGAGGCAGAGCTGTCGGGAGTGCTTTCGGTCTTTTTCTTCCCGGTCTGCGAGGAAGACGTGGTCGTTTTCTGAACAGATGTGGAAGCGCTCGTTGTCTGAACGGACGTGGAAGCGCTCGTTGTCTGCTTAGTGGCAGAAGCTGATGCCGATGTTGTTGCAGTTGTTTCACAGACAGTTTCCGACGTTACGGCAGGTACAATACTGCTGTCGCTCAGAGAGCTTTCGGAAGCGGCGGTCTGCGAAGCGGTCGTCACCTGTGAGCTGTCAGAGTTTTTTGAGTTCTCGCAGGCGGTGAGGCAGACAAGTGCAGCAAGGGCGGTGAAGATAAGTATTTTTCCGGTGTTTTTCATAGGTTGTGCCTCCTTTGCTTTTGTATCCAATAATGGGCATAGCCCCATCATTAAAGGTAATTCTTGATGATCTGCCACTCTCCGACGAGCCTTTGCAGGCTGTATGCGGCATTGGCGGGACTGGTAGAGGGCAGGGTGACGATATCCTTGCCCGTTATCGGTCTTTGGTATTTGCAGTAAAGCTTTGCGGCGGCAGTGCCGTTTGCGAATATCGCTTTTATGTCGCAGTTATCAAGCACCCTTTTCAGGTCTGTCGGCGTGACGTTTTTTATGCTTGCATCGCTGGAGCCGATGATGTCGCACTCGGCTATAACGTCCCAGACTGCAATACGAGCGTCGAGCAGGAATCGTTCTTTTTCTGTCAGCCGGCAAGGCACTGGCATATCCAGAACACCTGCGGTGACTTTCCAGAAACGGTTTTGCGCATGTCCGTAGTAAAAGCCCTGTTCACGGGACTTTACCGACGGCAGCGAGCCGAGGATAAGTATCCTGCTGTGCTCGTCGAACACAGGCTCAAAGGTATGTACTATGTGTTGATATTCACCCATTGGGGCTCCTTTCGGGAAAGCTATTTTTTGCTTCTTGCGGTTTTAAGAGAGGCGATAAGTATCCGCTTTATTTCAAGGCAATCGGAGATAATGGGGTCGCCGTATACCTGCTCGATATATCCCGACAGAACGAGCAGTCGGAGCCAATACTCTGTCTCGGCTGTTTCTTTGAGTGCTATCTGCATTTTTGAGATAAAATCAGCCGGACTTACTCCGTATGCCGCTTCGTTGGCATTAGCGCCTATCGAAGTACCGCTTCTGATTATCTGTTTAGAGATGATGCTCTCTTTTTTCTCGTTTACAAGGTACTGATAAAGCTTGACTATCCGCACAGCAAATTTTAATGATTTATCCAGCAAAGGACCTTCCACATCAAACAATTCCTTCCGATCAGATAATAAAAAAATGAATAGTGAATAACGAATAACGAACAGTGAAGAGTACAGTAACGCCCTGACAAAACTATTCAATATTCACTTTTCACTATTCATTATTCATTGAGCTGTTAAAACATTTGTTTTAACGGCGTTACTGGAGATGAGGAGAATCGAACTCCTGTCCGAAAACCGATCCCTGCGAATTTCTACGAGTTTAGTCTGTTATTGCGGGCAAGCCCCTTTCCCTTACGCTAAGCAAGCAGACACGCTTTCACGCTCGGTAGGCTGTGATACACCTACAGGTCACAGCCGTCGCCTGTAAGCGTTCACCACTAGTCGACGCCTTTACCCGAGCCGTGGTACTCTCAGGCAAGACGGGCACTGCGCTTAGGCAGC
>CADAES010000016.1 GCA_902786975.1 uncultured Ruminococcus sp.
ACACCTGTTCCCATGCCGAACACAGAAGTTAAGCTCATCATCGCTGAAAATACTCGGCTGGCAACGGCCCGGAAACATAGGTCGTCGCCGACATAATACATATTCCTCTATAGCTCAGTTG
This sequence comes from uncultured Ruminococcus sp., assembly GCA_902786975.1. Classification (GTDB taxonomy): domain Bacteria; phylum Bacillota; class Clostridia; order Oscillospirales; family Ruminococcaceae; genus Hominimerdicola. The sequence continues at coordinate 122 of CADAES010000016.1, forward strand.
GTAGAGCATGCGGCTGTTAACCGCAGGGTCGTTGGTTCGAGTCCAACTGGGGGAGCCATAACTAAACCCGCAAGCAAATGCTTGCGGGTTTTTTACGTTTATAAGTATTTACAATTCTGCGCTGAGGTGTAGCTTTGTTTACAGATTGCCCCGAGGGTGTAGTTTAAGCTACATCCCGTGATGATATTGACTGTTGAAAATTGCGCAAATACGTGGTATATTGTATACAGAGAAAAGAAAACAACAAAAACAAAAGAAAACAAAAAATCTGAATGAAAGGAGAAAAATAAAAGAACAAAAGAAAGGTTAAAAACAAAGAAAGATAAAAAAACAGAACAAAAGAAAGGAAAACAAAAAAATCTACAAGGAAAGGAGAAAACGGTTTGAAGCTTGCAGCTTTTGTATTCGGAACAACTTATGCGATAATTGTAACACACGCAGCCATAAGCCGTGTGAAGTGATAATGAAAAATACGAAGGGCGTTTTTTCGTTGGCATAATAAAGCCTCCGCTTCAATACGGAGGCTCAGTATATCACAGTATGTCGATGTATTCGCCGGCGAGTGCCTTGTTCATGCTCCTCACTGCGCAGAATTTTCCGCACATTGAGCAGGTGTCGTCGTGCTCGGGCGCACGGCTGTCACGGATCGCCTTTGCGGTCTCGGGGTCGATGGAGAACTCCCACTGTTTCTCCCAGTCAAACGTTCTTCTTGCGTCTGCCATCTGATCGTCGATGTCTCGGGCGTGGGGTATCTTCTTAGCGATGTCCGCAGCGTGTGCTGCGATGCGGGAAGCGATTATGCCCTGCTTTACGTCGTCAACATTCGGGAGCGCAAGGTGCTCTGCGGGGGTGACGTAGCAAAGGAAAGCTGCGCCGGCCGAGGCTGCGATAGCACCGCCGATAGCTGAGGTGATGTGGTCGTAGCCGGGTGCGATGTCGGTAACAAGCGGTCCGAGAACGTAGAACGGCGCACCCATGCATATAGTCTGCTGTATCTTCATATTTGCCTCTATCTGGTCAAGCGGAACGTGTCCCGGTCCCTCGACCATGACCTGAACGTCCTTTGCCCACGCTCTTTTTGTCAGCTCGCCAAGACGCACAAGCTCCTCTATCTGGCAAACATCGCTTGCGTCAGCAAGACAGCCCGGACGGCAGGCGTCGCCCAGCGAGATAGTCACATCGTACTCACAGCAGATGTCAAGTATCTCGTCAAAGTACTCATAGAACGGGTTTTCCTCGCCCGTCATGCTCATCCAAGCAAACACCAGCGAGCCGCCTCGGGAAACGATATTCATTTTACGCTTGTGCTTTTTTATCTGCTCGATAGTCTTTCTTGTAATTCCGCAGTGCAGTGTTACAAAGTCAACGCCGTCCTGTGCGTGAAGCCTTACCACGTCGATAAAGTCCTTTGCGCTGAGCGTTGCAAGGTCACGCTGATAGTGGATAACGCTGTCGTAAACGGGTACAGTGCCTATCATAGCCTTGCACTCGCTGGTCAGTTTGCGGCGGAACGGCTGTGTGTTGCCGTGAGAGGAAAGGTCCATTATCGCCTCTGCGCCCATATCGATCGCAGCCTGCACCTTTTTCATCTCAACGTCGTAGTCCTTGCAGTCACGGGAAACGCCGAGGTTGACATTTATCTTTGTGCGAAGCATCGAGCCTACGCCCTCAGGGTCAATGCAGGTGTGCAGCTTGTTTGCGCAGATAGCGACCTGCCCCTTTGCTACAAGCTCTCTTATCTCCTCCTCGGTGCGGTACTCCTTCTTTGCAACTATCTTCATCTCGGGCGTGATGATGCCCTGCTTTGCAGCGTCCATCTGCGTTGTGTAATTTCTCATTTTACATCTTCCTTTCAGCAATTTTCATCGGCAAATTTTGAAACAAGGTCGAAATTGTGAGCCATAGGTCCCGAGCCTTTTCCAAGGTCGAGCTGTGCGGCAAGCGCACCCGAAATGTACTCCTTTGCACGCCTTACCGACTCGCACAGGTCAAACCCTTTGGCAAGATTTGAAGCTATCGCACTTGAAAGCGTGCAGCCCGTGCCGTGGGTGTTGGGGTTGTCGATCCGCTTGCCTTCAAACCATTCAAAGCCGTTTTCACGGTACAGCAGGTCGCTTGCATCGCTTACGCTGTGACCGCCCTTAACGAGCACCGCACAGCCGTACTGCGACTGTATCATCTCTGCGGCTTTTTGCATATCGTCCCTGTTTTTTATTTCAATACCCGAAAGCACCTCGGCTTCGGGGATATTGGGCGTTGCCAGTGAGCAAAGCGGAAGAAGCTCCTGCTTGAGCGTCGTTACCGCATCGCTGTTTATAAGCGCCGAACCGCTGGTTGCGACCATAACGGGGTCAGCGACGATGTTCCTTGCGCCGTACTGCCTGAGTTTTGAGGCAATAACTCTGATAAGATCGCTTGAAGCGACCATACCGATCTTCACGGCGTCGGGGAAGATGTCCTCGAAAACAGCGTCGAGCTGTGCGGCGAGGAACTCAGGCGAAGCCTCCATAATGGCACGCACGCCTGTCGTGTTCTGCGCAGTCAGGGCGGTCACCGCACTCATGGCGTAAACGCCGTTCATTGTCATAGTTTTGATATCAGCTTGTATTCCTGCTCCTCCGCAGGAATCGCTGCCCGCTATCGTCAACGCTGTTTTCATAGGTTAATCCTCCTGTATATCAGAATTTGCCGTTCGAGTCACTAAGGCTTAGTAGCAGCTCCGCTGCTAAGGGGTTTCGTCTAAGGGGGAAACCTAAGGGAAGACAAGGAAGCCCTGCCTTACGGCGCCGGTACACGGACTTTTCTCCCCTTAGTATCCCCTTTCCCTTCACCTATCTTTTGCCGTACCCGCTCAATTATTTTGAGACAGCGGCAAACATCAAGCAACACGCCGAGCGTGCGAGCCCGGCTACACCACTTGTGAGAATACATAGTTGTTTGCTTGATAGGTCAGGACTTATCGTTGTACACTCGGTGAATAGTTGGGATAATTCTTCTGAAAAGAATCTTCCTGAACTCTCTCGGGTATCTCTCAGTTATTTTTGTAGAATAGGGCTTGAAAGCCCTATTCTACAAAAATCATTAAAAGGTTTCTGAAAGGGGTTTGGGGAAAACTCTTCTCCAAAAGAGTTTTCTCCAATTAATTACCGAATATACTGCTATAAATTCCGATTTATAACCCGAGCTTGTCCTTTACTGCCTGCGAAAGCTCCTTGACAGCTTTCTCGGGGTCGGGGGCTTTCATTATTGCTGATACTGCGCAGACACCTTTTATTCCGATACCTTTGAGCACGTCGATATTATCCTTGTTCAGTCCGCCGATAGCGTTGACCGGGATAGACACAGCTTTGCATATACTATCGAGCATCTCCGTCGAGGTCAGCACGGTCTTTACCTTTGTGGTGGTGGGGTAGATAGCGCCCACGCCGAGGTAGTCCGCACCCTGTTCGTATGCTTCGAGCGCCTGCTCGACGGTCTTTGCGGTAGCGCCGATGATGAAGTCATCACCGAGTATCTCCCTTGCGGTCTTTATCGGCATATCGCTCTGTCCGAGGTGAACGCCCTCGGTCTTAGCCGCAAGCGCAACATCAATTCTGTCGTCGATGATCAGCGGTACGCCGAAGCGCTTTGCAAGCTCGTGTACCTTCTGCGCAAGGGCGATGTACTCCCTTGTCGTGCGCTCCTTTTCACGAAGCTGGATAAGACTTACCCCGCCTTTGAGCGCACTTTCCACACGCCCGAGGAACTCGTCCTCCGAATACGGCGTGCTGTCGGTTATGAAATATATCCTTGTGTCCAAGCTTTTCACTGTTTTTCCTCCGCTTTAGTTTTTGCCCTTGAAGAGCTTGTGGGTCTTAGCCTTTTCGAGAAAATCTGCGAGCCTGCCGTTTTCGATAAGCTCTTTGTGCAGGCTTTTGCCGAACATATCGGCGATGTCCTCGGCGGACTTATGCAGGAAAAATTCTCTGTCGAGCTCGTGATAGAAAGTGCCGCCGAAGCAATGGCTCGCTGACGAGCCGGGTGAGGAGACGGATTCCTCTATCCTTGCAGAGCCGTCACGGTCAAACTGCAATGTGAGCGAGGTGGTCTCGTGTGCGGGTGCGAACTCATAGCTTGCGAGGAACATATCCCTGTGTCTGAAATTCAGCCCGTTATCTGCGGCGAATTTCTCGGAAAATGAATCGAAACTGCCACGGATCAGCACGCTGTTGCCTTTGAGAAGTTTTTCAAGCTTCGGTGTCATCTTTATCTCGGTTATCGAGTCGGGCAGGATAAGCTCTTTAAGGGTATCCAGCTTTTCGAGAAAGGCGGGATCTATCGAGGTGAAGCCGTAATCGTAGCCGTAAGCGAGGGTATCCTCGATGAAAAGCGAGATGTCGATGGGGTATCCGCCTTTTTCTTCGGCGTACTCGGCAAATATCTCGTCCAGCGATATTTCGAGCGCTTTTTCGGATATCTCGCCCCTGCCCCAGGCTGTGAGTTCGAGAGCATAGCTGCGGTCAAAGTAGTGATGAAAAAGGCTCATGGCGATACCTCCTTAAAGTGTCTGTATTTTAGAAAACTCGTTTATCTGCTCGTCGGTGACGGTAGAAAGTGCATCGAGCAGGTTCACCATAAAGCTGCCCGAGCCTTTGTCGGTCTGTGCGAGCTGTCCGCAGATGCCAAACACCGCACAAGCCGTTACCGCCGCATCAAAGCCGTTTGCCTCGCTGAGATACGCCGCACACAGCGCCCCCTGCATACAGCCCGTCCCTGTGACGGTTCCGAGCTGTGGTGTGCCGTTTCGCACAAAAAGCGTGGTCTTTGCGTCGGTTACGATGTCCGTTTCTCCGCTTGCGAGAATGACAGTACCCAGCTTTGCGGCAAGCTCCATTGCGGTCCTGGTGACGGCTTGGGGCGTCAGCGCCTTGTCCGCATCGACCCCAGACGAGGTGTAGCCCCCGTCCGCAAGCGCCGTTATCTCCGAGTAATTTCCCTTTATGACCGACGGCAGGGAAGTGCCGATAAGGTCAAGCGCATACTGCCTTCTTGTCGGCAGGCAGGCTGCACCGCAGGCGTCCAGCAGAAACGGTATGCCATTTTGCTTTGCACTCCGGGCGCTTATAAGCATCGACAGCTTTCTGACGTCGGTGAGGTTGCCCATATTGAGCATCACCGCACCTGCGCCCGAGGTCATCACGGCGGCTTCCTCGGGGTGCTCAGCCATCATCGGTCTTGCACCCGCCGAAAGTACCGTGTTTGCGCACTGGTTTATTGAAATGGGATTTGTTATGCAGTGTATCAGCGGGGCATTTTTCTTTACCGCCGCCCTTATTTCATTTATCGGCTGCAACCTTTTTCCCTCCGAGCTTTTTGATAATAAAGTAGATGAGCGCTATGGCTATGAAAGCTGCCAGCGAACCGTATGCGGCGTACTGTGTGGGCTTAGCGCCGAGCTTGAACAGCCCTGCGGCGACCTCGACGACCACGAACGATATCGCACCGAACGCAGCTATCGTCAGCGCATTTGAAAGCACACTGCTGTTGTCCGCAAACGCAGGTGAGCCGAGCTTTTTCTGCATTCTTGAAAGCATACCGTTATCTGCGAGCCTGCGCAGGAAAAAGTATGCGATGCTTCCGCCGATAAGAGTTGCGGGAACGAACAGCGGGATGTAGAAGAAAAGGCTTATGCCCTGCTTTTCGGTAAATATCTTCATAACGGGGTAGGACACTATTGCGCCTATTATACCCGTGCCGATGACCTCGCCGAGCACCGCAAAGATAAGCTTGCCCTTTGAGAATCTGTAAAATACACCCGATATGAACGCACCGAACACCGCACCCGTGAGCGCAAGCGGGGGTATGCCCATAAGGGTCATTCTGATAATGCCGATGAGCGTGGCGCAGAGAAGCGAGTACCACGGTCCCAGCAGTACCGAGCATACTATGTTTATAAGATGAGCCATAGGGCACATGCCCTCTACTCTGAGTATAGGTGAGATAACGACACCTAAGGCTATGAGCATAGAGAGCACGACCATTTTGATAATATCAGTCGAACGTTTCACTTAAAATACCTTCTTTTCGCAAATTTTTTCGGTCGCAGATCAATTTCTGCCTCTCACCCCGAAACACGGGTTCCCATCGCAAAAATACAAGATACAAGGCGCTCCCCTTCTATCTGCCCGAAGCCGTCGGGAAAAATGCCGTTATCACCGTCCTTTTTAGAAGTAAGATATAAGAGGTAAGAAGTAAGAAATTAGATGTAAGAGTTTTTACCTCTTTTGGTTTGCAGCAAACAAAAAGAGCTGCTCCGAAATGGGCAGCCCCGTAACGCTTGTATAACTCCAAGTTCCTACGCTGGCATTACCCAAATCAGGTCTACGGTCAAAGGTGACACCTTTTTCTCAGCCTGTCCGCACAAGCTCCCGTTCAGATGTTAAGGAGCAAGGGGTAAGATGCAAGAGCCCTACCGTTCTCACTCTGATAGATATTATACACCCGCTGAGCACAAATTGCAAGTACATTTGATGAACTTTTCGAAGCGGGGGGATAAAGACGCAATATGATCTGCAGTAATGCCTGCGATGTATCAAACTTTAAATGTTTGTCCCTTCCGGGCACAAAACTGTATTTGTTCTGTCAGAACTTCGGTTCAAACGACGGCATAAGCTGGAGCTTAAACAGATTCATCTCGTGCTTGCGGTCGATGAGCGCTTTGGTCGCCTCGTCCTCGCATACGCCCGTTCTGATGTACTTGTCAAGTACATCGTAGGTGAACCCGAGATTGTCCTCGTCGGTCTTGCCCGAAAGTCCGTCGCTCGGCGCTTTGTCCACCAGCTCGTCGGGCAGCCCGAGCTCTCTGCCTATCTGCTTGACCTCTGTGACCGTCAGGTGCGAAAGCGGACTGAAATCACCCACCGAGTCGCCGTACCTCGTTGAGTAGCCCACCCAGTCCTCGGACAGGTTGCAGGTGTTCACCACACGTCCGTTGCAGCACTGGCTGACAGCGTAGAGCGTTGACATTCTGAGCCTCGGTGCAAGGTTGACCCGAGCCTGTTCAGTAAGGGCAAGCTCCTCTGGGATAGCGCTGACGATCCCGTCGAAGGCGTCCTTTATGTTGACTGTGTAATTTCTGATACCGAGATGCTCAACGAGCTTTTGGGCGTCGGCGATATCGCTCTGAACGCCGTTTGGCATAAGCACTCCGACAACTCTGTCCCTGCCCAGCGCCTTAACGCACAGCGCCGCAGCAACAGATGAGTCCTTGCCGCCCGAGATCCCTAAAACGGCGTTGCAGCCCTTGCCGTTGTGCTCGAAGAAATCGACTATCCATTCGCACGCCTGCTCGATTATTTTTTTTGTATCCATTGTACATTACTCCTTTTTTATTATTGCAGAGCCTGTACACGCTTTGGCACAAGCCCAAAAAAGCCGGTATCAACAGTTTTTTGTTCGTGTGAATTATTTTTTTAAAAATATCCTGCGGGATACATTTTGGACACAAGTTCCCCTTATTATGTGTTCAAGGTAAGACGAAGAACACTTACCAAATACAGAAAAAGAGGGGTACAATACTATGAAAAAACAGTTTACTTCAGCTATCGTTTCTATTCTTGCAGCAGCCTTTATGATGACAGGCTGCGGAAGCTCGGCAGACAGCGTTAAGGACACAGGCGCTGCGGCTGACTCACAGGCTCAGGTTACAACGGTATCCACAGCGGAAAGCTCACAGGCTGAAACTACCACAGCAGCCGAAGAAAGCTCGCAGGCTGAAACGACCACAGCAGCCGAGGAAAGCTCGCAGGCTGAAACGACCACAGCAGCCGAAGAAAGCTCACAGGCTGAAACGACCACAAAATCAGAAGAAAGCCCGCAGGCTGAAACAACTACAACAGCCAAGCAGCCTGCACAGACAGAGACAACTACGCAGGCACAGCAAAAGTCCGCACAGACCACTGCACAGACAACGACTGCTGCCACAGCTAAAAAGGCAGAAAACAAAGCCGCACCCGCAAAGACCGGAAGGATATCCGACAGCTACAAGAAATACAAGGAGCTGAAGCTCAGCGGAAAAGAGAAGGACAAGATCACCACGACCGATTTCTGCTACATCGAGTCGGACAAGTATGTTCTGTTTATGGAAAAGGATCTTGTGATCCCGGGAGATTTCAAAAAGAATTTCGACGCTATAATCAACAGCCTTGAAAAGTACACCGGACTTTCTTACTGCCCCGACAGCTATGACTACACGGAAACTATCGACTTTGCACGGAGCAAGTACGGCTTCAACCCGTGGGAGGGAATGGACTACGGCAAGAAGATACCTATCGAGCTTATCGTTGACAGAAAGGACGAGGGGCTTATCTCCTGTGCGTGCAGCCAGTTCGTTACGCTGGAGCTGAATGCGATGTACACCGACGAGCTGTGGAACTCCGTTCCGTCTTACAGGGACAACACCAGCTGGAAGCGCTACAGCTTCATCGACTACCACAGCGTAGCTCACGAGCTCACCCACGCTATCACAGAAAGAAGCGCCTCGCTGACCAAGATAATGGCAGAGGGCAGCGCCGATTACTATGCAAAGAAGGTCCTCGGGGATCTCATAAAGGTAAAGGGAATGACCAAGGATATGAAAAGATCTCTCGAAGTAAGTCAGATGCTGAAATGGGACCTTCCCGAGAAGATAACGGCTGCCAATGCCGAAAAGGTATTCCTCAGGGACTATTCCGAGATATCGTCCGCAGACAGGGGAGCTGAATACAGGCTCGGCAGCGAGTTCTGCGACTATCTTGCCAAAACACAGGGCAAGGACTTTATGAAGAGGTATATGGATGCGATAAAGGCTGACCCTCAGCTCAGAAACGAGAGCAGACCCAACGAGGGCTACAGAAAAGAGATAATGCAAAAGCACATCGGGCTGTTCAAGAAACTCTTTGGCAAGGACGTTTTCACAAAGTTCGGCAGAGATTACAGCAAGTATGAATTGAAAGTCAAGTTATGATCTGATCTCAGCTAAACTGTATATGTTTTATCGGGGGCTGTCGTAAAGCCCCCGTTTTTTTATCAGCCGTCAGCGGCTGCGTTACTGCTTGAAGCGTGAGAGGAACTGCTTTGTGCGCTCGTTGTGCGTGTTGCCGAACACCTCGTCGGGTGTGCCTTCCTCCACGATAACGCCTTCGTCCATAAAGATAACGTGGTTCGCTACATCCCTTGCAAACGCCATCTCGTGCGTTACGATGACCATAGTCATCTTTTCCTTTGCAAGCTCTTTTATTACCTTCAGTATCTCTCCCGTAAGCTCGGGGTCGAGAGCCGACGTCGGCTCGTCAAAAAACAGTATTTTCGGCTTCAGCGCAAGTGCCCTTGCTATCGACACTCTCTGCTGCTGTCCGCCCGAAAGCTCGCAGGGGTAAGCCTTCTCCTTGCCTTCAAGACCCATTTTCGCAAGAAGCTCCCTCGCCTCGTTCTCAGCCTCCTGTTTCGGCTTTTTGAGAACGTGTACGGGCGCTTCGGTTATGTTGTGCAAAACGTTGAAGTGCGGGAAAAGGTTAAAGTTCTGGAAAACCAGACCTATCTTCATTCTGATATCACGAAGCTCCTGCTTTGAGGCGTAGACGATCTTGTTCTTAGCCTCGTCGGTGTGAAACATCTTCGTTCCGTCCACCGTCATTTCACCGCCGTCAGCTTTCTCAAGCTGGTTTATACAGCGCAGCAGCGTTGATTTTCCGCTTCCTGACGGACCTATGACCGCAACGACCTGTCCCTGTTCGACGTCAAAGGATATGTCCCTGAGGACCTGGTTGCCGTCAAAGCTCTTAGCGATATTCCTGATCTCTAAAATAGCCAACTGCAAGTCCTCCTTACGTTTTGTAATAGTTGAATTTCTTTTCGATGACCGAGAAAAGGATCGTTACTATGGCGTTGAGCACAAAGTAGAACAAGCCTGCGATGAACAGCGGGATTATCGAGCTGTAGGTGTTCATCTGCTGTTTTGCCTTCATGGTTATCTCGGCGTAGGCGATCACGTTTGCAAGCGATGTGTCCTTGACGAGTGTGATGACCTCGTTGGCAGTAGCAGGGATGACCCGCTTTGTGACCTGCGGGAGAATGATGCGCAAAAACGTCTGCATCTTTGTCATACCGAGCATTGAAGCCGCTTCGTACTGACCTCTGGGGATAGAGTCAACACCGCCTCTGAATATCTCCGCAAAGTACGCCGCATAGTTGAGCACGAAAGCAACGCACAGCGCCGTGAACATATAGCTGTCGCTTCGTGTGTCGATGTTGTTGATAAAGCTTGCGAACAAGCCTGTCGTGCCGTCGTTTGCGAAATTGGCTTTGAGCATAGGCACAGCGTAGTAGATAGCGATTATCTGGAGCATCAGCGGAGTGCCCCTCATTACGAGTATGTAGAAATTCGTCAGCCACGCAACGGGCTTGAAACGGCACTTTTTGAGCATCGTAACGAGCATGCCCGCAGGTATGGCGAACAGCAGAGTCACAGCAAACAGCTTCAGAGTATTAGGCAGGTAGTCCAACAGGATACCTGTCACTTTTTTTACAGCTTCCAAATCCATTTTTACACCACCGGGTTTTATTTTAAACAATTAGTATTATACTATATTAATGTGATAATGTCAATCCGCTGATAGAGGTAAGAACGCTTCGCTTTCAGAAGCAAGAGCATTCTTTTGGGGGCTTTCCGGTCGCCCCCAAACCCCTTCGGACAGATACTTATAATATGATAGGAACAAAAACATAACGGTCAAGCTTGCCGCCCGGGCATCTTACCTCTTACATCTTATCTCTTGCCACTAAAAAAGCCGCCCGAAACGGACGGCTTTGCGGTTATTCTTTTCAACCAAGCTTCTTAGCGAGCTGTGACTTCTTTCTTGCTGCCTTGTTCTTGTGCATGATGCCCTTAGAGCAAGCCATGTCTACCTTCTTGATAGCAGTTCTTACGACCTCAGCCTTGTTCTCGGCATTGTCGTTTACTGCTGCGTCAGCCTTCTTGAGAGCTGTCTTGAGGTCAGACTTGATAGCCTTGTTTCTAGCTGTTCTTGTAGCGATGACCTTAACTCTCTTCTTAGCAGATTTGATGTTTGGCATACCGACACCTCCTGAATGTATAAATTCGCACTTATTTGGATAAGTTAGCTACAGACTGAGAGGAGATGCAGCTACCCTTAATAAACAAGCCTTGCATTATATTTTAGCACATCTGACGCAGGATTGCAAGCTTTTTCTCAAAAAAAATCAACGAATTTTACAATTACATTTTTCTGCCTTATGGACAGTATGCACTAAAATACATACAAAATACCGAAAAAGGGGAAATTTCTATGACTATTCGCACCGATCTCGCCGCCGAGGTCATATCCGGGGCAGACATATCCGACGAAAGCGGGGTAAGCTCGCAGACGGTCGTGAACGACCGTGCAAGACTTGAGATACAAAGGGTCAGCATTCTTTCCGAAAACGCAGCCCGTGAGCTTGGCAAGCCCGTCGGGAGATATGTCACTGTGAGAATGACTGACAGCGGGATAGACAGCTACAGCGATGTTATGCAGCTTCGCACAGAGCTTATCGCCGACGAGATACGCTCGCTCGCAGGCGGTGCAGGGAGCATACTTGTTGCCGGGCTTGGAAATCCCGCTATCACGCCCGATGCCGTCGGACCTCTTTGCGCTGACAGGGTGTTTGCCACACGCCACATAAGACAGCTTGCAGCCGAGCTTGACACGGGGGAGCTGACCGAGGTGAGCGTTATCCGCCCCGGGGTACTCGGGCAGACGGGCATCGAAGCGAGCGACCTTGTCAAAGCCGTTTGCAGCCGTGTCGGTGCGGACACCGTCATCGCAGTCGATGCGCTTGCCTGCGGTGAAACGGAAAATCTCGGGCGCACCGTTCAGCTGACCGATACAGGCATCTCACCCGGAAGCGGCGTTGCAAATTCACGCAAGGAGCTTTCGCAAAGGACACTCGGGGCACGGTGTATCGCCGTGGGGATACCGACGGTCATCGACTACGGCACGGGCGGGGAAGCGATGATGGTGACGCCAAGGAGCGTTGACAAACTCGTCAGCAATGGCGCAGAGTATATCGCTATGGCGGTAAATCTCGCCTTTCAGCCGTCGCTGAGCTTCGAGGATCTGCGCTCGCTGGTCGATTAGAGGCCAGGGAAAAAGAGCAGACGTGGAGTTTTGTGAATGAACGACTCCCGCAAATTACATTAAACGTTGCTTTGACTATCATATAATTATCACATTCGGCGGTATAATAAAGATATGTTGAAAATCAATCGAACTGGAGGATTTCTATTATGAATGATTTTAATAACAACTACTACGACGTTAACAACCCCAACCGCACCGCCGGCAGGAATTATCCGGCTTCCGATATGCAGTCGGGATATAAAAGCTATTACGACAACAGAGGTTATACGAGCTACAGACAAAGCGACAGCTCCAGCGAGTTCTACTATTCCCCGAAAAAGCCAAAGTCCTCAAAGGGCAAGAAGGTGCTCACCGGTATCGTTGCTATCCTCAGCGTTATCGCTATCGGTACGACCTCTATCGTCGGCTATACGCTCATTACCGGAAGCAATCCCGTAAGCACCAACGCTTCTGCTTCAAAAAGCGACAAGTCCGACAGCTCTGAGGACTCTAAGGACAGCGACAGCTCTGAGGCTGTTGACAGGTCTAATCTTCCGACGATCGCTCAGCTCTCCACCCCGAAGGACGCTATGTCTATCCCGGACATCGTTGACAAGGTGTCTCCGTCGGTGGTCGGCATCTCCTGCATCCTCTCACAGGGCACTGCAACGGGAAGCGGTATCGTTATGAGCAAGGACGGCTACATCATCACCAACGCTCACGTTGTTGACGGTGCAAAGTCGGTGTCGGTGCTTCTGCCAAAGACCTACGCAAAGGATAAGAATACCAAGGAGGAAGACCTCACATACAAGGCAACTATCGTCGGTAAGGATACTCAGACGGATATCGCCGTGCTGAAGATAGACGCTAAGGACCTTGTAGCCTGCGAGTTCGGCAAGTCCTCCGAGGTCAAGGTCGGAGAGGTGTCGATAGTTATCGGCAACCCGCTCGGATTCTCGCTTGCAAACTCCGTAACATCGGGCATCATCTCGGCTAAGGACAGAGTTCTCACCGTGCAGGACAGAACGATGAACCTTATCCAGACGGACGCTTCCATAAACAACGGTAACTCGGGCGGACCGCTTATCAACGCCTACGGACAGGTAATAGGCATCACCTCCGCAAAGGTTTCCTCGACATACGGCGAGGGTCTGGGATTTGCTATCCCTATCGACGAGGCTATGCCGATAATCAAGTCGCTTATGGAAAACGGCTTTGTAAAGAGACCGAGCCTCGGCGTTACCGGCAGGAACATTTCCGCTACTTATTCAGAGTATTACAACGTTCCGAGAGGATACCAGGTAGTGAGCGTCATCAAGGGAAGCGGTGCAGAGAAAGCAGGCGTGCAGAAGAACGATATCATAATCGGTATCAACGATACGTCGATAAGCACGCTTTCGGAACTCAACGCAATCAAGAACAAGTGCAAGGTCGGCGACACAGTCAAGCTCACAGTATACAGAGACGGCAAGATGATAGACCTGCAGGTCAAGCTCGACGAGGCTTCAAACGCCGAGAGCGACGACTCACAGCAGGAGGATTACAGCCAGAGGTACAAGAGCTACAGCGACCTGTTCAGAGATTATATGAACAACTTTTGATACTATACTATATTAAAGAGAAAAGAGCCGTGCAGAAATGTACGGCTCTTAACTTTTCAGATATTGAAAATAAGAGGCAAGAGATAAGAACCAGAGGCAAAAAGCAAGATACTGTTAAGGCTGGTTTGTCGTGTGATAACACATTTTCTTGTCTCTTGCTTCTAGAAGCGAAGCGTTCTTGCTTCCAGCGGCGCACCGCAATTATTCACTATTCACTTTTCACTATTCTTTATTCATTGAGCCGATGTAATCGGCGTTTATAGCTCTCTTATCGCATTTGTGAGGGCTTGGACCTGCTGCGGGGTGTTGAACGCTGACGGTGAGAAGCGCACGACGCCTCTGTCAGTTGTGCCGAGCGTCCGATGTGCAAGCGCTGCGCACTGCAGTCCGCCCCTTAACGCAAAGCCCATTTGCGACAGCCTTTGTGCGGCTTCTTCCGAGTGCAGCTCCCCGACGTTGAACGCCGTCAGCGGTACCCGCTGCACGCCCTGCTCGTAGATCACCACATTCTTCATTTGCGAGAGCGCCTGCTCAAACTGCGCACACAGGCGCTTTTCGTGGCGCAGTATCCTCTCGGGAGATGTCTTTTTCACAAAGCGCAGTCCCTCGCCGAGCCCGATTATCCCGACGGTGTTGAGCGTTCCGCTCTCAAGGCGCTCGGGCAGAAAACCTGTCTGCTCCAGCTCGTTAGACGTCGCACCCGTTCCGCCCTCGATTATCGTGGAGAGTGCGTATCTCCCGCTGCTGACAAGCAAGCCCGTGCCCGTAGGTCCGTAAAGCGACTTGTGCCCGGCGGCGCAGATAAAGTCCATTCCGTCGTCGAGCGTGATATCCACAAGCCCCGCAGCCTGCGCAGCATCGACGATAAAACAGATACCGTGCTTTTTGCACATCTGCGCAAGCTCCCTGTACGGCATTATCCTGCCCGTGACGTTTGAAGCGGCGGTGCAGACGACTGCCCTCGTGTCCTTCCGGATAAGGCTTTCAAAGCCTGCGACAGTCGCTTCGGGGTCGTTGCCCGACTTTGCAACGGAAAAATCCACGCCACGCATCTTCCACAAAGCGTAAACAGGCCTTGCGGCGGCGTTGTGCTCGTAGTCCGAAATGATAACGTGCCCGCCAAACTGCGCTACACCCTTTATCGCCATGTTCAGCGCATAGGTGCAATTCGGCGTGAATGCGACGTTTTCGACCTGTGCGTGAAAAAAGTCCGCAGCAAGCTGCCTTACATCAAAGACCTTTGCCGCAGCCTCCCGGGAAAGTCTGTGCCCGCTTCGTCCGGGGTTCCCGCCGAAACGTGTCACCGCAGCAGAGACCGCCTTTGCAACACCCGGGGGCTTGGGGAAGCTTGTCGCAGAGTTGTCAAAGTTTATCATAGCCGTTTCTCCCGCTGGACCTGCGACACGCTTTTATAAGGTATGCTCAGTTCGTCGAGCAGGGCAGTCAGCCTCTGCGGCGGTTCCTTTGCCCGGATCGAGTACCCGCACCCGGAGCCGGAGTTCTTATCGGTCTTTTCTATCTCACAGTAGATACCCCGTGCGTTGAGCAGCTTTTTGGCTTTCATCGCATAGGTTATCGAGGTCATTGATACAAGAGTAAATTTCAATATCGCTGCTCCTTTCAAATAAAATAATCATATGCGCCTGTTGTATAGTATGCACAAGACGAGTGAATAGTGAATAACGCCTCCGGCCATCTTGCTTCAAAACGCTGAAGTTTGTTTGTACAAATCGCCCTAAACAGAGTAATGATACTTGCACGGATATACGTTTTTAAATGGATACCGTGTAAACAAATTGTGTACAATGTGCCATTGGGCACGTCCCGAAGGCGATTTTTTATGCTATTTTCAACAAATTTGGTCAAACCTATTGACAAATTGATTATTATGGAGTATACTATCCATTGTTGACAGCATAATTGTTGTTAATTGTATCTCAAAATCTGATTTTTAATGGTTTTTCTTTTGTCAAATGTTCAATTAGTAAAATAAGTTAAACATTTTGGCTAAAATATCCGAATGGAAGCTCTGTTTTTAGCAGAATGCACAAACTTCAAAAAACTTTGCAAAAAACTATTGACAAATCGAATATTTTGAGTATAATAAGAATCAAGCTAAGGAACACAAAACAACTTAGCTGCTGACATGGGGGTCAGCACTGATCTACGGAAAGTTCATTGCATATTGGGGTGCAATGCTTTTAATAATTAAATTTTATTATGGAGGGATTTTCTATGAGAAAGTCAAACAAGAAGGGCTTCACACTCGTTGAGCTCGTAGTAGTAATCGCAATCATCGGTGTTCTGGCAGCTATCCTTATTCCTACAATGATGAACTATGTTAAGAAGTCCAGACTGAAGACAGCTAACTCTAACGCTAAGCTCGTTTTCACAACCGTTAACAACAAGTGCGCAGACATCGTTTCTGACGGTGACTCTTGCGACGGTCTGACATGTGGCATTACACAGGTTTCTACATTCGATGGTGACAGCGACAAGGTTAAGGCAGCTGTTTGGGAAGCTCTGAAGGACAACGGTAAAGATGGCGCTGGCTACATCGTAGTTTCGTACAGCACAAAGGATGGCGCTAAGGACAACTTCGCTCAGTGGCAGACAAATAAGGAGCCATCAGACCAGATCACAGGTCAGTTCCCTGACGCTAAGAAGGAAGTTAAGGACGCTGAGGGTCTCACATTCGGTACTAAGGGCTAATCCTTACGAGTTGAAATTACTTCAATAACTCCAGAGAACGGTTACTTCGGTAGCCGTTCTTTTTTTTGCGTGTTTTCGGCTATTTTGTAAACATTAATCGTTATCGTAAAAATCCTATTGACAATTTTTGATTATCTGCTATAA
This sequence comes from uncultured Ruminococcus sp., assembly GCA_902786975.1. Classification (GTDB taxonomy): domain Bacteria; phylum Bacillota; class Clostridia; order Oscillospirales; family Ruminococcaceae; genus Hominimerdicola. The sequence continues at coordinate 16,716 of CADAES010000016.1, forward strand.
TGTAAGTGGAATTATGGGAGTAATTCGTAACTATTGGGGACGCTTTATGCGTTAGTTTACGGAGGAAATTATTATGAAAACTAAAAACCGCAAAGGGTTCACCCTTGTAGAGCTCGTGGTAGTTATTGCCATTATCGGTGTGCTTGCTGCGATTCTTATCCCTACAATGATGAGCTACGTCAAAAAGTCAAGGATGAGAACTGCCAATGCAAATGCAAAGGTGCTTTTCAACACTGCAAAGACTTCCGCAACAGGCTATGTTGCAGATGGATTTGTTGCTCATGACATCTCAACAAGCGGCGATCCTGTTGATCTTCCGAGCAAAGCATCTGATGATTATGAGAAGAAGGTTTATGAGGACATTGCCAAGGTCATGAAGCAGAACGGCAGCGGAACCGGAAAGGTTGCTCTTTATGTTGATGAGCAGACTTACATCGGTTATGCTCAGTGGACTTCGATTAAAAATGCTTCGGAGGGTGATTCCGGTTTGATAATCGGTCAGTATCCTGATCCGCCGAAGACGGTCGACGAGTCCGAGTCTGTTGTATTTGGCACAAAGTTCGGTCCGGCTTAAACAAAATCGAGAAGTAAAACCTGCGCTGATGCGTGGGTTTTCTTTTTGTCCAAATATATGTACCCAAATCGAACAAATGTTCTTGACAAATGAAAATTTTGGCTGTATAATATAGTCACAAAGCAGGGCAGAGTGTGGACTGCCCGAGCTTTCAGCTGTTGCCCCGACAGCGCAGAAGCGACGTTTTCAGACCAACAGGAGGACAAAAATGAGTGCAAGAGATTTTTTTACAGCAATAGATATGCTCGAAACATATAATAAGATAATGAACATTCCAGGGAACGACGAGCATTTTGCCGTCACCGACCTCGACACAAGGGAGCTCGGGCGCTACCGCAGCTACGTTTACAGAGAAAAAATGCTCAAACGTGAGATACTTGAGCTTACTCAGCGCAGGCTCAGAGTCGAAAAGCTTATGCGGGAAAGGGGAGTCTGCCCCGAGCTTGTGCAAAATGACTACAAGCGTGGGCGTTCGAGAATGATAGAACTCTGGCTGGAGCTTTCAAAGGTAATGCTCAAAAAACGTGAGCTTGAACGCTCGCTCGAACAGATACCCAGCCCGTTTGTCAGAAAAGTTGTGAAACACCGGTATTTCGGTGACTGTGGAGAGCGTCTGCACAGCTGGGCGCAGACCGCAAGCGAGCTGGAGCTGCCGATGACCGGCGTTCAGCTTCGGTGCATTATCACCAAAGCGCTTCAAACGGGAAATTTTTAGTTGCAAAAAAAGCTGAAATGTGTTACAATATACCTATAGGCAACTCCGCACAACCACCGGCTAACGCCTTTGCACGCCATCTGCTTGCATATTTTCCGTCATAGTACAAAAATATTCCTTGCCGGGCGCCAGCCCGCCTGCGTCAAATTTATGCATTCTGACGAAAAACTTGACTGTGCATCTGACGCACAATGGTCGTGTGGTATTGCCTATATAATTTTTCGGAGGTAAAGTGATGATCTACAATAATATCCTTGAATATGTCGGGCACACTCCGCTTGTCCGCCTTAACAGAATGGTCGGGGAGGACAGCGCTGATGTTCTCGTCAAGTTCGAGGGACTCAACGTCGGCGGCTCGATAAAGACAAGGACCGCTTACAATATGATACTCGACGCCGAGGCTAAGGGGCTTATCAGCAAGGACACCGTGATAGTTGAGCCGACCTCGGGCAACCAGGGCATCGGGCTTGCGCTTATCGGTGCGGTAAGAGGCTACAAGACAGTTATAATCATGCCTGACTCGGTCAGCGAGGAGCGCAGAAAGCTGGTCAGCCACTACGGCGCAGAGGTTATCCTCGTTCACGACGAGGGCAACATCGGCAAGTGCATGGACGAGTGCGTTAAAATGGCTGAGGAAATGGCTGCGAAGGACAAGAACGTTTTTGTTCCGCAGCAGTTCTCAAACCCCGCAAACCCGCTTGCTCACAAGTACCACACGGGCGTTGAGATACTTGAACAAGCAGGCTGCAGGATCGACGGATTTTGCTCGGGCATCGGTACGGGCGGCACGATAAGCGGAATCGGGCAGGTGCTCAAAGCGCAGTACCCGAACATCGAGATATGGGCTGTCGAGCCGGAAAATGCAGCGATCCTTGCAGGCGGAACTGTTGGAACGCACCTGCAAATGGGCATCGGCGACGGGCTTATCCCCGACAATCTCGATCTGAATATTTACAGCGATATCTATATCGTCACCGACGACGAGGCGATAAATACCGCCAAGGATCTCGCAAGGCTCGAGGGCATAATGTGCGGTATCTCCAGCGGTACAAATGTCGCCGCAGCTATGAAACTCGCAAAAAAACTCGGTAAAGGTAAGGTCGTAGTCACTGTCCTTCCCGATACCGCAGAACGCTATTTCTCCACCCCGCTTTTTGAGGACTGACGAATTATTGGGGACAACTCTTTTGGAAGAAGCGTAACACGCAGTGGCGGTTACTCTGTTCCCCCCCGAGGATACCCGTTGGGTATCCTCGCAAGCGACCACAGGTCGCTTAACCCCATTTCAGAAACCTTTTAATGATTTTTCGTTATTGGGGTCTGCGACCCCAATAACGAAAAATGACTAGGAGTCCTGAGAGAGTTCAGAGAATAATCTTTTCAGAAGGATTGTTCTCAATAGCTCATCAATACTCAATAAGCGCAAAATGCACAAACTTATAGCTTTATGCTGAACAAGCTTGGAGGCGCCGTTTAAGTTCTGACAACGAAACAACTGAAAAGATCGAACGGCAGTAATAGCAATATGAAATGGCGCAGCAACGAGCCCGGTCGAGCTGCGTCTTGCAGTAAGTCTGCCTCTTGTACAGAATATAGAGCAGTGCAGCTAACCCGGCTGCACTGCCTCAGCAAAAGATGGGTGAAGGGAAAGGGATAAATCTTGATTCGCAAAATTTAAAAGGGAAACCAACCATCTTCGCTTCTTACATCTTATTTCTTATATCTAAAAAAGGAGAACCTATGGCACGCATTTACCCACTTTTTTCTTCAAGCAGCGGAAACTGCACATATATCGGCAACGGCAGGCACGGTGTCCTAATCGACGCAGGCGTGTCAAACAAGCGTATCTGCGAGGCTCTCGACCTTAACGGGATAGACCCCAAAGGCATAAGCGGGCTGTTCATCACTCACACTCACTCCGACCACATCAACGGTCTGAAGGTGTTTGTAAAAAAATTCGGCGTACCGGTTTACGCCACGAGGAAAAATATCTCTATACTGCTTGAGGGCGGCTATGTCCCAGAAAACGCCGAGCTTTACGAGCTTGACGGGGACAGCGTCTGCTGCGGCGACTACGAGCTTACGCCGTTTGAGACTCCGCACGACACTCCGTCAAACTGCGGCTACGTCATAAACTGCCCCGACGGCAAGACTGCGGCTGTTTGCACCGACCTCGGCTGTGTGACACAGACGGTGTGGGAGAGTATACGTGGCTGCGACCTTGTGCTTCTGGAGTCAAACTACGATCCGTACATGCTCGCTCATGGCTCGTATCCGTATATGCTTCGCCAGCGCATTTCTTCCGACCACGGGCACCTTTCAAACATCGACTGTGCGGACACTCTCGCACGGCTTGTGCAAAACGGCTGTGACAAGTTTATCCTCGGGCATCTTTCCCGTGAGAACAACACCCCGCAGACTGCCGAAAATACGGCGGTCGGGACTATGCAATCAATGGTTCGCAACAGGGATTATCTTCTGCACGTTGCAAGCCCCGACGGAAACGGATTGGCGGTGGCGTTTTGATAAAAATAAACATCGTAACGGTCGGGAAGCTCAAAGAGAAATACTGGCGTGATGCAGTAGCTGAGTACGTCAAGCGGCTCGGTGCGCACTGCAAGCCCGAGATAGTCGAGCTGAACGAGAGCAGGCTGCCCGATGACCCCTCGCAGAAGCAGAAGCTTGCGGCGCTCGAATCCGAGGCAAAGGCTATGCAGCCGTACCTTGACATAAAAGGCTCGTTCACCTTTGCGATGTGCGTTGAGGGCAAACAGCTCACAAGCGAGCAACTGTCCAAGAAATTGGACGATTGCGGAACAAACGGCATATCCACAGTAAATTTCATTATCGGCTCATCGTTCGGGATCGCCGACAGCATCAAAGCGCAGGCTGATTTCAGGCTTTCGATGTCCGAGATGACATTCCCGCATCAGCTTGCAAGGGTGATGCTTGCCGAGCAGATCTATCGGGCATTTCAGATAAGCGCAAACACAAAATATCACAAGTAGGCGGTCGAAATGGTAGATCATCTTTTGTACAGGAGCATAGACAAATACAAAAAGATGCTTGAAACGTGCCGGGGCATGCCGGAGCGCCCCGCAACACCCGAGAGCTTTCTTGTGTTTTACTGCAAGGGCAGAAAGCACAAGGGGGATTACGTTGTGAGCAAGCATCTGCGGGCGTGGCGGTACATCGACGGTGAGGTGTACGAGGTACCTGTCGATGCCAAGCCTGTAAAGCGTCCCGAGGGGGAGCTGTTTTACCGTGAGGCATATGGCGAGTTCGGGATATGCAGGCTGACGAAGCGTGCGTTTATCAACGTGTATTTCGGGGAGAGCTTTGTGGTGGGTTTCGAGTACCGCATAGACGTACACGGCACGGATTTTATGGTCTACGACGAGCACGCAGTGCGCAAGAAAACAAGTATAAAAGAATAAAAAGGGAGCTGCTGCTTTGTGCAACAACTCCCTCATTGTTTTTGTTGGATATTTCGTTTGTGGTGCTTAGCCGCTCATTGCTACGCTCTCGGCGTCGGGCTGATAAACTCTTCTGATATCTGCGCCCAGACCCCTGAATTTCTCGTCTATCTTCTCGTATCCACGCTCGATGTACACGATGTTGTCGACCTCGGTAACGCCGTCAGCTGCAAGCCCTGCGATGACCATTGCTGCGCCGGCTCTGAGGTCGGTGGCTACGACCGGTGCGCCGTGAAGCTTGCCGACGCCCTGTATTACGGCTACCTTGCCGTCAACGGATATATCTGCGCCCATTCTTCTGAGCTCGCCGACGTATCTGAAACGGTTGTCGAAGATATCGTCGGTAACGATGCTCGTTCCGTCAGCCATTGTAAGCAGTGTTGAGAACTGAGGCTGCATATCAGTCGGGAAGCCCGGGTGAGGCATCGTTTTGAGCGAGGTCTTCAATATCGGACCGTCCACCCATACGTGAACGCTCTCATCGCTTTCCTCAACGTGAACGCCGCATTTGCGCAGCTTTGCAGTTATAGATTCAAGGTGCTTTGGGATAACGTTGCAGATATGCACATCTCCGCCGGTTGCGGCAGCGGCAACCATATAGGTACCTGCCTCGATCTGGTCGGGGATAGTCGCATAGGTAACGCCCTTTAAGTAGTCAACGCCTCTGATCTTGATAACGTCGGTACCTGCGCCTCTGATATCCGCACCCATAGAGTTGAGGAAATTAGCAAGGTCAACGATGTGCGGTTCCTTAGCAGCGTTCTCGATTATCGTGAGACCGCTTGCCTTGACCGATGCAAATATCGCATTCATCGTTGCGCCGACGGTTACAAAGTCAAAATATATCTGGTTGCCCTGCAGGCTCTCTGCACGGACGTGATTGTTTCCGTTTACGATATCGTCCGTTGCGCCGAGGCATCTGAAAGCCTTTAAATGCTGGTCGATCGGTCTGTCGCCAAGGTCACAGCCGCCCGGCATAGGAACGTATGCCTCGTGGAATCTGCCCAGCAGAGTGCCGAGAAAATAGCACGACGCTCTCATCGTTCTTGCCAGCTCGTACGGAACAACGGGCTTGGTTATGCCCTTTGTGTCGATATAAATGGTGTGCCTGTCCTTCAGTTCGACGTAGGCGCCCATTTCACGCAGTATTTTAAGACATTTGGTAATGTCGCTTATTTCGGGTACATTTTCAAGGATACAAGGCTCGTCACACAGGATCGTTGCGGCAACGAGCGCAACAGCGGCATTTTTAGCACCGCTTATGAACACTTTACCATGAAGCGGCTTGCCGCCTCTGATAACAAATTTCTCCAAAACACACAACTCCCTTACCATAGCATCGGTGTTTACGCATATTTCAGATGCCAGGTAGTAATTATACCACGATTTGCCGCAGATTTAAAGCTTTTCGGGAAAATTTCAACGTTTTATTTAATTTTTATCTGTTCGGTTTGAAACTTTCATAGAAAATGACGGCTTGTCGTGGCATGAGGCACAGGGCATATTTTTTATAGAGACCCCATGAAAAGTAAAAGGTAACAAAACGATTATTGCCATTTCCGGCAACAGTTATATTCTACCACACATGCTCGGGAAAATCAATAGGGAAACGACATTTTTCTTTGAATTTTTAAAATTTTTTTCTGAATATATTACAGAATGGTTACAGAGGTACAATTATTCGGACAGTTTGTTTAACTTTTGTAACACAAGTGTCCAATATATTACACGCAAAAAGAGCCTGCCTGCTTGACTGTTATGGGGGTATGTGCTATAATCGTGATGTAAAGCGCAAAAGAGGGAGGCGGCAGTCGTGAGCAAAAATTTAAAATGGGCAGTGATATTTCTTGCGGCGATGCTCCTCAGCCTTGGTGTGATAATTTTTGGACAGTTCTCACACGGCACGGTCTCTGCCGAAATTTACGTTGACGGGAAGCTTTACAGCGTCGTAAACGACCTTGACAGGCAGGAAATGCGCACGTTCACAGTGCAGACCGAGTACGGGAGCAACACCGTCTGTTACAAGGCGGGGAAGATATGGGTGAGCGAGGCGGACTGCGAGAACCACACCTGCGAAAAATACGGAAAAGCGTCACTTGCGGGCGAGACGATAGTGTGTGCGCCGCACAGGCTGGTTATTAGGATCGTCAGCACGAGTTATAAAAAGGCCGATGTGACGGTTTAGGTGATAAAATGAAAAATAGGCTAACTGTACAAAAAATTGCCCTAATAGGTCTGCTCGCAGCGCTGTCACTGGGCATATATGCTGTAGAAGCGCTTGTGCCGGTGTCGAACATCGGCGGGGTGAAGCTTGGACTTGCGAACGTTGTGACGCTGACGGCGATGACGCTTGTAGGACGGGTCGAGGCCGGCTTCGTGCTGGGCGTTAGGATAGTTCTCGCAGCGGCGTTTTACGGGACTTTCATCAGCTTTGCGTTCTCGCTGTGCGGGGGAGCGCTTGCGTACGTGGTGATGTGCGTGACGGTGAACAGGCTTGACAAAAAGCAGCTGTGGGTAGTTTCGGTTTTTGCGGCGCTTGCGCACAATGCGGGACAGCTGTGCGTGGCGGCGGCGGTGTCGGGGACGGCGGCGGTTTTCGGGCTTGCGCCGTACCTTGTGATAAGCGGTATCGCAACGGGGGTGCTGACGGGCCTGACGGCGCAAAGGCTGTATTTTTCGCCGCTGAAAAGGGCTTTTAGAAAGAAAAACGCAGGCTCAATGAAAAGTGAAAGTGAATAATATCGGAGGCATTCAGAGATAAGGATCAAGAAGCTTGGGAGACCGGGCTTCTTTTTTGCGCACAGGCCTGCAAAAGCAAGTATCAGCGGGACTTTTCCCGGGGAGTTTTTCTTGTGAAAAAGGCTTGCGGGTCGTTAAAGGGCGGACTCGCTTCTGCCCGAGAGGCTGGATAGGGATTGAAACTGCGGTGGGAACGGACTTTGCGCTGATGCTCGGGACTTGACGGCGCAGTGCCGATTTTTTTGCGGGAACGCCCTAATTTGCTTGCAATCGGCGGGGAAATATGTTATAATATCTATATATTATGTCCCGAGACGGAAAACAACGATCCATATGGGCTTTTGGCTGCAAAAGAGTGAGGTGTGCGCAAATGAGGATACTGGGTATCGACCCCGGGTACGCTATAATCGGCTTTGGCGTGATAGACTTTTCGTCGGGGCATTACTCACTTGCGGATATGGGCGCAATAACCACCGAAGCGGATATGTCGTTTGAGGCACGCATAAAGGCTATCTACCTCGATATGTGCGAGCTGATAAAAACCTACAAGCCCAATGAGATGAGCATAGAAAAACTGTTTTTCAACACAAACCAGAAAACTGCGATAGACGTTGCGCAGGCAAGGGGCGTGACGATATTGCCTGCGATAATGCAGGGTATCCCGATCTTTGAGTACACGCCTTTGCAGGTGAAGTCTTCGATAGTCGGCTACGGGCGGGCGGAGAAGAAGCAGGTGCAGGAAATGGTGCGCACGATGCTGCATCTCAAAGAGGTGCCCAAGCCCGACGACACGGCGGACGCAGTAGCACTTGCGATAACGCACGCTCTGTCACTTACAGGCAGGAAGCAGCTGGAGAAATTTAACGGTTGATGGGGGTTTTGATATGAAAGAATTACAGGAAATCATAGACAGGATAAATTCAGACGACCGGATAAAACGCTATCTTTCGGTCGAGTGCGATTTTGATATCGAGGACAAGTATCAGCTTGCGGACGATCTTGAATTTCTGCTTGAAGGCGGAAGATGTGAGCTGAAGCTGACACCGTTCGGCTGCGACGGAAGCGGCGGCGTTTATGTGCTCGCCGAGGACGGAAGGGCAGGCTATATAGATTCCGAGGGCAGAGCAGGGTTTGCTGCGATGAGTGCAAAGGACCTTTTCAGTATTCTGCTGTGCTGCGGCTGTCTTAGCGATTGGGCAGACGCGAGCGAAGACGGCTGCTTTGACAGCCCGGAGAACTTCAAGGAGTTTCTGGAGGAGAACAAGTCAACGCCGAGCGAGCATTACAAGCAGCGCATCGGTGAGTTTACTGCCGAATTCGGACTTGAAAGCGACCCGGAAAAGGTTTATGAGCTGTTCAGAAACGGCGTTCGTTCGCAGCCGCCGCTTGAAATAAAGGCGACTGACGAGGATTATGAGGACTATGAGCCGTTGTTTGATTTGAGCTGAGAGCGCAAAACGGCCGTTTTTAACAGCGGATAATTATTATCAGATAGGCAGTGCCAATTTCCTTCGCTTGTTCTTTTCAACGGTGACTTATGACCCTAAAGGCGGGCGATGGCAGAGCTGCAAAGAATGCGGCACAATGTAAAGGCTGCAAGGTAATTTGAGATACAAGGAGAGGTCTTATGATATACTCGGTAAGAGGCAAGGTCATCGCAACCGAGGCGGACACGGTCGTTGTCGAGTGCGCAGGCGTGGGATACGGCTGCCGCACCTCTTTCAACACGCTTCAGCAGATAGCGGGCAAGGACGAGGTGCTTTTGTACACCCACCTAGCTGTGCGTGAAAACGACGTTGAGCTGTTCGGCTTTGCCACAAAGGAAGAGCTTGCGAGCTTTCGTATGCTGATAGGCGTTTCAAGCGTCGGTCCGAAGGTCGCTGCGTCGATACTGTCGGCGTGTACGCCGTCGCAGTTCGCTCTTGCGGTCGCTACGGGCGACTACAAGGCATTCACCAAGATAAAGGGCGTAGGTGCCAAAACTGCTCAGAGGATAGTTCTGGAACTCAAGGACAAGGTCGCAAAGGACAACGCTATCTCAATGAGGGGCGAGAGCACTCAGCTGAATATCCCTGCGGGAAGTGCGGTCGATGAGGCTGTTACGGCACTTGTGGTGCTGGGCTACACCGAGGGCGAGGCACTGTCGGTGATTTCAAAACTTGACCCGAGCCTGCCCGTTGAGGAGCTTATCAAAAAGGCGCTTATCGGTTTAGCAAAGTTTTAAGCATTTAGAGGTAAGAGATAAGAAGTAAGAGGTAAGAATCCGGGCGGAAAGTTCGTCCGCTGCAAACACATCTCCGGCTTCTTGCTTCTGAAAGTTGCTGAACCGTAAATCCGATGAAAGAGAGAACGATAATGGACAACACTACGCCGTTCAAGGTGAACGCATACGACGAGAACGTGCCCAAGGTAATACCCTTTTACAGCGAGCTGTCAGAGCAGGTGATAAGCGTGATAAGGGCGTTTTTTCCCGACAAGAGGCTCGCTTTGCTGGATACCGGCTGCGGCACGGGGACGTTTGCGCTCAAGGCGCTGGAAAGGCTGGATATCCAACGGCTGACGCTTTGCGACCCGTCGGAGAATATGCTGAACGATGCAAGAGCGAAGCTTGCGGGGAGAAACTGCGAGTTGCTTGACATCGGCAGCGAGAAAATGATGTTTGTCAACGAATTTGACGTTGTTACGGCGATACAGTCGCACCACTATTTCGACCCGCTGACGAGGGAGAGGGCTGTCGCAAACTGTTTCAGAGCGCTGAAAAAAGGCGGCATCTTCATTTACTTTGAGAACACCGCACCGCTGACTGATACGGGCAGAGAGATACTTCTCAAACGCCTCGGCGAGTATCAGCTGAGTTCCGGCAGGACGCAGGAGGAAACAGATTCGCACCTTGCACGCTACGGCGTGGAGTATTTCCCGATAAACATCAAGGAGCATCTGGAAATGCTTGAACAGACGGGCTTTGAGGTATGCGAGCTTTTCTGGCAGTCGTATATGCAGTGTGGGTTTTACGCAGTGAAAGGATGAGACTATGCAGATCAAAGAGGGACTTGGCTGGAAAGCCTGCTATGACGAGGAAAAGAACCTGTATACCGCAAAGGACTGGGACAGAGGCGATTTTTACCTCTTTGAGATCGACAAGGAGACATTTGATAAGCTCGATGACCCGCCGCAGGGCGAATTTCCATGCGAGATGATACACAAGGGCAGGGTGCTTTATGAGAGTCACGACAACGGGTATGGTTCGCCGTATGACATCGTTCACGATGAAAATTATGAGCAAATGTGTTCGTGGGTGAAGATACAGCATTCGGGTCACCAATGGTCAAAGGAACTGACACAGGCGGCGGACGAGATCTTTGGCGTGAACAAGGACAAGCAGGAGTGAGAAGCTGCATTGCTGATAATAGTTTGATTTGGTGAAAAAGAGATTCTGAAAAAGCTGGTGAGAACTTGATAGAAAAAGGCGGATTTGAAATAGAAAACGACTATGCCGGCAGGATAGTCGCTCCGCAGGTGACCAAGGACGAGACCGACGACTTCGAGGTTAGTCTGCGCCCCAAGACCCTTGCCGAATACATCGGTCAGGACAAGGTAAAGGACAACCTTTCGATATACATTCAGGCGGCAAAAAAGCGAGGCGACAGTCTTGACCACGTTCTGCTGTACGGTCCCCCGGGATTGGGCAAGACCACTCTTTCGACCATTATCGCTCACGAAATGGGCGTGAATATCCGCATAACCTCGGGACCCGCTATCGAGAAGCCGGGCGACCTTGCGGCGCTTCTGACAAACCTTGAAAAGGGCGATGTGCTGTTCATCGACGAGATACACCGCCTTTCACGGCAGGTCGAGGAGGTGCTTTACCCGGCGCTGGAGGACTACGCTCTGGATATAATCATGGGCAAGGGACCTGCTGCAAGGAGCATCAGGATAGACCTCAACCGCTTCACGCTTATCGGTGCGACAACGAGGGCGGGGCAGCTCACCTCGCCGCTGCGTGACCGATTCGGCGTTATACAAAGGCTGGAGCTTTACTCGGTGGAGCAGCTTTGCGACATCGTTCAGAGGAGTGCGCTTATACTCGGTGTGCCGTGCGACAAGGACGGTGCGCTGGAGATAGCCAAGCGCTCAAGGGGCACTCCGAGAATTGCAAACAGGCTTTTGAAGCGTGTGCGTGATTTTGCCGACGTTATGGGCAACGGCAGGATAACGCAGGAGATAGCAAAGATAGCGCTCAATCAGATGGACGTTGACCCGCTGGGGCTTGACGGGCTGGACAGGCGTATGCTGAATATGATAATCAACGGATACGGGGGAGGTCCCGTCGGGCTGGAGACGCTTGCCTCGGCGATAGGCGAGGAGGCGGTGACGCTGGAGGACGTCTGCGAGCCGTATCTGATGCAGCTCGGGTTTATTTCACGAACGCCCAGAGGCAGATGCGCCACGGAGCTTGCGTACAAACATCTGGGTATCCTCAAAGACGGACAAACGATGCTGTAACGCCGATTTCATCGGCTCAATGAATAGAGAATAAAGAATAGTGAACAGTGAATAATAGCGGTGTCGGCTGAAGCCGACATATGCCCATTCGGGCAGAGCCGAGCAGCTATTTGCACAGAGTGAAAGCCCTGTGATTTTCAGCCGGGTTTATCGGCGTAACGAAAAGGAGGAAATGCCGTATTGCACGGCAGCGAGATGCTATGGACAGATTCTTCGGTACCGACGGCATTAGAGGTATTGCCATAACTGAATTTACCTGCGAGACTGCTATGCAGCTCGGCAGGGCTGTTGCTGCGTGTATGTGCCGTGACAGCAAAAAGCCCAGAATAGTCGTTGGCGTCGATACGAGAGTTTCGGGCGACGTTATACAGGCTGCGCTTGTCAGCGGGATATGCTCTATGGGCGCAGATGCGATCATAACAGGCGTTGTCCCGACACCGGCGGTCGCTGTGCTCGTGTGCAAGAACAACGCTGATGCGGGCATTATGATAACCGCAGGTATCAGCAGCTTTGAATACAACGGCGTCAAGATATTCGGCGCAGACGGCTTCAAGATAGACAAGCAGACCGAGGCTGAGCTTGAAGAGCTTATGTGCAAGCCTAACTGTGGCTCGGAGCTGAAAGACGGCGAGGACATCGGGCACATCTACTACGACAAGGACGGGCTTTGGGACTACATAAGGCATATCCTCAAAAAGGTCGACACCGACTACCACGGGCTCAAAGTTGCAATAGACTGTGCAAACGGTGCGGCGAGCGAATGCGGTGCAAAGATATTCAAGGGGCTGGGCGCTTCGGTGGTGCTTATCAACGATCTGCCCGACGGTGTGAACATAAACCGCAAGTGCGGTACTCTCGACCTTGACGGGCTTGTGCGGACGGTCATTTCCGAGCATTGTGACCTCGGGCTTGCTTTTGACGGCGACGGTGCGAGGTGTATTGCCGTTGACGAGGCGGGCAGGGAGATAGACGGCGACAAGCTTATCGGCATTTTTGCGGCGTATATGCAGTTCAACAAGACCCTGCGCAACAACAGCTGTGTCGTTACGAAAATGTCCAACTCGGGATTTTACAAGTTCGCAAGGCAGGCAGGCGTGATGATATCCACCTCCAAGGTCGGCGGGCACAACGTTATTGCGGAGATGCGCAAAAGCGGCTGCAACCTCGGCGGCGAAAAATCGGGAAACATCTTTTTCCTCGACGATTCCACGACAAGCGACGGCTTGCTGACGGGAACAAAGATAATGAGCGTAATGAAGAAAACGGGAAGCAAGATGAGCGAGCTTGGAAAAATGGTACAGCTCAATCCCCAGGTGCTCATCAACGCCAGGGTCGCAAGGCAGAATCGCACAAAGTGGCGTGACAACAGCGAGATAACTCAGCTTATTATGGATTACAGTGCCAAGCTCGGAACAGAGGGCAGGCTGTATGTGCGTGAGTCGGGCACAGAGCCTCTGGTAAGGATAATGATAGAGGGCAAGCGCACGGGGCTGATAACCGAGTACGCTAAAAACATAGCCTCTGCGATAGAGCGGATATACGGCGAAAACGCACAGGTGTAAAAGGAAGATAAATATTATATGCGAATAGCTGACAAATGGAAAGAGTACAGAATATTGGACACCTCCTGCGGTGAGAAGCTGGAAAGCTGGGGCGGGGTAACGCTTGTTCGACCCGACCCGCAGATAATCTGGAAGTCGCCGAAGCGTTCGGAAATGTGGGGCAGCGCCGACGGTGTCTACCACCGTTCGGACAAGGGCGGCGGACAGTGGGAGTTCCGCAGGAAGCTCCCGCAGAGCTGGCAGATAAGCTACGGAGGGCTGAAATTCAACATAAGACCCACGGGTTTCAAGCACACGGGACTTTTCCCCGAGCAGGCGGTAAACTGGGACTTTATGGCTGATATGATAAGTAATGCGGGGCGGCAGATAAACGTGCTGAACCTGTTTGCGTACACGGGCGGGGCAACGCTTGCCTGTGCAAATGCAGGTGCGTCGGTCGCTCACGTTGACGCATCAAAGGGAATGGTGCAGTGGGCGAGGGAGAACGCACAGCTTTCGGGGCTTGCGGACAAGCCGATACGCTGGCTGGTGGACGACTGCGAGAAGTTCGTTCAGCGTGAGATACGCCGCGGCAGGAGCTACGATGCAATAGTAATGGACCCGCCTTCCTACGGTCGGGGACCGGGCGGCGAGGTGTGGAAGCTGGAGGACTGCATATACGACCTCGTCAGGACCTGTGCGGGCGTGCTGAGCGACAAGCCACTGTTTTTCCTGCTCAACAGCTACACGACAGGGCTTTCGCCGTCGGTAATGGCGTATATCCTGAAGGACGTACTGGGCGAAAGGTTCGGCGGGCAAGTCACCGCCGATGAGATAGGTTTGCCCGTAGAGGCAACAGGCAGCGTTTTGCCGTGTGGTTCAACAGCAATATGGCAATCAGACGTAAGAGATAAGATGTAAGAGGTAAGATGCTTGGGCGGTGAGTTTGTCCCTTTAGAGGCAAGAATATTAGAGGCAAGAAGCAAGAAGATATAACGGAAAGCTTGTCCGCTTCAGATCGGCTTCTGACATCTGCCCTCTGGCATCAGGGCACTAAAACTAAGTCAGTAAGTGCTTTTGCACTTCAAATATAATTTTCTAACAGGAGGAATTTATTATGGCACTGGACATCGACAACATCAAGGACAAGGCAGAGGATCTGCTTGACAAGATACCCGACGAGGTAAAAGACAAGGCTAAGGAGCTTGCTACAAAGGAAAACCTCGAAAAGGCCAAGGACGCTGTTACAGGCTTCTTCAGCAAGAAAGACGATGACAAGGACGACGAGGAGAAAAAGGACGACTGAGCCTTTTTTGAAGGAAACGTAAAATGAGTTTTATTCACATCAAAGGTCTTGAATTTTCGTATGTCAACGAGTTCGAGGAACCGCCGGTCAAAAATACCGTGCTCAAGGGGATCGACCTTGACATCGAAAAGGGCGAGTTCGTGGCAGTTTTAGGTCACAACGGCTCGGGAAAATCGACCCTTGCAAAATGCATCAACGCCATCAACCTCCCCGAAAAAGGGGAGGTCTCGGTGGCCGGGCTGGACACGATAAACGAGGAAAACCTCCTGCCGATACGCAAGCGTGTGGGCATGGTGTTCCAGAACCCCGACAATCAGATAGTTGCCACTATCGTTGAGGAGGACGTAGCGTTTGCGCTGGAGAACCTCGGCGTTGAGCCGTCGGAGATACGCAGGCGTGTTGACGAGGCTCTGAAGACGGTGGGAATGTACGAATACCGTATGCACGCACCGCACAAGCTTTCGGGCGGTCAGAAGCAGCGTGTGGCGATAGCGGGAGTGCTCGCTATGGAGCCGGAGTGCATCGTGCTCGACGAACCGACAGCTATGCTTGACCCCAAGGGCAGAAGCGAGGTCATGAAGACGATAAAGATGCTCAACAAGGAAAAGGGCGTAACTATCGTACTTATCACCCACTACATGGAGGAAGCCGCACAGGCGGACAGGGTAGTGGTGATAGACGGCGGCGAGAAGATAATGGACAATGTGCCCAAGAAGGTCTTTTCGCAGGTGGACTTGATGCGCAGCCTCGGGCTTGATGTGCCGCAGGTGACGGAGATAGCGGACTTTCTGCACAAGCAGGGGTACGACATATCCAGCGAGATAATCACCGAGGACGAGTGCGTGCAGGCATTATATGAGCTTTTGAAAGAGCAGACAGGAAAGTAAAAAGAGGAACGAGAATTTGGCTATTATTAAAACTGAAGACCTGACCTATGTTTACGGCGAGAACACCCCCTTTCGCAAGGTGGCTGTCGATAACGTGAACCTGGAGATAGAGTCGGGCGAGATGGTCGGTCTGATAGGTCACACCGGCTCGGGTAAATCTACCCTTATACAGCATTTCAACGGGCTTCTGAAGCCGAATTCGGGCAGCGTTTACATCGACGGTGAGAAGCTGTGGGACGACAAGGCTAAGCTTCGCCCTATCCGCTTCAAGGTCGGACTTGTTTTCCAATACCCCGAATACCAGCTGTTCGAGGAGACCTGCTACAAGGATATAGCTTTCGGTCCGAAAAATATGGGGCTTGACAACGCCGAGATCGACAGGCGCATAAAAGAGGTCGCTAAAATGGTCGGCATCGGGTCGGATATACTCGACAAGTCGCCGTTTGAGCTTTCGGGCGGACAGAAGCGGCGTGTTGCGATAGCGGGCGTTATGGCTATGGAGCCGCAGGTGCTTATCCTCGATGAGCCGGCAAGCGGTCTTGACCCAAAGGGCAGAGACCAGATACTGGGGCTTATCAAGGAGTATCATCAGCAGAAGAAAAACACTGTGATACTCGTTTCGCATTCAATGGAGGATATCGCAAAGCACACGACCAAGATACTTGTGATGAACAAGGCTAAGCTTTTCTGCTACGACGACACGGTAAAGGTGTTCCACAGGGCGGCGGAGCTCGAAGAAATGGGGCTTGCTGTCCCGCAGATCACAAGGGTATTCAACAGGCTCAGGGCTATGGGCATAGGCTTTGACGACGATGTTTACACGACAAAGTATGCCGGCGAGCTGATGCTGAGACTGCTTTCAAAACGAAAATGACAGAGGATCTGATCTGATTTGATAAAGGATATTACCATCGGGCAGTATTTTCCGGGGAAGTCGCCTGTTCACAGGCTCGACGCAAGGCTGAAGATACTGCTGACGATAGCCTTTATCGTCATGCTTTTTATAGCGGACGATATCAAGGGGCTGTGTGTGGGCATAGGCTTCACATTCATCACTTTTCTTATTTCACGCATACCGCTGAAGATGATGTGGAAAAGCATAAAGCCCATTTTTATAATAATAATCATCACTGCGCTGCTCAATCTGTTTTTTGTACACACGGGCACGCCGTACTTTGAGTGGAAGTTCATAAAGATAACCGACAAGGGCGTCGAAACGGCGGTGTTTATGGTCGTGAGGATAATCTGCCTTATCGTGGGCACGAGCCTTCTGACCTACACGACGTCGCCTATCGACCTGACAGATGCTATCGAACGTCTTTTGTCTCCGCTTAAAAAGATAAAAGTCCCCGTTCACGAGCTTGCGATGATGATGACTATCGCACTTCGCTTTATCCCGACGCTTCTTGAAGAAACGGACAAGATAACCTGTGCCCAGAAGGCAAGGGGTGCGGATATGGAGACAGGCTCGCTGTTCAAGCGGGCAAAGGCGCTTATACCGATACTTATACCGCTGTTCGTTTCGTCTTTCAGACACGCAGAGGAGCTGGCGCTTGCGATGGAGTGCAGGTGCTATCATGGCGGAGAGGGCAGGACAAGAATGAAGCAGCTTCGCTTCAAGCTGATAGACCTGTGGGGCACGCTGTACTTAACGTGCTTTTTCGCAGGCGTTATAGTGATAAACCATTTTTGTAAGTGAAAATACCGGAAAGTAAAATGAGAAATTTCAAGGTAACTATAAGATACAACGGCACAGCCTATCACGGCTGGCAGAGACAGAACAATTCACTTGCCGTTCAGCAGGTATTCGAGCAGGCTTTAAGCAGTCTGCTGGAGCAGGAAACAACGGTCAACGGATGTTCACGCACCGACGCAGGCGTTCACGCAAGGCAGTTCGTGCTGAACTTTTCGACGGACTCAACGATAAGCTGCCGTGGCATCGTTTTCGCTATGAATTCAAGGCTTCCGGACGACATCGGCGTTATCAGCTGCGAGGAGGCACCCGAGGATTTCCACGCAAGATATGACTGCACAGGCAAGGAATACGAATACATCATTCACAACAGCGAATACAAGGACCCGTTCCTCAAGGATACCGCCTACCGAAGCTGGTATCCGATAGACGAGAAAAAGCTCGACAGGGCGGCGAAGGACTTTATCGGCGAGCACGATTTCAAAGCCTTCTGCTGTACCGACTGCGACAAGGAGAACACCGTGCGGCGGATAGACCGCTTCGATGTGAGACGTGAGGGAGAGCTTGTCATATTCACCGTTTCGGGGAACGGCTTTTTATACAATATGGTCAGGATAATGGTCGGGACGCTTTTGTTCATCAACGAGGGAAAGCTCCCCGAAAATGCGATACCGCAGATACTTCAAAGCCTTGACAGGACAAAGGCGGGCAGGACAGTTCCCCCGCAGGGACTATATCTGAACAAGGTTTTTTACCCAAGCATCAGTAAGGAGGAATGCTTGCAGCAGCAAGCTGACTTAAAGTGAAAAACAAAAAAAACCGAAGCAGGAAAGAACAGATATCGGGCAGCGAGTTTGTAAGGGCAGACGAGTTCAACGAATACAATGTCCCCGTCCCCGACTCGATGAGACGCAGAAAGAAAAAGAAGCCCGAGCGCTTTGAACAGCAGGATACCCGAATGCCCGAGCGCCGTGAAGCCGAGCGCCGTCTGCGAAGACAGCGTGAACAGCTCGAGACGCTTGAGTATATCCGCGGCCGGGAGCTTGCACGTGAGCAGGAGGTTATCCAGCAAAAGCGAATACAGGAGCTTATGCGTGAGCGTGACGAGCAGTCCGGCGGGATGACCGTGACCGAGATAGAGCCGCCCGAAAAGGACGACGCACAGCAGGATATCCCCGACACCGTTTACTACGAGGACGACAAGCCGTCGTTCACCTACCTTAAAATGCAGGACGGCAGGATAAGCGAGGACAGCGGCGAGGATATACAGCAGGAGCTTTCCGACGAACAGATGCGTGAGCGCATAAGGCAGAGTTTCGACGGCGGACGTGACAGCGATGAGAACGAGTTTTCCGACGAGAGCGAGCTTTACCCCGAGTACGACGGATACGAGGACGACCCCGATCTTGAACAGGGTGAGGCGGGACGCTCCCACCGCAGGATAAAGCACAAGGTCACGCCCGAAACGGCTACCGTGACCGATATCGCACAGGAACGCAAAAAGGAAAAGACACGCAGACACCTCAAAAGACTTGTGGTGCTTCTGTTCGTTGCCGCAATAGGACTGACGGTGTTCCTCACGGCGAGCTGGTGGATACCGAAGCTCGAGGGGATACTCGACAAGCCGCACGATACTATCGTCAACGACGGAAAGACCGAGGGAGGAAATTTCCCGCTGAAGATAAGCCAGTCGGGAATAAGCGACATTACGCAGTGCAACGATATAATGGTGACACTTGACGGAAACAAGGTCGTGTTCTACAAAAAGGACGGCTCTCAGCTTTCAAGCATTCCGCACAACTACGGTTCGCCCGTGATAGATGTGTGCGCAAAGAAGATAGTTGCCTATGACAACGCAGGCAAGAGCTTCCAGGTGCTGAACAAGAAAAACACCGTTTACAGCAAAAAGACCGACCAGCCTATCGTTATGGCTAAGATCGGCTCTAACGGCTACGTTGCGGTCGTTACGCAGACGGAAAAGTACTCTGCGTTCGTAACTGTCTACGACGAATCGGGTGCTGAGATATACACCTGGGCAAGCAACAGGCGTGTCGTCGGGATATGCTTCAACGAGGACGGAAAGGGCTGCTGCATAAGTGCGATATCTTCAAGCGGCGGCAAGATAAACTCGGTGATATACTCCGTTAAGTTCGACAGTAAGGAAGCCGTTATGACCAGCGCTCCGATAGACTGCCTCGTTATACAGGCAAGACTCACGAAGAACAATAAATACTGGGTGGTCGGAGACGACAGGTTCATGGTGCTTGACGAAGTCGGAAATACGCTGTATAATTATCAGTACGACACAGACCTTGTGGCTTTTGATATGGACGAAAGATATGCTGCGCTTTACAACACGAGCGTTACACAGACGCACGGCAGCGTTACGATGTTTGACTGCGAGGACGACGAGGAAAAGCCCTGTCTGCAAAAGGATATACAGGGCAAGCCACGAAAGCTCCAGCTGAACGATGGCAATATAATAGTCTTTACCGATACCAGTGTGGAAAGCTACGACCCCAAGGGTCACCAGCTCGCTACGGCAAGCATCAGCGGAGGATATGTCGGCATCGTCTACGCCGACGATGCTGTGTACCTTATGGGATACAGAGATATCAACAAGATTAAATTTGAAACATAAAAAGAGGTCAAGCCAAAATGACATTAATACTTGACGGCGCAGTTGTCGGGATAATCGTACTGACCTGCATAATAGGCTATGTGCTTGGATTTTTCAAGTATGCGGCGCTTCTTCTCAAATCGGTGGCGGCGATAGTCGCAGCCGCACTCGTTGCGTTCATGTTTGCCGAGTCGCTTTACTGTGCGGTGGCGCAGGACAAGGCTGTAAAGGTCATCGAGGAGAAGATAGACAAGGTCGATGTGGTCAATATGATGGAAACAGACCTGCGCAAAAAGGGACTTCCGATGAAGGTCACAAACGAGGACCTGCGGCAGGCTCTGCTCAAAGACGGCGACGTTGTAAAGAATATGCGTGATATGATAGGCTCCAAGGGAGTTGACGGTGCAGTCGCCGACAAGACGATGAAGGACTTTGAGGACTACCTTGACAACGAGCTTTTCGGGCGTATACTCAAAGCGGTCAACGACAGCGGAAAAAGCGGCAACATGGGGCTTCTGAATATGGGACTCGAAAACACCCGTGAGGAGCTTGCGAAGTTCGTGCGTTTCCTGATACCGACGGACAAGCACAAGGCGGCGCAGAACATCGAGGAGCATTACGTCAGACCGTTCGGGAAGATGATAGCGGGTGCGGTGCTGTTCTTCATAACGGCGATAATTGTTTCAATAGTGCTTATGATAGTGGTGAGGATGCTGGACATACTCAGCAGGATAAAGGTGCTTTCTGCGGCAAACAGCTTCGGAGGGCTTGCGCTGGGTGCGGCAAAGGGTATTCTGTACGTGGTGATAGGAGCATATATTGTAAGTACGGTTGTCAGCTCGTCCAAGGATCAGCTCGACAAGCTGAATACGGATATAATCAATAAGACGTACCTGTTCAAGTATTTCTTCAGGCTATTCTATTAAGTGATAAAGCTTGTTCCCGAAAAAGGCTTGGCAAAAAAACTGTTAATTCAGACTTAAACTTTATTGTTATACATTATACAGAAATAATAATTGAACAATGCCGTATGGGCGCAGGCACTCTCTGCGGTGCCTGACGGAGAGTAATTCTTCTAAACAAGATTTTTCTCTGTGCACTCTCTTGGGACTTTCAGTCATTTTCAGGGAATAGGGCTTTATGCCCTGTTCACTGAAAATAATTAAGAGGTTTCTCAGGGGGGTACGGGGGGGAGTCTTCTCTAAAAGAGTTCCCCCCCGTTCAGACGGCACAGAAAGGAGCATTCGTTATGATGATGTGTTCGAGGTGTCATGTAAGGCCTGCGGTGGTCTTTATTTCACAGATAAATCCGAACAAGCCCGAGGAAAAGAAAAACGAGGGCTTATGTCTGATGTGCGCTAAGGAGCTTGGTCTGCCGCAGGTGGACGAGTACATCAAATCCATGGGCATCAGCGAGGACGAGCTGAATGCGATGAGCGAGCAGCTTGCAGAGGTCCCCGACGGCGACGATTTTGAAATGGGCGGAAGCGGCACTGTGCCCGACTTCCTGACCAACCTTTTCGGCGAGATGGGCAAGGCAGGAGGTCTGCTGGGCAACCTCGCAGGAGAGCTTTCAAAGAGTGCCGAGCAGGCAGCCGAGGCGGCTAAGGACAGCGCCAAGGCAGTAAAAGAAAACAAGGAAAAGAAAAAGGGCAAACTCAAATTTCTCGACAGCTACTGCACCAATCTGACCGAGCGTGCGAGGAACAACGAGCTTGACAGGATAATCGGCAGGGACAAGGAGATATCCCGTGTCATACACATTCTTTCAAGACGTCAGAAAAACAACCCCTGCCTTATAGGTGAGCCGGGTGTCGGAAAGACCGCTGTTGCGGAGGGTATCGCCCAGAAGATAGTTGCGGGCGACGTTCCGTTCCATTTGCAGGACAAGGAGGTCTACCTGCTCGACCTGACTGCGCTCGTTGCGGGCACACAGTTCAGAGGTCAGTTCGAGAGCCGCTGCAAGGGACTTGTTGAGGAGGTCAAGAAGCAGGGCAATATTATCCTGTTCATTGACGAGGTACACACGCTTGTCGGAACTGGCGACTCCGAGGGCACGATGAATGCCGCAAATATCCTTAAGCCGTCGCTTTCAAGAGGCGAGATACAGGTCATTGGTGCGACGACTTTCAAGGAGTACAGAAAGTATATCGAAAAGGACGCTGCGCTTGAAAGGCGTTTCCAGCCGGTCAGCGTAGGTGAGCCGACCGTGGAGGAGACAGTCGAGGTGCTCAAGGGCATCAAGGGCTACTACGAAAGGTTCCACCGTGTGCATATCTCCGACGATATGCTCAGAAAATGTGCGGTGCTTTCGGAAAGATACATCAACGACAGGTTCCTGCCCGACAAGGCTATCGACCTGCTCGACGAGGCGTGCGCATGCACAAGCATAGATACTCCCGAGCTTGCAGAGCTTGACAGGCTCAACGAGGAGCTTAAAAAGCATCAGGACCTTGTCAGCGACTACGAGCAGAGATCAGACCCCGATTACGAGATACTTGCGACCGAAAAAGCAGAGATATCCCGCATAGAGAACAGGCTCAAAGAGGTCGAGGAGGTCGTTAAGAACGTACAGGTCACCGACGGCGACATCTCAAAGGTCATAGAACTGTGGACGGGTATCCCCGCAAACAAGATATCACAAAGCGAATTTGAAAAGATAAAGAACCTGCGCTCGGAGCTTTCAAAGAGGGTCATCGGACAGGACGAGGCGGTCGAAAAGGTCGCAAACGCTATCAGACGCACAAGGGTACAGCTCTCCAAGCGCCGCAGACCCGCATCGTTCATATTCGTAGGACCTACAGGCGTGGGCAAGACCGAGCTTGTCAAGGTGCTTGGCGAAACGCTGTTCGATGCGACCGAGCCTCTTATCAGAGTAGATATGTCCGAGTATATGGAACGTCACACGGTCAGCAAGCTCATCGGGTCGCCTCCGGGATATGTTGGCTTTGACGAGGCAGGTCAGCTTACCGAAAAGGTAAGGCGCAGACCTTACAGCGTTGTGCTTTTCGACGAGATAGAAAAGGCGCACCCCGACGTTATGAATATCCTGCTGCAGATACTCGACGAGGGCACGATACACGATTCTCAGGGAAGAGATGTCAACTTTGAGAACACGGTTATAGTTATGACCTCAAACGCAGGCTCGACGGACAAGGACACGGGCGTTGGCTTCAACAAGACTGACAACGAGATAGCTCACGACAAGGCTATGAAGGCGCTGCGTGAGTTCCTTCGCCCCGAATTTCTCGGAAGAGTGGACGAGATAGTCGTGTTCAACAGTCTCACACAGGAAGACTTTGCGGGCATCGCACGGCTTATGCTCGGCGAGATAGCCCAGCCGCTTGAGGAGCGTGGAATAAAGCTGCGCTACAGCGATGAAGTGCTCGGCGTGATAGCGAAGAAAGCGTATAGCGGAAAGCTCGGCGCAAGAGATATCCGCCGTGTCATCAGAAACGAGGTAGAGGACAGGATAAGCGAGTATATCGTTGACAAGGGCGACACGGGCATCACGGCGTTTGGCATCACAGCCGACGGCGAGGAGCTTAATGTGGAATGCCTCTAGAGGCAAGATGATCAGAAGCAAGAGGCAAGAGAGCTGCTTACAGCTGACAAAATGACCGCCGCGCTTTTTCTCTTTCACAGCAAGAATTAAAGCACCCTTTCGGGTGCTTTTTTTCTTTTTAAAATTTGTCGCCGCAGGTGACACATTCTCTATTCACTATTCATTATTCGCTATTCTCTATTCACTGAGCCGCTGACAAGCGGCGGTTCTGCCTCTAGAGGCAAGATGATCAGAAGCAAGAGGCAAGAGAGCTGCTTACAGCTGACAAAATGAGCGCCGCGCTTTTTTCTCTCACAGCAAAAATAAAAAAGCACCCTTTCGGGTGCTTTTTGCATTTGGTCATCTTGCATATGGGTTGTAACCGATTTCCGCCGTTGTCATATAATGTAGCATAAGGCGCAGCACAAACGCCTTAAATAACTGCAAAGGAGACTTTCTTTATGTGCGGAAACAACGGTTGCTGGTGGATCATCATCCTCATTCTCATCATTTCCTGCTCGGGTAACTGCGGGTGCGGCTGTGGCTGCGGAAATAATAACAACGGCTGCGGCTGTGGCTGCAACTGACACAAAAAAGGAGAGCTTTGCGGCTCTCCTTTACATATTTCAGATCACTTTTTCTTTCCGTAGAATTCAAGGAAGCGTGCGAAATTTTCCTCCTGGTACGGCAGCAGCTTCTCGGCGCAGCGCACCTGCCAGTCGTACTGCGGAGCGTTTGCCATCTTCACGATAACGTGCTTAACCGAATTTCCCAGCCCGACCTTCTTTATCTTCACCTCGGCAAGCTGCTGGTACGGAATGTAGGTGAACTCGTCATACCTCGGCGAAAGGTCGTCTATAAGCACTTTCAGCTTGTGATTGGTGCGGTCGAGCGGCAGGACGCCAAAGCCGTTTTCGTTGACGTTTATCAGATAGCCTGCCCACGCACGTCCGTTCTGCGCCTGCTCCATTCCCGAAACAAAGCCTCCCGCAAAACCGCCGAACGGGCTGGTCTGCACTGCGGTAGTTGCAAAGAAAACGCAGTTGTTCTGTCCGACGTAGTTGACCTGCGAGAAGCAAGCCATAGCTCCCTCAAGTGTTGCAAATTCAAACATTTTGTTAGTCCTTTTTTCTGTATTTTTATTAAAGCAGTATCTCTGCTTTTTAGCTTAAAAGTATTATTTTTGCCCGTAGAAATCGCAGAACGCCTTGAAGCAGCCCTCCTGATACGGCAGCTTGTTTTCTTTGGGCTGAACGAGCAGGTCGAACTTCGGCGCATTGGCGATCTCGATGATGACACGCTTTATCTGCGAGCCCAGCGTGTATTTTTTGACCGTAACGGAAACGAGCTGATGATACGGAACGTAGACGAACTGATCGAATCTCGGTGAGAGGAATTCGAGCTTAACGTTGAAATTCTTTGTGTTTTCAAGCGGGAGGATGCCGAAGCCCATCTCGTTGACATTGAGCAGGTAGCCCGCCCAGTCCCTGTTGTTGGCAGCTCTTGCGGCACCGGCGGCGAGAGCGCCCACGGCACCGAACATCAGAGATTTGGTCGATACAGCGGTCGTGGCATAGAAGATACAGTTGTTCTGGCCGACGTAGTTGAGCTGTGCGAAGTAGCTCATCGCACCCTCGTAGGTAGCAAATTCAAACAATCAAGTTACCCCCAATTCTTTATTTTTTTCAAAGGTCTTAAACCTTGATAAACAGTTTTTCGTCAATCCCCTTCGGGCTTTCGTCGCCCCAGGTGGCATATTTTCTGTACCCCATTCTCCGACGGTTTATTACCGTTCGTGAGAAATTCTAACACATTTTTCGCCCGCTGTCAAGCCGTGCCGTGCTCCCGGATAAGCCCGCCGTCCCGCTTTGCTCAATTCCCTCGAAAGGACTTTTTGTCCCGTGCATAGAATGTGTATGCAAAGCCCATAATCCTATTGAACGCCCGGGCGGCTGCCGCCCCCTGTGCGCTATCATTTCCAAGGGAGTGATCTACTGATGCAAAACAACAGATTCGATAACGACTGCTTCACCAAGGACGCACAGCGCCTTGTCAGCCTTGCCTGCGAGCTTGCGGGGACGCTGGGGCACACCTACGTCGGCACGGAGCACCTTCTGCTTGCCTCGGCGAGCCTTGACAGGAGTACAGCAAGTGCGGTGCTTATGCGCTTCGGGGTGCTGCCCTCGGCGATAGAACGTGAGATCATCCGCAGCATCGGCAAGGGTACGCCCTGCCGTGTGAGCACGGACGACCTTACCGCAAACGCTTCGAGAGCTTTGCAGGACGCAGTGAGGAGCGCTGAGGCGTGCGGTGTCACAAAGGCGGGGACAGACCGGATACTTGCCTGCTTAGCGGGAAGCGGGTGCAGTGCGGGCCGTATCCTTTCAAAGTGCGGTGCAAAGCCCGAACTTGTGTGCAGGGAGTGCTGCGCTGCGCAGATATCCCCGATGAAGCCGCAAAGCAGCATCAAGCTCAAAGCGCTGGAGAAATACGGGCGTGAGCTTACAAGGCAGCAGGTCTGTGCGGGCTTTGACCCTGTGCTGTGCCGTGAGGCGGAAATGCAGCGTGTAATGGAGATACTCTGCCGACGCACAAAGAACAACCCCTGCCTTGTCGGCGAGGCGGGTGTGGGCAAGACCGCTGTTGTCGAGGGGCTTGCGGTGAAGATAATGCGGGGCGAGGTGCCTGCCCAACTGAGCGACAAGCGTATCTTCGCACTGGACATAGCCCTGCTGCTTGCGGGGGCGAAATACAGGGGCGACTTTGAGGAAAGGCTCGGCGACTGTCTTGCCGAAGCCGAAAAGGCGGGTAACTGCATTCTTTTCATCGACGAGATACACAACATCTGCGGGGCTGGTGCGGCAGAGGGCGCGATAGACGCTGCGAATATTCTGAAGCCGCAGCTTGCGAGAAAAGCCGTTCGTCTGATAGGTGCGACGACCTTTGAGGAGTACCGAAAGACGATACAAAAGGACAGCGCTATGGAAAGGCGCTTGCAGAAAGTGGTGATCCCCGAGCCGAGCGAACAGCAGACGCTGGAGATAGTCAATGGGCTGAAACAGCGCTACGAGAAGCACCACGGGGTCAGCCTTGCAGAGGGCGTAACGGCGCACTGTGTCTCGCTTGCGGGGCGCTATGTCACGGGCAGGGCGTTCCCCGACAAGGCGATAGATATCCTCGACGAGGCGTGCTCCTGTGCGGTGCTGCGTGAGAAAAGCTCCCGTGAGGCGGCTGCGGACAGCACGGCGTTTGACGACTACATCAGCGGCAGGATAGACCGAAGCAGGTATCTCGAGATAGTCACAGGCGCTTCTCACGGCGGCAGGACTATCGTTACAAAGCAGGACGTAGAGGACGTTGTTTCACGCAGGACGGGCATCGACTGCCACGGCGTTGCCAAAAGTGACCTGCAAAGGCTGGAGGGGCTTGAAAAGGAGCTTTCCCGCCGTGTCATCGGGCAGGACGAGGCGGTGTCGGCGCTGTGCAGGGCGGTAAGGCGAAGCAGGGTAGGGCTGAAAAGCAGTACCCGACCGATAGGGAGCTTTGTGTTCCTCGGCTCGACGGGCGTTGGAAAGAGCCTGCTCGCAAAGGAGCTTGCAAGGTGCTTTTTCTGCCGTGAGGACGCACTTGTGCGGGTGGATATGTCCGAGTTTATGGAGCGCCACAGCCTTTCAAGGCTTATCGGTTCGCCTCCGGGTTACGTAGGCTTTGACGAGGGCGGACAGCTCACCGAGCAGGTGCGAAGCAAGCCCTACTGTGTCATTCTGCTGGACGAGATAGAAAAGGCTCACCCCGACGTTTTCAATCTGCTTTTGCAGATACTCGAGGAGGGCAGCCTCACCGACTCCTCGGGAAGAACGGTCAGCTTTGCGAACACTGTGATAATAATGACCTCCAACATCGGTGTCAAAAAGCTCTCGGAAAAGCGTGAGGTCGGCTTTGACGCCAAAGACAGCGCTCAGCGCAAAAACTCCGAAAAGCGGGAGCTTATAAAGGAGTTGAAAGGCTTTATGTCGCCCGAGCTTCTCGGACGTATAGACGAGGTGATAGTCTTTGAAAGGCTGAGCCTGCAAAGCCTCGAGCGCATAGCGCAGACCGAGCTCCAGACGCTTGCCGAAAGGGCTGCGGAGCTTGGCTGCGAGCTTCGCTTTTCAAAGCAGACACCCAAGCTTGCCGCACAAAAGGTACTTGACAGCGGTGGAAATGCAAGGGATATCAGAAAGCTTGTAAACAGGGACATCGGCGACCTCGTCAGCGAAAGGCTGCTTTGCGGGGAGAAAAAGCTGTGCGTGCAGTGCAAGGGCAGCGGCTTTGCTGTGCTCCCCGATTACGCCGCAGAGGTCGGCTGACAAATGGATCTGCGCCATCACGTTAACGGAAAATTTACAATTACTCTTGCAAAATAATTGCCAAGCGCACCGCAGGTATGATATAATTAGTCAGAACAAAGAGAAAACTTGGGTGTGGGAGTGTGTAATAAATGGCTGAAAAAAGACCTTACAAGCTGTATTCGGATTCGACCGCAGACCTTTCGCAGGAGCTGCTGTCGGGTATGGACGTGTCGATAGTCAAGCTGACATTTGAGATGAACGGGAAGAATTATGCCGACGGCGAGATTCCTATGGACTCTTTCTATAAAAACCTGCGTGAGGGTGCGGTGTCCAAGACGGCGCAGATAGCGCCCTCTACATACGAAGAGATCTTTGAAAAGGAAATAAAGGCGGGCTATGATATCCTGTATCTCGGCTTCTCGTCGGGATTAAGCGGCAGCTACGGAAGTTCCTGCATCGCAAGGGACACCCTGCTTGAAAAATACCCCGAGGCTAAGATAATCTGCATCGACTCGCTTTGTGCGTCTACGGGCGAAGGTCTGCTTCTTTACAAGGCGGACGAGAAAAAGCGCAGCGGAATGGACATCGACGAGCTTGCCAAGTGGCTGGAGGCTACGAAGCTTCACCTGTGCCACGTTTTCACGGTCGATGACCTTAAATTCCTGCGCAGGGGCGGCAGAGTAAGTGCGACAGCCGCATTTGCGGGAACTCTGTTGGGAATAAAGCCGATCCTGCACGTCGATAACGACGGGCACCTTATCCCGCTTGGCAAGGTAAGGGGCAGAAAGCACTCGCTTGAAAAGCTTGTCGATATGATGAGCGAGAGGGTAAAGGGCTGGGAGAACCCTGTCGTGATGATATGTCACGGCGACGCTATCGCAGATGCGCAGTACGTCGAGAAGCTGGTAAAGGAGCGCCTCGGAAGGCAGACGGACGTAAAGATATGCTACACCGGCACAGTTATCGGCTCGCACTCCGGTCCCGGCACGCTCGCACTGTTCTTTATGGGAGAAGAACGGTAAGCGCCGATTTCATCGGCTCAGTGAACAGAGAATAGCGAATAATTGCAGTGTCGGCTTCGCCGGCGAATTTAAAAAGCACCCGAAAGGGTGCTTTCAGACTGTCGATAAAGTATAATTATTTTGCACTAAACAATAAAGGTTTGTGTCCGAAGGGGTTTGGGGGCGATCGGAAAGCCCCCAAATATGACTTTCATCTATTTCCCAATTAGTACGCTGAATTGAGTGGTTCAATGAAAATAGGTTTTGCAACAAGCAGAAGCACCCGAAAGGGTGCTTTAATTTTTGCTGTGAGAGGGGCTGAAGCGTGACGTTCGGTCTGCCCAGCGCAAGGTTTTAAAGCTTGTACCCGAATGGGCAATAGTCGCCGCAGGCGACACCGCAGTTATTCACTATTCACTTTTCACTATTCTTTATTCATTGAGCCGCTGACAAGCGGCGTTCCTTTCTGATTGACAATATGCTGTAATTGTGGTATAATATCATACCATGGGAAAATATGCACCGACATCGAAAGGAAATAATAAATGGATCAGAGTAAGATACGCAATTTCAGCATTATCGCACATATAGACCACGGCAAGTCCACGCTTGCAGACCGTATCCTCGAGCTGACCGATTCGGTCGAGCTGCGTGAAATGGAGGATCAGCTTCTGGACAACATGGACATCGAGCGTGAAAGAGGCATTACCATAAAGGCTCGTGCCGTGCGTCTCAGATATCATGCCGACGACGGTGAGGACTATGTTTTCAACCTCATCGACACCCCGGGCCATGTTGACTTCAACTACGAGGTGTCAAGGTCGCTGGTCGCCTGCGAGGGCGCTATCCTCATCGTTGACGCTTCTCAGGGCATCGAGGCTCAGACACTTGCAAACACCTATCTTGCTATCGAAAACGACCTGGAGGTCGTCCCGGTCATCAACAAGATAGACCTGCCGAGCGCCGATCCCGACAGGGCTTGCAACGAGGTGGAGAACATCATCGGTATCCCTGCTATGGACGCTCCACGTATCTCGGCAAAAATGGGTACCAATATCAAAGAGGTGCTGGAGCGCATCGTTACGGACATTCCCGCACCTAAGGGCGACGACAGCGCACCGCTGAAAGCGCTGATATTCGACAGCTATTACGACCAGTACAAGGGTGTTATCATCTACTGCCGTGTAAAGGACGGTCACATCAAGGTCGGCGACACGATAAGGCTAATGGCTACGGGCGCAGAGTTCCAGACAGTCGAGATAGGCTATATGGGCGCAAAGGATCTTGTGCCAATGGGCGAGCTCCATGCCGGCGACGTCGGCTATATCGCCGCATCGATAAAGGACATCGGTGATACCCGTGTGGGCGACACCGTTACCAACGCAGACAATCCCTGCTCCGAGGCTTTGCCGGGCTATAAAAAGGTCAATCCTATGGTCTACTGCGGAATTTACCCCGCTGACGGCGCTAAGTACGGCGATCTGCGTGACGCACTCGAAAAGCTGGTGCTCAACGATGCTTCGCTGAGCTTTGAGCCGGAAACGTCGGTTGCGCTGGGATTTGGCTTCCGCTGCGGATTTCTCGGGCTTTTGCACATGGAGATAATCCAGGAGCGCCTTGAAAGGGAATACAACCTCGACCTTGTCACGACCGCACCGAGCGTTACCTACAAGGTCACGCTTACAAGCGGCGAGGAGGTCACGATATACAATCCGACGAACTACCCCGACACGGGGCTTATCTCCTCGGCTGCCGAGCCTGTTGTAAATGCGCACATCTACACTCCGAGCGACTATGTCGGCAACATTATGGAGCTTTGCCAGGACAGGCGAGGCACGTTCAAGGATATGAAATACATCGACACGAACAGGGTAGACCTGCACTATATACTCCCGCTGAACGAGATAGTCTACGACTTTTTCGACGCACTCAAATCAAAGACCAAGGGCTACGCATCGTTTGACTACGAGATGAAGGGCTATGAGCCGTCAAAACTGGTGAAGCTGGACGTTCTGCTCAACGGCGAGCCTGTGGACGCACTTTCGTTTATCGTTCACGAGGAGAAGGCATACGCAAGGGCAAGGCGGCTTGTGGAGAAGCTCAAGGAGAATATCCCCAGACAGCTGTTCGAGGTGCCCGTGCAGGCGGCGATAGGCGGGAAGATAATCGCAAGGGAAACGATAAAAGCGCTTCGCAAGGACGTGCTCGCAAAGTGCTACGGCGGCGATATTACCCGAAAGAAGAAGCTGCTTGAAAAGCAGAAAGAGGGCAAGAAGCGTATGCGCCAGCTCGGCTCGGTAGCGGTGCCGCAGGAGGCGTTTATGTCGGTGCTCAAGTTAGATGATTAGCGGCAGGAAAGATCCCGATATTCCTGCTTGAGGTCTCTTACCTCTGACTCCCTAAATACGAAAACGGAAAGTGATCATTATGGCTGAACAAAAAAGAAATACCGAATTTGAAAACTCGATGAAGGAGCTTATGAAGCCAAAGGCTGCGGATATCGTGCTGTGCATAGTTCTGCTGTGCTGTGCTGCGGTGTCTCTGGTGCTGTATTTCAAAGCCCCGCACGAGCTTGTTATCAGAAAAACATACAACGCTGTTGCTTTGGTGCTGCCGCTGTGCGACATCGTGCTTTCGCTTGCTCTGCTATTCAAGGGCGGCTTTTTCAGGTGGTTCACCATCACAGCGATAACCGCAAGGCTCAAAGGCATCGAACGCAGCAGGATCTACCCGAGCACTATGTACATTATGTCGATAAAGGTCTTTGCACTTCTGATGTGCCTTGTTAATCTGATATTCCTGATACTGGTGATAAAAATGCTGTGACAGCAGCTTCAAGGGGTATTCTCAAATGGACGGTATGAAAAGGTCAATGAAATATTCGCTGATATTCGGCATCTGCGGAAGCGTCGCAATATCCCTGGTGTATGAGCTGTACGCCAACGTTTCAAGGGACTTTGCGCTGCTTCTTTTTGCCTGCGGGACTGTTTTTGCGGGAGCGAAATTCTCCTCGCTCAAAGCCAGGGAAGCGATGCTGGGTATGACGGCGACAGTCGCATACAGCGTAGGTCTGGGATTCCCTGTGTACCTAGTTATCCACCCTGCGGTCAAGAAGATGCTTGAAAAGCGCTCGGTGTATTTTCAGCTGGAGCTTTCGCAGCAGCTGGCTTTCGTGGTGAAGATACTGCTGATAATGCTTCTTATGTTCGGCGTGTGGTGCGCAAGGGCAGGCTTTCGCAAGGCGGTCGAGAAATTCCGTTCAAACAGCGAAAAGACGGGCGATTACATAGACAACGCCTTTGACGACGACAAGGAGCAGAAATGACTGGCTTGTATATCCACGTTCCTTTCTGCGCAAGAAAATGCCCGTACTGCGACTTTTACTCGCTGCGCTTCAGCAGGTCTGCCGTGGACGGTTTTACCGAGGCTGCCGTGCGCAATATCCAAAGCTTTAAGGGCCGGAACATCGCTGCAGATACGGTGTATTTCGGCGGGGGAACGCCCTCTCTGCTGAGCTGTGAGCAGGTGAGTGCCATTCTTGATGCGGTGCGGGATTGCTTTGAACTGAGCGATGCCGAGATAACGCTTGAAGCAAACCCCTGTACAGCGGACTTTGACAAGCTCTGCGGGTACAGGCGTGCGGGCGTGAACAGGCTCTCGTTCGGCGTCCAGTCGGCTGACGACAGCGAGTTGTTGAAGCTTGGCAGACTGCACAACTCCGAGCGTGCGCAAAGAGCCGTTGAAGATGCCGTAAAAGCGGGGTTTGAGAATATCTCCTGCGACCTTATGCTCGGCACTCCCGGGCAGACACGGCAAAGCCTTAAAAACAGCGTAGATACGCTGACAAGGCTCCCGATACAGCACATCTCGGCGTATATGCTCAGGATAGAGCAGGGCACGCCGTATGATAACGAGAAAATACGAAACGATATTGTCGATGACGAACTTGTTTCGCAGATGTATCTCGACACGGTCGAAAAGCTCGGAGCTTCTGGCTTTGAGCAGTACGAGATATCGAATTTCGCTAAGGCGGGCTTTGAGTCACGCCACAATATGAAATACTGGACGGGCGAGGACTATATCGGTATCGGTCCGTCGGCGCACTCGCTTTTCGGCGCTCGGAGGTATTTTTGCCCGAGCGATCTGGAAAGCTTTTTGAGCGAGCCTGTACAGCAAAGCGTAACCGAGGACGACGATCCCGACAGGCTTGAGGAGTATGTGATGCTGGGGCTTCGGCTGACAAAGGGGATAAGCCTGCAAAGGCTTACCGAGCTGGGCGTGAGCGACCTCAGCGGCTTTGATAAAATGACAAGGCTGCTTGAAAAAGCGGGGCTTTGCGTGGCGCAGGGGGACAGCGTCAGGCTGACCCCACAGGGATTTCTGGTGTCCAACGCAGTCATAGCGGAGCTGATATCGAGCCTGTAACGCCGCTTGTCAGCGGCTCAGTGAATAGAGAATAGTGAATAATGAATAGTGAATAGAGAATGTGCCCCTCTGGAAGCAAGAACGCTTCGCTTTCAGAAGCAAGAGGCAAGATCATTCTTGGGGGCTTTCCGCCGCTGGAAGCAAGAACGCTTCGCTTTCAGAAGCAAGATTCTTGGGGGCTTTCCGCCGCTGGAAGCAAGAACGCTTCGCTTTCAGAAGCAAGAGACAAGTGCATTTCTATTCTTCTTACCTCTTATCTCTTACATCTTACCTCTAAATGGCTTTTTCAGCCTGCCTGTTTTTGCCTTTTTGCCTTGGCGGAGAATTTTTTTGCGCCAAAGCCTTGATTTTTTCTTGCAGATAGTATAAAATAGATATGATATATTAACAGATTTCTTGGAGGATCAGCAAAATGAAGGATTTTCTGTCAAATCCGTGGGTCAAAAGATCGGTCTCGGTCTTTAACCTCGCTTATTTCGCAGTAATATGCATGTTCACAGTCGCAACGTTCCTGTACAAGCTGGAGTTCGTCGAGGGTAAAGAGGTCACTTTCTTCGTGATCTATTTCATCGCAAGCATTACGTTTATGGGTCTTATGATCTATTCAAGGCGTGAGATCGTCACCAAGCTGATAAGCGTCTCGCTGCTGCCCGTGTGCTTCTGCCTCGTGCTTTTCAACTGGGGTCAGTGGATACTTATCGTTCCGCCGTTCATCGTTGCGTTGGTAATGTTCTTTGCCTCGGGCGTTCACGAAACGACCAAGGTCATCCTCGGCACTATCTATCTGCTTCTGTACGTTCTCGGACTTGTTGCATTCCTCGTTCTGAGAATGCTTTTCGGCGGTTCGAGCGTTACTACAAAGCTCGATACGACCCTCCCCGGAAGCGCAGACGTGTTCGAGCTTTACAAGGGCGAACAGTTCAACAAGCTTGTTAATTCCGAAAACGGCGTAGCAAGGGACGAAAACCTTATCTCTCCCGACGGAAAGTACAAGATCGTGCTTTACGATGTGCAGGACAACGACAAGGGCAGGATCAAGATCTGCGTTGTTCCGTACGGACAGGATATCGAACTGAAATTCTTTACGCTCAAGCAAAAGGGTATCGAAAAGACTATCTCCAACAAGGGCACCAGGGGCACTATCCCCGAGACCGGCTGGGAGGTAGACCCCAAGACGGGCAGGTACCGTGTTTACTACGTTCTTAGCCAGGGCGCAGTCAGAAAGTACTCGACCGTTACCGACAACAATATGCCGAAGAAGAACTATTTTGAGTTCCTGGGCATCAACTGACAAAACAATACAAAGCCGTGCAAAAATGCACGGCTTTTTTATGTGCGCATTATTTTTTGCTTTCGGAAATTGCGATAAAAACGGCTTTTGCGTTTTGTGAATATTTTTTCGCAAACGATGCATAATAAGCTTAGTCAATCTAAATTGGCAATCCATGACCCGAAAGGAAAATCGTTATGAAAAAACTTACAGCATTTGTCGTCAGCCTGCTCGCTTGCATCACGGCGTTCGTCGGTTGTGCAAGCAGGGACGATGTCGATTCAAATCCCGCAAAGGACAGCTCCTTTACGAGAGATGACTCCTATTACAGCGGGGAAAGCAGCTATTACCGCTACGACTCCTCAAAGACTATCGTTGACCGTGCCGAGAGCACCGTTGACGACGTTATCGACGGCGGTAAAAGGGTGGTAGACGACACCGCAAGCACCGCAAAGGACATCGTTGACAACGTTACAAGATGACAAGGTCTGAAAAAGAACGGCGCAAAGCCGTTCTTTTTTTTGTCGCTAAATTTATGTACATAAGATTAACAAGTGGTAAAATTAGTTTGAAATGTCGGGGCAGATACTTTAAATATCAGCTCGGAAATGGTATAATGATTAAGAATGCGGCGAACGTTTTGTGCGCCGTTTAATCCAGCGAACGGGGTGGGGCAGCGTGCAGACAGAGCATAACGGTTCGGGCCTGCGTGAGCTTGTTGTCAGCCTGCTCGTGCCGATGGCTGCTATGTCGGCTGTGTGCTGGCTGGTATCGCTGATATGGGGCTTTTCCCTGCCTGCGCTGATAGGCTTCTGCCTCGGCTACGGGTATGTGGTGTTTTGCTGCTTCTATCTTGCTTCAAGCTGCGAGAAAGCGGTGGAGCTCGATGTCAAGCGGGGAAAGCGTGTGATGCTCACCTGCTACGCTGTGAGATTTGCAGGACTTTTCGCTCTGTGCGCATTTTCGATGCTCACGGGATACATAAATGTTTACGGCGTGCTCCTGCCGCAGTTCTTTCCGAGGATAGTGCTGACGGTGACGGAGTTCAGACGCAGTAAGAAAAAAACGCAAATAAGCGATGAAAGGAAGGACGGTGCCTGATGGACGGTATCGGACAGGGACCGAAGGTCGTCTTTGAGATAGGACCTATCCGCATCACCGAGACGGTGGTGACGGGCTGGATAATAATTGTTGCGGTGCTTGTGCTTTGCCTGTTTCTGACAAGGGGTCTGAAAAAGATACCCGACAAGAAAAGGCAGATACTTGCGGAGACGTTCGTTAAGTTCATCAACGGGCTTGTTCGGGACAATATGGGTCCGAAACTTATGTACTACGCTCCGTACATAGCAACTCTGCTGGTGTTTGCACTGCTTGGTGCGCTGGTCAGCATGATAGGTCTGCGCTCGATGACTGCGGACATAAACGTTACGGGAACGTGGGCGCTGATGACATTTGCGCTGATAACGTTCCACAAGATAAAAGCAAACGGCTTCGGAGGATATTTAAAGAGCTTCGGCAAGCCGGTCGCCTTCATTCTCCCGCTGAATCTGGTCAGTGAGGTCGCGACTCCGGCATCTATGGCGTTCCGTCTTTTCGGAAACGTCGCAGGCGGTATGGTAATCACAAGCCTTCTGTACGGCGCACTTGCAGCGCTGTCAAATGCGATAGGGCTGAGCTTTACAGCAGGCTCATGGGGCTTCAGCGTGTTCCAGGTGGGAATACCCGCCGTGCTGTCGGTATACTTTGACCTGTTCTCGGGCTGTATACAGGCGTACATCTTCTCGATGCTGACGATGGTAAACGTCGGCTCGGCAGCAGAAGAAGGCTAAAAATGTTGTTTCCCGCAGGTGCGGTCATATACAGAAATCATTATAACTTTGATATGGAGGAATTCTATATGGAAAAAGCAATAGTTTTGGGATGCTCGGCAGTAGGCGCAGGACTTGCGATGATCGCAGGTATAGGCCCCGGTATCGGTGAAGGTTACGCAGTCGGCAAGACCATCGAGTCTATCGCAAGACAGCCCGAGGCAAAGGGCGACTGCACAAGAACTATGTTCATCGGTGTCGCTATGGCAGAGTCAACAGGTATCTACGCATTCGTTGTAGCTCTTATCCTTATGTTCGCAAATCCGTTTATCGGCAAGCTCTAAGGCAGGATCAGCTCTGTTTTGACAACACCAGGAACGGAGGTAAAGCAAATGATATTTGCATCAGGCGATATTACGGACTTTATGTCCATAGACCTGACGACCATAATCGCCACCTTGCTCAACACGCTGATCTTGTTTTTGATCCTAAAACACTTCCTTTTCGACAAGGTCAATAAGGTCATTGACGACAGACAAAAGGAGATACAGGATTCCTACGACAGAGCCGACGAAGCCGAGAAAAACGCTCAGAAGCTCGAAGCGGACTACAATGAGAAGATCGGTCAGGCTAAGGAAGAGTCTGCCGAGATCATCAGAGACGCTACAAGAAAAGCTCAGGTGCGTGCCGATGAGATAATCGACGAGGCAAGAGTTGAGGCAAGAGGTATCCGCACTAATGCGGAAAACGAGATAGAAAGAGAAAAGAAGATAGCTGTCAACGCTATCAAGGACGAGATCTCGCAGATAGCCTTCTCAGCAGCTGCTGCTGTTGTGGAAAAGGACCTTACCAGCGAGGATAATGAAAAGCTCATCGAGAAATTCATTGACAATGTGGGTGAAGTGTAATGGCAAACAGCGTTGAAAATGTTTACAGCACTGCACTTTTTGAGCTTTGTGAGGAACAGGACGCCCTCAAAAGCACCTTTGAGGAGCTTGAGCAGGTGTGCGCTATCGTGTTCGACGGCTCGCAGAAGGACTTTGTCGAGATGCTTTCCTCACCGCTGATATCGTTTGAGGATAAGCAAAAGGCGCTCAGAGCTGTGTTCGGCGGCAGGGTCGGAGATGTCCTGCTGGACTTTCTGTGCGTTGTGACGCAAAAAGGCAGATTCAAGGCTCTGCCCGGCATCGCTTCACAGTTCAAGGATATGTATTACCAAAAGAAAAATATCCTCGAGGTCACCGCTACGACAGTGCAGCCGCTTTCGGATAAGCTGAGGAAAAAGCTCGTGGATAAGCTTCAGAGCGTCTCGGGCAAAACAGTTATCCTTCACGAAAAGCTCGATAAGTCTATCCTCGGCGGTATTGTGCTGAGGTACGCTAACACCGAGATAGATTCCAGCGTAAAGACTAAGCTGGATAACATAAAGGCTCAGATAGACCGCATCATAGTCTGATGCAGTGAGCCGACGGTATCAATGCAAATAAATTGAAAGGTTGGGTCTTTGTTATGAAATTACGCCCCGACGAAATAACAGGTCTTATAAAACAGCAGATAAAGGATTACCGTTCAAAGCTCGTGCTTGACGATGTCGGTGCGGTTTGTACCGTGGGCGACGGCATCTCAAGAGTACACGGCATAGATAAGTGTATGTCAGGCGAGCTGCTGGAGTTCTGCAACGGTACATACGGTATGGCTATGAACCTCGAGCAGGATTTTGTGGGCTGCGTGCTCCTCGGCTCGGAGGACGGCATCACCGAGGGATCTGCTGTAAAGAGAACGGGCAAGATCGTTTCGGTGCCCGTGGGCGAAGCTATGCTCGGCAGAGTTGTGAACGCTCTGGGTGAGCCTATCGACGGAAAGGGAAGTATCCTCACGGATGAGTACAGACCCGTTGAGAGCCCCGCTTTCGGAATCATCACCAGACAGTCGGTAAACAGACCGCTTCAGACAGGTATCAAGGCTATCGACTCGATGATACCCATAGGCAGAGGCCAGAGAGAGCTTATCATCGGCGACAGACAGACGGGTAAGACCACTATCGCCCTTGATACGATAATAAACCAGAAGGGCAAGAACGTTATATGTATCTACGTCGCTATCGGTCAGAAGCGATCGACCGTTGCAAACGTTGTGGATACGCTCACCAAGAACGGCGCTATGGAGTACAGCGTGGTCGTTTCGGCTACCGCTTCGGAAATGGCTCCGCTTCAGTATATCGCTCCGTATGCGGGCGTGGCTATGGCAGAGTACTTTATGCTCCAGGGCAAGGACGTTCTCTGCGTTTACGATGACCTGTCAAAGCACGCTGTTGCTTACAGAACGATGTCGCTTCTGCTCAAAAGACCTACGGGTCGTGAGGCTTATCCGGGCGACGTTTTCTACCTGCATTCAAGACTGCTCGAAAGAGCCTGCTGTCTTAATGCCGAAAACGGCGGCGGCTCTATAACCGCACTCCCTATAATCGAAACACAGGCGGGTGACGTTTCGGCGTATATCCCGACAAACGTTATTTCTATTACGGACGGTCAGATATTCCTGGAGACAGAGCTGTTCTTCTCGGGCGTAAGACCTGCCGTAAACCCCGGAATCTCCGTTTCACGAGTTGGCGGAAGCGCCCAGATAAAGGCAATGAAAAAAGTCTCGGGTCCTTTGAAGCTTCTGTATTCGCAGTACAGAGAGCTTCAGAACTTCTCACAGTTCGGTTCGGACCTTGACCAGGATACCAAGGACAGACTTGCACAGGGCGAACGTATAGTCGAGGTGCTCAAGCAGAGCAAGAACTCGCCTATGGACGTTGAAAAGCAGGTCGTTATGATATATGCCGTGGTAAACAATTACCTGAAGGATATCCCGGTTGCGGATATCAGAGAGTTTGAGGACGACCTTTTGAAGGAGATAGAGGAGAGCCACCCCGATATCTATTCGTCCATAACCCAGACAAAGGAGCTTACCAAGGAGAACGAGGAAGCTATCAAGGAAGTCCTTAAAGCATTTTCGGAGAAATTCCTCAAATCAAAGTAAGGAGCGTTAGCTTATGGCGACTGCCAATATGAAGGACGTAAAGCGCCGTATCAAGAGCGTGGAAAGCACCAAGCAGATAACCAAAGCCATGCAGCTGGTCGCTACCTCGAAAATGAGGCGTGCAAAGGAAAGAGCCGTTGCGGTGCAGCCGTTCTTTGAAACTCTTTTCAATGCGATGTGCGACATCTCTAAGGACAGCAGCTTTACTTCCGTCTTTACAACAAAGGTCGAAAAGAAAAAGACGCTGATGATAGTTATCGCAGGCGACAGAGGCCTTGCGGGCGGATTCAACGTAAATGTGCTAAAAAAAGCTGCCGCTAAAGCCGACGACCTCAGAAGCAAGGGCAGAACTGTCAGCATCATGGCTATCGGCAAAAAGGCGGTCGAGTATTTCTCAAAGCGTGACTACGACGTTACCGACAGGTTCAGCGAGATAGCTGAGGGTATGAGTATGTACGGCGCTATGGATATCGCAGAGGACGTTGCCTCACGCTTCAAAAAAGGCGAGTTCGACAGCGTTGACCTTATCTATACGACGTTCGTTTCCGCTATAACGCAGGAGCCGTGCGAAATGGCTATACTGCCGGTGGAGAACCTTACCTCGTGGGCTGATACAAGGCACGCTTCGCCTATATACGACCCCTCGCCCGAGGAGGTCTTTGAGGGAATGATACCCTCGTATCTGTGCGGTCTGCTGTATTCGGCAATAGTCGATTCGTTCGCCTCGGAGCAGGCGGCAAGGCGTGCGGCTATGGAGTCGGCTTCGGACAACGCAGACGAAATGATAGGAAACCTGTCGCTTATGTACAACAGAGCCCGCCAGGCTCAGATAACACAGGAGCTGACCGAGATAAGCTCGGCTACGCTCAACGACACGGTCTGATATTTACAGATAAAGGGAACGACATAACGGATATAGCTTCTTAACATCGGGCAGTGCAAAAGCATTACCGCTGAAGTTTATCATCAAACGAAAGAAGTGTATCTTTATGGCTAACAAGCATAAGCTCAAATCAGAGAAAAAGAAAAAAGAAAAGAAGCAAAGGACCCTTAAACAGAGGATAATATGGTGGGCAATAGGTATAGTCGTGTTCGTTATTGCCCTGAACGTTATTATCTTCCTTATTGACAAGTTCATAAGACAGGAAAGCTACGATTTTACGGTGAAGTGGGGCATCTTATACCCGATAATGACCTATTTCGTGCTGACGGTCATCTATAAGCTGTATAAGTCGTTCAACGATTAGTACGGCGGACCGCAGAAAACTACCTGCTTAAAAATAAGCTTTGAAAGGCGGAAAGCAAATGGAAGGCAAAAATGTGGGAACTGTCGTTCAGATAGTCGGAGCCGTTGTGGATATCCGATTTGAAAAGGACTCTCTTCCCAATCTTCTTAACGCAATAGAGATAGACAACAACGGCACAAAGCTGACCGTTGAGGTCGCACAGCATATCGGCGACGATGTAGTCAGATGTATCGCTATGAGCTCAACAGACGGTCTTGTCAGAGGCACTCAGGCGGTGGATACGGGCAGGGCTATAAGCGTGCCTGTCGGACCGCAGACCCTTTCGAGAATGTTCAACCTTCTTGGCGAGCCTGTTGACAATATGCCTGCACCCGAAACAAAGGAAAGATGGGAGATACACCGTGACCCGCCTTCCTATGAGGAGCAGACAGCTTCAAATGAGATACTCGAAACGGGCATCAAGGTAATCGACCTTATCGCTCCGTACCTCAAAGGCGGAAAGATAGGTCTGTTCGGAGGAGCAGGTGTCGGAAAGACGGTGCTTATCCAGGAGCTTATCAATAACGTTGCCAACCAGCACGGCGGTATCTCGGTATTCACGGGCGTCGGCGAGAGAACAAGAGAGGGCAACGACCTTTACTATGAAATGAAGCAGTCGGGCGTTCTTGAAAAGACCGTGCTTGTTTACGGTCAGATGAACGAACCGCCCGGAGCAAGAATGAGAGTCGGTCTTTCGGGACTGACTATGGCGGAGTATTTCCGTGACGTCGAGGGACAGGACGTGCTTCTGTTCATCGACAACATATTCAGATTCACACAGGCAGGCTCGGAGGTGTCCGCACTTCTGGGACGTATGCCGTCCGCAGTTGGTTATCAGCCGACGCTGGCTACCGAAATGGGTCAGCTCCAGGAGCGTATTACATCGACCAACAAAGGCTCGATAACCTCGGTGCAGGCCGTCTATGTGCCTGCCGACGACCTTACCGACCCTGCACCTGCTACAACGTTTGCACACCTCGACGCTACGACGGTGCTTTCAAGAACGATAGCTTCGCTGGGTATCTTCCCCGCAGTTGACCCGCTGGAGTCCACTTCGAGGATACTTACCCCCGAGATAGTCGGAAACGAGCATTACCAGGTCGCAAGAAAGGTGCAGTCGATATTGCAGAGATATGTTGAGCTTCAGGATATCATCGCAATAATGGGTATGGACGAGCTTTCTGACGAGGATAAGCTCACCGTTTCAAGAGCAAGAAAGATACAGAGATTCCTCTCTCAGCCGTTCTTCGTAGCCGAGCAGTTCACAGGCTATCAGGGCAAGTACGTTCCGCTGAAGGAAACTATCAGAGGCTTCAAGGAGATAATCGAGGGCAAGCACGACGACCTGCCCGAGTCTGCGTTCCTGTTCGTGGGCACTATCGACGAGGCCGTGGAGAAGGCAAAGAAAAACAGCGAGGGAGAATGACCCCGAAATCATATCTGTAAAACAGAAAGGTGTTAAAACATGACTCCGTTCAACTTAAAGATAATCACACCGGAAAAGACTTTCTTCAACGGTACGACAACACAGATGATAGCCAAGACGACTACGGGAAACGTAGGTATCCTTCACGGACACGTTCCGTACGTGGCAAATCTGGTGTCCTCGCCGATGAAGATAGAGGTGCAGGGTACGCTAAAAGAGGCTGCCGTTTCGGGTGGATTTATCAAGGTTTCACCCGAGGAGGTCATCGTAGTAACGAATGCTATCGAGTGGGCGGAGGAAATAGACGTTGCAAGAGCCGAGCGTTCAAAGCTCAACGCCGAGGAAAGAATGAAACGCAACGAGAGCCAAAAAGAGTTCGACAGGGCCGAAAAGAAGCTCAGGCGTGCGCTCAACAGGCTTATGGTCGCAGGAAAGAAATAGTATACAGCAAGCCAAGCCTTGAAAGTTTTTTCGGGGCTTAGGCTTCGTTTTTTAGATGTAAGAAATGAGAGATAAGATGAAAGAGCAGCTGAAAATGAAACACATAAGACGCTTGGTGGCTTTGATATCCATTACTCTGGTCGTTTGCCTGTGCCTTTCAGGCTGCGACGACGATTCGTCGAGCCAGGGTGTGCTGGACGTGTTGTTTCAGCAAAATGATTCGGGCGGACAGACAAGCTATGTCACCACCACCATCAGCGACGACGAGCAGGTCATGCTTTTGTTCAGGGTCGAACCGAGCATACAAAGCGAAAATGCTAAGGATAAGGTAGTGCCGACTGAGTATAAGGTCTATTTCTCAGGGCGTGTGACTGATGAAAAATCCGGCAAGCAAAGCAATATCACGGGTGCTGAACTTGATAAGCTCAAAAAGTATTCGCAGGATATCCTCGACCATAAGATAGAATCAAAATTCGAGGGCGGAGATCCTGACACCGATACCACCGTTGCGGCTTACGACAAGACAATTAAGAATAATCAGCTCACCGCACAGAGCAAGTGCTGCATCGACAATTTCGACGAAATGTATAAAATTGTTGCGGATAAATTCAAGGGATAAAACAAAGTTTGGGAAAGTAAAAGGGGAAAATATTTTGAGTGTATTTAACATTTTAGTCGCTGTCGGCGGACTGGCATTCTTCATGTACGGTATGAACACGCTCAGCAGCGGCCTTGAAAAGGCTTCGGGCGGTCTGCTTGAAAAGGTGCTCGCAAGAATGTCGGGCAACATCTTCACAAGCATTTTCTTCGGCGCAGTCGTAACTGCCGCTGTGCAATCCTCAACGGCTACGACGGTCATCGTTATCGGTCTTGTAAACGCAGGTATCCTCAAGCTGCGTGGTGCGGTAGGTATCATAATGGGTGCGAACATCGGTACGACGATGACTGCACAGATACTGCGCCTTGCAAAACTCGAGGGCAAGTCGGACAGCAATTTCTTTATAGGGCTTATCAAGCCGACGAATTTCTCGGCGATGCTCGCTATCGCAGGCATAATCCTGATAATGTTCTCAAAGCGTAGCCGCAAGAAGAACATTGGTAAGATACTTATGGGTGTTGCGATACTCTTTACGGGAATGAACACGATGAGAGCCGCTGTTGAGCCGCTTGCTCAGCTGGAGGTATTCAAGAAGATCTTTGAGGTGCTTCAGAACCCGCTTCTGGGTGTGCTCGCAGGTGCGGTCATAACCGTCTGCACGCAGTCCAGTGCCGCAGCTGTCGGAATCCTGCAGGCTATCTCCGGCTCCGGTGCGATAGTTTTCGCCTCGGCGTTCCCGATAATTATGGGTACAAACATCGGTACCTGCGTAACTCCGCTGCTTTCAAGCCTCAATTCTTCAAAGAACGCAAAGCGTGCAGGTCTTTTGCACTTCTATTTCAACCTCATCGGTACGATACTGTTCCTTATCGGAATATACACCATTCAAGCCACCGTCGGCTGGTCGTTCTGGAACAAGGAGTTCACAACGGGCGATATCGCAAATTTCCACACGATATTCAACATCGTCGTTACCTGCATCTTTATTCCGTTCGCAGGTGTGCTTGAAAAGCTTGCCTGCCTGACCGTCAGGGACAAGCCCGGCGAGGACGAGGACGAGCTGGAGGATGACACCCTCGACGAGAGATTTCTCGTTACGCCAAACGTCGCTATCGCACAGACGAGCGAGGCTGTCGTTTCGATGGGCATGCAGGCACAAAAGAATTTCAGGGCTGTTGTGAGCATTTACGAGGACCTCGATGCGTTCGAACCCAAGCTTGCAGAGAATATCCGTGAGCGTGAGGACACGATAGACAGGCTCGAGGACAGAGTAGGGCAGTACCTTATCAAGCTCAACGACTGCAGCTTGAACGAGGACGAGTCACGCAGGGTAACGGCTTATTTCCACCTTATCTCGGAGTTTGAGCGTATCGGAGACTATTCTATAAATATCCTCGAGACAGCCGAAGCGCTGTATGACGCCGAGGCAAG
Source organism: uncultured Ruminococcus sp. (assembly GCA_902786975.1). Taxonomy (GTDB): domain Bacteria; phylum Bacillota; class Clostridia; order Oscillospirales; family Ruminococcaceae; genus Hominimerdicola. The sequence continues at coordinate 61,355 of CADAES010000016.1, forward strand.
CTTCTCGCCCGAGGCGATGAAGGAGCTTCACGTTACTTTCGCCGCAATAGACGAGATAATCTCGCTTGCGATAAAGGCGACCGAGAGTATGGAGATAGAGGATATGGTACAGGTCGAGCCTCTTGAGGAGGTCGTAGACCGTATCGTCGAGGAGTTGAAATCGGTGCATATCGACAGAGCAAAAAGCGGTATTTGCAAGGTCGATGTCGGCGTGCATTTTATAGATATCCTCACCAATGTCGAGAGAATATCCGACCACTGCTCGAATATTGCAGTTTACCTGCTCTCCAGCAGAAAAGAGTACTCAACCCTCAAAAAGCATGAGTACCTCGACAAACTTCATAAAAACGGCACAAAGACTTACGAGGAAAAGCTTGTCGACTATACTGCAAAGTACGCTATCCACTGAATCGACAGGCAGAGCCTTGTGTGACGAGGACTGCTTAATATTAATAATATTAAATAGTATGCTGTTAAGGCATCTGCGTTTGTATCAAATATACAAATGCAGGTGCTTTTTTTGTGCAAGGTGCAAAAATCAAATATTTTTTCAGATTTTTTTGAAAACCCATGTTTTTTGTAAGGAGTTTGTAAGGGGCGGTATGTTATTATGTAATCACAGAAGAGGAAAACAAACAACAAAACAACAAATCAAAACTGAAAAGGAGTAATCACTATGAAAAAAACAAGAATAATCGCAGCAGCTTTTGCAGCAGTAATGACAATGACAACGACCGCAGCTATCAGCGCATCGGCAGAAAGCACCGAGATCAAGTCCGACGAGTTCGTCTGCACCTGGGACGTCCCGGAGGAAAAAGTGCCTTCGCTCTTTGAGCAGGTACAGAAGAGGATAGATCAGATCACACAAAATAAAAACGAGCCTCAGAAGAAAAGGCTTGTTGATCTGAGTCAGCGCAAAATAGAACAGCTGATAAAAACAGAATACAATATGACATTGAAACAGTTCTATAATGCGGCGTTTTATCTTCGCTCCTGTCAGAGGTATTATTTAACCCTTGAGCAGACAGAGGTCAATATCCGTGACGGAATGAGAAGAGCATCACGCTTTAACTGTGAACCCACATGGAACGAGGATATGATAAGGTTTCTGAAGGACTACTGGGACGAATTCTCAGAATATGTACGCACCAGAGATCTGAATCTTGAAAGTATCAATGTTTATGATAACAAAAAGTAAACAAAGATAAAAGATAGGAGAAAAAATCCGAAAAACGAAAAAACTGTAAGTAGTTTGTAATAGGCGATATGTTATTATATGATCACAGAAGAAAAACAACAAACAACTTAAACGAAAGGAGGAAAAAACTATGATCATCACATTTTGTTATGTAATGCTCGGTGTAAGCACAACAGCATATATCGTGGGAGGCATCCTCTCGACGATCTTCGGATAATAAACGACACTAACGATAACCAAGCTTGAATGAAAGGAGAAAAAATATGTTTGCAGGACTTTGTATAGGATTCTTCGTAGTTGGTGAAGTTATCATCAATCTTCCGTGGATAATCAAGATATTCTCA
>CADAES010000017.1 GCA_902786975.1 uncultured Ruminococcus sp.
CGTTATCGGAGCTGTCATCTTTGCAGTATCAATGCACGTTTGCATAAAGATAGAGCAGACCGCAGGCTACTACGAGTGCCCGCACTGCAAGCATACCTTTGTGCCGACTCTGAAGCAGACCTATATGGCACAGCATATGGGCAGAACAAGAAAGATGGTATGTCCGCACTGCCACGAAAAGGGCTGGTGCAAAAAGGTGCTCACAAAGAACGAAACAGAAGAACAATAAAAAACAAAAGAATAATGGGGGAAACAACTATGAATATTTTAGCAGAGATAACAAGCTTTGAAGACCTGAAAGAATACCTGCCTTTTATTATCCCGCTGGCTGTGATACAGCTTTCACTTATGATCGCCGCACTGGTGAGCATCTTCAGGCACAAGGAATACAAAACAGCAAACAGAGCCGTCTGGGTCGTTGTTTCGCTGCTTATAAACATTATCGGGCCGATACTCTATTTCGTGCTCGGCAAGCCCGACGAGGAAGACTGATGAACGTTCTCGAAGTTAAAGACCTGCACAAGTCCTTCGGTTCAAAGACTGTCCTCGACGGACTGACATTCTCGGTCAGCGAGGGCAGTATCTTCGGCTTTATCGGAAGAAACGGAGCAGGCAAAACGACCACGATGAAAATAATACTCGGGCTTTTGCAGGCGGACAGCGGCGAGATCACCGTCTGCGGCGAAAAGGTGCGCTATGGCAGCACCCCGACAAACAAATACATCGGCTACCTGCCCGATGTGCCCGAGTTCTACGGCTATATGACCGCAAAGGAGTATCTGCGGCTGTGCGGCGAGATAACGGGCATGAAGCAAAGCGAGATAAAGTCCCGCTCGGGCGAGCTTCTGGAGCTTGTCGGGCTGGGCGGCGAAAAGCACCGCATCAAGGGCTATTCCCGTGGAATGAAGCAGCGTCTGGGTATTGCGCAGGCTCTTATCAACAAGCCCCGCCTGCTGATATGCGACGAGCCTACCTCGGCACTTGACCCTGTCGGCAGAAAAGAGATACTCGATATAATCCACGCCGCAAGAAGCGAAACGAGCGTTGTTTTTTCAACACATATCCTCTCGGACGTTGAAAGGATATGCGACGACACCGCTATCCTCGAAAAGGGAAAGATAGCTCTGTCGGGCACGGTCAGCGAGCTTAAAGCAAAGCGTTCGGGCAGCGACCTGCATATCGTTCCCGCAAATGCAGACGAGACCGCCAAAGCAGCACAGATCCTCGGCGGCACCGTGCAGGACGGAATCGTCGTTATCAAAAATGCCTCGGAAGAAACTATGTTCAAGGTGCTGGAGACCATAAGCCGTGAAAAGCTGCACATTTCAAGAATAGAACACGCAGAAGCCGACCTCGAACAGCTTTTTATGGAGGTGATAGGCAAATGAACGGATTTTCACCTTTTCTGAAAAAAGAGTTTTTCGAGCTTTGGCGCAGAGGCAGACTGATACTTTTCGGAGTGCTTTTTGTGTTCTTCGGCATCGAAGCTCCGGCTATCGCAAAGCTCACGCCGTATCTGTTCAAAATGATGTCGGAGGATATGGAGCAGCAGGGCTTGGTCATCAAGGAGGTCACCTCGAACGCCGCAAGCTCCTACGAGCAGTTTTTCAGCAATCTGCTGATGATACTGATAGTATTTATCATCGTCTATGCAGGCAGCGTCACCAACGAGTTTTCAAAAGGCTCTGCGATACCGCTGCTCACCAAGGGACTTTCACGCAGCGCACTTATCCTCTCAAAGCTCGTATGTGCCCTGCTCACCTGGTCTGCGGGACTGTGGCTGTGCTTCGGGATAACCTACGGCTACACCGCATTTTACTGGAAGGACAGCTCGGTAACGAGCGTGCTGCCTGCGGTACTGCTGTGGTGGCTGTTCTCGGTAATGGTCATCTGCGTGATGTTCTTTTTCGCATCGTTTGCAAAAACTCATATCCAGGTGATGATAGGCACCGGCGGAATTGTGTTTATCATGTCCATGGCAAGCATCGCCGAGCTTGTCAAGAAATATCTCCCTATCTCCATTACGAACAGTATGGATATCTGCACAGGCAAAACGAGCGTAACGGACATCCTTCCCGCGATCATAATAGCTTGTGTTATCACAGTGCTGTCAGCTGTTTTCAGCGTCCTGCTGATAAGAAAAAGAAAAATCTGACCATAACAAAAGCGACGGATAATTCCGCCGCTTTTTATTGCTTTATACTATTTTGAAAGCTTGTCCTTGCCGCCCATATACATTCTCAGAGGCTCGGGTATCCTTACGCTGCCGTCAGCCTGGAGATTGTTCTCGAGGAATGCTATCAGCATTCTCGGCGGTGCAACGACCGTGTTGTTGAGGGTGTGTGCAAAATACTTCTGTCCGTCAGCACCCTTTATCCTGATAGCAAGTCTTCTTGCCTGAGCGTCGCCGAGATTTGAGCAGGAGCCGACTTCAAAATACTTCTTCTGTCTCGGGCTCCAAGCCTCAACGTCACAGCTCTTGACCTTCAGGTCTGCAAGGTCGCCCGAGCAGCACTCCAGCGTCCTTACCGGGATATCAAGACTTCTGAAGAAATCAACACTGTTCTGCCACAGCTTGTCGTACCAAGCCTTTGAATCCTCCGGCTTGCAGACAACTATCATTTCCTGCTTTTCAAACTGGTGTATCCTGTAAACTCCACGCTCCTCGATGCCGTGAGCGCCTACCTCTTTTCTGAAACACGGCGAATAGCTCGTCAGCGTCTTGGGAAGCTCGCTCTCGGGAGTGATGGTGTCGATGAACTTGCCTATCATCGAATGCTCCGATGTACCGATAAGATAAAGGTCCTCTCCCTCTATCTTGTACATCATATTCTCCATTTCCGCAAAGCTCATAACGCCCGTAACAACGTCCGAACGTATCATAAACGGCGGAACGTAGTATGTAAAGCCTCTGTCTATCATAAAGTCCCTTGCATAGGAAAGTATAGCCGAGTGCAGTCTTGCGATGTCGCCCTTGAGGTAATAGAATCCGTTGCCCGAGGTCCTTCTTGCGGCGTCGAGGTCGATACCGTCAAAGCTCTCCATTATGTCAACGTGATACGGCACTTCAAAATCGGGAACAACAGGCTCGCCGAAACGCTCTATCTCGACGTTCTCGCTGTCGTCCTTTCCGATAGGCACGCTGGGGTCGATGATGTTCGGTATGACCAGCATCCTTTCACGTATCTGAGCCTCGTAGGTCGTTTCGTCCTTTTCAAGCTGCTCCAGCTCTGCGCCGATAGCCGATACCTCAGCCTTGACCTTCTCGGCTTCCTCTTTCATTCCCTTGCCCATGAGACCGCCTATCTCCTTGGACATTACCTTTCTCTTGTTTCTCAGCTCGTCACACTTTGTCTTGGCAGCTCTGAACTTAGCGTCAAGGTCGAGCACCTCGTCGACCAGCACCAGCTTTTCGTCCTGGAACTTCTTTCTGATGTTTTCCTTTACAAGTTCGGGATTTGTGCGAACAAGTTTGATATCCAGCATTTTTTACTACTCCTTTTTTACCCGCACACAGCGGCGGGCTTTTTCCTAAAAATACATTAATAATATACACCTTTTCGCCCCTTTTGTCAATATTGCTGCTTATGAACTTTTTTCTCCCACCGCACTGCGGTATTCATCGAGCACTGCATTTTCCGTCATACTGCGAAACTGTGCGTTTATGGGGTGTACGACATCTCTGTAAGTGCCGTCCGACTCACGCCTGCTGGGCATCGCAATAAACAACCTGTTGTCGCCCTGTACGACCTTTATGTCGTGTACAGCGAACACGCCGTCGAATGTCACGCTCACGACCGCACGGAGCCTTCCGGTGTCAAGAAGCTTTCTTATCTTTATCTCTGTTATCTTCATACTGTATTCTCCTTGGAAATATTAATAAGTAATAAAATTTTTGCCCATAAAAAAATAAAATATTCAAAACCTCTTTATTTTTATTGAATGTTGTACTATAATATAGGGTGAACAAATATTCGTCAGCTGAAACGGAGTCTTTCTTAATGATAAGCAATAAGATACTTGAAAATGTTAAACATGTCCATTTCATCGGGATCGGCGGTTCGGGAATGTACCCGATAGTGCAGATTTTCCACAGCAAGGGCTATTACATCACCGGTTCGGACAACAACGAGACCGAAACGCTCGAAGCCGTGCGCAAAATGGGCATTACCGTTCATCTCGGACAGCGTGCGGAGAACATCGAGGGTGCCGACCTTATCATCTACACCGCAGCTATCATGGCTGACAACCCCGAGCTTATAGCTTCCAGGGAAGCCGAAAAGGCGGGCAAAGCGACCGTCTGCGAGAGGGCGGACATACTGGGTCTTATCACAAGCTGGTACGATGACGCTGTCTGCGTCTGCGGCACCCACGGAAAGACCACGACCTCCTCGATGCTCACACAGATATTTCTCGAGGAAGGCATTGACCTTTCCTGTGTCATCGGCGGGAAGCTGCCGAGCATAGGCGGTTCGGGAAGAAGCGGCTCGAGCAGCATAATGGTCTGCGAGTCATGCGAGTATCAGGACCATTTCCTGAAATTCTTCCCCGACGTTGCGGTGATACTCAACGTCGATGCGGACCACCTTGAGTATTTCAAGAATATCGAAAATATCATCAGAAGCTTTAACGTCTTTGCAAATAAGACAACAAAGTGCATAGTTTTTAACGGCGACGACGAAAATTCCCATAAAGCCGTTGACGGTACGGACAAGGAGAAGATAACCTTCGGCTTTGACCGGAGCAACGACTATTCCGCCGTCATCACAGGCAAAAAGGGGCTTCGCACCGATTTTGATGTGTATTACAAGGACGAACCTGCACGGAAAATGTCCATCCACGTTCCCGGCGACCACAACGTGCTCAACGCTCTTGCCGCCGCAGCTGCCGCAAGATACGAGGGCGTTTCGTGGGAAGGCATACAAAAGGGGCTTGACAGCTTTTTCGGTGCGGTAAGACGTTTCCAGAAGATAGACGAGGTGAAGGGCATAACGATAGTCGATGACTACGCCCACCACCCCAAGGAGATAGAATGTACGCTCAAAGCCGCAAAGGGTCTTGACTTCAAAAGGGTGTGGGCTGTTTTCCAGCCGTTCACCTACTCAAGAACGAAGATACTTATGGACGACTTTGTGAAAGCACTTGAGATAGCCGATATCGCTGTCATCACCGATATCATGGGCAGCCGTGAAAAGAATACCGACCACATCTATACCGAGATGCTCGGCGAAAAGGTCAAAGGCTCGGTGTACTTTCTCACCGACCACGAGCTTGCTGACAAGCAGACCGCACAGCAAAAGGAGTTCAACTTCTCACAGTGCGTTGACTATATCGCCGCCAACGCTTCCGAGGGCGACCTTGTTATTACGCTCGGCTGCGGAGATGTATACAAGCTTGCAAAAATGCTTGCAGCAAAACTAAAGGAAGAAAACTGAACGGAGACCGAAAGGAGATCTTATGGACCTCTCGGAGAACGAAAGACAAGTCTATGACTTTATCAGAAAGCGGATAGATGAGGGCTATCCCCCGACAGTAAGGGAGATATGCTCACAGCTGGGGTTCAGATCGACCTCTACCGCCCACAGATATATCGCTTCGCTCACACGCAAGGGGCTGATAGAAAAGGGCGATAAGCAAAACCGTGCGATACGCCTTGCAGGGCAAAGCGGAGTGCGGATACCTCTTGTCGGCGTCGTTACGGCAGGCACACCCATTACCGCCGTAGAGGATATCACAGACTACATAAGCTTCCAGCCACCGAAGAACTACCCGGGCGAGCTTTTTGCACTTAAAGTCACGGGTGAATCAATGATAAATGCTGCTATTCTCGACGGCGATATCGTCATCGTTGAGAAAACACCGTATGCCGAAAACGGCGAGATAGTTGTCGCTATGGTTGACAACAGCGATGCCACCGTCAAGAGATTCTTCAAAGAGGACGGGCATTTCAGACTGCAGCCCGAAAACGACACTATGCAGCCTATCATCGTTGACGATGTCAAGATAATCGGCAAGGTCATAGCGGTAATGAGATACTTAAAATAGATCATAACAGCGGCTTTTCAGCCAGAAAGGCAGTTATATGAGCCAGATTTGTCCAAACTGCGGTGCTGTCCTTGCGGACGGCGAACGTATGTGTATGAATTGCGGAAAGGTCCTTCCCAAAAAGGTCAAGGCAGTTGTAAAGGAAGAAAACCAATTCAGCGCTATAAATCAAGGTATGTATCAGAATACACAGCTCACCGATGTAAAGCGCCAGTTCCAGCCGACTATGGCGGCAAGCAACCAGACCTATTCCAAGGAACGCAACCGTTCAGTAAAAAGCACCACGGAAAGAAATAAGAAAACCAAAAGGATCAGCCATGCTGCATTGAATATCAACCTCGACGATAAGGCCTTCGACGCACAGGCAAAAGCACTTCGCCCGACCGAGATCGAAACGGGAAGCGGAAACAAGAGCAAGAGTAAGCTGCACCCTGTCGCAAACAAGATAGGCTGGACTATAGCCCTGCTTGTTTTCCTGTACTTCCTTATCGGCGGCATCGTGATACTTATAGTCCGCAACAGCAGCTACGACTTTGAGGACGACCCGGAAAGCCCGATAGTTGCCTACTCCTATGCCGAGGCGATGTACAATTACTTCGATTCGGGCTGGTGGCATTTCCGTTTCACCAAGGGCGTTACCTTTACGGGTGAAAAGGACGGCGATAAGTACGAGCTTCATTTCACCAAGATAAACGGCAAGCGTGTGGTTGACGAGATATACATAAACGGCAAGAAGGTCGACAACCCCAACCCGATGAAGCATTATGTGCGGGATATGTTCGCCGCCGAACAAAAGCCGTAGCTAATAAAACATTTTACGGACAGCACCTAAAAAATGCTGTCCGTTTTTTTCTGTCCGGGTAAACAGAAAAAAGACGGCTGATGCCGTCTTTTTTCCTGTCTGTCTCCTTTTGGGTGTTTGGTGTATCATTTTTTTGTTTTATTGAGTTTTATCTCTACTCTTCTCCCCTATGTCTGTATAATAACATGTGTTTCTAAAAAAACTCTTAAAACAAATCTTAAAAAAAGCTTAAATCCTGATTTTTTTATCCGCTGATAATGGAAATATCTCCCGACGAGGTGTCTATGGATATCTCGTTGCCGCCCGAGCCGCTGATGTAGGTGTCGCCGTTTTTTGAAAGCGAAAGCTCGGAATAGAACTCGCCCGACGAGGTGTCTATCTCCGCCTCGAAATCTGCCGAACGTGGTACTCTGAGCGTTACATCGCCCGACGAGCTGTCCACTTTTATCTTCGAGGGCATTTCATCGACCTTTATCTCTGTCCTTCCGCTGGAAGCATCTGTGCTTATCCTGTCTGCCTTGCCGACATTAACGCTTATGTCTCCCGACGAGGTGTCAAACGACACCTTTCCGACCTTTTCTGCGGTGACCTCTGCATCTCCCGACGAAGTGTCGATGTTGATGCTGTCGGAGCTGCCCTTCTGAACGATGGTCACATTTCCCGACGAGGTGTCCATATCGAAGGTGTCTGCCGAGCAGTCGATAAACTTCAGATCTCCCGAGGATACGTCTGCCTTGATAGTCTCTGCGGTCAGGTCACGGACATCGCAGTCACACGACGAGCCGTCAAGGCTCATCTCAGAAAGCTTTGTGTCCTTTGGGAGCAGGATCTCCAGATCCTTTTCGGGGGTCTTGAACAACATCATCTCGCCCGATTTGCAGAAGCGAACGTGAAGCGTATCGCCGTCTACCCAGGTGTGGAGCTTTTTGCTGTCCTTCAGGTCGTCCGAGCACCTTTCCTCGACTTTGACGGTGTCCGAATCGTGGAACGAGATCGTGATATCTCCCGACACCCAGTCGATATCCAGATTTTTGATCTTATCGTTTATCTCCCTGTTACCGACGGTGTATTTATCGGCATTGGGATATGTATTCATCGAGCAGCCGCTAAAACAGATAAGCACTGCTGCCGCCGCTATCGCTGTGATGAGCCTGAGCACTATCTTCATCCGGTTATCTCCTTTAATATTCAGGTTTTGCCCTGTTGATGCACGACAGAGTCTCTGCTGCCGCAGTTATCTTTATTCTAATGATAACAGCCCTTTCTGAAAAAACTCTTAAATAAATTCTTAAAAAAACATTAAGGCAATGCAGCACCCGGCCGCATCGCCTTGTATTTTAAGCTTTTCCGGCTCAAAGAGCCTTCTTGTTCTTCTTGACGATAAGTGATACTGCGAAGATAGCCGCTGCGAACAGCACCTGTATACCTATGCAGATCATAACGGTCGAAAGCTTGAACGTGTCGCTGCTCAGACCGCAGATCATATCGTTCGCTCTTACGTACCAGTATGCGGGCAGGAACCTTGCAGCTGTTAGGACTCCGCTTGAAAGCATCTCCTGCGGAACGAACATACCGCACAGGAACGCCATTCCAAGACCGAGCACCTGTGTTACGAACGCAAGGACGTTCTCCTTTACGCCAAGCTCTGAGAACAGCATTGCGATAGCAACGCATACCAGCGTGAACGCTGCGGAGTTGAGCACACCGTACCAGATGTTGCCCGAGTACATACCGCCGTTCTTGCCGACACCTATCACCATAAGGAACAGCCAGATAACCAACACGAATATACCGCTTGCTGCGATCGTCTGCAGCGAAATGCTCGATACCTTGATGCTGGAGCACTTTGTTCTGAACCCGACCTCTTTCTTGTTCATCGCAACTATTACCGGGCAAAGCACGCTTACGATTATGCTCAGCAGTGCATAAGGCAGATAGTTGAAGAACGATGCCGCTTTGGTGTTTGCGGTATTATCGGAGAACGTTTCAAAGTTTACCTCTGTCTTGATCGAGAGAGCTTCCTCTGCCGCATCGATCGCCTTTGACATTTCCATACCGCCTGCCATATAAGCCTTTACGGTCGAAACGTAGGTATCCAGGGTAGAGTCTGCAAGCTTATTGGTATAGCTGTCGTGCAGGTAGCGGGTCGAGAAAAGTCCCTCTGTCTCGCCCTTTGCGAGCCTGTCTGCATAGCCCTCGTTGATGGTGATGACATAGTTTGTCGAGGTGATGTAAAGTGCGTCGATGAGCTTATCCTTGTCGTCCTCGACGTCAACGATCTCGTTGTCCTTTTTGAGGTACTCGCAAAGCTTTTTGCTCGCTTCGGTTTTGTCGTGGTCGTAAACGGTCAGCGCCATTTTAGATGTTGTGAAAGATGTGCTGCCGCCGCCGATGTTGGTAAAGTTGAGGATCAGCAGGAAGATACCGAGGAACACAAGCGTTGCCAGCCACTTGGTCTTAGCGATCTTGAAAAACAGCTTAAAGACTTGCATACTTGCGCCTCCTTGTCATAATAAGTCCGAGAGTTACGAATACTACTGTTGTGATGATCATAGTGACTACGCACTGAATGTATCTTGTGTAATCCTTGTAGATGTTGAGGCTGAAAAAGCTCTCGCATATAACAGCCGCAGGGTTTACCTTGTTGAACCAGGCAAAAGAGGATTCAGCTATCTTCTGCTTTATAGAGGCGTCCATAAGTCCGCTTGCGAAGCAAAGCAGAAGTGAAACTGCGGTGCAGATAGCGTCCTTTGTGCTCTCGCCGAATCTGCCGACCGATCCGATGAAAAATCCCATCGAGCTGCCGACTGTGCCTGCGAGTATCGAGGTGAGATATACAAGCGGCAGCCTGTTACCCATATCGACACGCAGCACCGTGATAATGAATGTCAGCGAAATGACCATGCATATCGCCTGAACAACGAATGTTGCACACAGGCAGGAAAGGATAGTCTTGCTCTTTGGTGTGGGGGATATGCACTTTCTTGCGCCCAGCGACGAGAGGTTGCCCTGATTGTGCGTTGCAACGTGCAGACCGGTGATAGTACCGAAAAGTGCTACCATGCCCAGCAGGTTGTAGAAATACTGGTCGTACATATTCGTATTGCCCTGCGAAAGAGCCTCGCTCTTTATGCTGCTTATCTCCTCCGTCAGCGCATTTGTTACAGCCGCTATCTTTGTCGGGTCGCTGCTTGCGGTGTCGCCGATTATCTTTGCGTTGAGGTTGTACTTTTCAACGAACCTTTCAAGCATAGTGCTCTTGAGGCTGTTTGAAGATACCGTAAGCGAAAGCTTGTCGTCTACAAAGATTATGCCACGGACGTCCTCTTTCTCAAGCTGCTTCATCGCATCGTCCTTGTCGGTGTAGACAAACGAGAACATAGCATCGTCCGCATTCTCCATATTCTCGGCTATCTGCCTGAAAGTCCTGCCGCTTTCCTCGCTGTTTACCACAACTGCGGTCTTGACGGCGGTGAACTTTATATCGTTGTCGTAGATGTTTCCGAAAGCCACCTTGAAGAAAGTGCCCAGTGCTATCGGATATATTATAAGCCAGATAATGACTTCTTTGACCCTGAGCGTCGTGATAAGGTCATATTTGAAATTATGCCTGAACATATCGTTTCTCCTTTTTGTCTTTCGTTGGTCACTCACTGTCTCTGAGCTGCTTACCCGTTATCTCAAGGAACACATCGTTGAGCGTGGGAAGCTCGGAATAAACTCTGCCGAAGTGGATATCCTTTTGCTGAAGCACACCCAGTATCCTTATAAGGTTGTGCTTGCCGCCCGAGCAGTAAACGTAAAGCTTTCCGTCCTTATACTCCACGTCGTAAACGTGAGGCAGAGCGCTCATTTTTTCTGTTGTATCGTCATCGGGCTGCTGCATCTCTATCGAAACCGTCTCGGTGTTCTTTATCATCTTTTTCAGCTCAGCCTTTGTGCCGAGTGCGATGTTCTTGCCCTTGTCCATTATTGCGATGCGTGAGCATATCTGCTCGACTTCCTCCATATAGTGAGAGGTATATATAATAGTAGCGCCCTGTGCGTTGAGCTCGAGGATACCCTCGAGTATCCTGTTTCTGCTCTGCGGGTCCACCGCAACTGTCGGCTCGTCGAGGATTATAAGCTCGGGCTTATGAGCGATGCCGCAGGCGATGTTGAGTCGTCTTAAAAGACCGCCCGAGAGCTTCTTTGGTCTGAACTTCGTGAACTCCTCCAGCCCTACAAACTTTATCGCCTCGTCAACGTACTTTTTTCTTGTCTCCTTGTCAGTGATGTACAGTCCGCAGAAATAGTCGATATTCTCATATACCGTAAGCTCGTCGTATACCGCAACGTTCTGTGAGATAACTCCGACGCGCTTTTTTAAAGCGTAGTTTGTCGGGGTCATTTTCTCGCCGAAGATCTCGATCTCGCCCTTGTCAAAGTCCAGCAGCGACAGCAGACAGTTTATCGTCGTTGTCTTTCCCGAGCCGTTTGGTCCGAGCAGTCCGAACACCTCTCCCTGCTTTATGTCAAGGTCAAAGTGGTCTACTGCGATAAGCTCCTTGTATCTCTTGACCAGGTTTTGTATTTTTACTACCGTCTGTGCCATAACTGTTCCTCCCATATTTTTTTGTTTTGTTCTTCCTACTGTAACTACATTATATCACAGCATATGTCACAATGTAAGTGAACGGAGTAATCAAGTGATATGACAAATGTAATTTTTAGAGGTAAGATGTAAGAGGTAAGAGGTAAGAAGCGGAGACCGGAAGCAAGAGCTATAAAGGGGAGTTTGTCGTGTGATGACACATTTCTTGCTTCTGAAAGCGAAGCGTTCCTGCTTCTATAAGCGTAATTCCCCCGATGTCTTTCTGTCAAGTTGACAACAGATATCAAAATGTGCTATCATATCTTTGATATCAAAAAAGGTCAGAAGCGGGGATACAATCATTCTTACTTCTTACCTTTTACATCTTACTTCTGAAGGGGGGCGGCAGCTATATCCGAGCTTATCGAAAAACTGATACTCACGCTGCTGTGTGCCTCTGCCCTGCCATACGGTGACTGGGGAACGAGCCTGCCGGTAGTTTCGATACTGACGTGCGTGACTGTCAGCTGTCTTATCGCTTCGGCAGGGAACAGATATGTTCAGTACGCACTCACCGCAGTCTGCATAGCCTGCTGCTTTGCGAGCCCCTGCTTTGTGCTGTTTTTACCGCTGACAGCTTACGACATCTCCCGCAGAAAGCTCTATATATCAATATTTCCCGCACTTGCAGCGCTGGGGGTCCAGACCATCGGCGGAGATATAGGACTGCTTCTGCGAACGGTAATATTTATCACTGTCGCCGTGTCGCTCGAGCATTTCAGCAGATATTCGCACGAACTGAAGCAGGAGCTTATCAGAACTCGTGACAACGCTGTTGAGTATTCAAACGAGCTTATCAGAAAAAACGAACAGATAATCGAAGCACAGGACAACGAGGTACACCTCGCCACACTAAAGGAGAGGAACCGTATCGCCAGAGAGATACACGACAACGTCGGGCATATGCTCACCCGAACGATACTTCAGATGGGTGCGATACAGATAATCAACAAGGACGAGAACTTAAAAGAGCCGCTTGACAGCGTAAAGCAGACGCTCGACGAAGCTATGAACTCGATACGAAAGAGCGTCCACGACCTGCACAACGACTCGATAGACCTCGAAGGCTCGCTTCGTGAAGCAATATCCCCGCTTAAAGACAAATACAAGGTCAACTTTGACTACGACGCATCCGGAAATATAAACGGCAAGATAAAATACTGCTTCATAGCCATAGTAAAAGAGGCTGTCAACAATATAATAAAGCACTCAAACGGCGATACCGTTAATATAGCCGTACACGAACACCCCGGAATGTGTACCCTGTGTGTCGAGGACAACGGAAAATGCTCGGGGAACATCTCCTCGGGCGGCATAGGTCTTGACAATATGAACGACAGGGTAAATGCGCTTGGCGGCGTTCTCAATATCACCCCGAGCGAACAAGGCTTCAAGATATTTGTAAGTATAATGAAAAAGGTGGAACAAAGCACATGAGGATAATTGTTATAGACGACGACAAGCTTGTTGCGCTGTCGCTCAAAACGATACTTGAAAACACCGGCAGCATAGAGATAGCTGCCATGGGATACAGCGGCGAGGAGGCTATCGGACTGTACGCTCAGCATAAGCCTGACGTTATGCTTATGGATATACGAATGCAGGGTATGACCGGACTTGAAGCGGGCGAAAAGATACTTGCCTCGGATAAAAATGCAAGGATACTTTATCTGACGACTTTTTCCGACGACGAATATATCGTAAAGGCTTTGAACATCGGTGCAAAGGGCTATATCCTGAAGCAGGACTTCAACGGCATCGAGCCTGCACTTCAGGCTGTAATGAACGGACAGCGTGTGTTCGGCGAGCAGGTAATAAGCAAGCTCCCCGAGCTTATGAGCGGAAAGGAAAGCTTTGACTACCAGAGCTTCGGGCTGACCGATAAGGAGTGGGAGATGACCACCCTCGTCGCACAGGGACTTAGCAACAAGGAGATAGCCTCGGAAATGTTCCTGAGCGAAGGCACGGTAAGGAACTACCTCAGCCAGATACTCGAAAAGCTCGACCTGCGTGACCGCACCCAGCTGGCTATATTCTATTTCAACCACAAATAAGACAGTTTGTGCTGCACTAAAAAAGACACAAGGACCGTCGGGTCCCTGTGTCTTTGTTCGTTTTTGTTCAGTTTTCCTCAAATATCCCCTCGTCGCCGAGCCTTATGACTCTTTCGGGGTCGATGATACGGCACTCCCTGCCCTCGGGGTCGGTGAACATACCTGCGAGGAATCTTGCGCTCGCCTGCTCGTTCAGCTCGACGGCAGGCTGTACCTTGTCGTCGGGTATCTCCGCAAAGCCGAATATCTCATTGACCAGCAAAGCCGCCTGCTTTTCGGTGCTGTTGGTCACGATAAAGCAGTCGTGCAGGCGCACTCCGCCGAAATCGTAGCCAAAGCGTCTGGTGAGGTCTATAACGGGGATATACTTGTTTTCGTATTTCACCGTTCCGAGCACATAGTCGGGAAAATCGGGTATTCGCTCGGGGATCACAGCGGGGATTATCTGTTTTACGTTTTTAAAGTTTACCGAATAGATATGTCCGTCCACCGAAAAGATAAGATACTTGTCTGCCTGCATATCTTCCATATCTATTTCGCCTCCTTGTTAATAAGCTTCAGATCGAGCATTATCTCGCCTGCGATGTTTTCAAGGCTCATCTGCCGTCTGACGCTGCCGTTTTCAAAGGCAGCTCTCGGCATTCCGTAGACAACGCTGCTCGCCTCGTCCTGCCCGATAGTATAGCTTCCCATCTTCTTCATATTCAGAAGCCCCGTCGCACCGTCTGCGCCCATTCCCGTAAGGATAACTCCGACAGCCTTGTTTTTTCCGCAGTAAGCCACCGAATCGAACAGCACGTTTACCGACGGACAGTGACCCGATACCCTGACGCCTGCTTCAGAGGTGACAAAGTAGCCTTCGTTGTCGTGGAACACTCTGAGGTGCTCACCGCCCTTTGCGATAACGACCATATTGTTTTTCAGATACAGACCGCTTTTTGCCTCGGTCACATCGAACCGTGTCGTCTTATTGAGCTGGTCTGCATATATCTGCGTGTAGGTCTCGGGCATATGCAGCACCGCAACTATGGGCGGGACATCTCCCGTGAGCTTTTCCAGTATCACAGGCAAAGCCTGCGTGCTGCCCGTTGAACCGCCGATAGCGACTATACAGCCCTGATCACGCCTTATCAGCGCTTCCTTCAGCTTCTGCTCTCCTGCGGTCTTTCTGAGAAGCCTGTTAAGGCTCTCGCAGATCCTCGAAGAAAACCTTTCGGCGTCCTCGTGCGGCTTCATTATAACATCCATCGCACCCGCATTCATAAAGCCGTAGTTTGAATTGTGCGAAACGGTGCAGACTATCAGCGGACGGTAGTATTTCGGCATGAGCTTTCGGATATACTCACAAACATCTTCCTTGCTGCCACGGTCGCCGTCGAGTATTATAACATCGGGCTTGTACATCTTTACCGCAGCCGCACCCTGGTCGAAAATACAGCTTTCGATAGTAAGCTCTGCCGAAGACACCTTTTCCGTCATCTTCCTTATCCCGAAGGAGAAGTTCCTGTCATCTGCAATTATAAGTATCCTACCGTTTTCCCTGATCATCGCAGATCACCCTCCTTTCGGTAAATTGCCGTGGATTCCTTGAGATACATCATATCCGCAGGGGCACTCTCGGCGTGCCCTATGTAAAGATATCCTCCCGGCTCGGTCGCAGCATAGAGCTTTTTGCACAGCCTTGACTTGGTCTCCTCATTGAAATATATCATAACGTTGCGGCAGTATATAAGATGAAAAGCGTGCTTGAACGAAATGTCCTCCATAAGATTGTGATACTTGAAAACAACGTTGTTGCGAATGTCGTCAACAACTCTGTAATCTCCGAAATCCGCACGGCAGAAGTATTTTTCACGCCATTTTTGGGGAATGTTCTCCAAAGACGCCTCCGAGTAAACTCCGTTTGAGGCACTTTTGAGAGCGTTGAAGGAAATGTCCGTCGCAAGTATCTTCAGATCCCACTGATACCGCTTCATTCCGAAATAATCATCAAGACACATTGCGATATTGTACGGCTCGTTGCCGAACGAACAGCCTGCGCTCCAGATACAAAGCATCCTGTCTTTTATCTGCTTTTCAGCTATAGGAAGAAACGTCTCCATCATATGACTGAAATGGGTCGATTCACGCATAAAATAGGTGTGGTTGGTCGTCAGACGGTTTATCATATTGGCGACCTCACGCTGAGTAGAATCGCCGTAAACAAGGTTCAGGTACTCCGCAAAGCTGTCAAAACCGCAGTCAAGCACATAGTTGCTCAGCCTGCTCTCGACGAGAACTTTCCTGTCTGCAAGATTGAGCCCGTACCTTGCCTTTATAAATTCCGTAAGCTTTATAAAATCATCGTTCTCTATATGTAACATTTCATCACCCTTTTCCGTAGTGGTATATGTTTTCAATTCACTATGATAGTATTTGTGATATAAAGGTCGCCCCCAGAGCGTCCGTCAGGACGGTGTGCCCCTTTCGGGTAAACAATTATTGCTTGTGATGAGTAATCAGTAATTTGGTCGGGATAATTCTCTTGAAGCTTTACCGAGGATATTCTCTTAGTGAGAGTTTTCTCTCAAACTCTCCTCCCAAACTTTTACTACTTTTTCGTTATTGGGGTCGCAGACCCCAATGGCGAAAAAGAAATAAGAGGTTTAGGAAGGGGGTTCGGGGGAGAACCCTTCTCTAAAAGGGTTTCCCCCGGTAATACTCCAAAAGGGTTTGCCCTAAAAATCAACCCTTTGCGTCATACCAGCTATGGCCGCTGTGGACGTCTGCGGTAAAGGGAACGGCGAGTTTAACGGCGTTCTCCATTTCCTCTTTGAGGAGCTTTTCAGCCTTTTCCCTGTCCGCCTCGGCGACCTCGAGTATCAGCTCGTCGTGTACCTGGAGTATCAGCCTTGCGTCGAGCTTTTCCTCGTTTATCCTGTTATAGACATTGACCATAGCCTTTTTGATGATATCCGCAGCAGCGCCCTGGATGGGTGCGTTCATTGCGGCTCTTTTTCCGAAAGCCTGGAGATTCTTGTTGGAAGCGTTCAGCTCGGGGATATATCTTCTTCTGCCGAAAATAGTCGTAACATAGCCGTTTTTGATGCCGTCGCTGACTGTCTTGTCCATAAACTCCGAGACCTTTGGGTAGTTGGCAAGGTAGTTCGCAATATACTGCTTTGCCTCTTTGACACTAACGCCGATGTCCTTTGACAGCGAGAATGCCCCGATGCCATAGATTATCCCGAAGTTCACTGCCTTAGCCGCACGCCTCATATCGTCGTCTACAAAGTCCTCGGGCAGACCGAACACCTGCGCCGCAGTCATCCGGTGAATGTCCGTCCCGCTAAGGAACGCACCCTGCATATTCTCGTCGCCGCATACACACGAAAGCACTCTCAGCTCTATCTGCGAGTAGTCCGCATCGACAAGCACACAGCCGTCCTTTGCAACAAAGAACTTGCGCATGTTCCTGCCTATCTCCTTGCGGACAGGAATGTTCTGCATATTCGGCTCGGTCGATGATATGCGCCCCGTCCTCGTCTCGGTCTGCTTGAATACCGAGTGTACACGCCCGTCAGAGCCTATCTGCTTGAGCAGTCCCTCAACGTACGTCGAGTCGAGCTTCGTCAGCGTGCGGTATTCCAGTATCAGCGGTATTATCGGGTGCTTGTCCTCCAGAGCCTCCAGCACCTCCGCACCTGTGGAGTATCCGCTTTTGGTCTTTTTCTTCGCAGGCAGCCCCAGCTTTTCAAAGAGTATAGCTCCGAGCTGTTTTGTCGAGGCGATGTTGAACTCCTCGCCCGCATAGCCGTATATCTGCTGCGTAAGCTCGTCTATCTTCTTTTTAAGGTCGCTTCCAAACGCACGGATACCGTCCGCGTCTGCCTTAACGCCGTAAAACTCCATCGAGGCGAGCACCTCGCAAAGCGGAAGCTCTATCTCGCTGTAAAGCTTGGTCATCTGTGTTTGCTCCAGCTGTCTGCCGAGGTTTTCACACAGTGCGGGAAGGCTCGCTATATCGGCGTTTTCACCGCAGTCCGAACGGTATGTCACCTTGTAGGAAAGACACAGGTTCTCCACCGTGTAATCGCTTGACTGCGAGTTGAGAAGATACCCCGCAAGGTCGCAGCAGAACACCACAGCATTCACCCTCACGCCGTTTTCAAATGCAAACAGGTGCAGACTCTTGCCCTCAAATGCGAATTTCTCACAGCTGCTCTGAACGAAGCGAACGATAAGCCCGCTGTCGTCCGTGACACAGACCGTATCACCGCAGATGACCTTGAGGATACCGCCTTTGTATTCAAAGCCGACTCTCTTTGCATTTTCAAACTCCGTGATATCCGATGCTTCCATAGCCTTTTCGGCAATTTTCGGAAGGTCGGAAAGGCTGACCTTTTTCTCAGGCTCGGCAGGTGTCTCCCCCGCCGCACCGCTGAGCTCCAGCCTCTGCATGAGCCTGAACATCTCCAGGCCTGCCAGAAGCTCTCTGGTCTTTTCCCTGTCGCCGCCCGTGAGCCTGTAATGCTCAATTTGCGTGTCTATCGGCACTTCAAGGAATATCTCGGCGAGGAAACGGCTGTCCAGAGCGTCCTGGTGTCCGCCCTCGAGCTTCGCCCGAACAGACGGTGTCAGCTTCATCTCGCCCAGCATCTCGTACAGCCCGTCAACGCTTCCCGCCTGCTGTATAAGGCTGTAAGCAGTCTTTTCACCGATGCCCTTTATGCCCTTGATGTTGTCGGAGCTGTCGCCCATAAGCGCCTTTACTTCTATCATCTGACGGGGCTTGACACCGTATTCCTCCATAATGCGCTGCGGAGTGTAGATCTTTGTTTCCTTTGTCCCCGCAAGACGCACCGTCACGCTGTCGGATACCAGCTGAAAGCTGTCCCTGTCGCCTGTCAGTATAAAGCATTCGTTCCCGCTGTCAGTGCAAGCCTTTGAAAGCGTGCCGAGAATGTCGTCCGCCTCGTAGCCCTCGCACTCGACCGTCCTGATGCCCATATCGGTCAGAAGCTCTTTTATAACCGGCATCTGCTGGGCAAGCTCGTCGGGCATACCCTTGCGGTTGGCTTTGTAGTCTGAGTTTGCCTTGTGGCGGAAGGTCGGCGCTTTGAGGTCAAAAGCCACAGCAGCGCAGTCGGGCTGCACCTGTGATATCTCTTTGAGGTAGATGTTCATAAAGCCTGTTATGGCGTTGGTGAATTGCCCCTTTGAGTTCGCAAGCGCCTTTATGCCGTAAAAGGCTCTGTTCATTATGCTGTTTCCGTCTATCGCAAGTAATTTCATTGTTAGCTCCTTAGATGTAAGATTTAAGCCGCTGGAAGCAAGAACGCTTCGCTTTCAGAGGCAAGAGACAAGATGCTTGCCGCAGCGCATCTGTGGGTTTTGAAAGCCTTGAACCGCCTGTCCGTAAGATAATTGTGAGTATCCTCTTGAAAGAGATGTTCTCTGACTCTCTCTTTAAACCTTACTCATTTTTCGGCATCAGGGGTTTATCCCCTGTTGCCGAAAAATCAATAAAAGTTTTAGGAAAGGGGTTTGGGGAACAACCCTTTTTCAAAAGGGTTTTCCCCAACTATCATCCGAACAAACTGTTCAAAGATTTTCAAGGCTCAGCGTTGCCACTGCATTCAGGCTCATATCCGCACGCTTGCCGGCGAGGCAGTCGTAATACCCCTGGCAGGCGATCATTGCACCGTTGTCGCCGCAGTACTTTAGCTCGGGCAGGTACAGCTTGTACCCACGCTTTTCACACTCGGCGGCTATCTTCTCACGCACGCCCGAGTTCGCCGAAACGCCGCCCGCTACGGCGATAGTGTTGTAGCCAAGATTCTGCGCCGCAAGCATCAGCTTTTGAGAAAGAATCTCCGCTATCGTCCGCTGGAACGATGCCGCCATATCCTCACGGTTTATCTCTACGCCCTTTTGCTGTGAGTTGTGAACAAGGTTTATCACCGCCGTTTTCAGCCCCGAGAACGAGAAATCGTACTCGCTTCCCTGTACCTTCGGGTGCGGCAGCTCAAACGCATTCGGGTCGCCGGCCTTTGCCGCAGCGTCGATAAACTTTCCGCCCGGGTACTCGTAGCCCAGCGTCCTTGCGACCTTGTCAAAGCATTCCCCTGCCGCATCGTCACGGGTACGCCCGACAACACGGTACTTTGTGTAGTCAAGCACCTCAACGATGTGCGAGTGCCCGCCCGAGACGACCAGACACAGGTACGGAGGTTTCAGCTCACTGTGCGAGATGTAATTTGTCGCAATATGCCCCGCAATATGGTGAACGGGAACAAGCGGCTTTTTGGTGCTCATCGCAAGCCCCTTTGCATAGCTCACTCCCACAAGCAGCGCTCCGATAAGCCCGGGGGCATAGGTCACCGCAATAGCATCTATGTCGTCAAGCGTGCAGCCTGCGGCTTCAAGAGCCTGTGAAACAACACGGTCGATGTTCTCGGCGTGGCGGCGTGAGGCTATCTCGGGAACTACCCCGCCGTAAAGCCTGTGCTCATCTATCTGGCTCGCAACTATGTTTGAAAGCACCGTTTTGCCGTCCTCTACCACCGAGCAGGCGGTCTCATCGCATGAGCTTTCTATTCCAAGTATCTTCATTTTTATCAGTCCTAACACAAATATTGTAGACCCCGACCATACAGGTTTCGGGTCAAGCCGTTTATGGCTCATCATTCAACGGGCTCTTTGGCATTTTCGGGGGCTTTCCGATCGCCCCCAAAGCGTCCGTCAGTACGGGTTGCCCCATTTGGGTACAAATACTTTTATAGTTCGTATTGATTTATTCGGCATAAAAAATCACACATCAGAATTCTGAACTGTCTTCTATCCGTTAATCTCTGCCGTGTATATCTTCTGCATTTCTTCGGAGATGCCGCCGTCAGCAGAGCGCACATACAGCGGCTTTTCTATCTGTATAAAGTTGTTGCCGCCTTTTCTTCCCTCGACCAGTATCAGCCACGGCTGACATTCGGGGTTTTTGTGCACCGTCCGCAGACGCTTGGGCTCGATGCCGTTTGCACGCATCGCCGTAACGATATCGCTGAGGCGCTCGGGTCTGTTGCAAAGACACAATCGCCCGCCGAAGCGCAGGTTTTTCGCCGCCGCTTTGCAAACGTCGTCCACCGTGCACTCTATCTCGTGGCGTGCGATGGACACCGCCTCGCTGTCGTTTTTAGCACCCGTTCCGCTTATCTTGTAGGGCGGGTTGCAGGTTATAACGTCCAGCGGCTCGGGACTTTTCCACTCCTTAAGGTCGCCCAGCACCGCAAAGGTGTTTTCCTGTGCGCCCGAATGTTGGATAGACAGCTTCAGCTGCTCGTAGGCTTTTTCCTGCAGTTCAACGGCGTACAGCTTTTGGGGCTGGAAATTCCGCCGCATTATCATAGCTATTATACCGCAGCCCGTGCAGAAGTCGCACACAACGTCCTTGTGCCTGGGGCGTGTGAAATCGGCAAGCAGAAAAGCGTCCGTGCCGAAGCGGTGCTCGCTTGAAATGCAGATCTTGTAGCCCCTGCCCAAGTCCTCAAATGTAAAATCGTTATAGACCATCAGGTTTCTCCGTTCAGTATTTTTGTCATTAGCAGCGCATCTTCCGTCGGCTTTTCGTAAAAGCCCCTGCGCTCGCCGACATGCTCAAAGCCAAAGCTCTCATACAAAGCTATCGCCGCAGCGTTTGACTTTCGCACCTCGAGCGTAACGCTGTCTGCACACGACAGGTCTGAAAGCATTTTTTGCAAAAGCGCCCTTGCTATCCCTTTTCTGCGGTAATTCTCACTAACGGCGATGTTGTTTATGCTCACCTCGCCGCAGACCTCCCACACACTCAGAAAGCCCGCTGCTTCGCCGCTTTCGTAAGCAACGTAGGTGTGTGCGTTTTGGTTTGAAAGCTCCCCGAAAAAGGTCTTTTCACTCCACGGCTGAGAAAAGCACTCCGCCTCGATCTCAGCCACCGCCTTATAGTTTTGCTCATTCATCGGAACTATCGTTATCAATTTCGTTCCCTCTTTTTTTGCCCACAAGACAGTACATGAACTTCTTTTCATCGACCACCTTGATCTTCACGTTCTCAAAGCCGTGCGCCTGCACAAGCTCTTTGAGCTCCCTTGT
The DNA here is from genome assembly GCA_902786975.1 of uncultured Ruminococcus sp. Taxonomy (GTDB): domain Bacteria; phylum Bacillota; class Clostridia; order Oscillospirales; family Ruminococcaceae; genus Hominimerdicola. Next base: position 21,638 of record CADAES010000017.1, read on the forward strand.
CGAGTAGTATGTCTCACCCTCGAATTGGTATTTCTCACTGCGCTCATAATACTCTTTGCTGTAAAAGCCGCAGATAAAACGTCCGCCGTCTTTCAGAACACGATGCATCTCGCTGAACGCCTTGTCTGCGTCCTTGTAGAAGTATACCGTGTTCACCGTGTAAACGCAGTCGAAAAAGCTGTCCTCGTAAGGCATATCCTCAACGTCGCCCACCGTAAGGAACATTCTTTCCTTTGCAACAGCCTCAGCATTTGCCTTTGTCGCAAGGACTTTCATATCCTCGGAAATGTCGATGCCGTAAAGCTTTGCGTCGAGCTTCTCGTCAAGGCGCTTGAGAGTGTCGCCGTTTCCGAAGCCGACATCGAGTATCTTAACGCCCTCGTCCTTGGGAACGAAGTTGTAAACGGCATTGTACAGCTTGAAATTAAAAACGTTCATCGCCAGCGTGAAGAACTCGCCCACCTTGCCCTCGGGCTTTGCAAACTGCGTTTTCATAAGGTTCTTGACGTTCTTCGGCGTCGTCAGCACAAACGCCTTTAAGTTTTTGACATTCATTGTATCTCTCCTAATGCTTAGAGTGTTAAACCTGTTGTTATTTTTCCTCTAACAGCTTTGTGTACAGCTCTCCCTTTGAGAAGCCTGTTGCCTTTGCGATCTGCCTGCAGGCATCTGCGCCGCGCATACCCTTTTGCATAAGCGTCCTCACCTGTTCAAGCGCTTCGTCGATAGTCTCCGCCGCCGAAAGCTCGCTCTCGTTCGCTCCCTCTATCACCAGCACGAACTCGCCCTTGGGCTTGACGTCCCTGTACATCTCTGCCGCCTGCGAAAGCGTCGTGCGTATGACCTCCTCGTGAAGCTTTGTCAGCTCACGGCAAAGCGATATTTTCCTGTCCCCGAAAAATCTCAGCATATCCTCGAGAGTGTTTTGCAGCTTGTGCGGCGCTTCGTAGAAAACAAGAGTGTGCGTTGACTTTGCCACCGCCGCAAGGTGCTCCTGCCTCTGCTTTTTCGTCACCGACAAAAAGCCCTCGAACTGAAAGTTTTTCGTGTTAAGCCCGCTTATCGCAAGCCCCGAGATTACTGCGCTCGGTCCGGGCACGACCTCGACCTTTATTCCACGATCATAGCACATCTTCACCAAAAGCTCGCCCGGGTCGGAAATGCACGGCATACCCGCATCGGTCACGATAGCCGCATTTTCGCCCGCCGCTATCCTGTCGCATATGCTTGCGCCGACCTGTGCGGCGTTGTGCTCGTGATAGCTCACAAGCGGAGTCTTTATCTCAAAATAGTTGAGCAGCTTTGAGCTTACCCTCGTGTCCTCGGCGCAGATGAAATCCACCTTTTCAAGCGTCTCAACTGCCCTGTATGTCATATCCCCGAGGTTGCCTATCGGCGTGCCCACCACATATAATATTCCCATTTTACGCTATTCCCTTTACTAAAGATCCTCTATTTTATATCCACTGCTGAGTTTATACACTCTGAACCAATGGCACCAGTCATTACTGCAAAAGACATAAAAGCCTTTAGCATTTCCCTCTGGATGATCTTTCCCGATCTCGGCATAATATACGACCATTCCCATTTGGTCGCTTTTACAGTATCCTTTCCCCAGGAACACCTCATCATAGATGTAATCGTGCCTGCCGATAAATGTACTTCCGTGTTCATTCGTTTCGACCGTAAACCCGTCGCTCAGATGAAAATAAACGAGCGTAGCCTGCGGCAGCTCTTTGAAACCGTATCCATATTGTTTAAGATACGAATAAATCATTATCTCGGTGTATGTAAAAAACAGTGCAAACAGTATCAGACAAGTCACGATTATCGTCTTTGCTTTTTTATGTTTTTTCGCCTTGGTTTTTGCACTTTCATTTCGGATATACTTTACCTCGCAGCTGCCGTCATTGTCAAAAGTCTCTATCTCATATCTCAGTGCGCCGTCTTGGTAGATCTCGTTATACATCTGACTAAGCTCGGCAGTCTTTCCCGTGACAGTCACCCAATCCTCGTCGGGCAGCTGCACCGTGCAGTCTGCGCCGTCAATAGCGCCCTCTTTGAGTCCGATGACATATTCGATAGTCGTGCTTGTCCAGTTGTAACCCAGACCACGCAGGTTTTCAAGACCGTACTTTGCGCTCATCTCGTCCCAGAACGCACCGATAGTCTTGTACTGCTCCTCACCGACAGTCGAAAAAGTCCTGCTTATACCTTCAAATATCATACTATTTCTCCACCAATCATCACAAGTGCAGGGCTGCTCATCACCTCAAAGGGATTGCCCTCAAACAGCGTGAGGTCGGCGTCCTTGCCTGTCTCTATGCTGCCGACCCTGTCGGCGATGCCTGCTATCTCGGCGGCGTTTCTCGTCACGCTCAGCAGTGCGTCCTCAAACGGCAGACCGTTTTTCATACAGATACCGACCGACAACGGCAGATACTCTATCGGTATCTCCGAATGATCGGTGCAGACAGCGACCTTCACGCCGTTCTTTGCTAGTACAGCCGCATTTTCGGGCGAGAGCGATGCCATTTCAGGCTTGCATCTGTCGCAGATAACAGGCCCTATCACCGCAGACGCCTTTTCCTGCGCCAGCTCGTCTGCAATAAGGTATCCGTCGGTGCAGTGTACCAGCGTGTAGTCAAGCCCGAACTCGTTTGCGATCCTTATCGCCGTGAAGATGTCGTCCGCACGGTGGCAATGGAAATGGGCTTTTATCCTTCTGTCAAGCAAGGGCAGCAGAGCCTCGCTCTTAATGTCATATTCGGGCATATCGCCGTCCTCGGTCTGCGCCTTTGCGATATCCTCCCCGTAACGCTTCGCCTTGTAAAGCGCCTCTCTTATAACCGCTGCGATAGCCATTCTCGTCACAGGAGTTTCGTCACGGTCATTGTAGGTCATTTTCGGATTCTCACCGAGAGAGAGCTTTATCCCGACCTCGCCCATAGACATCTTGTCGATACGCTTTCCTGCGGTCTTTATCGCATATATCTGCCCCGCAACTGCGTTTGCCGAGCCGGGCGATACCACCGCCGCAGTCACCCCCGCTTTTCTAGCAAGCTCAAACGAGATATCCAGCGGGTTGATGCCGTCGATAATGCGAAGCTGCGGAGTGCAGGCATCGACCGACTCGTTGAGGTCCTCGCCCTCAAAGCCCACTCCGCCCGTGGTCAGCCCAAGGTGCGTGTGGCAGTCGATAAACCCGGGGAAAAGCTTTTTCCCCTTTGCGTCGATGTCGCCGCTGCTGTTCGGAGCACACTCGCCGACATTCACTATCTTTGCGTTGCGCACCTCGACAAACCCGTTTCTGATAACGGTGAAGTCCTTGTCGCAGACGTATATTTCAGCGTTCACTATCTTCATTTTCCCTGTCGTCCTCTTTCTTTTCGTCATTCTTTTTCTTTCCGCCGAATATCAGCGCATACGGCAGCATCAGCCACGAGTAATCGGCAAAGCACAACAGCGCCCAGATCTTGTGATGTGACAGCAAAAAGCCTATCAGCGTCAGCAGACCGCCGAACAGCGGTATCCCCGAAACATAGTGATCTCTCTTTCGGTTTTTCAGCAGGTTGACAAGATTCAGCACCGAAAGCAGCAGCCCGATAAGAGCTATTATCACCGACGGATTTTTTGTAAAGAAATCTCCCATATCACTTGTTCGTCGAACCGAAACCGCCTTCGCCCCTTGCCGTGTCCGAAAGCTCGCCGACCTCCTCGACCTCGGGCGTGAAAACGGGCGCAAGCACCAGCTGTGCGATACGCTCACCGTGGTTTATGACAAAGTCGTCCTGCGACGAATTGTGCAGAGCCACGATAAGCTCCCCACGGTAATCCCAGTCGATAACGCCCACGCAGTTCGCAGGTGCGATTCCGAATTTGGTGGCGATACCGCTTCGGGCGTAGATAAGCCCGACTGTGTTCCTGTCGCCGTCTATCTCCATAGCGACGCCCGTGTGGACTTTAACAGTCTGCCCCGCCTTAACGGTCAAAGGCTCACCACAGCAGGCAGAAAGGTCATAGCCCGCGCTGAATTCGGTCTGCCTCTTTGGCAAGACTGCATTTTCATCAAGTTTTTTTATCAGAAGTTTCATTTTCTTTCCTCGTTTCTGTATAATCAACGCTCAAACGGCTTGTTGAACGAACCTATCTCGATAAGGTTGCCCTCGGGGTCTGCGACATAGCAGGTGCGCTGTCCCCACGGCTCGGTCGTCGGCTCGAGTACCGGCTGTGCGCCCTTTGCAACGACCTCGCTGAATCTCTCGTCCACTTCCTCAAACGTGTCCACATACAAAGCCAGCTCAAAGTGCCCGTTCAGGCCCTTGATGTATTCGTATTTCCTGCCTGTCATCTTCTCGAAATCGCTTCGCCCGTAAAGCAGGAACAGCGTGCCGTCCTTAATAAGATATACGTTTGAGGTGTCCTCGTCCTCTTTTATCTCAAAGCCGAGCACATCTCTGTAAAAGCGTATCATTGTGCCCATATCGTTTACAAAAAGCCCGAATCCGTCAAGCCGCATAAGTATCCTCCTCTATTTCTTTTTTCTGACCAGCTTCGCCGCATAGGTGAAGTCAAGCTCGCCTTGCCCGTCGTCGAGCGCCGCCGCAACCGCTTCGCAGACGACATTTATCACCGTTTCTCCGAGCTTGACCGCTTCCCCATACTTTATCATTTTTATTCCCCCATTCAGCTGAATATTTATAATTCTTTATCATCACCGCAGGCTATACCTGCATTATTCTTTATTCATTGTTCTCTGTCATCGTTCTTTGAGCGATTATTTCAGATTATCCCCCGGTAGTAAAGACCTCGGGTGATGTTTTCTGTTTCAGCTTTTTTGCCTGTTTTATATGCCGAAACTATCCGTCCAGCCTCCTCAGCGTTTTCGCCGTCAAAGCACAGCGTAACGAATGCCGCACCCCTGAAGTCTGCCAGCTTGTCCGCCATGTACAAAACGTCCGAGTTGAGTATCTCAACATACCCCTCGCCCTTTGAGCAGCGCACAGGGAACTCTCTCCCCGTCGGGTCAAAAAGCTTCTTTGTGCATTTTCCGCAGCCCACAGCCTGCCTTATCGGGCAGTTCACCGTCAGCATCGCAGGCAGCCGCCCGTAGCCTATCACGCCCACAGGCACACTCTTTTTCAAAGCCCGTATCTGCGAGGCTTTCAGCTCGAACGAAGCCGTGACATCACTCGCTCCCAGCTCGCCCAGAAGCTTGACCGCCACGCTGTTTGTAGCATTCAGACCGAAATCGGTGTGTACCGTCAGCCCCAAAGCCCTGCCTATGCGAAGATGTGCGATGTTTGCCGCAAGAATGTGCTTCAAGCCCCTTTGCGCCAAAGCCTCCAGCCGATGTATGACTTTTTCCTCGTCGAACGTGAACCTCGGCAGCTGTGCCATAAGCCTGCCGCCGTAGCTTTGGATATCCGCCTTTTCGCACCCGGCAAGCGGCATTATCACAAATTCGATGTCATTTAGCTGTATATTTTCAAGCTGCTTTTCGCTTGATATCTGTATCCTTATTCTCGGCGAACTGCACTCGCAGCCGCCGTCGAACGCCATAATATCAACGTCTTTGAACGGCACCGACCTGTCGTTTGCCAAAGCCCTTTGTTCGTCAAGCCCCTCGCAAACCTCTCTGCGCAGAGCGTTGAGCTGTGCGGGGCTGACGTAAAGCATCTCCCCGATGTCACATTCACACCCGCCGAACTCGTATATCGTTGTGCCAAGCTTTGAAAGCTGCTTTTGCACCTGCTCGGCGGTAAGGCCCTTGTTCTGCGCCGTCTGCGGTATCTCGCCGTACACCGTGAAGCTGCTGCCGTGAGAATCCGCCGCCGAAAGGCTGACAGGGCTTCCCTGCTTTGCCGTAAAAACAAAGCTCACCGTGTCACGCTTGAACTCGCTTCGGTAAAGCTCGTGGAGCTTCGGCAGAACGCTTGCCGAAACAGCAGCGTCCTCTTTTTCACGCCGACCGAACATCCCGCTGCCCGTCTTCCCCTCAAAGTAGCCCTTTGTAAAGCCGCTTCGTGAAAACACCTCGGCAAGCCCCTTCATATCGGGGTCAAGCCCCCTGCAAGCCTTGTAACAGCTGTCGGTCGCCTTTGCCACATACTCGGGACGCTTCATCCGCCCCTCTATTTTCAGCGACGACGTGCCCGTTGAAAGCATCCTGTCCATAACGTCCAGAGTTGACATATCTTTAAGCGAAAGGTCGTACCTCTGCTCGCCCCTTACCGCACTCACCGCAAGCCTGCAAGCCTGCGCACAGAGTCCTCTGTTTGCGCTTCTTGAACCTATAAGGGCGCTCATAAAGCATTGCCCCGATACAGACATACAAAGCGCACCATGAACGAAAACTTCCGTTTCTATCCCCAGCCTTGAAAGCTCGGCAATTATCCCCTCGGGCAGCTCCCTTGAAAGCACCGCCCTTGAAAACCCAAGCTCCTTTACCGCTTCAACGCCGTTTTTAGTGTGTACCGTCATCTGCGTCGAAGCGTGTATCTCCAGCTGCGGACAGCACTTTCTGACTATCTGTGCAAGGCACAGGTCCTGCGTGATAAGTCCGTCCACGCCTATCTTTGCGGCGTAAGCGACTGCCTTTTTGCAGTCCTCCAGCTGACTGTCCAGTATCAGCGTATTTATCGCAAGGTAAAGCTTCACCCCTCTTATGTGGCAAAGCCTCACCGCCTCTTTCAATTCCTCGTCGGAAAAGTTTGCGGCATTGGCTCTTGCAGAAAAGCTCCTGCCGCCGACATACACCGCATCACAGCCGCACCTCAGCGCCGCCTCCAGCGCCTCGGGAGAGCCTGCGGGCGAGAGTATCTCCGCCATTATTTGCGGTTGGAGTCGCCGTTCATCTGCTGAACGGTAGGTCTGCTCAGCGGCGAGTTTATAGCCGCATTTATCTCTTTGGAGAGCATATCTCTTGCGTTCTCCACCTTGTCGTTATCGTATCTTATGACTGTGGTGCGCTTTTTCAGCTCGGTCTGGAGCTCCTCGACCTTAGCCCTGAGTATTCTCAGCTCCTTGTTGGCTTCGTCCGCAGCCAGCCTTGCCTGTCCTGCGTCGTCAACATAGTCCTTTATCTGCGAGCGTATGTTCTCAACGTTGCGGTTTGCCTTTGTAAGCTCGTCAAGACAGTCCATCGCACAAAGCAGAGCTGCATCGAGCGAGGAAAGATTTTCGGAAGCGGACGTTATCATGTCCATTCTCCTGTTCAGCTCCCTTGCAAGCCTGATGGTGTAGTCGGGAGTTTCCGTCGATGTAAGGTTGTAGTTTCTCCCCGCAAGCTGCACCTTTACCACATTTTTCATAATTCAAAATCCTCCGTTTCTGTTTATGGAAATTCTTTTCAAAGAGTATAGTATACCATTTTCATTATACTACATTTCAACAGAAAAATAAAGGGTTTTGCCAAAAAAAGTACCGCCATTCCAAGTTTTTTTAATAAAAACGGCGGTTGACAGATACGCTTTGAAGTGGTAGAATGTATCAGGATATTTTTTTGATTGGAAGTTATACTATGAGAACATTTGCAAAATCCACAAAACTGAACAACGTCTGCTACGATATCAGAGGCCCAGTTATGGACGAGGCGAACCGAATGATCGCAGCGGGAGAAAAGATCATCAAGCTCAACATCGGTAACCCTGCGCCGTTTGATTTCAACGCACCCGACTATATCCTCGCCGAGATGAGCGAGCATCTGCACGACGCCCAGGGCTACTCCGATTCTCACGGCATCGCCCGTGCAAGAGAGGCAATAAAGGCTTACCACGATTCAAAGGGCGTGATCGCAGCTTCTATCGACAACATATACACCGGCAACGGCGTTTCGGAGCTTATCACAATGGCTATGCAGGCGCTGCTTGACAACGGCGACGAGGTGCTCGTGCCCGCCCCCGACTATCCCCTGTGGACAGCCTCGGTAACGCTTTCGGGCGGCAACGCCGTACACTATATATGCGATGAATCTTCTAACTGGTACCCGGATATTGAGGATATGCGCTCCAAGATAACCGACAGGACAAAGGCGATAGTCATCATAAATCCGAACAACCCCACGGGAGCTGTTTACCCCAAGGAGCTGCTTGAACAGATAGCCCAGCTTGCAAGAGAGAATGAGCTGATACTGTTCTCCGACGAGATATACGACAGGCTTTGTATGGACGGCATACGCCACACCTCGATAGCTTCGCTCGCACCCGACCTTTTCTGCGTGACCTTCAACGGACTTTCAAAGTCCCACAAGATAGCGGGATTCCGTGTCGGCTGGATGGTGCTCAGCGGAAACCTCGACAGAGCAAGGGGCTATATCGAGGGTATAAATATGCTCTCCTCGATGAGACTCTGCTCAAACGTTCAGAGCCAGTATGTCATAGAATATGCGCTGAAAGACTTTGACAAGGTCGATGAGATGCTGCTCCCCGGCGGACGCATCTACGAACAGAGAGAGTGCATCTGCAAGCTTATCGACGGCATCGACGGAATGACTGCCGTAAGACCGCAGGCGGCTTTCTACATCTTCCCGAGGCTGGACAAGGAAAAGTTCAACCTCAAAAACGACGAACAGTTCGTCCTCGATTTTCTGAGGGACAAAAAGATACTGCTCACTCACGGCGGCGGCTTCCATTGGGAACAGCCCGACCACTTCCGCATCGTTTATCTCCCCAACTGCGAACAGCTCACCTACGCAATGGGCGAGATGAAGGATTTTCTCAGGACATATCATCAGTAGGGCGTTTACCCCTGCTGTCGAACGCTCATTTTTGCAAAAACAAAACAAACGGAGAAGTCAAGCTCGGCTTCTCCGTTTTTTCGTTCAATATTTTCTTTCGGGCAATTCGATGTATATCCGAGGTGTCAGTAGTTTTTCAAAAGCTCGGCGAGCCTGCTCAGAACGGCATTGGCGTCAACGTCCTTGCCAATTGTGAGGCTAACGGTGGTCGCACCGTTTGACTGCTTCGCCTTCGCCTTGATGTTTGAATTGTCGTTCACGCTTATCTCAAACTCACGCAGGAACGGGTTTTCCTGCTTCACCGCTGCCCTGCTCGCCTTGCGCACGGGCTTTGAAAGAGCTGCGATGTACTGCTCGAGCTGACGCACGGACAAGCCCTTATCAGCTGCATATTTCGCACATTCAGCCTGCTTTGCGGGGTCGTTTATGCCGGCGAGCATCTTGGCGTGTCCGACGGTCAGCCTGCCCTCGTCAAGCAGCTTTGCGGCCGTGTCGCAAAGTGTGAGCAGCCTCAGCGAGTTTGCGATGACCGAGCGTGACTTCCCCACCGCCTCGGACACCTCCTGCTGCGTCATTCCGTGGACCTCCATGAGCTGCTTGTACGCCCTCGCCTCCTCAAGCGGGAGCAGGTCCTGACGCTGAACGTTCTCGATGAGCGCCAACTGCATTACCTGCCTGTCGGTCAGTTCCCTTATGTAAACAGGTATCTCCTTCAGACCCGCAAGCCTTGCCGCACGCCATCTTCTCTCGCCCGCAACGATGCGGAAACCACCGTTGTCAAGCGGCGTAACAAGAATCGGCTGCAAAACGCCGTTTTGCTTTATGCTCTGTGAAAGCTCCTCTATCTTTTCGCTGTCGAACTCGGCTCTCGGCTGATTTTTGTTCGGCTCAACGAGCGAAATGCTCACCGTGGAAATGCCATTCGCCGCATTTTCCGGCTTTTCCGCACTCCCCTTTTCCTCGTCCGACTTCTGCGCAGGTATATAGTTGTCTGTGAACAGGTCGTCCAGACCCCTTATCATTCTTGATTTTTTTCCCATTTTTACTTTCCTTTCGACCAAATGTTTCACGTGAAACATTTATTTTGTTTTCTTCTTGTTCCTCTTGATAAGCTCGGCGGCAAGCTCCTCGTAAGCCTTTGCGCCCTTGGATCTCTTCTCGTAGTAGATGACAGGCTCGCCAAAGCTCGGAGCTTCGGAAATGGCGATGTTTCTCGGTATCACCGTGTTAAGAGCCTCGTTCGGAAAATGTTTCCTGACCTCCTTGATTATCTGGTCGGTCAGCTTGTAGCGCGCCACGCACATCGTAAAAAGAATGCCCTCGACCCGAAGCTCGCTGTTCCACGTCTTGCGCACACGTTCAACGGTCTGGTGAAGCTCGACAAGCCCCTCAAGCGACAGAAACTCGCACTGTATCGGTATCAGCACCGAGTCAGCCGCAACGAGCGCATTTATCGTGAGCATATCCAGCGTCGGCGGGCAGTCTATAAGAATGTAGTCGTAAAACTTTCTTGCATCTTCTATGCAGGTGCGCAGTCGCATAGCTCTGTTTTCCATTGTCAGAAGCTGAACGGAAGCGCTCGCAAGATCCTGCGTCGTCGGCACGACCGACACGCCCCTGAACGCCGAGGCAACGACAGCTTCCTGAACAGGGCACTCGCCAAGCAGAACATCATACACTGTGTTGCGTATCCTCTTTTTTGAGATACCATAGCTTGTGGTCGTGTTGCCCTGCGGGTCAAAATCTATTATAAGCACCTTTGAGCCTTTTGATCCGAAAACAGCCGCAAGATTTACGACCGTCGTGGATTTTCCGACTCCGCCTTTCTGGTTTGAAACTGCAATAACTCTACCCATTTTATGTCACGCCCGAAAGCGTTTCCTCCTCTCGTTCTCATATCGCTTTTTATTATACAACATAATTCTGATTTTTGCAAATCTTTTTTGAAAAAACATTGTTTCACGTGAAACATTTTTCGGCAGAAAGCGGGAGGGGAGTGGTCGAAGCACAAGATATTGTGGGTCAAAGCTCTGAAACGCCCCGCAATTTGTCGTTATTATTGGATTTTTTCTTGGGATAAACCGTTGAGAAACGACTGCGGGTTGTGTTAAACTCAGTGAAAAGGAGCGTGAAAGCAATGAGCATAATACCAAAAGCACTTACTCGTGTGTTTATAAACGAGTGCGATTACGACGAGGAGATAGGCTGCCATGACGATTTGCAGCTTGAGATGCCTCAGGAAGCGGCAGACGAAAAGCCGAGCCTCTGGGTCAAGGAGATAGGCAAGATCTTCGATATCCCAATCGCCGACATCAGAACGAACCCCTCCCAGCCGAGAAAGGTCTTTTCTCCCGAGCAGCTGACCAGCCTCGCCAAAAGCATTTCGCAGGACGGCGTTATCCAGCCGCTTTCGGTGAGAAGGGTCGGGGGCGGGTTTGAGCTTATCTCGGGCGAAAGACGTCTGCGTGCCGCAAAAATGGCAGGCATGACGACCGTGCCCTGCATACTTATCAACGCCGACCGCAAGCGCAGCGCTGTGATGTCGCTTATCGAGAACATACAGCGCTCGCAGCTCAATTTCTTCGAGGAAGCACAGGCGCTGGACAAGCTTATAAAGACCTTCGGGCTGACACAGGAGGAGGTCGCCGTAAGGCTCGGGCTTGCACAGTCCACCGTCGCAAACAAGCTAAGGCTTCTGCGCCTCAGCAGTGAGGAGCAGCAGAGCATAATCGAAAACGGTCTTTCCGAGCGCCACGCAAGAGCGCTGCTTAGGGTAAGGGAAACACCCGTCAGAAAGGGAATACTGCTCAAAGCAATAAACGGGAACTGGACGGTCACACAGCTGGAAAGCTACATAAAAAAGCTGGAGGAGCAGGAGATACACCGCCGCTGTATCCGCAAAAGCGCCGTTATGCTGCGTGACGTAAAAATGTTCTTCAATACGGTCAACAAGGCTGTCGATGTGATGCGTCTCGCAGGTGTGGACGCCGATACACAGCGCATCGACCACGACGACTACATAGAGTATATAATTAAAATATCCTCCAAATCCGCAGAAAATTAAAAATATCTCCTATTCATTCTGTTGACTTGACCAACGGTCAGTGTTATACTTAAACTAACGTATTGTGGTTCTTGGGAGGTGTTTTTGTGAACAGACTGAAAAGAGTGCTGCTCGGTCTATCCGTGCTTGCTATGAGCATCTGTATCTTTGCAGGCTCAGACTCGAGCCTTTCTGACATTGCAACTGCGGACGGCGACACCGTATCAGTCACGCCTTCCGACAGCGACTCACAGGCAGACTCCGGGGAAAAGAATGACCCCGCAAGTACAACTGCGCAGACCTCTGCACCCAAGCCCGCCGCTGTGACCACAACGCTCAGCAGGGAAGACTCGCTGGTCAGCATAGCTCTTGACAAGTGTACTCTGTTCGTTCAGTCGGACAACTACATCGTTCTGAAGGACGAAAACGACCTGGAGACCGAAAGTGTCACGGTCACTCCCGACGCTGACGGCTCGCCGGTAACGATAAAGTGCAAAAACAACCAGGTCACCTTTGAACAGGACGGAAAGCAGATAACGAGCTTTTCCTATAAAGGTACGATCATCGAGTTAAGAAACGGAAGCGTTTACGCAGGCTCAAAGAAGCTTGCTTATACCGACCGTTCGTTCAACAGGGCAGAGCTGACAAAGGATCTGACCGTCGTGCTCAGCTCCGGCGGAAACTATACGCTCAGAAACGCCTCGGGCGACATCATCAACAGCTCGATAATCAGCGACGACGATGGACGTTTACTGACCATTATGACCTCTGAGGACCAGACCGAGATGATCGTTCGCAACGAAAAGGGCACACGCATAGATTCCTTCAGGATAGGCGGAAAGCAGATAGAGATTGAAGACGAGATGATGCTTGTTGACGGAAATCTGCTCGAAAGGGCACATTCGCAGGACATCGTGACAAGCATTTCGACCAAGGCGGTACAGACCGAGTCCGAAAGCGAAACGCAGGACACCGAGCCGACACAGCAGCCGTCCGAAACGCAGGAGTCCTCCGAAACGGAGCAGTCCACAACAGCTGAGCAGACCACATCGGCTGCACAGACCACCTCGCAAGCAGGGCAGACCACAGCGGCTTCCACAACTACAAAGGCTGCTACCGCTGCGACCACCCGCACGACCACAGCTGCGGCAACTACCACCACAAAGGCTGCAGCGACAACGACCAAGGCTGCAACGACAACAGCAGCTACTACCAAGAGCGGTACCTCCCGCTTGTCGCTCAAACCGCTTAAGATACCGAACCACTACACCAAGATAGAGGACAAGACCTCTGAGTTTCTTGCATTGCTCAATCCTGAAAGAAAAGCATCCGGTCTGAAGCCGCTTTCGGCAAATGCGACCATTTCGCAGGCAGCGAAGATCAGGGCTGAGGAATATGCGGCGTATCCGGGGAATAAACACAAAAGACCGAGCGAGCGTGGCGGCGGAAAGTACCACACGGTATTCAGCGACGTGATCTTCGACGGAAGAACGGGTATCCCCACATACGTTACCTACACGCAAGCCTGGGACGCAGGAGAGAACCTGCTCAACGGCTGGGGCACAGGCGCTTCGGAAACTACGAAGCAAGCCTTTGACAAGTGGATGAATTCGCCGATACACAAGGCGAATATGTTCAAGCCAGTTTACAAGAACACGGCAGTTTATAAGGTAACACAGCAGGAAACTGTCGATGGCGTTTCAAGGACCTGGTATTACTGGGTACAGCTGTTCTACACAGATCTCGGAAGCTGGGCTATAAAGTAACCGCAGTCTGCGAAAACTACAATAACAACAAAACAAGGCTCTCGGGAAGAACAACTCCCGGGAGCCTTTATCATTGTCTGTCAATTTTATATCTCTGCTCAGCCTTCGCAATGAAGCTTTAAATACGCTTTTATAACGCCGAGCTGTGTCTTGGCGTCGGGCAGCTCGTTGTTCAGCGCCATTTCGTAAGCCTGCTTCAGCGGCATCTTTTTCACATCAAGGAACTCGCCGTCGTCAAGATGCTGGTCGGAAAAGCTCAGTCCTCTCGCAAGATACATATATATCTTCTCGGTGTCGTATGCTACGGTCGGATACAAACAGCCGAGATATTCAAAGCTCTGAGCCTGTGCGCCGACCTCCTCTTTAAGCTCACGCCGTCCGCACACCTCGGGCTGCTCACCGTATTCGAGCTTTCCCGCAGGCAGCTCGGTCAGCACCTCGCCGAACGGATACCTGAACTGCTGTACCATAAACACGTTCTCGTCCTCGTCAACTGCGGCAACACACACGCCGCCGGGGTGATGTATCACCTCACGCACAGCCTTGTAGCCGTTGTCCAGCTCAACATCGTCGCTGAAAAGCTTGACAACGATGCCGTCGTAGACCTGCTTTGAGGATATCTTAGTTTCCTTTGAGTACATCTTCTTCCTCGCTTTCCGCCGTATCTTCGGCATTTTCGGGTACATCTGCCTCTGTGGTGCCATCTGTATCGCCTGTATCATCGGTGTCGTCCGGCTGTGCATCGTCGTCGCCGTTGTCAGCCTTTCCCTGTGCAAGCCTCTCACGTCTTTTGAAATAAACGACATAGCCCGTCCACACTACGAATCCCGAGCCCGTCAGCACAAGTCCGAGATTAAGATACTTTGTTTTGTAGGTAAAGTGTATGCTGTTTTCGCCCTCCTCACAGGGAACAGCCATAAAGCCGAAATCGACCTTAACGATGTCAACGTCCTGTCCGTTGACCTGTGCCGACCAACCGTCGTCGTAGGGAACGGAGAAGAACACCATTCTCTTGGCTTTCAGAGTTATCGAAGCATCAAAGCCGTTTGTTGAATACTCGAACTTGTCACAGCACTCCGCACGCCTGTCGTTGCAGTTGGTCATATACGCCGAAGCTGTCAGGTCAGACGGCAGGAAATAGTGATACTTGAAGTAGTCCTTGTATTTTACCGCCGTGTCGGTATCGACAACGAGCGCCTTGGTGAGAGCCTGCATCTTGTTGACATCGCTCTTTGCGGCAAGGTCCTCCTTTTTGCAGTAGCTGTCAAAGGCATAGCCCATCGGGATAAAGTACTCGTTCTCGTAGATCCGGAAGCCGTTTTGCTTGCCGACATATTTGAAGCCGACAAGATTGCCCGCACTCTCGGGGCTTTCGCCCGATTTCAGCTCGTGCTGGTCAAAGTAATACTTGACCGACAAAAGCCCTCTCAGCGGGTAAAGGCTCGTTTCCATTCGTGAAGCAACGTCACGGGTCTGTCCGAGGGTCGTGTAGAAATCCATTATCGAGGTGCTGACAACGCTGTGAAAGCATCTCATCGAGGAAAGTCCCCAGAACATACACCAGTTATCGACATCGGGCGAGGTATCTATGCGGTAGAATGTGTTGTCGGGATTCTGATACCCGCTGTTGGCGTCAAATACCGACATATTGATATTTTCCTTGCCCTTTACGCCTCGGTTGATATAGTCCATCGGGTCTGAGGTCTGCGTTGAGCCGTAGATAACGCCCGAGCACATGCAAAGTCCCGCCGCTATCGCAGTCATTATGCAAGCAACACGCTTGAAGCTCAGCTTCAGCTTTGAAAGTCCGTCAACGATATGCCTGTTTGCGACAAAGTAAATAAGGAATGCCAGCATCGCAAGCATTATCAGCGTTACGAACGCCTGGATATAGTAGAACTCGGGGTATTTCGCTATCTTGCCGAATACGAGCTTGCCGTTCTCTTCCTTTGGCAGAAGCCCGACACCGAGGAACACAAGACACACCACGAGCACAGGCCAGAAGCCCTTGCGCAGGTCGTCCCTGCTCTCGTTTATTACCTTTGCGGTCATAACGCACATCAGCAGTATCGGCATATAATACCATCTTGCGTAGTAAGAGGCGTTGAACAGCACGAAAGACGAGTTGAGTATCGGCACGCACGCCATTATCATAAACACGAACACAGCCCTTGTGAGCCAGTGTTTTTTTCGTGTCCTCATAAATGCGATAACGCCCGCAACCGAGAACATCGGCAGATAGCCCGCCATAGAAGCCCATCTTGCCCTGTCGGTAGCGAAGATATTTATTCTTGCAGGCATATCGTTGAGCATGAAGAACGCCTGGAAGATACGAGGTATGCGCACGCTTTCGTCGTAAACGACCATATCCATTCCGTAGAGCCTCTCGACAAGCCTCGGGTTTGCGATTATATCCATGCACGCAGGCAGGAACAGCACCGCCGCCATCGCAACGCCCAGCACCGCTTCAAATATGAGCCAGCCGAATTTCTTGAACGTAATGGGGAAGCCCTTTTTATCCGTACAGCGCAGGAAGAAATAGATCACCAGGAACACGCACTCGCCGATAAAGAAGAAGTAGCTGACCAGCGCACAGATAGCCGTCGCCAGCGCAAATCCGCCCTTTTTGTTGTCGCACACGAGACGTTCAAAGCCCAGCAGCAGAAGCGGGAAAAACGCCGTCGCATCGTGGAAATGGTTGAAAAACACGTTGTACATCTGAAAGCCCGAGCAGCCGTAAAGCAGTCCGCCGATAAAGCAAGCCGACGGGTCGTCTGCGAAACGTCTGATGTAGGCATAGGCAAAAACCGATGCCAGCGCTGTTTTAAGAGCAAGCAGCCACGGTATCATATACGGAACGAACGACGACGGGAAAATAGTCGTTATCCAGAAAAACGGCGAGCCGAGCAGATAGAACGCATACGAACCGATAAAGCTCGAACCGAGGTCGGTCCCCCAGTCCCAGCCAAGATTCCCCGCCTGCACCGCATCGTGCGAATGCTGGTAGAACATTATCTGCTGAGAGTTAAAATCGCCGTAATATGTGAATATACCGCCGTTTGCTATCATTCTCGGAAGGAAAGACAGCATCATTATCACAAACGAAACGACAAATAACAGCAGGTACTTTTCCCCAGACTTTCTGAACGGATTTTTCAGAAAACCTTTTTTAGCCGCTGAAGCTTCCATTTACATTCCCCTTTACAAAAGATACTCATACTCTGTTATTATAACACACTCGTTCGGATTTTTCAACAGTATTTAAACTTTTGCCGAACAAAATGCGCTCCGCTTTACAAATCACATTTATTATGGTATAATATATTGATTAACATCTGAAAGGAAAGGATACTATGTCTACGGTCTGTGCTATATCCACTCCGCTTTCGCAAGGCGGTATATCCGTTATACGCATTAGTGGGGAGCAGGCGATAAATATCGCAGCTGCGGTATTTGCTCCGCTGAGCTGCCCGAGCGTCGAACAAATGGCGGGCTACAGCTGTGCATACGGAAAGATAAAGGACGCTTCGGGGAAGACCGTCGACGACGGCGTACTGACGGTGTTCCGTGCCCCGAAGTCGTACACCGGCGAGGACGTCTGCGAGATATCCTGCCACGGCGGGATATACGTTACCAAAAAAGTCCTCCGGCTGTGCCTTGAAAGCGGCGCAAAGCTCGCTGACAGGGGAGAGTTCACAAAGCGGGCGTTCCTCAACGGCAAACTTTCTCTGACGCAGGCCGAGGCTGTTATGGACACCATTTCCGCACAGGGCGAATACGCTCTTAACTCGGCGAACCTTGCCAGAGAGGGCAGGCTTTTCAAGAGCATCAAGGCTGTCTCGGATATGCTCGTCGGGCTGCTGGGAGAGCTTGCGGCGTGGGTGGATTACCCCGAGGAGGACATCCCCGAGGTCGAGCAAAGTGCGCTCGGAAAAAGCCTTGAAAGCGCCGTTTCCACGCTTGACAGAATAATCAGAGACTATGACAGGGGGCTTGTTTTCAAAAGCGGCATCGACACCTGCATCGCAGGAAAGCCGAACGTCGGCAAGTCCGCACTTATGAATATGCTGCTTGGATTTGAGCGCTCGATAGTCACCGACATCGCAGGCACGACCCGGGACGTTATACAGGAAAGCGTACAGCTGGGCAGCGTCACGCTGAAGCTGTCGGACACGGCAGGGATACACGAAACGGGCGACACCGTCGAGCAGCTGGGCGTCGAGCTTGCAAAAAAGCGGCTGGACAGCGCTATGCTGATACTTGCGGTGTTCGACTCGTCGCAGAAGCTTGACGAAGCTGACAAGGCTCTGCTGGAGTACATCTCAAAGCTCGGCAAAAAGGTGCTGGTGATACTCAACAAGACCGACCTTGAAACGGCTGTCGACCGCACGGAGCTTGAAAGCTTCGGCAGGGTAGTCGAGATATCCGCAAAGAACGGCGAGGGGCTTGACCGCATTCAGGCGGCAGTCGAGGAGCTTTTCGGCGTGTGCGACTACGACGCCGACAGCGATGTTTTCGCAAACGAGCGACAGAAAGAGTGCGCCCTTACCGCAAGGACACACCTCAAAGCTGCGCTGGAAAGCCTGCAGGGCGGACAAACGCTCGACGCAGTTACGGTTATGATAGACTATGCCGCACAGTCGCTTATGGAGCTGACAGGCGAAAAAGCCACCGAAGCCGTGGTAAACAACGTGTTTGCTAAGTTTTGTGTGGGTAAATAGTTGGGGACAAACAGATTAAGGCTTACCGGAAGGACCCGAAAGTCTTGCCTCTTGCTTCTGATTGTCTTGCTTCTAAAAGGGGAGGGCTGCCCCTTGGTACGTGTAGAACTCTTTACCCTCAAGCCATTATGGCTTGACGTACAAACATTAAACCTATTGTTTCTTTTTTGAGGGCGACCGGAAAGCCCCCGAATAGAGGTAAGAGATAAGATGTAAGAGGTAAGAAACGATTAAGGCAAGTATGTCATATGATAATACTTTTTCTTGCCTCTTGCTTCTGATTGTCTTGCTTCTAAAAGGGGAGGGCTGCCCCTTATGAAAAGACCGAACAAGCTTGCCTCAAACCCTTAGGGTTTGACAGATAAATCGGAGGAACAAAACAATGTCCAACACTCAGACGACCGAACATTTCAATATTATAGTCGTGGGCGCAGGTCACGCAGGCTGCGAGGCGGCGCTTGCTTCGGCACGCCTTGGCTTAAAGACCGCACTTTTCACCATAACTCTCGACTGTGTGGCAAATATGCCATGCAACCCGTCGATAGGCGGCACCGCTAAGGGTCATCTCGTGCGTGAGATAGACGCTCTCGGCGGTGAAATGGGCAGGGCGGCTGACAAGACGCTTATCCAGAGCCGTATGCTCAACCGTGGAAAGGGTCCCGCCGTACACTCGCTGCGTGCGCAGATAGACCGTATGGCTTACCACAACCTTATGAAAAACACCGTCGAAAAGCAGGAAAACCTGTTTTTGAAGCAGGCGGAGATAACCGATATCATTATCGAAAACGGCACTGTCAAGGGCGTTAAGACGATGCTCGGGACACAGTACAGCTGTGATGCGGCGATAATCGCAACGGGAACGTATCTCGGCGGAGTTATCCACGTCGGGGCAGTTTCTTATCCAAGCGGACCCGACTCGGTGACACCTGCGACAAAGCTCACGCAGAGCCTTATCGATGCGGGAGTTGAGATACGCCGTTTCAAGACGGGCACACCCGCAAGAGTACACAAGCGCTCGATAGATTTCGACAAACTCGAGGAGCAGTCGGGCGACGAGGACATCGTACCGTTTTCGTTCTCCACAAAGGGTGAGCTAAGGAACATCGCCAAGTGCTATGTGGCTTACACCAACGAGGAGACACACAGGATAATCAAAGACAACATTCATCTTTCGCCGATATATTCGGGGCGCATACACGCTATCGGACCGAGGTACTGCCCGTCGATAGAGGATAAGATAATGCGCTTTTCCGACAAGCCGAGACACCAGCTTTTCATCGAGCCTATGGGGCTTGACACAGAGGAATACTATTTGCAGGGAATGAGCTCGTCGCTGCCCGAATTTGTGCAGCTTCAATTCCTGCACTCGATAAAGGGGCTGGAGCACGTCGAGATAATGCGCAACGCCTACGCCATCGAGTACGACTGCGCCGATCCGACACAGCTGCTCGCAACGCTGGAGTTCAAAAAGATAAAAGGTCTTTACGGAGCAGGGCAGTTCAACGGCACATCGGGCTACGAGGAAGCCGCCGCACAGGGATTTGTCGCAGGCGTGAATGCGGCTCTGAAGCTCAAAGGCGAACCGCCGCTGGTGCTTGACAGGGCGTCAAGCTACATCGGAACGCTGATAGACGACCTTGTTACAAAGGGCTGCTCCGACCCGTACAGAATGCTCACCTCACGAAGCGAGTACAGGCTCCTCCTGCGCCAGGACAACGCAGACATACGCCTGCTGCCCGAGGGTCACCGCATCGGGCTTGTCAGCGACGAAGCTTATGAGCATCTTCTGAAAAAGAATGAGCTGATCGCCGCCGAGATAGACAGGGTCAACCACGTAAATATCGCACCGGGCGAAAAGCTCAATGAGCTGCTTGAAAGCCTCGGCACAGACCCGCTGAACAACGGGATAAAGCTGTCACAGCTGATAAAGCGCCCCTGCCTGTCCTATGACCTGCTTGCGCCGTTTGACAAGAACAGACCGCAGCTTGACAGGGAAGTCACCGAGCAGGTGGAATTGCAGATAAAGTACGACGGCTATATAAAAATACAGCTGGAACAGGTCGAAGCGATGCGCAGGCTCGAAAGCAAGTCTCTGCCCGCAGACCTTGACTACAACACCGTTGGCAGCCTGCGGCTCGAAGCAGTGGAAAAGCTCAACAAGATAAAGCCTCTGTCCGTCGGACAGGCAAGCCGAATAAGCGGCGTAAACCCCGCAGATGTAGGAGTGCTGCTGGTGTGGTTAGAGCAGAATCGCCGTCTTGACGGCTCAGTGAACAGTGAACAGTGAATAATGAAGAGTGAATAGAAAAGGTATCGCCTTCGGCGATCAGAAACCCGGGCGGCAAGTTTGTACTAAAATGACCATTTTCTTGCCTCTTGCTTCTTAAAAGCGAAGCATTCTTGCATCTATATAAGGAAAGGAAGCTTTAAATGATAATTGAAACAGGCAGGTTTATAAAAATGTTTGCCGATGCGGGCATAGAGCTGACCGACGAACAGGTCTACCGCCTCGGTATGTACAGCGAAATGCTCGTTGCTTGGAACGAGAAAATAAACCTCACCGCTATCACCGACCCCGAGGGCATCAGCATAAAGCACTTTTTCGACAGCATCTACCCGTTCTCGCTGGTCGAAATACCCAAAGGCAGTACGCTCATCGACATCGGCACAGGTGCGGGCTTCCCGTCCTGCCCAGTGAAGATATGGCGTGAGGATATCAAGATAACTTTGCTTGACAGCCTGCAAAAAAGAATTACTTTTCTCGCCCAGCTGTCGGATACCCTCAGCCTCGGTGCGACCTGTATACACTCACGGGCAGAGGACCTCGGCAGAAGCCCCGAGTTCCGTGAGAACTTTGACTTTGCATCTGCAAGAGCCGTCGCAAACCTGTCCGATCTGTGCGAATACTGCCTGCCGTTTGTAAAAGTCGGCGGAAAGTTCCTCGCTCTCAAAGGCTCGGACGCAGGCGAGGAAATAAAGCAGGCAAAGGACGCCGTAAAGCTTCTGGGCGGAAAGATATCACATACCGCCGAGTATAGCCTGCCAAACGGCGACGGCAGAACGCTGGTCGTTATCGACAAGGTCAGCCCCACACCCGACAAATATCCGAGAAATCAAGCACAGATAAAGAAAAAGAGCCTTTGACCACGCAGAGGCAAGAAGCAAGAGGCAGGAGGCAAGAGGTTCTGTTTTCAGCAGGCGTTCTTTTCTGTTGGATCACAGTACATTTTCTTACAAAGAAGCCTTTGACAAAAGCTTTATGATGTGCTATACTAACTATGTTTACGTGTTTGGTATATCCTGTGCACTTTATGTTATCCTCTCTGTCTTATTGAGGATATTCTCTTAAAGAAAAGTTATTTCTCAAACTCTCCTCCTGAACTTTTACTACTTTTTCGACATTGGGGTCTGCGACCCCAGTGTCGAAAAAGAAATAAGAGGTTTAGGAAATGGGGTTAACTGTCCTGCGGACAGTTGCGAGGATACCCAAAGGGTATCCTCGGGGGGGAACAGCGTAACCGTTACCACGGTTACGCTCGAAAAAATGCAAAGCATTTTTTGCTTCTTCTAAAAGGGTTTCCCCCAACAAAACAGAAAGGACAATACAAATGAACAATATATTTGATACACACTGTCATTATGACGACCGATGGTTTGACGGGGACAGGGAGGCGGTACTTGAACGGGTGCTGGGCGAAGGCTCGGCGGTGAGCTTTGTCAACCACGCCGCAACCGATGAGGCTTCGGCGCTGTTCGGTATAGAAAACGCAAAACGGTTCAGGAACTTTTACACCTCGGTCGGCTTTCATCCCGAATTTGCAAGCGTCCTGCCCGACGATTGGGAGCAAAAGCTCTGTGAGCTTTACGAGCTTGCCAAAGCAACGGGAAAGCTCACTGCGATAGGTGAGATAGGGCTTGACTACCACTACGAGGGCTACGACAGGGACAAAGAAATATATGTCTTTGAAAAACAGCTCGACTTTGCCTCGAAAAAAGACCTGCCCGTCATCGTACATTCCCGGAACGCCTCGCAGGACACTATGGAGCTTTTGAAAAAGCACGGCTCAAGAGGCGTTATACATTGTTTCTCCGGCTCTGCCGAAATGGCAAAACAAGCCGTGGCAATGGGATTTTACATCGGTTTTACCGGAGTGCTCGCTTTCGGAAATTCAAAAAAAGCGCTCAAGGCTCTGAACGAAGTCCCTATGGATAAACTCGTTCTTGAAACAGACTGCCCGTATATGGCTCCGCCTCCGTACAGAGGACAGCGGTGCGAAAGCCCGATGATAGCGGAGGTCATAAAGGTCGTAGCTGTGCAAAAAGGGCTCAGCGAACAGCAGGTCGCAGATATGACCTGTGAAAATGCAAAAAGACTGTACGGTATAAACGCTTGACCGTCACGGTCTTAAATAAGGGGCGCCGCCCCGTAATTTCTCAGACTGAATACAGATAAAAAAAGGGACAGATAACAATGCTTGAAAAACTCTATATTGTAATACCCTGCTACAACGAGGAGGAAATGCTCCCGATAACCGCAAAGGCTCTGCTTGAAAAAATGCAGACGCTTATCGACGAGCAGAAGATACACCCCGACAGCAAGGTCATGTTCGTAGACGACGGCTCAAAGGACAAAACGTGGGAGATAATCACGAAGCTCCACTCGATACCCTATTTCACGGGCGTAAAGCTCTCACGCAACAAGGGACACCAGAACGCCCTGCTCGCAGGTATGTATACTGCGGTGGAGTATGCGGATATCATAGTTTCGATGGACGCAGACCTTCAGGACGATATCAACGCTATCGACGGATTTCTCGAAAAAAGAGCCGAGGGCTGCGAGATAGTCTACGGCGTAAGAAGCTCACGCAAAAAGGATACCAAGTTCAAAAGAGGCACAGCCCAGGGCTACTACAAGCTTCTTTCAAAAATGGGCGTGGAGATAACCTACAACCACGCAGATTACCGCCTGATGAGCAAGCGTGCGGTCGAAGCGCTGCAGCAGTTCAAAGAGGTCAACCTGTTTTTGCGTGGACTTGTGCCAATGGTCGGCTTCAAGACCGCTATCGTAGAGTACGAACGAAACGAGCGCCAGGCAGGCGAATCAAAATACCCGCTTAAAAAGATGATAGGCTTCGCCATAGAGGGTATAACCTCGCTGTCGGTCAAGCCGATAAGATTTATCACGTTCCTCGGCTTTTTCATCTTTTTCATCTCGATAATCATGCTGATAAAAGTGCTTGTGACATGGGCGATAGGCAACGCAGTTGCGGGCTGGTCTACCATAGTTATCTCGATATGGGCTATCGGCGGACTTCAGCTTCTGTCTATCGGTATCATCGGAGAGTATATCGGCAAGATATATCTTGAGACCAAGGCACGACCTAAATTCATAATCGAAAAAAATCTTGAACAAGGAGAGTAAACCATGCCAGAATTCAATGTAAGCAGACCACAGCAGGATCTTACCAAGATCGACAACTCAATGCTCATAAACGCTATCGCCGAAATGAGGAAGGAATATACCGACGCATCAAGAGACAACGTTGTAAACGCTGTTGTTTTCGATGCTACCTTCTTTATTCCCGCTATATTCGACAAATCCACCGAGCTTGTCCAGAACGACAATCAGAGGCTTGAATTCACCGAGCGCCCCAAGGCTCAGTTCGTACTTATCGAAAATCCCAAGGGCGAAAAGTATATCCCCGCTTTCACCTCGACCGAGCTTCTCACTGCGTTCAGAAACCAACAGCCCGAAGCCGCACAGAACGCACAGTCGTTCGTGATGACCTTTGCAGACCTCGCAGGCGTTACAGAGTCGTTCGGCTTTATCGAGGGCTTCGTTATCAATCCGTTTGACGAAAACCTGCCGTTCACAAAGGACTTTATCCTTGCTATCAAGCAAAATATCCAGGAGCAGATGGCAAAGATGCAGCAGGCTCAGCAGGACAGCGAAGACGCTGCCCCCGATATCACTATGAGCACAAATAAGAGCTGATACGGTTTTCCCGCAGCGGACAGCAAACGTGGCCTTAAAAATCTCGTTGACAAACGGAGCATACTGTGTTATACTAATATTTGTATAGGAGTAGCCTTCCGTGTTGCTTATGCGTTTATCAAAAAGGAGACAGATAGCTTATGGCTGATCAGAAAGAACTCGACAGAATGAATCGTGTCGCTGAGTATATCAACAGATACTACGAGTTCGATGATGCTGTTGAGATAAACAAGCAGAATAAGGAGTATCTTAAAACATATATACACGACCCCGATTACGTCGAAAAGAATTTTGATATGAAAAGCAAGGTAATGCGTGACCTCTGTTTTGCCTTTGGTGCGGGCGTTGTCGCATTTGCAGTTGCCTTGTTGTTCATGAAGCTCATCATAGCCGCGATAATCGGCGTTGCTGTGCTTATTATCTGTGTCGTTGCCGTAGTTATGATAAACAAATCCAAGCTCAATGCTGCACAGCAGGAGCAGCTGGAGGTCAACAGCGGCATCAAGGAACAGATGCAGGTCTGCGATACCAGAGCAAAGCAGATAGAGAAGCAGCGTGCGGATTATAAAAAGGGTCTTGAAAAAAGGCTTGACTTTATGTCATTTGATTATATTGGAAGCATAGATACGCTCAAGGGCTACCTTGAAAACGGCGAAGCCGAGACCTGTGAGGAAGCAGTTGAGCTGCTGGAACAGAATATGCTGATGAAGAAAATGAGCGACCTTATGACAAAAAGCAGCAGAAAGCCGCTGGATATGGACTTCAAACAGCAGAAAGAAAAGTTCGGCGACCCGCTTGCCCTAATCAAAAAGAAAAAGAAAAAATAAATGTCAAAAGCCTTGGAATCTCTTCCAAGGCTTTGTTGTTATTATAAATCAGAATTTGCCGCCGCTGCGGCGCGCAATTCCCTCGCCCACAGCTTTGCGAGAGTTGTGGCTTTGTCTGGCTCGGGGCTGAATTATTTTAGTTCTATAAATCAGAGATTAAACTATTATTATCAAATTAATAGTTGTGCACCCGAAGGGGTATGGGGGCGATCGGAAAGCCCCCTAAAGAGTATAATAATAAATAAGTTCAGGTTAAACGCTCGAACGTCAAGCCATAATGGCTTGAGGAAAAAGAGTTCTATGTTTTGAAATTCACCCCTTGCGGAGCGCACAACGTATGGGGATTCCGCTGACTGCGGTCAGCGGCGAGGGCTCTGCCTCTCGCCAAACTGTCCGTAGGACAGTTTACACCATTTTTTTACGAGAAATAAGGCAGAGAATGGCTTTGCCATTCTCTTAAGTAACCGTGGTAACGGTTACTTTGGGACAAGAAAAAACCTGTTATTATTAAACCATACTCACCAAATGAAAGCCCGGAGCGACACAAAGGCAGCTGTCATCTCATACTGATATGCGACGGACAAGCGCGCCGCCGCGGCGGCAAATTCTGATTTATAGCATAGCAAAGGAGAAATTATGAAACACGTTGATATATTCACAGACGGCGCCTGCTCGGGAAATCCCGGTCCGGGCGGCTACGGTATAATAATGAAGTATAAGGAAACGGTCAAGGAGCTTTCGGGCGGTGCGGCGCAGACGACCAACAACCGTATGGAGATGACTGCGGTGATAACTGCGCTTGAAACGCTCAAAGAGCCTTGCGAGGTAACGCTTTACAGTGACTCGAAATACGTTATCGACTCGGTGACTAAGGGCTGGGTATACAACTGGGAGAAAAAGAACTGGAAAAGAGGCAGCGAGCCTGTCCCGAACACGGAACTGTGGAAGCAGCTGCTGTCGCTTCTTGGCAAGCACAAGGTCGAGTTCGTGTGGGTCAAGGGTCACGCAGGGCACCCCGAGAACGAGCGCTGTGACGAGCTGGCTGTCGAACAGTCGCAAAAATACAAAAACGCCTAAAACACGGAGGGCAAGCTATGGAAAATAAAAAAAGAGTGCTCGTTGCGATGTCTGGAGGCGTGGACAGCTCGGTCTGTGCCAAGCTTCTGCTTGACATGGGCTACGATGTCACGGGGGCAACGATGCACCTTTACGCTAACGAGGATATCGGGATCGAGCGCACAAAGACCTGCTGTTCGCTTGACGATGTTGAGGACGCACGTGAGGTCGCTTACAAGCTGGGTATCCCCTTTCACGTTTTCAACCTTGCGGACAGCTTCAAGGCGAATGTTATGGACAAGTTTGTCAGCACATATCTTGACGGCGGCACACCAAATCCGTGCATAGACTGCAACAGGTATCTGAAGTTCGGCGACTTTCTCAAAAGGGCGGAAATACTGGGTTTTGACTACGTTGCGACGGGTCATTACGTTACAAAAGTCAAGGACGAAAAAACAGGGCGCTGGCTTTTAAAGCGTTCGGCGGACAGGAAAAAGGACCAGACCTATGTGCTTTACTCGCTGACGCAGGAGCAGCTGGAGCACAGCCTGTTCCCTGTAGGCGAAATGAACAAGGACGAGATAAGGGCAATAGCCGAGAACAACGGTCTTGTCAATGCAGGAAAGCCCGATTCACAGGACATCTGCTTTATCCCCGACGGCGACTATGCGTCATTTATCACGAGCAAGGCCGGGCAGCAGCCAAGCGGTGACATCGTTCTGACGACGGGAGAAAAGCTCGGCACGCACAAGGGGCTGATACACTACACTATCGGGCAGAGGCGTGGCGTCGGCGTGTCCTACACCGAACCTGTTTTCGTGGTGGAAAAGGACATACAGGGCAACAGGCTGATCCTCGGAACGCCCGACAAGCTGCTTCGCACAACACTTATGGCAAGCGATGTGAATATGCTTACGACCGACGAGCTTAACAGTCCAATTAAATGTACAGCTTGTACAAGGTATCATCAGCAGGATATGCCCTGCACGGTGACACCTATAGGCGAAAGGCGTGTAAGAGTGGACTTTGAACAGCCGCACAAGGCGATATGCAAGGGACAGGCTGTTGTATTCTACGACGGAGACTATCTTATCGGCGGCGGAACAATAGAATAATAAGAGTAAAAAAAAACGGACTTGAAAATATCAAGCCCGTTTTTATTGATGTTTAAAATACCTTACCTGATGTCAAGCGAATCAAAGATGTAAAGATAATCCTTGGGGTCGGTGCTGAACGCAGTACCCTTATTCTGATTATACCACTCTTTAAATTTCTTTTCTGCGTCCTGCTCGCTCAGACTCATATCACCCTGCAGTTCGTCGATGTATCTCGCTCCTATTGCGACGCTCAGGACTGCATAATAATCCTTTTCAAGAGGCAGCACCGTAAAGAACGAACGGACATCGTTGCTGTCTCCGTTCTTGAACAGATTTACCTGATACTTTGCTTTCTTTCCCGAATGATCCAATGTTCCCGTTTTGAACGCCGCATTATCCTGCTCCTCGCTTCCGAGAAAGTCTGAGATCTCATCTGCGGTGACGATCTCCATAAAACAAGTATAATAATCGGTCGCAAAAGAACAGCTTGTCCTTGCTTTACCGCCTATCTTTCCTTTTTTGGTGAACTCCCACTGCGGTGCATTATCGACATCATTGACGCTTATATAATACTTTCCGCAGATTATGCTGTTCTGCGGTGCAGAGGGCGGTTCGTCCTCTTCAGCCTGCGATGACGTTACGGATAAGGTGCCCGTATCAGCGCTCACGGCTGTTGTAGTTGTTTCGTTTTGCGATGATGATCCGCTGTCGCTGTCAGATGATGACTTATCTGCGCAGGCGGTCACTGAAAGCGCTATCGTCAGCGCAAGCAGCGCACTTATAAGCTTCCTTTTAGTCATTATCTCTCCTCCTCGTTATGTACAGCATAGCACTAATTCTTGGATATGTCAACAAAAAAAGGCTCGGATACGCTCCAAGCCTTTTGGTGTTTAATTAGTCCATTGCGTTTTTGATAGCCTCGTAAAGCTCGTCGTACTCCTCATACGCAGGGATATCGGGGTTATCGGCCTTGATGTTGTCGGGGCTCTTGAACAGGAAGCCTGCTTTGCTTGCCTTTATCATTCCGAGGTCGTTATGGCTGTCGCCCGAAGCGATAGTTTCAAATCCGATCGACTGAAGCGCCTTGACGGTGGTGTACTTAGACTTCTCGACTCTCATCTTATAGCCTGTGATCTCGCCGTTCTCCCCTACCTCAAGGGTATTGCAGAAGATAGTCGGCATACCGAGCTTCTTCATCAGCGGCTTTGCGAACTGTGTGAAGGTATCGCTTATGATAATGACCTGTGAAAGATCTCTGAGCTTGTCAAGGAACTCCTTAGCGCCCGGCATAGGATCTATCTTTGCGATAGTTTCCTGTATCTCCTTCAGGCCGAGGTTATGCTCCTTGAGTATGGCAAGGCGGTACTTCATCAGCTTGTCATAATCAGGCTCGTCACGAGTGGTCTTGCGAAGCTCTGGGATACCGCTTGCTTCGGCAAAAGCGATCCAGATCTCCGGAACGAGAACACCCTCAAGGTCAAGACATGTGATATACATTGACATTTTACATTCCTCCAAATCGGAAATTTAAGGTAAAAACTTTTCCTTACGTCTTATATGATACCACACATCTCACACTTTTTCAAGGATATTTTGTGAATTATGAAACGCTCGGGTCGCAGACTGTTCCCATAAACACGGGCAGTCCTGTTTCGGTGTCCATTATAGCGTAAACGAACGGTCTGTCAAGAATGACCTGCTTAGTTTCGTCGGGTTCGATGGCGATAGCAGCCTCTTTCATAGTAACGACGGTCGCAGCGGCAGCCTTTGTGCCCTTTGCATCAAGCTCGATATGTGTCTTGTGGATAACTTTGCTTATTGCAGCGTTGCCCTTTTCAAACAGATTAGTAAAATCAGGATTAGAGAACGCATCACTCATACCCATATATGACAGAGTTTTACTGAGCTCGCAGTCATAATCATAGGTGAAGCTCGGGAGCTTCGTGATCACATCTTCGCTTGTTTTGCCTGCATAAAGCTTTGCTATCTCGTCCTTAGTCATTGAGCTTACGTAGTCAGCAATGCTGTTGTCGTTGGGGAGAACTGCCATAAATGCATACTTTCCGCCCTTATAATTCTTGACAAATCCCGTTGCTCTGCCGTTCTCAACATAGTTTTTTTCTGTACTGCAAAGCATTGTACAAGAGATCCTATCACCCTTGAAATTGGTGAATTTCTGATCTTCTCTTACCTGCTTGTCAGTGTACTGCTTATCCCACTTTGAATCAAAGGCTATACAGTTGACAAGGCACATAATCTCATCGCCGGTGAAATTCTCAAGGATCTTGGGGATCATCTTGTCGGTCTTTTCGTTCACCCAGCCGTTAAGCTTATTGAGAGTGCCGTTGTCAAAAGGCGCTCTGAACATCTCGGCGTTGAATATCTCCTTGCAGTTCTTTGCAAACTGCTGTGTGAGAACGAGATCCTCTCTGTCCTTAACCCATACGGAATTTGCAATATTAAGCTTAGAATCCTCGGTATTGTTCTTCTGCGTGTTGGATATGAGCAGGTTCATATTCTTATTGAATCTGTCCAGCTCGACACCGCCCGCCATAACGTCCTGCATCTGCTTGAGGGTATTGCCCTTTGCGCCGTTAGCTGTCATACCAAGAGCGAATGCCACGGACTCAGCGGAAATGAGGGTATTCTTTCCCTGTTCAAGGTCGCTTTTTACGGCATTTTTGAAAAGCTCGGCAGAAAAGCCGTTCAGACCGTTGATAAAGTCCGCATCGGCGCTGCTGTTATCCGGTGCTTTAGCAAAGCTGTAATTTGCGGTAAGCTCGATATTATCCCCGTTTGTGCTCGGTGCATCGGGCTGACTTGAAGGTGAATCAGATGTATCGGGCTGACTGATGATCGAATTTGGTGAAGCAGGCTCACTTGAAGATGATTCACTGCACGAACACATCATGCCCATTACCATTGTTATAGCTATCACTGCGCTTACTATTCTTTTAAACATAAAAAACAACTCCTTGTGTGTATATCTGTATTGCTTAACGCTTACACAAGATATACGGACAAGGAGTGTCGTTTTTATTGCGGCATTTTGCACAAATCAAAATGAATTTTTTTGTGCAGCTTTATTTAACTGTCGGGTCGCATACTGTTCCGATAAACACGGGCAGTCCCGACTCAGTATCCATTATCGCAAACAGGAACGGTCTGTCGAGAATGACTTTCTTGAAATCCTCTTGTACCGAGACAGCGTTGGTCCTCATCGTAACAGCGGTAGCTGCGGCTGCCTTGGTGCCCTTTGCATCAAGCTCGATGTGTGTCTTGTGGATAACTCTGTTGACAGCTACACTTGTGTTCTCAAACATCTTCGAGAAATCCGCATTGTTGGTGAACGCTTCCTTCATACCCATAGCAGCAAGGGTATCTCCCATTTCGGCACTGTAATCAAACGTAAACTCAGGGAGCTTTGTGACAACATTGCAGCCGCAGTTTCTGTTCTGATAAAGTGTGGTTATCTCGTCCCCTGACATCGAAGCAACATAATTGCCTATGTCCGTACCCTCGTTGGGGAGCACTGC
The DNA here is from genome assembly GCA_902786975.1 of uncultured Ruminococcus sp. Taxonomy (GTDB): domain Bacteria; phylum Bacillota; class Clostridia; order Oscillospirales; family Ruminococcaceae; genus Hominimerdicola. Next base: position 52,416 of record CADAES010000017.1, read on the forward strand.
CATAAAGGCATATTTTCCGCCCTTATAGTTCTTTACAAAGCCTGTTGCCCTGCCGTTCTCAACATAGATATCCTCTTTGCGTCCGAGCATTGTACACTTTACCTGCTGACCCTTAGCGTTGGTAAAGGTCTGGTCTTTCTGCTCCTGCTTTTCTGTATACTCCTCTTCCCACTTGGAATCGAAAGCGACACAATTCACAAGGCACATAACTTCGGTGCCTGTAAATCTGTCGATGATCTTTGGTATCATCTTGTCGGTCTTATCGTTCACCCAGCCGTTGAGAGCTTCAACTGTCTTATTGTCAAAAGGCGCTCTGAACATCTCGGCGTTGTAAAGCTCCTTGCAGTTCTTAACAAACTGCTGATTGAGCGTAAGACCCTCTTTGTCCCTTACCCATACGGAATTGGCAATGCTGAGCTTGGAATCGGCGGTGTTGCTGTTGTGAGCCTTTGAGATGAGAAGGTTCATATTGCTGTTGAACTTGTCGATATCAACGCCCTTGCACAAAACGTCCTGCATCTGCCTGAGGGTACTGCCGTTTGCGCCGTTGGCTGTCATTCCCATAGCGAAGGCTACCGACTCGGGCGAAACAAGGGTATTGCTGCCGCCGTTTGTGAGGTCGTTCTTTACCGTTTTTTTGAAAAGCTCGACAGAAAAGCCGCTGAGCCCCTTTACAAAGTCAGCATCTATCTGCTGTTCGGTTTTTGTTTTGCCGAACGAATAATTTGCTGTAAGCTCGACTGTTTCTCTGCCGCTTTCAGCAGGCGGCTCAACAGGCTCGGTCTTTGTTTCTGCGGGTTTGCTCTGTGTAACATCCGGCTCGCTCGGTGTTACATCGGGATCTTTCTGCGAAGCGGTCGTGATGCTCGGCTCAGCCGACTGTGACGACGCCTGCTCACTGCAGGAGCACATTCCCATCACCAGTGTTATTGATATTACTGCACTAAGTATTTTCTTGAACATAAAAAACACTCCTTATCAGCGTTGTAATGTTTGCTTACAACAGATATACGGATAAGGAGCGTATTATTTATTGTGTCATTTTGCACAAATTTCAAAAATAATTTTGTGCATTTTGTCGCTATTTGTCAGCCGGCGCTGGGGTCACACACAGCACCCATAAACACGGGCAGACCTGTTTGTGTATCCATTATCGCATATGCGAATGGTCTGTCAAGAACGACTTTTGTTTGATCGGCAGGGGGCGCTGCGGAATCGACCATTTCGACTGCTGTTGCGGCTTCTGCCTTTGTTCCGCCCTCGGTGACCTCGATATGTGTCTTGTGGATCACCTTGCTGATATGGAGCTTAAAATCGGAGGACATATCCGAAAAGTCTGCACTTTCGTCCAGGAATGCGTCCTTGATGCCCATATCGGTAAGTGTCTTGTTAAGAGTTGCGCTGTAATCGGACTTGAACCTTGGCATATACACACTTATCTCTTCATTGGTAAGTCTGTTCTCGTAGAGCTTTGTGAACTTTTCGGCGGTGAGAGACCCGATATGATCCGAGAGGCTTGTTCCCTCGTTGGGGAGCAGTGCCATAAATGCATATCTTCCGCCCGCATAATCCTTGATAAAGCCTGTGGTGTCGGCGTCCCTGATATACTTTTTCGCTGTGCCCGACATCATATCGCACTTTACCACACTGCCGTCAGCTTTTGTAAAGGAAGCGCCCTTTTGTGTGTCACTTTCCTCGAATTCCTTTGCCCACTTTGCGTCGAATGCGAGACAGTTCACCAGCAAAGCCTTGTCGTCTTCCGAAAGCTCCTTGATTATCTCGGGTATCATCTTGTCGGTCTTATCGTTCACCCAAGAGTTTATCTGCTCGACGGTCTTATCGTTGAACGGTGCCCTGAACAGCTCTGCGTTGTAGGCCTCCTTGCAGGTGTTAGTAAACTTTGCCGTAAGGTCCTTGCCCTGTACGTCCTTTACCCATACGGAATTTGCCGACCTGAGCTGTCTGTAACTGTAGCTTTGGATACCGGAAAGGATAAGGTTAAAGTTTTTATTGAATGTGCCGATATCGGTATCTGCATACAGGACCTTTTTCATCTGCTCGGCTGTTTCGCCCTTTGCACCGTTTGCGGTCATTCCAAGAGCGATGGCACAGGACTCGGGCGAGATAAGGAAATTGCTGTTGTTTTCAAGCTCCTGCTTTGCTGTTCTTTTGAAAAGCTCGACAGAAAAGCCGTTCACGCTGCTGATAAAGCCCTTGTCAAACTCGCTGCTGTCGGAGGTATCTGCCTTTTTGAATTCGATGTTGGCTGTCGGCTGAGCTACATCGTCGGCGAGGACGAACGAAGCGCTCTGAGCTGACTTGTTTTTGCTGCCGTTGTCATTCTGCTGGGAGCAGGCTGCCATTCCCATTACGATAGTGATAGCTATCACCGTACTTACGATCCTTTTCAACATTTTGATCTTCCCCTTTTTGTAAAAATGAATTTGCACGCTGTCTGTTTTATTTTGCGTACACTTGATATACGAACAAGGGGTGTGATTTTTATTGCGTCATTTTGCACAAACATTACAAAAAGGAACTGTGTATTCTTTACAAAGGCAAACAGTATAGGTTCGTTTCCCAGCAGGGATAGTATCTCGACTGGCGAAGGTAATACTTATAATCGGCGTTTATGCTGTTTATCAGCACAGGTATAAGGAAATAGTCGTAGGGCTTATGGTAGACAGCCGTACATATCTTCGGCGTATACTTTCTTATAGTATTTACGCTGCCAAGCAGAGCCTCGCAGTCTGCGCCCTCGACGTCGTACTTTACATAGGTACAGCCGTCACGGGCTATGCTGTCAAGAGTTATCGCATCGACCGCAGCGCCTTTGTCGGATATCTTTGCCTGTCTGCCTGCGCCGAGCGAAAAGGTCAGCTGTGTACATTCACTCCACGCTGCGGCGTTATACAGGGTCACGTTTTCGAGCTTTGCGGTGTTTTCGCTGCACTTGCGGAAATTGCGCTTGTTCGGCTCGACAGCTGCGATGCTTCGGTACTTTCCGCCCGTTTGGCTGACAAAGCTCTCGACGGTATCGCCTCTGTAAGCGCCGAGGTCGAAATACATCTCATCGTCGGTCAGCCCGAGAAGCTGTGCTGTCTTTTGCTCGTCACAGAAGCAATTTCGCAGGTACTGCGTATCCCCTGTTATCTTGAAAGCCGTGACACACTCAAATGTCTTTCTCGAAAGGTCGTCCTCAAGCAGGCTGTAAGCTTTGCGTGCTTTTGAGAACAGGTCAAAGAACCTGTCCTTGTCAAAATACCCGCAGTCGGTGACAGAGGTATCGGGGGCTATCAGTTCAAAGCGCTGTTCAATGCTTTCGATGCGTGCCATTATATCGTCAAGACTGCTGCCGAAGCCGAGAACGATGAGCTTGTCGGTCGGGTCGTTCATCACCTCGGAAAAGCTTTTCACCCTGAACCCGCAGAAGCTTTGCCCTCTCACAAAATCGTCGCTTGCAAAGACACCGTCACAGGTTATCCCGAAGCGGTCAAACAGACGCAGTATCTTCTCGCTGCCGTTGCCCATACCATATATAAGCACAGGCTTGCCGCAATTCTTTATTCTTTCCCAGCTCGGAGTGAGCTGCTCGAAAAGCTTTCTGTCAAGTATATATCCGTTCATTTCAACATCTCCAAAAAAGGACGGAAATCAACTTTCCGTCCTTGATAGCATATCAGAAATAATTATCGTCTGCGTCGATATCACCGTCGATGAATGCATCGTCACTGTGTGCGCCGAACGAACCGCCGACCATGTCTCTGCCTCTTACACGGTACTTGTCACGGTTGAGATTGATATATTTATCGAGCTGTTCAAGCACCTGTCTGGGCTTCTTGATCGACTTGACGATCTTTATCGGCGTATCGACGTCACGGACGTGCATCTGGATAGTGCCGCACTTGAAGAGCCTCTGTCCGAGGGTAAGTATGAGCTTTTTATCGGTCACTCTGTAAAGCTCGAGCTCGTCCTCCTGGACTCTGAGAAATCCGCTTCTCGTGATGAACTTGGTCTCGGTAAGGAAATACCTTGTGAAAGAAAGCGGCAAGCCGAAAAGTGTACGCTTTTTATCTGTCCAGATATAATCGAACATATCCTTTTTCATATTCTTTACCCCCGATTTTTTATTATTTCGGTGTCGGAGAAGGCATATCACAGCGCTGTTCACCCGACAAAAACAGTTTATCACACTGCAGGCATTTTGTCAAGCGCCGAGGCTTGTTTCGTCACAGACTATATGAAAATATGAAACTAATTGTAAAATACTCTCATATTTGTACATTCGTAATAAACATAGAACATCACTTTTAAATGAAACCTCAGCGGTTTTAAACCGGCACGGCGCATCCGGTCTTTACAGCTGAAACAGATTTCAGCGTTTTTGCGCACTTTCGCACGATAATCTGCTGCGATTTCATCAAATTTACAAGTCGTACACATTGTTGTATGAATGTGTCGAAACCTTCGACTCAAACCCGCCATTTATTAAGCTCAGATGAAAAAAAAGTAAAACTTGCTCGGACGGTATAAAAAAATGAAAGAAAAAGCTTGATTTTATTTTTTCGTGTGATATAATAAATTCTGGCAATCAGCCGGAAAGGAAATGAAGGAAAAATGACAAGACCCATTATGACAAACACCAACAGCATCAGGATACTGATAGCTAACAATGACGACACCGCACTATCCCTTGCTACGACACTTGAAAACCACGGCGCAGATGTGAGCTATGCAAGCTGCGACCCGCTTCAGATACAGTTCGAGGTACTCAGGAGCCAGCCGGATGTGCTTGTTCTTCCAAGCATAACAAGGCACACAGAAAAGCTCTGCAAGCTTCTCAAAAGCTGCGAGCACGCACCTTACATCGTGCTTATTTCCGAGGACGGCATCGCATCGGAGGCGGTAAGGTACGCAGGCTGTGCCGACCTGTTTCTCAGCGAAAAGGACGATATGCTTGCACAGAAACTTTGTGCAAGGATATTCGGAGGCTGCAGCGCACCGATCCGCACTGACGGTGACAGACATCTTGAAGAAGCTATCGCACAGGCGCTTTTTGAGTTGTGCATCACGAGGGTATACAACGGTTATTTCTATCTGAGCGAGGCTATAATGCTTGCGGTGAAGTCTGATATACTGACGAGGTTCATTTCAAAGGACATCTATCCCGAGGTCGCCGCCAAGTTCGGAGTTACTTCGTGCAGCGTTGAAAGAAACATAAGGACTGCTATCCACAGCGCTTGGCCGAGGATAAGCGTGGCTGTCAAGAGAAGATATTTCGGAACGTTTGCTCACGACGGCGAATGGACGCCGACAAACAGTAATTTCATTTACATCATAGCCGAAAGGATAATAAGAGACCAGAGCATGTACGCATAACTCAGAAGGGAGCCATGAAATACCGGCTCCCTTTATTTATCGGCAGCATCCGCCTGCATCGTCAGCACAGGCTGTTCTGCGGACAAAGCGGTCTGCCTTGCCACCAATGCTCAGTGCAAGGCTTTGCTGCCGTCAGTTCATACTATGCACGGTCATGCTGTACTGACATTGTGCAGTCATAAAAAAAGCGAGGCACGAAGCCTCGCTTTAACACATACCGTGTGGTACGCTAAATAATAACCGCCTTGCCGTCGCACAGTTGATAAAACCCGCTCTCGCAGGTGGGTACCAGCCCAATGACTTCTCGCTCCCAACGTCCGGATACACACGGCACAAAGTCGGCGTGCACCGGGAGGTCTGCAATCCGTTTCTCGGAGACCCGGTTCCCTTTTAATTGTGTGTTGGATTTATAATGACCGTGCTCAACGCACAAGGCAGAAATCTTTTTCTGTTATTATGATAGCACATATGTAATGAATTATCAAGTACAATTATATACAAATCAATGTCCGAAAATTTGTACATTTATAACTACAAGTGCCTGACTTAAACGTTTTCTGAACGCTTATCAGCTGAAATGCTTACCGTCACAGTCCGCATCGCCGCAGCCGCATTCCTCATCGTCGTCGTATTCAAACATCTCCTCGATGCGCTTCATGAACATATCGCCGATCCTTTCGTACTCGTCATCGTCGTCGATAGAAGCAAGTATCTCGTCGTTGTTCTCGTCAAACTCGGATTTGAGTATAACGACCTCGCCGCAGTCATCAAGCATCTTGTCAAGCTCCTGCTCGTCATAGTACGGTGTGAGCGCATAATACTTCTCACCCTCGAATTCCATAACATCAAGAAGCTCAAAGCTCTGCTTATCGCCGTTCTCGTCCTCAAGCTCGTAAAGATCGGGTGTGTAATCCTCATTCATTTCGATCTCATTGTCCTTGCTCACCGTAGTTTCCCCCTTATCTCAAAAAATGTGATATGTTTTAACATATCACCCGGGTCATCCCCTCAATGACTTCAATATAAACCAAAACGGCTAAACAAAAGGCTTTTCACGCCAAATTGCCCGCCGCAACAATATTATTATACTACATTATAAAAGGAATGTCAAGGCTTCTATTGTAAAAGTAATATTAAATATAAAATATGCAAAAAAGTTGAGAAAAACTATTGACAAGTAACAAAAAGTGTGATATATTATATTCAAGAAAACAAGAACCGAACAGTTCACTTGAACGTGAAGCTGAACGGCAGCGAAAATACACAGCATCAGCGCAGATGCCTGCACCTTTCGCAGCACGGTTCCGAGGATGTCAGATGCCGCATATGCGGTGGTGCCAGCAATCGGACGGCTCGAGTTTTTGAGATCACGGGTCAGAACGGAAATAAGTGAACGCACTGCAATACATGCACGATCCCCAACAAGCAGCGAAGTACTCCGGGAGATCTAAACTGACACGAAAGGAGCGAGTCCCATGGGCGTACTGGATATCAAGAGCGGTAGCCATAGGCTCGGCAGTTTCGACAATTAAGAGGATCAGGACACGGACATACGGGCCGTCAGATCTCAACAGTATGATTTACATAAACGAACTGCCTTGTCTTATGGAAAACGGAATTACTTATGAATCTTTACAGCAAGGCTACCATATATAATTGAATATCAAGTCCGGTTTGGACACCGGCACACTATATTACATTTTAGGATTGGAGTTGTTTCCGATGCACGCTTCGGATCATTTTGACGAGAAAGAAATATCATGATAGAGTGAGTCCAATGTAATATCGTGTTTTTTCATCAAACTTTAAATATATCTTATAAATATTTTTGGAGTGATGCGCTATGAAAATAGCAAACACCAGGTTCCTGAACATTTGAATCTAAGGAGTGAGTCCACCAAGATATTTACGAGTTTGAAGCTCTTTTCAAAATAAGTTTCTGAACATATTTCTATGACGGGAGTGGTGCATATGATCTGCACATGCACAAAACGTTTGAATATTTGACAGACAGGAGTGAGTCCGCCGGAAAGTTCAGCTTTTACCTGAAATTCAGGTAGTATGATTTGATTTGAAATAAACCGAAAGGAAATTGATCCAATGGCTCTATAAACTGCGTTTTTACGCACAGTACGAATTTTTACTTACGGTCAAAAAACTTTTACCATTGTGGCCAGACTTCAAATTTTGAGAGGTAATAAATCCGATGGGTTAAATATTTTTAATATCAGATATTCAACATCATGGCGGAAATTGATCCGACAAAGTTGATGTCTGTGAGCACAAAATTTAATGAAGGGCGTGAGTCCAAAGTACTATTTAACTTGAATTCGACTTTATAGTTATATATCTTTTGAAGGGACTGAGTCCAAAATTCTGTTTTAAATGATGGATGGCAAGCAGGGGCTTGTCTATATGGACCAATTTAATTCTACGAAAGGTGTAAAGTCCAATGGCTTAATTCAATTTCAAACCAACTATCTTATTTGAATTGGAGTGAGTTGCGATGTGCTAACTAAATAGTACATATGCAAAAAAATATTGATATATACGAGAGCAGCAGTGTTTGCTGCTCTCTTTATTTTTGTGTCTGAACCTATAACAAAAAGAGCTGCCGTTTTGCGGGCAGCCCTTTGTGTTCAGATCCTGTTTTCGAGAAATGCTACGGTCTTTGCGTCGTATCTGAGGTCCTGTGCGGACATATCCTCCTCTATCTGCCACGTTCTCGATGCGGCAAACACAGACGTTACAAAAAACGGCTGGCTCGAAAGATATCCGATAGGTATCATTGCCGGTGAATCGCCAGTCTGGCGGCTCAGCTCCTTCACCCTCGCAAGTCTTGCAAGGTTAGCTGTGCTGGCATATTGTCCCTCGGGGAGATACTGTGCGGTGTCGCCCTTTGCAAGTCTTGCAAAGAAGCCCTTGGCCTGCGGCGAGAACGCCATAAGCGGGAAATTGTTGCTGCTGTACCACCGGAATTCCTTAGTGTCCATACATACCAGCGTCGGGTCGCCGAGTATGCTTGAGCTTGCGTGTGCAAGGCTGTAATATATCTGGCTTATCCTTATCGGCTCAAGTCCGTTCTTGTTCGCAAAATCATTGGCTGCCTGTATCCTTTCGCAGCTCCAGTTTGAAACGCCGATAAAATGCGCCTTTCCGCTTTGGTAGATATCGTTGAGCACAGGCATTATCTCCTCGACCGGGACACGGACATCGTCTCTGTGCAGGAAGAATATATCGACGTGGTCGGTGCCGAGACATTCAAGGCTGTCGCTGATATCCTTTTCAAGGTCTTCCCTGCTCAGACGATTCTCGTCCATATGACCCATTGCGGGATGTCCGCCCTTGGTCGCAAGGACGATCTTGTCACGGTTGTTCCTTGCTTTCATCCAGCGTCCGATAACGCCTTCGCTGGAATTGTGCCCGTCCTCCAGCCAGTCGCAGTACACCCTCGCAGTGTCGATGCACCAGCCGCCGTTGTTGATATATGTATCCAGTAGTTCAAAATATACTTCGTCGTTGTCGTGCCTTTTGAAATCTCCCGTACCGAAAGTCAGTGCGGGAAGCTTTATTTCATATTTGTCGTTTTTAAGTGTATAGCTTATCATTCTTACGCCCCCATCATAGTCACTGTTCTGTTTTTCTGATTATATCATAAACTTTACTGCAATTTCAAAATTTTCTGTTAATTTATTCACAACATATTGATACAACAAATATATGCCTTTGTTACAATACTTATGAGAATAAACAATGGAGGTGCTCTTATGGAGAATATTGAATACAGGTACGACACACAGCTTCTTATCGACGCTCAGGGACTCGACGAGGACGAGGTGAGCGAATACTTTGAGAAGAATTTTAAAGGCGACTGTCTGCTCGCTATCGGAGATGACGAAGTGATGAAGATACACTATCACACCAACGAGCCGTGGAAGGTGCTTGAATACTGTGCGACTCTCGGAGAGATATACGACATAGTTGTTGAGGATATGGACAGGCAGGCAAGAGGTCTGAAAGGCTGAGTTTTCTGACCTGATATCGGTTTTTCGGTTTTTTTGCAAAAAACACTTGACAAGTAACTTTACTTGATATATAATAGGTAATGTTGTAAAGCTTTCAGACTTTACATTCACTTTGCAAGGGAGGCGGCTTTGATGAGCAAGAATCTTGATATGTGCAGGCTTCTTGACCTTTACGGCTGTCTGCTTACCGAAAAGCAATTCGATATAATGGACTTTTACTATAACGACGATCTCTCACTCGGCGAGATAGCCGACCACTACGAAATATCCAGACAGGGCGTTCACGATGCTATCAAGCGCGGAGATGAGGCTCTGACGGAATACGAGGAAAGGCTCGGGCTTCTCAAAGCCGAGCAGGAGCGCAGAGATGAGATAGCCGGTTTCAGGGAGCTGGCACTCGCCGCTTTCAACGAGTGCAACGCTCATCGTTCTTTCCGTAATGTCGCTGAAAAGATAGTTGTTTTGCTCGAGACTTTCGACGAAAAGCTTGAAGAATACGAAAATCCTGCGCCCACCGAGGAAAAGCAGGATTGATACAGGAGGATATATATGGCGTTTGAAGGACTTTCCGAAAAACTTAATGGCGTGTTCAAGCGTCTTAAATCAAGAGGACGCCTCAGCGAGTCTGATGTCAAGGAGGCTATGCGTGAGGTCAAGATGGCTCTGCTTGAAGCCGATGTCAGCTACAAGGTAGTCAAGGACTTTATCAGCAGTGTTTCAGAGCGTGCTGTCGGTGAGGACGTACTCAAGAGCCTTACTCCGGGACAGCAGGTAATTAAGATAGTTCACGAGGAGCTTATCAAGCTCATGGGCGAGGCTAACGCCAAGATAAATTTTCCAAGCAAGCCGCCGTGTATTATAATGATGTGCGGACTTCAGGGTTCAGGTAAGACTACCCACGCAGCTAAGCTCGCAAAGATGTTCAAGGAGCAGAACAAGCGTCCACTTCTCATAGCTGCGGACGTTTACAGACCTGCTGCTATCGAACAGCTGAAGGTCGTCGGCGCAAAGGCTGAAGTACCGGTATTTGAAATGGGTCAGATAGACCCCAGGAAGATCGTAAAGGAAGGCATCAAGCATGCCAAGGATTACGGTCACGACCTGGTGATAATAGATACAGCAGGACGTCTTCATATCGACGAGGAGCTGATGAACGAGCTCAAGGATATCAAGGCTATCGCTGAACCTAACGAGATAATGCTCGTTGTCGATGCGATGATAGGTCAGGACGCAGTCAAGGTCGCTTCAAGCTTTGACGAGGCACTTGGTATCGACAGCGTTATACTTACAAAGCTCGATTCAGACACCCGTGGCGGTGCGGCACTTTCCGTGCTTGCTGTTACAGGTAAGCCGATCAAATTCGTGGGCATGGGCGAAAAGCTGGGCGAGTTTGAGCCGTTCCACCCCGAAAGAATGGCATCGAGAATACTTGGAATGGGCGATATGCTCACCCTTATCGAAAAGGCTACACAGACCATTGACGAGAAGGAAGCCAAGAAGCTTGCCGACAAGATGCAGGAAAAAGGCTTTGACCTCAACGACCTTCTCGACCAGATGAGACAGATACAGAAGATGGGCTCGATGAAGTCGCTTATCAGACTTCTCCCAGGCGTTGGAAAGATCGACGACGAACAGCTCGAACAGGGCGAGATACAGCTCAGAAAGACCGAGGCTATGATAAACTCGATGACCAAGGCCGAGCGTGAGAAGCCGTCGATAATCGACCCGAAGAGAAAGCGCAGGATCGCTGCCGGTAGCGGTACGCAGGTGCAGGACATCAACCAGCTTCTGAAGCAGTTTGAACAGATGCAGAAGATGATGAAGCAGTTTGGCATCGGCGGAAAGCTTCACGGAAAGAAAGCCAAGATGAACAGAGCTGCTCTGCTCAAAGGACTCGGCGGAGTTGACCCTAACACATTCCCAAAACAGTAAGTCGTTAAATATCAAAACAGATATTTATGATACAAGTTCACATTCGGAGGTGAAATCACAATGGCAGTAAAGATCAGACTCAGAAGGATCGGCGCTAAGAAGGCTCCTTTCTACAGAGTTGTAGTTGCAGATTCCAGATATCCAAGAGACGGACGCTGCATCGAGGAGCTCGGATACTACGATCCTACCAAGGAACCCTCTGTATTCAAGGTAGACGCTGAAAAGGCTAACGCATGGATAGCAAGAGGTGCTCAGCCGACTGATACAGTTAAGGCACTCTTCAAGAAGAACAACATCTGAGATGCTGTTTCAAAAAACCAGTAAGGCACTTATCCCACCGCCGCCTTACCGGTTTTCTCGGTGGGAACACCGCATTTTGTGGGAGAATGGAGAAATACTGAATGGAAAACTTACTCAGGACCATTGTTTCGGAGCTTGTTGAAAACAAGGACGCTGTTGAGGTCACTGTTGACGAGCCCAACGAGGAAGGCGTTATTGTTTACCACCTGCACGTTGCACAGGAAGATATGGGACGTGTCATCGGTAAGCAGGGTCGTATAGCAAAGGCTATCAGAGTTGTTATGAGAGCCAGCGCTTCAAGGAACGATCAGAAGATAATGGTCGAGATAGACTGATAAAAATATAGGCTTCGCAGATGCGAAGCCTTTTTCTTTTATATTCGTATCGGAACTGGTCATTCAGCGGTGTGGCTGTCTCCTTTGTTATTCGGTATCGCCCTGCACAAAAATCTGAAAACAATAATTGCTATCAGTATCGTGAACAGATCGGCAAACAGAGCGATAAATCCGGTCAGCAATACACCCAGGATAAAAGCAGGTATAGCTGCGAGATAGCCGAATATCCTTAGCCCGACACCCAGCTTTCTGCGAGATGTTTTTCTCATCAGCAGAGTGCCGATAAAGATGAATATGACACCGAACACAAAGCCGCCGATAACTGCGGCTACGATCGCAGAAAATATTGCTGCCGTTACTCCCAGTACAGGTATTATCGCCATGGAAGCGCCACCCCTATTTGTCCTTATTTTTGCGCCTGTGGTCAAGGTAGGATTCAAGGATAATGCTCGCCGCAACGGTGTCTACGACCGCTTTTCTCGCCTTTCCACGTACATTTGTGGTATTGAGGATATTGTGTGCGGTGACTGTTGTTGAACGCTCGTCCCACATCTCAACTGGACAATCGACAAGCTCCTTGAGCATCTGCGCAAAAGCCTCACATTTCTCGGCTCTGGGGCCTCTCGTTCCGTTCATATTTATCGGCAGACCCACTACGATAAGCTCTGCTCCCTTCTCCTTTGCCGAGTCGGCGACCTTTTGTGCAAGCCTTTCGGCGTTCCTCTCGGTCACCGTCCCGACAGGCGTTGCAAGAAACTCAGTTCTGTCGCTTATCGCAAGACCTGTGCGTGTGTCGCCGTAGTCTACTGCAAGTATCTTCATCGCTTTCCCTCCCTGTCAGACAGCTTGTTGTGCAAAGTATAGCACAACTGCAAAGCAAAGTCAAATGGGAATAGATAAAAATATTAAAAAATTCCGTTTTGTAACCCTCTTTTTGTTGACATTACAGTATATATTATGCTATAATATTTTTAATTAGTGATAGAAAGCAGGAGTGTCCGAATGTCTGTTTTCAAACTGTGTCCTGTATTCAAGGACTACATCTGGGGCGGTACACGTCTGCGTGACGAATTTGGTAAACAATGCAGCTTTGACAGGGTCGCTGAAAGCTGGGAGCTTGCCTGCCGGAGCGACGGCTGCTGCACAATCTGCGGCGGCAGATACGACGGTAAAACTCTTGACGAGCTGATACGCCTTGATGGCAAAGAGATACTCGGGCAGAGGTGCAAAGACGGGAACTTCCCGCTGCTTGTCAAGCTGATAGACGCTCACGACGACCTCTCTGTACAAGTCCACCCCGACGACAGATATGCTCTTGAACACGAGGGCGATCAGGGCAAGACTGAAATGTGGTATGTGCTCGGATGTGAGAAAGATGCCGGCATAATCTGCGGCTTTGACAGTGAGCTGACCAAAAGCGAGCTTGTCAGTGCCATACAGCAGGGCGGGCTTCTTGACAGGGTCAGAAGGTTCAGGGTCAGAAAGGGCGACGCTTTCTTTATACCGTCGGGAACGCTCCACGCTATCTGCAAAGGCACGCTCGTTGTGGAAATACAGCAGAACTCCAACACCACATACAGAGTGTTTGACTATAACAGGCTCGGACGTGACGGAAAGCCGAGGGAGCTTCACACCGACAAAGCCGTCGAGGTCATCAGCACCGAGCCGGCAGAGCCTTTGATAAACTGCGAAGCGGTAAGCTGCGGGAGCTTCGGATACACAGTGCTTGTGAAGTGCAGATATTTCACGGCGGTCAAGTTCGATACGCAGGACAAGGTGACGCTTCACATCGACGGGCAGAGCTTTGCGCATCTGCTTATTCTCGAAGGCAGCTGCTCTGCACAGGGTGTTCAGGCGCAAAAGGGCGACAGTCTTTTTATCACCGCCGCAAGCGGTACGGTAGCGATACACGGTCGCTGCAGCTTTATTCTCACACGCACGGGCTGCGAGGAAGGAATTGATAGTCTTGTTGAAAAATAACGGCAAGGAGTTTTTTATAACATTCATCATCACTGCTATTGTCAATCTGTTGTGTATGATGATATACTACTATCTGCGAAAGAACGGGATAATGTTCCAGAGCTTTGACGTTGCAAGGTTCACCACGGTCGCAATAGTATTTACGGCAGTTGCTGTTGCGATAATCGGTGCGGTAAGGCACAAGAAAAAGAAAAACACCTTTGAGGTGGTAACTATATGCACACTGATATCGCTGGTCAGCTCGTTTATCGGGTCGGTCGGAGGCGCTGTGATATCGGCAAACCTTTTCGGAAGAATAACCTAATGTTAAAATATATGGAGGGCTTTTAAATGAAATACTACATAGGAATCGACCTTGGCGGAACAAATATCAAGGCGGGTGTCGTTAACGAAAACTATGAGATAGTTTCAAAGGCAACGACCAAGACCCTGCTCCCCCGCCCTGCGGAGGAGATATGTGCTGATATGGCAAAGGTATCTCTTGAGGCTGTACAGCAGGCAGGACTTACACTTGACGACATCGAGTCTGTCGGCATCGGAACTCCGGGCACCGCAAATTCCGAGACGGGTATAATCGAATACTCAAACAACCTCGGTTTTCTCAACCTCCCTGTTGTGGAGATTATGCAAAAGCACATCGACAAACCTGTTTATGTTGAGAACGATGCTAATGCTGCGGCTTACGGCGAATTTGTCGCAGGCGCTGCAAAGGGTGCGAACGACGCTGTGTGCATCACTCTCGGAACAGGCGTTGGCGGAGGAATAATCATCAACGGTAAGATATACTCCGGCTTCAACTTTGCAGGCGCTGAGATAGGTCACACGGTGGTTGACCCCAACGGTCCGGAATGTACCTGCGGAAGAAAGGGCTGCTTTGAGGTGTTCTCCTCGGCTACAGGCCTTGTGAGAATGACTAAGGAAGCAATGTATGAGGACAAGTCCTCTATCATGTGGAAGATGAACGAGGAGGACGGAAAGGTATCAGCAAGGACTGCTTTCAACGCTATGAGAGCAGGCGACAGAGCCGGAAAGGCTGTCGTTGACAAGTACATCAAGTATCTTGCATGCGGTATCACAAATACGATAAACATTTTCCAGCCGGATATCCTTTGCATCGGCGGAGGCGTTTGCAACGAGGGCGACCCGCTGCTGCTGCCTCTGAAGGAGCTTGTTGCAAAAGAGGTTTACACCAAGAATTCGGCTAAGAACACCGAGATCGTTATCGCAAAGCTGGGCAACGATGCAGGAATAATCGGTGCGGCATTCCTCGGTCAGGACCATAAAGGAGGAAACTGATATGGGATTTTTCGATAAGGTGAAGGATTTTCTCGATGACGGCAAGATAAACGGATCTACACAGCAGCCGCAGCAGACTAATTATCAGCCGCCGGTACAGCCTGTTCAGCCTCCGCAGGAGCAGCCACAACAGGTTCAGCCTGCACAAAATGAAAATGACAACTTGGCGAGGGCTAATGAAATTGTAGATAATATCAATAAGATGAAAGCACAGGCAGGCATTGATACAAATGCCGCTGCCAATTCAGAAGATGACAGAACGATCGAGGCAGGAGAAACGGTAACGGTAAATGTAGGCTTTGACAGCCCCGTAGCATATGCCGATAAGGACAAGGTGCCTGTAAGATTCACTTTAAAGGGTACAGTCACAGTTGAAATGGTAGACTACACGCAAAGATACAATAAGATACAGGATCTGCTGAATAAGTATATCAGAGGTGAAGTCTTTAGTAACATCCCTGCCAAAAGGCCAAAGGCAAATGAACTTGGAGGAATCGCAAAAGCTGCAGAGAGTTCTTTACAGAATATTTCCAATTATATATCTTTCCTTAGATTTAAAAGTGCAAGCATACAGATAGTCGGCCGGGAGGTTCTCGGAGAACAGCCTATGCTGTAACAGGAGGTCAGCATCATGGGATTTTTAGATAAGGTCAAGGATTTTCTTGACGACGGAAAGATAAACGGATCAACACAGCAGCCGCAGCAGACTAATTATCAGCCGCCGGTACAGGCTCCGCAGGAGCAGCCACAACAGGTCCAGCCGACACAGACACAGACAGCTGTATCAAATACCCTTGAAGTAGGAACGACGATAACAGCCAAGTTTGGCACACCGTATCCCGTACCATACAAAGAGCCCGACGGCAGTGTTTCATATGTCCGTGCATCAGGAAATATGACACTGGTCATTAAAGCGGAAGGTTTCACAGAAGAAATGCTGAATAATGCTGTTGCTCCTATGGTTTCAGAAGAGCTTATCAAAGAACTTGCACGACGCAGCTCAGACGGTATCCGTTCAAACCAGCTGCATATGCATCATCGTGAAATGGGAGAGAATATAGTGAAGAACCTCCAGCTCAATTCGGCAGAGGTACGGAGCATTTCTTTTGCAAACATTGTAGCTTCAGCCGAGCGCTGATGCTGCGGTGAGCAACAATAATTTTTAAGGATATTTTTTAATAACATATATCCACGACTCACACCCCACCTGCCTGTAAGGTGACAGTGATACTGTTCACCAAATAAATAATGAGTGAAACTGTAACAAACACTGCTTGTTTTGCCGTGGATCTGAAAGAAGGTAATTATTATGTCAGAATGCAAAGACTGTAAGAATTATTTTTGCGAGGGCGTTGACAAGGCTCCACAGAGGTCGCTGTTCAATGCACTGGGACTTACGAAAGAGGAAATGGACAGACCGCTGGTAGGTATTGTTTCTTCGTTCAACGAGATAGTTCCGGGTCATATGAACATCGACAAGATCGTTGAGGCTGTCAAGCTCGGCGTCGCTATGGCAGGCGGAACTCCTATCGTGTTCCCCGCTATCGCTGTGTGCGACGGTATCGCAATGGGTCATGTCGGTATGAAGTATTCGCTCGTTACTCGTGACCTTATCGCAGATTCGACCGAGTGTATGGCGCTGGCTCATCACTTTGACGCACTGGTAATGGTGCCTAACTGCGATAAGAACGTTCCGGGACTGCTTATGGCAGCTGCGAGAGTGAACGTTCCGACTGTGTTCGTTTCGGGCGGACCGATGCTCGCAGGTCACGTCAAAGGCTCAAAGACTTCCCTTTCAAGCATGTTCGAGGCTGTGGGTACTTACAACGCAGGCAAGTTCACGCTTGATGACGTCGAGGAATATGAAAACAAGGCTTGTCCTACCTGCGGCTCCTGCTCGGGTATGTACACGGCTAACTCTATGAACTGTCTGACCGAGGTGCTCGGAATGGGTCTGAAAGGAAACGGAACTATCCCGGCTGTTTATTCGGACAGGATAAAGCTCGCAAAGCACGCAGGAATGCAGGTAATGGAGCTTCTTAAAAAGAACATCAGACCTCGTGACATAATGACCGAGGACGCTTTCAGAAACGCTATCGCTGCGGATATGGCTCTTGGCTGCTCGACGAATTCGATGCTGCACCTGCCCGCTATCGCTCACGAATGCGGTATCGAACTTGACCTGGATATGGTCAACGAGATAAGCGAAAGGACTCCGAACATCTGTCACCTTGCTCCCGCAGGTCACGCTTATATGGAGGACCTCAACGAAGCAGGCGGCGTTTATGCAGTGCTTAATGAGCTGGCTAAGAAGTCGCTTATCAACACCGACTGCCTCACCTGCACAGGAAAGACTGTCGGCGAGAACATCAAGGGCTGTGTCAACAAGAACCACGATATAATCAGAGATATTGACGACCCGTATATGCCAAACGGCGGTATCGCTGTGCTCAAGGGCAACCTTGCTCCCGATACCTGCGTTGTAAAGAGAAGCGCAGTTGCTCCGGAGATGCTCAAGCACGAAGGTCCCGCAAGAGTGTTCGACAGCGAAGAAGAAGCTATCGAGGCTATAAGAGGCGGAAAGATAGTTGACGGCGACGTTGTTGTCATCAGATATGAAGGTCCTAAGGGCGGTCCTGGAATGAGAGAGATGCTCAACCCGACATCTGCTATAAGCGGTATGGGTCTTGGCTCAACAGTTGCACTCATCACCGACGGACGTTTCAGCGGCGCAACAAGAGGTGCGGCTATCGGCCACGTTTCTCCCGAGGCTGCTCTCGGCGGAACGATCGCTCTGGTTCAGGAGGGCGACATCATCGCAATAGATATCAACGCTCACAGCATCCAGCTCAAGGTCTCCGACGAGGAGCTTGCGCAAAGAAGAAAGAACTGGGTTCCGAGAGAGCCGAAGATAAAAACAGGCTACCTTGCAAGGTATGCATCACTGGTGACATCTGCCAACAGGGGTGCGGTACTTGAGATAAAATAATCATTATCTGGGAGGAAAAATATCATGAACAAAACCGTGAAAAAAATCATTTCAACTATTCTGGGAGTCCTGTTCGTAATCCTGGTAGTATGCGGTATCGTTGTTGCTACATACGTTTTCAACACTCCGTCAAAGGACGGCGAATCAAGACAGTTTATCATGGGTGACTGGATAGATGCGGATAACAACGTGAAGTTCGTATTCTCCGAGGAAGGCGACTTCTATATGTACGACACCAAGGACGGTGAAACTGTACTTGCCAAGGGATTTTTCAAGGTAAACGAGGACGACCACGCTCTGAAGCTGCTGCTCACTGAACATTCAAGCGATATGGATTTCGGCATCAAGCTGTGGTTCTTCTCCACAATTACCTACACAGACCTTAAATATCCTTCCGCTGAAGATATCGAATACGACAGACCGCACGACAAGGCTACCTGCAAGTTCCTGTTCCAGGACGCAAACGCTAAGGTTTACAAGTGCGAGAGAGACGGAGAAAAGAAGAACTTCTATGGCAAGAAGATAGACGAGAAATAATGGATATACTTATCAAGAACGTTATTGCGGTAGACCCGCAAAGCAGCCTTAACACAGTCACGGACATCGGCATCAGCAACGGTGTCATCACAAGCATCGGAAAGACCGACGAGCCTGCCGACAGAGTCATAGACGCAAGCGGCAGACTTGCGGCTTTGCCCGGTCTGTTTGATATGCACGTACATTTCCGTGACCCGGGGCAGACACACAAGGAAGATATCATTACCGGAGCCGCCGCTGCAAAAGCAGGCGGCTTTACCGGAGTTGCATGTATGCCTAACACAAAGCCCGTTATCGACAATGCGGATACGGTGAAGTATGTGCTGGACAAGGCGAAGAAAACAGGTATCGACGTACTGCCGATAGGCTGTGTCACAAAGGGCATGCAAAGCAAGGAGCTTTGCGACTACGACGAGCTTAAAAGCGCCGGCGTATGTGCGCTATCCGACGACGGACGCCCTGTCGAGAACGCAGAGCTTATGAGGCAGGCTCTTGAAAAGTCTCTGGACAACGGACTTTGTGTACTTTCGCACTGCGAGGACTTAAAAATAATCAACGGCGGCATCATCAACAAGGGTGAGATATCTCAGAAGCTCGGTGTCAAGGGAATGGACAGGGCGAGCGAGGACTCTATAACCGCACGTGAGATTGCTCTTGCTATGAGCTGCGGTGCGCACATACACATCTGCCACGTTTCGACAAGAGGCTCGGTGAACATCATCAGAGCTGCAAAGCGTGACGGTGTCAACGTTACATGTGAGACTGCGCCGCACTATTTCACATTCACCGACGAGAAGCTTCTCAGCCGTGATGCGGATTACAGAATGTCTCCCCCGCTTCGCACGGAGGACGACAGACAGGCGGTCGAGGAGGCTGTGCTTGACGGAACTATCGACTGCATAATCACCGACCACGCACCGCACAGTGCTGAGGAAAAAGCAAATTTCGAGACTGCACCAAACGGCGTAGTCGGGCTTGAGACCTCGCTTGCGGCAACGCTGACAAAGCTTTACCACACGGGCAAATGCGGGCTTGACAAAATTGCAGAGCTTATGAGCATTAGACCTCGGCAGATACTCGGGCTTCCGACTGCTAAGATAGCTGTCGGTGAGAGAGCCGATATTACGGTGATAGACCCCGACTACGAGTGGGAGGTCATTCCCGAAGAGCTTAATTCAAAGAGCAAAAACAGCGTTTTCAAGGGTGAAAAGCTTAAAGGCAAGGCCCTGTATACTATATGCAGAGGCAAAATAGTTTTTGAACTGTAACGCCAAAACAAAGGAGAATTATCATGGGATTTGACAGACTTATCGAAAACATCGTCCGCACACAGAACCCGTCTGTTGTGGGACTTGACCCAAAGCTTGAATATGTACCGGAGTACATCAGGCAAAAGAATTTCAAGAAATACGGCAAGGACCTGAAGGGCGCTGCAAAGGCGATACTTGAATTCAACAAGGAGATCATCGACGAGATACACGACATCTGCCCTGCTATCAAGCCCCAGGCAGCTTACTACGAAATGTACGGCTATCAGGGCGTCAAGACGCTGTACAAGACGATACAGTACGCTCAGAGCAAGGGTATGTTCGTAATGACCGACGGTAAGCGCAACGACATCGGTGCAACTATGGAGGCTTATGCGACTGCTCACCTCGGACTGACCGACGTTGACGGCGAGAAGATAGCCGCTTTCGGTGCAGACGCTTTGACAGTAAACGGCTACCTCGGAACGGACGGTATCAACCCTCTGCTCGATCAGTGCAAAGCCTTTGACAAGGGTATTTTCGTGCTGGTAAAGACCTCGAACAAGTCCTCGGGCGAGCTTCAGGATCTGATGATCGGCAACAAGAGCGTTTACGCAACAATGGGCGCTATGTGCGAGAGCTGGGGACGTGATAACATCGGCAAGTACGGCTATTCCGCAGTCGGTGCGGTAGTTGGTGCGACTTATCCCGAGCAGCTCGAAGAGATGCGCAAGGCTCTGCCGCACACATTCTTCCTCGTGCCGGGCTACGGAGCACAGGGCGGCGGCGCAGAGGGCGTTGCCAAGGCGTTTGACGAGAACGGTCTCGGTGCAATAGTCAATTCTTCCCGTGGCGTTATGTGCGCTTACAAGAAAGAGGACGGCTGTGACGAAAAGGATTTTGCAAAGGCTGCACGCCGTGAGGTCATCAGAATGAAGGAGGACATCACCTCTCACATTCCGCCTATAAAGGCTGTTGAAAAGTAAAACGAGCATAAAAATAACCGCTTATGTTTTATCCCAAACGTAAGCGGTTTATTTTTTTGGATATGGTTTTTTGACGTTTGTGCGCCCGATAAGGTAATCAACACTTGTGCCGTAAATATCGGCTATCTGCGAGAGGATCTCCAGCGGAAATGCTCGGCTGCCGTTTTCGTAATTGGAATAGGCGCTGCGGGTGATAAAGAGTTTATCGGCGACCTGCTGCTGTGTAAGATCATTATCCTCACGAAGATTTTTTACCCTGTCAATTTGCACAAAAATCACCTCCGAATTTATTATAACATGACACGCATCGTGGCATTGACTTTTGACACATTCTGTGTCATAATTATAGTATAAACTATTGGAGGTGGTCTTATGACAATTAGCAAAATGCCTGCTGAAATAACAATTCTGGCATCTTCTGATGATGTTGCTATTGCTTGTTTGGTGTGGTGCCTCATTATACTATTACAAGGATTCTTTTTGGGTGCAATAACAGATAGCATCGCAAAGAAAAAAGGATATAAAAGCGGTTTCGCTTGGGGATTTTTCCTTAGTTTTATAGGATTGATAATTGTTGCATGCTACCCAGATTTAAATGCTCAGAATAAAATGCTTCAAGCGCCTGAACACACTTCAGCCGATGAACTGATGAAATACAAGGAGCTTTTAGACCAAGGTGCTATTACACAAAGAGAATTTGATGCAAAGAAAAGACAGCTGCTCAACTTAGACCCGCAGCCAAAGCAGGCTTCTCACAACCCTGCGCCAAAACAAATGGGAAAAACCGAATGGTACTGCAAGAAATGTTACACTAAAAACGCAGCGTACTCAATGATTTGCACTAAATGCGGTGCAAGCAGAGCTGAACAAGCTGCAGCATTGGGATATAGGGACACCAAATACTAAATCAAAGCCCTCACTCCGAGGGCTTTTTTGCTAAAATTATTGACAAAGCGTAAGGTTTGCGTTATAATATAGCTGCGGATATAAAGACAAACCGCAGAAAGTTTGGGGTAAAAATGAACACAGATCCTTTTGAAGACACAACGCTTTGGCGTGACGGCAGCGAAATGCCGCAGGAGGCTGTTGACCATATCATTCGCTCGATCAGGCTCACTTTTTACACTTATACAGCGCTTATTCTGCTCCCGACAATACTTGTTACCTGCGTTGCTGTTTACGGTTACATGAAAGATCACAACCCCATAGCATTTGGAACTATATTGTTTTGGCTGCCCGGGCTACATTTTTTGCGAAGCGGTATCAAGCACGTGCGGATACTCAAAAAGCGGAAGTTCCTGTGGGTAGAAGGAGTCACGGGCGGTATTTTTGCACCAAAGGTCAGGGGCGAAGGACTGCCCGGCGTTTTTGTCAGAACAAACAGCAGCGAGATTATGATAAAAAACTATCCTTTGCATTCGACTTTAGGGTGGAAAAAAGAGGGTGTCCCCGTCTATTCGGTGATGTTCAACACATACG
>CADAES010000018.1 GCA_902786975.1 uncultured Ruminococcus sp.
TGGTTAGCATCGCCCTTGACTCTGTAATAAACGTTGTACTCGCCTGCGTCGGTTTCCTTTGGAATGGACTCGACCCAAGCCTCTTCGTCGATCTCAACTTCGCCGGCAGGATTTGCGGTGTTTACAATTTCTAAGTAGATGTTGCCGCTGTCAATATCGGTAACAAGCAGACCGTCAAAGCCTTCGGCGAGATTTAAAGTACCTTTATTAGTACTCAAATAGTACTTGCCAGTACCGGTGTTATAGTACATAATTATACCATTATATGTTATATCACCAATTATACAATTAGCATCACTGCTGAACAGTACTCCCACCTGACCTTGATATTTACCTTCAGGGTCAGGTGTGTAAATTGTGTTTACCTTTACATCAGCTAAACCCAATCCATCTTCGCTGTCGCGCTTAACAATTGTATATTCCGGGGTGTCGTCATCGGTTTCAACGACTGCGTACTGCACTGTGCCGTCATCGGACGTGCCTGCGGTGATAAGATCCTGCAGCTCGCCGTTGTATTTAAGGTTTTCTTTTGCTGTCGGTGCGGTCGTTACGGTCGGGTCAGCCTTGGCAATAGTTGCCGTTACAGATCCGACATCGCTGCTCTTATCGTCCTTGACTGCCTTGTAGAAAACGGTGTATTCCCCTGCGTTTGTGCCCTTGGGAGGTGTGGCTGACCACGTCTTGACCTCAAAGCATTCAGAGGACTTGACTGCTGTTACCTCAATGGTGTTACCATTTATTCCGTCAATGCGTAATGCATCGCAGCCGGTGGGGAACTGTGTTACTGTGCTATTGGCACTAAAGAACGCTGGGGTACCAAAAAGAAGACGAACAAGCACATGATCATATGTATCCGAATTCGACATATTATTACACGGGTTAAATTCAGCATTGTCATTTGATAATTTAACTTTTTTTCCAGTCGGGAATAAGAAACCTTCATCGTCACTCGGCTTAATTATTTTACCAATTGTCAAATCATCGCCTGATAATACGTATTTTCCTCCCTTTCCGATCACATCGACAGGTTCAGCAAGCCCATACTCCAGCGTGCCGCCCTCGGCCGTACCTTCGTTGACAAGCGTCTGCTCGTTGCCGTTGTATTTAAGGTTTTCTTTTGCTGTCGGTGCGGTCGTTACTACCGGTCCGAGGTCGACGTGGGTCTGGTTGAAGTACTGCTTGTCATTATCACTATCCACATGGTCATACACAAATGCGTTTTTATTATCTGCAAAGTTATTTTTAATTGTTCCGCCTTGCTTTAAGCCGCCTGCAGCTACACTAAATTTAACACCATAACCATATTCTTGGTAACTACCATTGCCTTCCTGGAAACAAAAAGTTCCGACGCTATCGAACGATGCCCCCGGAGCAAGAACATCACCGATGTTAAGATCGTATGAATCTAATTCGCTGTTGTAAACCTTGTTCTCGATAAAGGCGAGCTTGCCGTAGTAATAATACACAAGATAAGTCTTAGCCGAGTTGACAGAGAATGGCAAAGTGCATTCATTATCATTTACAGCAACTGATAAGCCGTTTGTATCTTCACTTACTGTAAATACAGTGCCTGAAGCAACACCGCCGCTAATTGAATATGGATCTTCATTACCAATTTTTACATCCGAAACACTTCCGTCAACCTTAAAATCATCCCCTGCTTTTACAACGATTGGCTTGTTGCTCGAAACAGTCTGAATAGGATAAACAAGCTCAAAGGAGTACGGATCAGCCTGTGTGCCGGAACCGCTCTTGATCTTAAAACCGGAAGGAATGACAGCCGATGGTTTGCCGCTTGGCTTTTTGATAAATAAGCCAGCTTCATGTTCATTATTGTATATAATACCTGACGGCTCTGGACTATACTGATCTGCGGAGATAGAGTTTCCAAATACCCACTGACTATTAGATTCATCATAAAATGGCGTAGGAACAACAGCAGAAGAATTTCTGCCGTGAACTCGGATAGTATCATTATCGTTGTAGAAGAACCATTTGCCGTTAAGGTTAATATTATCGCCTACAGCCCATTCGGTTTTTTCAGTATAGTATACCTTTACTTGTGCGATCTGTACAAGCTGTGATCCTTTAACAGTCAGGCTTTGTGCGTTTACATCACTTACTGTGGCAACATTGCCGGAAGTGGTTATAGTACCTGCTGCTGAGCTAAAGCTTTTGATATCACCAGCACCTTTTGTAAACTCCACTTTAGTTATTTGATACCCAGCTGCGACACTAATAGTTGCACTTTTAGTGGTAGACAAATACATACCACCTTCATCGCCAGGACCTTCGGCGGTGATAGTAACATTTGTACCGTTGTAGGTGTTTTTAGACTGATCTGTAGCAAAGGTTTCGGATTTTTCTGCCGAAACTTCATAGTATACCTTTACTTGTGCGATCTGTACAAGCTGTGATCCTTTAACAGTCAGGCTTTGTGCGTTTACATCACTTACTGTGGCAACATTGCCGGAATAGGTTACTTTGCCTGCTGAGCTAAAGCTATTGATATCACCAGCACCTTTTGTAAACTCAACTCTAGTTATTTGATACCCGGCTGCGACACTAATAGTTGCACTTTTAGTGGTAGACAAATACATACCATCTTCATCGCCTTTTTCATCGGCGGTGATAGTAACATTTGTACCGGTGTAGGTGTTTTTACCCTGATTTGTAGCAAAGGTTTCGGATTGTTCTGATGTATCAGCACTTGCTACAATGTCCGTACCGCCGAAATAGCCGCCGAAATCAGTGCCCGCAGGTACTGTTGCCGCCATTACAAGCACAGCCAGCATACCCGCAATTACACGCTTCCAAGAATTTTTAACTTTCATTTTTTACCTCCTTGTTATTTTAATAACAAACGCACCCTGCAAAATACACCATAGAGCACGCTAAAACTAACAATTTTCAACAGCAAAAAAAGGCAGCAGCTACGCCTTGCACAGTAGAATTGCACAGATATTGCATAGCCTTTCGACCTTTTTTATGTAAAGTTTACAATAAATCTGACTATATATTAGCACAAATCAAACTAAATGTCAACCTAATGTGATATTATTTCATTTAATTAACTAATTATTGGAGCGTATGACGAAGATCAGCCTTTTTTCAAAAAGCCGAAAAAATTTCCGGCGCAAAAAAGCACCCGCATTTGTACACTTGATACAAACACAGATGCTTTTGATCGCACACTGTATATAAAGGTATGTCATTTATTATCCTTGATGTGCTGTACAAGATTGATCGAGAAGCCTGAGGGGGCTATCATCAGTGCAGACTTTGAACTGTCCCTCTGTACGATATGATCTCCGTAGTAATTCCTGAAGCCGTGTGAAACGAGCAGATCATAGGCTTGTTCAAAGTTATCCACATTCATACGGATAGAGGCGATATCCTGCGGCAAATCAGCATTCGGAACGGAAATATCAACAGCAAATCCGTTATTATCCTTCATGCGGATACCCGTAACATCAAGTTCACCTATCCCCTTGGGGCTATGTCTTTTCTCAAAGCCAAGCTCCTCAAAGAGCTTTACAAGCGGCTGTGCATCATTGGTTATGATCTGCGGATTGAAAGTCGTTATCTTCATCTTGTTTTTCTCGCTTTCTCATTCCTTGATATGCTGGCAAAGGTCGAATGCAAAGCCCGAAGGCGATTTCATCATGCACGACTTGTTGGTCTTTGTATCTACTGTGCTGTCACCTCTTGTGTTGGTAAAGCCCTTTGATTTGAGAAATTCGTAAGCCTCCTCGAAATTATCCACATTCATACGGATAATGGTCATATCCTGCGGCATATTCTTCAAGTCGGCAATATCTATGCAGTAACCGTCAGCGTTCTTCATTCTGGTACAGGTCACCGTACCCGTTCCGATATCGACGGTCGGAGCGTGGCGCTTTTCAAAGCCGAGTTCCTCAAAAAGCCTGATGTTTTCCTCTGCGCTTGCTGTAAGTATCATGGGGTTGAATGTTGTGATCTTCATAAACAGATCCTCCTTGTTTTTATTCAAGCCGCATTTTCTGCGGCAAAGTTACTTCGTCAGAAGCCGAGTGTGTTCAGCTTGCCTGTAAGCTGCTCTATCTTTTCAATGCAGCGGTCTGCGGTCTTTCTGTCCTCACCGCCGGGCACGCCTTTTTTGTGCAGCTTGCAAAGCAGCCTTATATAACAGATGAGCGAGGCTTTTTCGACAACATCTTTCTGTATGCTTTCATCCTGCGTACCCAGATAGTATTTCAGGAAAAAGCCGAAGAACCTCTTGGATGTCTCGTAGGAAAAGCCCATGAAATCTTCGACAACGCCCGGATCGTCCTCACCGAGCACAACATAGAAATAGTAAAGGTCAGCTATCTCTGCAAGCGGGCTGCCCGTCGAAACTCTGTCCATATCTATCAGAAGCGGCTCGGAATCCTGCAAAAAGACATTGCCCGTATGAAAATCGCCGTGAACGAGATTATCTGTTTCGGGGAGAGTGTCAATGAGCTGTCGGCACCTTTGCGCAAGCTGTTCGTTTTCAAGTGCAATGCCGCCGTCGATATACTTATGCAGTCTTTTTGTGACCTTCGGGAAGCCGTCCTCCTCGCCGACCGTTATCGACTGTATCAGGCAGGCAAGGTCAGCCATTATCTTTGCGTATGTTTCGACCTGTCCGGGTGAGCGTGCGATAAAGCTCGAAACAGGCTCCGAATCGACCAGTTCAAACATAGCGCCGTACCTGTCGCCGACAGAGACTATACCGAACGAGATAGCCGTCGGGATACCGAGAATGAAAGCCTTTCTGCTCAGGTCTATCTCCTGCTCGACATCGTGATAGGTGTTGTTCTGATTGAACACCTTGATCACAAGCTCGTCGTTGTAGCGGTAGACCTCGCCCTTTGCACCGTGTCCGAGCTGCTTGCAGCCGTCGATGCTGACCTCTTTGTACTTTTTGTACCGTGCCTTTTCACTGTCGAAAGAACCCGGCCAGATAAAATTGATATGCTTGATAAACTCCTTGAACGCTCCTGTTTTATTGAGCGAAAGCTCGACCATCTCCGCAACGCTCTGATAGTACCAGTGCTGCATCTCGGGGTCGTTCTGGTGGAGCGTCTGCCATATCGCCTCGCCTTTCTCGGAATACTCGCCCGCAAGCGATCTGATGTTTGCGAGCTTGTCCGCAAGCCACAGCATCTTAACGCCGATGTCGGTGCTGTTTTTCAGCACCAGCAGAGACTCCTCCTTGCGTCGTTTCCAAGTTGCACTTCGCTCCTCGTCGGGATACTCGTTCTCCGATTCGGACGATACGAGCAGCGCTACCCTTTCACCGAAACGCTTTTGTATCTCCTCAAGCGTTCCGTCGGTGTCCTCGACGATATCGTGAAGTATACCTGCTGTGATTATTTCCTCGTCATCGGTCATGGTCGAAAGTATCTGTGCGACCTCCATCGGATGCAGGATAAACGGGATACCGCTGAATTTGCGTACCATGCCCTGATGCATGACCGTTGCGTATATTATTGCTTTTTCAAGCTTGTTCATCATAGTATTGCCTTTCCTTTTGCTCCGACTTGCCATAATCGCTTGACATTCATCAAAAAGCCTTGTTACAACTATATCACGAATTCACACAAAAGTCAACACTTATTATATATAATTTTAACATTTTACAAATCAAGCGTTGTTAAAGTTTTGTTCAAAACGTACATATATCCGACGCCGAAGCGAAACAACTCATTGATGATCACATCTATATTTACGATCACCGGCATATCCGATAAAAACAAAACTGACTCCGCTTGAGTTGCGAAGCCGGTTCGTTGCTTAATTCAGTTTACCATAGGGGCTTTTTGTGCTGTACGCACAAAATGGTGCGCTTCACCCGTTATGCTTATTTGCCCATAAGCTTTTCGACCCAGGCGGTGAAGCTGTCGGGACGGGCGGTGAAGCAGACTATGCTGTCCTTGCCGGTATGACCCATTACCTTGGCATAGAGGTCCTCGCCGATATCGAACATTATATTCTGCGAGGAATGAAGTTTTATCTGCGTGGAGATGAGCGCATAGCGCCTGTCCTTTGAAAACTTCAGCACCTTTACAGGATACCCGGTATCATCGACAGTTTTGCCCTTCAGCGTATAGAGCGTGACAAGCCCGTGAACTGCGGCATCTTCCCAGTGGATAACGCTGTCGGCGGTACACAGGCGGTATTTATCGCCGATACCCTCGACGTTGAAAATACGCAGCGGCTCTTTTGCGCCCTTTGGCATAAAGCTCTGCTCCCCTGCCACGACAAGCTTTCCGGGCAGCAGCTTTGCGGTATGCTCGGTGACAAAGACCTGACCGCCGACGGTGAGCGCTTCTACCCTGCCGGTGAGGTTGACCGTCTCGCCGATACAGCCGTAGCTCATACGCTGAGACGAGCCGATATTTCCGACAACGGCAATACCCGAATTAATGCCGATACCCATTTCAAGCTCGGGCATTCCCTCTCTGAGATTGACCTCATTGACGGCGGGCATAGCATTTTGCATCTCTATCGCACACTCCACGGCGTGGGCAGCGTGGTCGAGGTCGTTCTCGGGTGCGCCGAAAAGCACGAGCATACCGTCGCCCTGAAATCCGACGACTGTTCCGTGATTTTCCTCGATGACGGACACCAGCTTTTCAAAATACTTATTGAGCACGGTGATGAGCTGGTTGGGCGTGAGCTTGGTGGACATTGCGGTAAAGCCACGCAGGTCGCTCATAAGTGTCGTGACAAGGCGTGAATCGCCGCCGAGCATCTCGCCCTGTTCGGAATGAAGGACATAGTTTGCTATCTCGGGAGAGGTATATCTCTCCAATGCGGAATTGACCTTGGCGAGCTCGGTAAGGTCACTTATGATGATGACGAACTGCTCGTTGTTCTCCTTGGTATACATCATACAGACACGAAGCTTGAAGCGCTTATGCTGCGGGTTTTCGTAATCGACGAACGCCTGACGCAGCGTTTCCTTGGATGTTATGGAATCAATGAACATCTGGATAAGATCGTCGTTTGTTTCGACGAACGGGATAGCCTCCCATATCCTCTGCTCGGTATCGGCGGCGCTGATGCCAAGCAGCTTTTCGGCTGCGGGGTTGGTGAAAAGCAGCACGCCCTGTTTATTCGTAACGCAGATAGCATCTACGATATTATTGAATATGTACTCCTGATAGCTGCGGTCAACATCGCTGCGCATTTTCATCCTCCCTTTCGCTTTCTAAGTTTGCTTGCTCACATTATAACAAATCAGCAGAGGATTATCAAGTGGTTTTGATATATTCCGAACATTTTTACAAAAGCAAAAATGCATACAAAAAGCGCCTGCATTTGTACGCAATGCACAAACACAGGCACTGTATTTCATTCTTCCTTTTGCGCCTCGACACTGTCTTTAAGGCCCGTCAGCGAGTACACGAACACTTCCTTTGATTTACCTTTGAGCGGGATAGTGCCGATAGGCTCGACAGTCACTCTGTCCTTTACCTTATCGTAGACTTCCTGGCTGATGAGGACCTGTCCTCGTTTTGCGTTTGCTTCAAGCCTTGCCGCCGTGTTTACGGTATCACCGATAGCCGTATAGTCCATTCTGAATGAACAGCCTATATTTCCGACGACAGCCCTGCCGCAGTTCACGCCCACGCCGAAGCCTACCGAGCGCCCGTACTTTTCGAGGAACTTGCTCTCGATAGCGTCGCCTCCCGCAACGATATCAAGCGCAGTTTTGCAGGCTTTGAAAATGTAGTCGTCGAGGTCGAACGGTGCATTGAACACCGCCATAGTCGCATCGCCGATAAACTTATCCAGCGTACCGCCGTTATTGAAGATAGAGTTTGTCGTCAGCTCAAGATAGCTGTTGAGGATATCGACGACCTGTTCAGGCTGGAGGTTCTCCGACATAGGCGTAAAGCCTCTTATATCCACAAACAGCACAGCGACTTCTCTGCTTTCGCCGCCGAGCGTGATATTATACCCGCCCGACTTGGTTATCTCCTCTACCACCTGCGGTGCTACATACTTTTTGAATGTGTCCGATATCTTCTTTCTCTCCGCAGATGCCGACAGATAGCTGTGGACGATGCACAGCGCACAGACCGCCAGCACACACAGCGGGAAGTACACGAACGGAAGTATCGTACCCGTGTTGTTTAGCATTACCGCCGTAAAGGTGAAGCCTGCTATCAGCGCAGCCGCAAGGGCTATTGCCCAGCCGGGCTTTACTTTTCTGAACACTATGAATATCACGCCGAGCATAAACGCATACGCAAGCGATATCAGCAGTCTGTCCACGCTCGTCGGGTATTTGCCGTCCATAAGCGACTGCATGATATTGGCGTGTATCTCGCACCCGAACATAAGCTCGGAGCTGTTGGGCACGGCATACTGGTCGTACAGACCTGTCGCATAGGCGCCCATAATAACTATGCACCCGCTGAACACCTTGGGATCGACCTCTCCCGAAAGCACGCTGCTGAGCGAAACTATCTCATAGTTGCCCGGCTTTCCGGCGTACTGTATGTTCATTCGCCCGTTTTCGAGTGCGGGGCTGTTCTCGCTTATACCACGCTTTTCGCAGTACATCTTGTACGCCTGATAAGACAGGCTGTACTGTGTGCGCCCCTGATAGCTGCAAGTCAGCAGAGCCGAGCGCAGCACGCCGTCGGTGTCGGGGAGCGCATTAACAAAGCCCGTCTGACAGACATCGTTCATTATCGGTCGGTCTATCGCCTCGATATTGAAGTTGTCAACGTACATCTGTCCGTCGTTGCCCGTGCGCATAACGCTGTTGTAGTTGATATAAGAGCCCGCAACGACGTTCTTGTTCTTTTCGCACGCTTCTTTCAGCGCATTGTCGCCCTTTTCGTCCATTTTGCTCGAAAGGATAAGGTCCATTACGATAACGTCGGGATAGTCGCCCAGGGCGTTTATAACGTCTGCATACACCTGTCGGGACCACGTTCCCATAGCGCCAAGCTCTCGCAGCGTCTTGTTGTCGATAGCGATTATCTTTATCTTGTTGTTGATGCCTCGGGGGCTTTGGTAGAGTCTGTCCGTAAGCAGCTTCTCAAACTTTCCGAAAAAATCGAACCAGCACAGTGCGAACACCGCAAGCATTATCACGACAGTTTCGCACACCATGACAAGCAGCTTCCTGCGGCTGCCGAACGTCTTGTTTTTCATTGACATACACCTCTTGTATACGGCTTTTTATATTTACCTGTTATTATAACATAAAAAATCCGATTTGTCACTATCCAAGAGTAAAATATATTGACAAAAGTGCAAGATTGTGATACTATTATTTTATAAGCGGCTGTTCGGCAGGAAGCGGCAGCCACAACGTTTTATGTTTGATACGATAAAAAGGGTCGTGAAGAAAAAAATGAAATTATCAGCTTTATTACACAGCAAGCTGTTTATAGGTATAGCCGCAGGTGTGACCGCAGCAGCTGCTGCCACCACGGCTTTTTTTCTCACACGCAAAAGCGATGAGGAATACCGTGTTATCAAGGTGTTTGAAAAGACCGGAACATCTATAGTCACCCGTCCTGATGTGGGCGATATAAAGCCGTACGTCGGCATGAACCTTGAAAGCGGCGACAGCGTGTGCACCTATAAGGACAGCACTATGCGCATAAGCCTTGACAATACAAAGTATATGTTTATGGAGCCTGAGACCAAGCTTGAGCTTGAAGCGTCGGGCGATAAGAACGACAACAGAACAAAGATAATCCTCAAAAGCGGCAGCGTTCTCAACGAGATAACAAAACCGCTGTCGTCAGATTCATCTTATGTGGTATCGGCTCCCAAAGCGAGCATGGCGGTACACGGCACCAGCTTCCGTGTATTTGTCGAAAAAGTGGGCGACGACTACATAATAACCCTGTATGCCTTTGAGGGCACGGTCAAGGTGACGCTGCTTGACGAAAACGGTAACGACACCAACAAAACCGCCTCTGTTTCCAAGGACAAGTGCATAAAGATAAAGACTGTCCACAACAGCAGCAAGGACCCGTCCGAAGACGGAACATCGTTCTTTGTATATCAGAACGAAAAGGGCGAGCTTGATCCTGTCCCCGAGGGGAAAAGCCCGATCATGGACTTCAATTACGAGGATATCCCCTACGAAACACTCAAAGAGGTATTCGATACCGACAAGGGCAACGAGCTGAAGCTGTCCCCCGAGGTCCTGCAAAAGGTCATTGACGCTATGACAAAGGGCGGCGGCGACCCGAACGAAACAACGACAACTACGGTCACGACCGGGGAGACCACGACAACGACCGAAGAAGAAACGACCACAACGCCGGAAGAAACTACCACGACGCCCGAAGAAACTACTACAACGGGCGAAGAAACGACTACAACTCCGAAAGAAACTACGACTACTCTGACAGAAACTACCGTTCCGCCGGAGACGACTACGACCCAAAGCTCGGCTGTTACAACGACTACGTCGGAAACGACCTCGACTCAGAGCTCTACCGGCACAACGCCTGTGACCTCCGAGACTACCGATACAACGACCTCAGAGAACGTCCCGCCCGCTGAGGATCTGTTCACCGTAAAGTTCGTTGACCGCAGCGGTAATGTGATATCTTCACAGACAGTAAAGAAGGGCAAAAGCGCACAGGCTCCGAGCAACATCACTCAAAGCTATACCTCCGGCGGCTGGACTATGCTGTTCGACGGCTGGGATAAGGACTATACGAACGTACAGAGCGATCTTACGATAAAGCCGGTCTACAAGGCAAAGCAGCGCTTCACAGTCACCTTCTACGACTACAACGGCAGCGTACTTTCAACGCAGACTGTCGAAAAAGATAACGGCGCATCTGAGCCGGAAGACTATACAAAGACATATGTTAACAGCTCAACAGGCAGGACTATGGTATTTGACGGCTGGGACACCGATTTCAGCAATATCCAGGCAGATACCTCCGTAAAGCCGGTATATAAGGCGGCTGCCGTCTATACCGTTACCTTCTACGGTCATAACGGAGAGAAGCTAAGCACACAGGAGGTCGAGCAGGGCAAATCGGCAACAAAGCCTGCTGACCCCGAGAGCTACACCGACGATGACGGCTGGACAATGGAGTTTGACAAGTGGGATACAGATTTCACCAACGTTCAGAAAGACCTCAAAGTAACGGCAGTATACAAGGCAAGAGCACGTTACACAGTTCAGTTCTACACGCACGGCGGCGTTAAGTACGGCTCGGCGCAGACCGTCGAAAAGGGCAAGTCGGCAACTAAGCCTGCAAACCCAAGCAGCTACACCGACGATGACGGCTGGACGATGGAATTCGACAAGTGGGATACAGATTTCACCAATGTTCAGAAAGACCTCAAAGTAACAGCCGTATACAAGGCAAGAGCACGTTACACAGTTCAGTTCTACACACACGGCGGCGTTAAGTACGGCTCGGCACAGACCGTCGAAAAGGGCAAGTCGGCAACAAAGCCTGCAAGCCCAAGCAGCTACACCGACGATGACGGCTGGACGATGGAATTCGACAAGTGGGATACAGATTTCACCAACGTTCAGAAGAATCTCGACGTAACGGCTGAATACAAGGCAAGAGCACGTTACACCGTTCAGTTCTACACACACGGCGGCGTTAAGTACGGCTCGGCACAGACCGTCGAAAAGGGCAAGTCGGCAACCAAGCCAACAAACCCAAGCAGCTACACCGACGATGACGGCTGGACGATGGAGTTTGACAAGTGGGATACAGATTTCACCGACGTTCAGAAAGACCTCGACGTAACGGCTGAATACAAGGCAAGAGCACGTTACACCGTTCAGTTCTACACACACGGCGGCGTTAAATACGGCTCGGCACAGACCGTTGAAAAGGGCCAGTCGGCAACTAAGCCAACAGACCCCGAGAGCTACACGGACGGCGACGGTATCTCGTGGGTATTTGACAAATGGGATACAAGCTTCAGCAAGGTCGAGAAAGACCTCGACGTTACCGCTGTTTACAAGCGTGGCGTTCTTATCAGGTTCCTTGACTACAGCAAGACCGTGGTGAAAAAGCAGATCGTAGAAAAAGGCGGCAGCGGCACACCTCCGACTGTTCCGGAGACTGTCAATACCTCAGACGGGACACTTTACTTCGGCGGCTGGACAGACTACACCAACGTCGAAGAGGACTGTGACTCACAAGCCATCTACGGCAAGCATACACACGTATCTCTATACGATATGCGCGGAAATTCGCCCGACAGCTCAATGACTCCTTCCGAAGAGCAGGTAGCCGGAAGCAAGTTTGTACTTCCCGACTATGTAACATCGGGTGATTATAACGAGGGCTGGTTCCAGTCCACATCGGGAATGAAAGCGACCAGCACCGAGCCCACAGACAGTGCGACACTTTCAAACGATTCAAATGAAAACATCTATCTGCTGCTGCGCTACAGCAATTCTCCTTTTGAAGAGTATGTAAACGACGTACTGGAAACATCAGCAGAATGCACGATGTTCCGTGATACGGACGGCAGTTACTATTTCGTTTCCGGAGAGGGCGCATACCTCAGCACTGCGATATGCGACAGCTCGGGCAACGGCACTGTCAACGGTATACCTCTGAATGCCTGCACATTTGAGACCAACTTTGGCAGCAATGTTTCGTACAGCACGCTGTATACGCTTATGCAGGATAAAACGAACAACGTCAAGGTAACAAAGGTCAGATTGGATCTCCTGAAAGATCCTAACATCGACGACTACTAACTAAAAGGGAAGAATACAGCCCGGCTGTATTCTTCCCTGTGTTTTGAACGGAGAAGAAAAAATGAAGAAAAACGTCCGCACGATACTTGTGTGCCTGCTCTGCTGGGCAGCGGTGCTCGCTGTGGCTTTCGGGCTGCTGTGCGCCGCAGCCGCAGTACCGAGCAGCAGCATAAAAGACAACCTTATGCAAAGCAGCAAAAAGCTCGCCTCGCAGTCTCCGCACGGTACGACTCTGGGCAGCACATACCACAGCATACAGGACAACTACGCCGACGCTGTGCTTTTAGGTGTTGCGGCGAATATGTCTTCGGACGATGTGTTTCGCAGTGCGCTTGACACAAAGTATTACGACGACGGTTTCGGTCCCGCAGTCGGGATACAGGCGACGCTCACGGGCAGAGATGCCAATACCGACTACACCCGTTACTGGCACGGCTCTCTGGTGCTGATACGCCCCCTGCTTGCCATAACAGACATAAACGGCATACGCATCATATGCAGCGTTATCATATCGCTTTTGCTCGTTCTTGACTGTTTTTTGCTGATACGCAGAAAGAACATCGCCGCCTGCGTGATACTTGCGGTATCGGCAATACTCGTGCAGATATGGTTCGTATTCACATCGCTTGAATATATGACGGTGTTTATTGTAATGCTCGCCGTTATGCCGCTGTTTATCCGCTTTGCGCAGAACGCACGGATGCTTGCGGTCATATCCGCCGGCACAGGCACTCTCACAGCCTTTGCGGACTTTCTTACCGCAGAAACGCTGACGCTTCTCGTGCCGCTTACAATAGCGTTCTTTATCACCGCACAAAAGGGTGAAAAGGCCGACAACAAAAAAAGCCTTATCACAGCCGCTGCCTGCGGTGCGGCATGGGGCGGTGCGTACCTGCTCACTTTTGCGGCAAAGTGGGTCGCAGCCTCGGCGGTGCTGGGCAGGAACGTGTCGGATATAGCCGTTTCCGCTGCGGCACAGAGAATAAGCGGTATGGGCGACGACATTGCCTCGCCGGTCGAGCTGTTTTTCTCCTCGTTCGGTGCGAACCTCTCGATGCTCTCCCCTGTCAGCAGCAAAATAAACGTGGCAGCTATCGCAATATGGCTCGCTTTGTTCGCAGCGGTCTGCATTTTCCTAAAGCGCAGAGATACAAAGCTCCACAGCCTTTCAAAGCCGACTATGATAATAATAGCCTGCCTGCCGCTGCTTCGGTTCGGCGTGCTGATGAACCACTCCTATCTGCACAATTACTTTACCTACCGTGCCCTTATGCCGAGCATAATGGCGCTGACGGGGCTTATGTACTACCGTGTGAACGGCTCGGACAAGAAGCAGGGCCGAAAGATAAAAAACTGACATCAACGGAGAAAACACATTGAAAAAGATTGTTGTTATCGGCGCAGGTCCCGCTGGGCTGACCGCCGCATATGAACTGCTCAAAGCAGGATACAGCGTCACCGTGCTCGAAGCGTCCGACCGTATCGGCGGTATATGTACAAGCGTGCAGCACGGCGGCTGCCGTATGGACCTTGGCGGTCACCGTCTGTTTTCAAAGGACGAGCGCATAGCACAGTGGTGGAAGCAGATAATGCCACTGCAGGGTGCGCCGTCGCTCGACGACAAGCTCACGGGCAGAAAAAAGCGTTATCCAAAAGGCGGCGCCGACCCCGAGCGAACCGACAGCGTTCTGCTTATCCGTGAGCGCTCCTCGCATATCTATTACAAGCGCAGAATGTTCGATTATCCGCTGAAATTCAGCCTCGGTATGCTCGCAAGCTTTGACCCGCTTACCGCAGCAAAGGTCATAGGGAGCTATCTTTATTGCAGCGTCACAAAGCTGCCCGAAACGAACCTTGAAAACTTCTATATCAACCGATTCGGGCGTGTGCTGTACAGTATGTTCTTTGAAAGCTACACGCAAAAGCTGTGGGGAAAGCACCCACGCTGCATTTCCGCCGATTGGGGCGTCCAGCGTGTCAAGGGTATCAGCATCACAACGGTCGCCAAGGATATGCTGCGAAAGCTGACAGGGACAAAAAGTGCTGAAAATACGGAGACCTCACTGATAGAACAGTTCTGGTACCCCAAGCTCGGCTCGGGACAGCTGTGGGAAGCTGTCGCTCAAAGGATACGGGAAATGGGCGGACGCATCGTAGCCGACAGCCGTGTCACGGGATTTCGCACCGAAAACGGGCGTTTGACCCATGCTGTGTGCGGTGACAGGGCGTATGCCGCAGACGAGTTTATATCGTCGATGCCGCTGAGCGAGCTTGTAAACGCTCTGCCCTCCCCCGAAAGCATACGCTCAACGGCAAACG
This sequence comes from uncultured Ruminococcus sp., assembly GCA_902786975.1. GTDB lineage: Bacteria > Bacillota > Clostridia > Oscillospirales > Ruminococcaceae > Hominimerdicola. The sequence continues at coordinate 15,059 of CADAES010000018.1, forward strand.
GTCTGCCGTACCGTGAGCTTGTTGTGCTCGGACTGCTCGTTGACAGGATAGAGCTTAAAAACCGCAGTGCAAAGCCAACTTTGGGAAATATCCTGCCCGATGTGTGGATCTACGTTCAGGACCGCCGTGTAAAGCTCGGACGGATACAGATATTCAACAACTGGTCGCCGTATATCGTTAAGGACCCGCAAAGGACGGTCTGGCTCGGGCTTGAATACTTCTGTTCAAAGGGCGATGAGATCTGGGAAATGAGCGAGAAGCAGCTGCTTTCGCTCGTTCTCGGTGAGCTTTGCAGGATAGGCGTGCTCAAAAGCCCGAAGGTGCTCGGTCATCACGCCGAACACGTTGAAAAAGCCTACCCTGCATACTTCGGCACATATCCACGCCTGGACACCATAAAAAACTATCTCGACGGCTTTGATAATCTCTGGTGCGTCGGGCGCAACGGTCAGCACCGCTACAACAATATGGACCATTCGATGATGACCGCTATCCTCGCTGCGCAGGCAATAAAACAGGGCAGCAGAGATAAAGCGCCGATATGGAGCGTCAATACCGATAAAGCATACCACGAGCACAGGTGATAAATCATCTGTTGTACGCTTTGACTAAATTTCTTATATAAATCTTATAAATATATCAAAAATCATTGAAAAATTGAGCGAATTGTGGTATAATTACCGATAGTTAAGCTTTTTGTTTACGGGAGGTGTATGCCTTGTTAAGATTTTTGGGCAGAGGTTCCGCTTTTTTCCCCGACAACAACTGCGCCTTTTTTGTAAAGGACGGCGACCTCGTGCTTATCGACTGCCCTATGTCAGCCGTGCATAAGATATGCAAGGTCGGTCTGCGGACGCTTGGCGGCGAAAATGTCAGCAGGATCGTAACGGTCATAACCCACACCCATTCCGATCATGTCGGTGGGCTGGGTATGATGATACACTATTGCTGTTATGTCCTGCATATCCCCGTTCTCGTTGTCGCACCGAGCGAACAGGTCGCAAAGGATCTGTATCTGCTAACCGATACGCTGGACGGCTGCGAAAAAGGGAGTTACGAGATAGTAACTGCCGCTGATGCCGGTCTTGACTGGATAGAATGCCCTGTGCCCACCGAGCATTCCGAACAGCTGCAAGGCAAATGCTTTGGCTGGGTGCTGTCGCTTGACGGTGAACGCATCGTCTATACGGGAGATACCTGCACGCTTGATCCGTTCATACCCTATATGACGCAGGGCTGTTATCTTTATACCGAAGTGTCAGTCTACAGATCACCGGTGCATCTTTACATAGAGGATATCCAAGCACAGCTGGAGAAAATGAAAGATAAAAAAATGAAGGTGTATTTTATGCACCTTGACGACGAAAAAGCCATTGAACAGGCAGCAAAGAGTCTCGGTGCGCAGCTTGCACCGCTTTTTGAATAAACATAGTAAGAACCGGCTCGAGATTCAGCCGCACAACATATTATACAGGAGGTCACATTATGGATTATCAAAACGAAAAAGAATTGCTTGACGAGGTATATGACATCGGTGAAAAGCTCTATGCGGGCATGTGCTCAAAGCCGACCGAGGAAGGTCACCAGGAGGCTTTCACGCTGCTGACCGATCTTGGCAGAACGCTCGTAGGCGCTGACAGAGCGAGCTTCTGGAAGTGGGATAAGGAGAACCACGAGCTTTGGACTACCTCTGCGACCAAGGTAAACAGGATAGTTATACCCGAAGATGCAGGTCTTGTTGGAAAGGCTCTCAAAGAAAAGAGAGTTATCGTCACCAACAATCCTTACAGCGATCCCGATTTCAACTCGGATATAGACAAGCAGACAGGCTACATCACCTTCTCTGTACTTGTTATGCCGGTTGCGGATATCAACGGCGATTATATCGGCGCATTCCAGATCATAAACAAAATGGGTGAGAACGGCTTTGACGAGGTAGAGGACGTTAAGAAGCTGTCGCTTGCGGCATTTATCTGCGGCGTTACTCTTGAGTCGGAGACTTTCTTTGAGGATTCACAGATAGACACCCTCACAGGTCTTAAAAACCGCAAGGGACTTTATCACGACTTTATGCACAAGTATTCGGAGTATCTCGATCCGAATATGAGAAGCCCGTTCAGCATATTCATCTGCGACCTTGACAGATACAAGAAGATAAACGACAACTACGGTCACAAGGCAGGCGACGCTATCCTTCAGAACGTTGCAGGTATCCTTGCACAGCATTGCCGTGATAACGACAGTGTTTACCGCTGGGGCGGAGACGAGTTCGTTATGGTAATGCCTGCGACCGACCTTGAGGAGTGCAAGAAGATTGCTGATGAAATAAGGCTCGATGTCAAGGACAGCTCAGTTACAGTAAGCGTTCTTCCTATCAAGGTAACGATGAGCATAGGCTGCTGCCTGTACGACCGTTCCAAGACGATAGAGGAAAACATCAACGTAGCTGACGACAATCTGTTCACCGCAAAGGACAGCGGAAGGAACAAGGTGTTCGGCTGATAAAGCTGCGCATTTCCCAAACGATATGATATGAACAGACCCCTCAGAGCAGACACGAAAAGGTGTGAAAGCTCTGAGGGGTCATTTTGTTTTTTGGGGAAGGTTATGCTGTCCCGTTATCGCTCAGATCGATTATCTGCGTTGCTGCGGCGGATTTGGTGATGCAGCTGTCCATTGCGAGCTTTTCGATAGCCTTATGTGCCTGCTCCTCTGTCATTCCCTTTTGCGTTATTAGCAGCCACTTTGCCCGGTTCACAAGACGTATCTCCTGCATCTTATCCTCAAGCGACACAGACCTTTTCTCCAGCTTTCTGAGCCTTTCCCTTGTGCTTTCCAGCCAGTCGAACGCCTGCGATACCATTTGCCTGGGCGACGGCTTTGGCAGTGTGAACACTCCATAAGGGCACACCCTATCGAACACGTCGGAATAATACTCGCCTTTGACCAGCAGCAGGACTGCGCTTGCCATTCCCGCACTGCGGTCTATCGCAAGGCTAATGCCGTCGTCATCGGGCAGCGGGACGTTGATGATTATTATATCGTAGCTTTTGTCCAGCAGCCGTCTTTTTGCAGCATTCACGGTCGTTTCGAGCTCGCTGTCGTATTTGCGTCCGTCGTTCATCAGCTCGTTCAGAGCCTGATTGAATTTGGGCTGCGACGAGACGGTAAGCACACTGTATCTTCGTTCTTTCAGCTGCAAGGCGGTCACCCCTTTCAAAAGTAAGATATAGGTGCAAGCAGGAGGTCACAGCTCCTTTGCATAGCACACAGCGCCCTTGAGCGAATCATAGGGCGGATAGTTCGGGATAAGTATATAGCCACGTTTTTCGTACATTTTAACGGCTTCGGTCATCTGCGGTCTTGTCTGGAGTATGAGCCTTTCAAAGCCCTGCTCCCTTGCGGTGTGTTCAACCATACTCATAAGCTCTGATGCGATATGCCTGCCCCGGTATTCGGGCTGCACCCAGACACGCTTTATCTCGGTGCTTGTCTCATCGTATTTTTTCAAGCCCGCACACGCCACGGCTTTCTGCCCGTCATAAGCAATTATCACATCGGGTATCATCGCCGAAGCGTTGAAAGGCACAAAGCCCTTTCGGTTTTTCTCGCCGCCGACAAGGCTGCTGTAAAACTCCTCGGTCAACCGGTAGAACTCCGCAAAATCCTTATTCGTTCCGTCGGTGCGGATATAGCGTATCCCGTCCAAGCCAGACACCTCCTATTTGCAATAGATGTCGATGAGCCTTTGCGGCAGATGCTGCTTGACAAACTCACTTTCGAGCGCAAGCTGCTTTGCCTGCGAAAGCTTGTCGGGCAGGGTCTGGAAATCCTTAGTCACGCTCTCGTCGGCTTTGAACAGGTCAAAGTCGGCAACAGGCGGAAGGTAGAGCTTGTTGTTTATGCCGTAAAGTCCTGCGTATATAAGCAGAGTAAATGCAAGGTACGGATTTGCCGTGGGGTCTGCGCTTCGCAGCTCGGCACGGCGGTACTCACCCTTGGCCGCAGGTATCCTGACCAGCTGGGAACGGTTCTCACCCGACCAGGAGATAAATCTGGGGGCTTTGAACTTTCCGAGCCTTGCATACGAATCGTCACAGGGGTCAAGAAACACGCTTATACCTCTTATCTGCTGCATAATGCCCGCAATTACCGAGGGGAGGATAGTGTGGTGTCTGTCGCTGTTGACGGATATATTGATGTGGAATGCGTTGCCCGGCTTGTCCTTCAGAGGCTTTGGCGAAAAGTCCGCATAAAGCCCGTTGGAATGTGCGACAGTCTTTACGACCGTTTTGTAGGACATCGAATTGTCCGCAGCGGCAAGCGGGTCTGCATAGTGGAAATCTATCTTGTTCTGTCCCGGGCCCTCCTCGTGGTGGGAGCTTTCGGGGGTGATGCCCATCTGCTCGAGGTGCAGGCATATCTGCCTTCTGATGTTCTCGCCCTTGTCCTCGGGGGCGATATCCATATAGCCGGCGTTGTCATAGGGTATCGTTGTGGGGTTATCGTTCTCGTCGAGCTTGAAAAGGTAAAACTCCAGAGCCGAGCCGAACGAGAACTCTATGCCCTGTTTTTTTGCATCCTCGACAGCTTTTACGAGCAGACTTCTTGTGTCGCACTCAAAAGCCTGTCCGTCAGGCTTTTTTATCGAGCAGAACATTCTGACGACACGCCCGTGGTCGGGGCGCCACGGCAGGACCGAGAGCGTATCGGGGTCGGGGAAAAGCATAAGGTCGCTTCGTGCCTCGTTGCCGAAGCCACGAACGGCGGACGCATCAAATCCTATTCCCTGCTCAAAAGCTCTTCCAAGCTCCGACGGCATTATAGAGATATTCTTCTGTTTGCCGTACACATCGCAGAATGCAAGTCTTATGAACTTTACGTCTTCCTCTGCGGTATACTGCATTATTTCCTGCGGTGTATATTTCATATCTGTCCTCCGGTAAAGATGCTCCGGCTTTTGCCTTTTGCATCCTGAATCTCGAATCTTTATTCCTGTCTCTTGCCTCTTGCTTCTTGCCTCTTACTTCTGCCTCTTGCTTCTTGCCTCTTACTTCTGCCTCTTGCTTCTTGCCTCTTGCTTCTTGCCTCTTACTTCTGCCTCTTGCTTCTTGCCTCTTGTTTCTGCCTCTTGCTTCTTGCCTCTTGCTTCTTGCCTCTTACTTCTGCCTCTTGCTTCTTGCCTCTTGTTTCTGCCTCTTGCTTCTTGCCTCTAGTTGGGTACATACATCTGTCTGTACGGGTTGTTGCTGTCGGGCATCGCAACGGTGAACGGAGACCTCATAAGCTCGTCAAGGTCACAGTCAAAGTATGTGCAGAAATGCCTCAGATAGTGCTCTATCTCCGCAAGCTCCTTCTTGTCGGCTCTGTGAGTGTGGACCTGACCGGGGAACTTTATATCCTTGCAGTCGCTTCTGAGGAACATCTTTCCGCCGTGCATTCCCGTTGAGGGGAAATTGCCCACGATAGGTCTGTCGTTATCCACAAGCCCGAGCACGATTATCGTACCGCCTGCCTGATACTCGCCGAGAAAGCTTCCTGCCTTTCCGCCGATGACAAGTGCGGGCTGTTTTTCCTTATATGCTTTCATATGTATACCTGCACGGTAGCCTGCGTTGCCCTTTACGTAGATATGTCCGCCTCTCATCGCATAGCCTACGGCGTCGCCGACGTTTCCGTGGATAATAATAGTTCCGTCGTTCATCGTATCGCCGACTGCATCCTGTGCGTTGCCCATGACCTCTATCTTTGCGCCGTTGAGGTAAGCACCCATCGCATTTCCGGGGATACCGCTGACGGTGACTGTCTTGTCCGAAATGCCTGCTGCGAGAAATCTCTGTCCGAGGCAGTTGGTGATAGTACAGTTGCCTCTGCTCTGGCGGAGCGCTTCGTTAAGGTCCATAAAGTCAAGACCTGTTGCATTGATATTCATTATACCACACCTCCAAGCATTTTTCTACGGTTTTCGGGCAAAAACATCGCCAATGTAGCATCTTTTTTCAATTTGTCAACATCTACGTAACACAGGTCCGTCTTTTCACGTATAATTCTCGTGTAAATTCCTGCTCCTGTGACATCGCCGATGATGATATAGCCTGCAAGGCGGTCATCTTTTATGTACAGCCGTTTAATTCCGCCGCAGCTTCTTTGCTCGTATATCTCTCCCTCGCCGTCGGACGGACACACTCCTGCGCTTGCACAGTGCAGACCGAAAAATCCGATAGAGTTCATCGGTATCGCATCGGTCATGCTCTTTTCGCCGCCGGCCATATTTACGCCTGCACAGAAGCCCTGCATATAAGCATTTGGCAGGATAGCGAGCACTCTGTTCGTTCCCGTTGAGCTGTCAAAGCCTTGTGCGCAGTCACCTGCGGCATAGATGCCATCAACGCTCGTTTTCATCTTCGTATCTATCACGATGCCTCTGTCTGTCTCACAGCCTGCGTCCTTTGCGAGCTGAATGTCCGCACGCACGCCGACAGCAAGCACGAGGATATCAAAATCCACTGTCTTTTTGCTTTTCATTACGGCCTTGTTCTTATCAAACTTCACCACGCTGTCCGAAAGCAGGAAGGTGATGCCGTGCTTTTCAAGATGCTTTTGCATAACCGCTGCGCACTCGCTGTCAAGAATACTTGACAGCACTCTGTCCGCAAGGTCGCACACCGTTACGGAGCCTACCCTTTCGAGTATACCCTCTGCGCATTTCAGACCTATAAGGCCTGCGCCGACGATGAGCACACGGCTGTTCTTTTTAAGCTTCTTTTCGAGAGCGAGGCTGTCGTCCAGCGTCATAAAGGTAAACTTGTCCTTCACGCTGTCCAGTCCATCCATAGGCGGAACGAACGGTGACGAGCCTGCTGCGATGCAAAGCTTTTCGTATTTCTCCTTTGATCTGCCGAAGGTCACCTCGGCTCTTTTTGCATCTATGCTTTCAGCCTTTTCGTAGACGGCACGGACTCCGTTTTGCTTATAAAAGTCACCGCTGCGGTAATTCATTTTTTCGACCGTTGTTTTCCCCTCGAGATAATAGGAGATCAGCGGTCTTGAATAAACAGGGTGCTTTTCAGCCGAAAAAACTGTTATCTCTCCGTCCTTATCGACACTTCGGATACCTTCGATGCAGCCGGCTGCTGCAACGCCGTTGCCGATGATAACATACTTGCTCATTTTCAACCCTGCCTTTCCTCATAAACTATCGCATTGTTCGGACAGCCCTTTACGCACGCCGGCTCGCCGCAGCTGTTTTCAAGACACAGCTCGCATTTGTTCGCAGCGCCGTCCGGGCCCGGTCTTACAGCACCGTAGGGGCACACGAGCACGCAGGTCAGACAGCCAACGCACTTTGTCTTGTCTATCTTTACGACACCGTCGAGCTTGCTTATCGCACCCGCTATGCAGCTTTTTACGCAAAGCGGGTCAGTGCAGTGGCGGCAGGATACCGCATAGGTGATGTCGCCGGACTGCTCGATGTGTACACGGGGAAATATCTTTTTATTCTTCAGAGCCTTTACCATATCCGTTTCGCCCGAATTTGCAAAGGCACAGTTATACTCGCAAAGGTGACAGCCAAGACACCATTTTTCATTTACATATACACGTTTCATTATGCTGTCCCTCCTATTCTCCTGCGTGGGAGATACCAAGTATCTCGAGCTCTTTATCCGTAAGGCCTACGCCTCTGAGCATAAGCCTGTTGCCTCGCAGACATTCGATCGAGTTTATTCCCATGGCGCCCATAAGCTCCTTTATCTCGTGTCTCCAGGCGTTCATAAGATTTACGAGCCTGCGGCTTCCGATATCGGGGTTGAGCCTCTTAACAAGGTCCGGTCTTTGTGTTGCTATGCCCCAGTTGCACTTGCCGCTCTGACAGGTCCGGCAGAGGTGACAGCCAAGTGCGAGCAGCGCTGCGGTCGCAATATAGACTGCATCTGCTCCGAGTGCCACAGCCTTTACGACGTCTGCTGCCGAGCGAACGCTTCCGCCGACAACGAGCGATACATTGTTTCTGATGCCCTCGTCACGCAAGCGCTGGTCAACAGATGCCAGCGCAAGCTCTATCGGGATACCCACGTTGTCCCTTATCCTTGTCGGTGCTGCGCCCGTTCCGCCACGGAAACCGTCGATAGCGATGATGTCCGCACCGCTTCTTGCGATACCGCTTGCGATAGCTGCTATGTTATGTACAGCTGCGACCTTGACGATTATCGGCTTTTTATAGTCTGTCGCTTCCTTGAGCGAATATACGAGCTGGCGAAGGTCCTCGATAGAATAGATATCGTGGTGAGGTGCGGGCGAGATAGCGTCCGAGCCTTCGGGTATCATTCTTGTACGGGAGATATCGCCCACTATCTTTGTACCGGGAAGATGTCCGCCGATACCGGGCTTTGCGCCCTGACCCATTTTTATCTCGACAGCTGCTGCGGCTTCGAGGTAGTCCTTGTGAACGCCGAAACGTCCCGACGCTACCTGAACGACCGTGTTCTCGCCGTAGCAGTAAAAGTCCTCGTGCAGACCGCCTTCACCCGTGTTGTAGCAGATACCCAGCTCTGTTGCTGCCCTTGCGAGCGAAGCGTGAGCGTTGTAGCTGATAGAGCCGTAGCTCATTGCGGAGAACATCACAGGCATCGAAAGCTCGACCTGCGGAGGCATCTGTGTTATAAGCTCACCGCTTGCACGGCGAAGCACCTTATCAGGCTTCTTGCCGAGGAACACCTTTGTTTCCATAGGCTCTCTCAGCGGGTCGATAGGCGGGTTTGTTACCTGTGAAGCATTGATGAGTATCCTGTCCCAGTAAACGGGCAGAGGCTTGGGATTTCCCATTGACGAGAGCAGTACTCCGCCGCTGTTTGCCTGCTTGTATATCTCTTTTATCGTCTGATCCGACCAGTTTGCATTCTCACGCAGGCGGCAGTCGCTCTTTACTATTTTAAGTGCGTGGGTCGGACACAGAGAAACACATCTCTGACAGTTTACGCACTTTGTTTCGTCCGAAAGCATTACTCCGAGGTCGGTATCAAAGCGGTGCACCTCGTTTGCACACTGCCTTTCGCACACACGGCAGGCAACGCAGCGGTCGTTGTTCCTGACCACTTCATATTCGGGATATATAAATTGATCTATCATCAGAATTTACCCTCCTTGACACGAACTATCACAGGCTCTCCGCCACTTGGCGCATAGAAATTGCCTGCGTCGGGCTCCATTGTCCTTATCGCAGCTTCCTCGCTTGCGATGAACACCTTATCGTCCTTTTCGGCGGTTATCATAGAACGAAGCTTCAGTCTGTCGTTAAGAGCCATAAGTCCGCCGTCCCAGCCGAACACTATCGAGAACGGTCCTGTGATGAGCAGGTTTGAAAACACCGTGCGAAGATATGTCAGCTTTTCTTTTTCCTTTTCGGGTTTGGAATTTATTGTGCTCCAGAAAGGCGCTGCTATTACCGAAGCGACCTCCTCGAGCGTGAGCTTCTGCCTTCTGAGCAGATAGTCTATTATATATGTGATGACCTCGGTGTCGGTCTGCAAAGTGCATTTGTAGCCGAACATCTCGATAAAGCGGCGGTTTGCATCGTAGGAGGATATCTCGCCGTTGTGGACTACCGAGTAATCCAGCAGAGAGAACGGGTGAGCGCCACCCCACCAGCCCGGAGTGTTTGTCGGGTAGCGTCCGTGAGCTGTCCAGGAATAGCCCTCATACTCCTCGAGCCTGTAAAAGCGTCCCACGTCCTCGGGAAAGCCGACTGCCTTGAAGCAGCCCATATTCTTTCCGCTTGAAAAAACATAAGCACCCTTGAGCTCGGTGTTGATCCTTACGACTGTTCTTGCAACGAACTCGTTTTCATCTATCTGCTCCGCTGCGAGCATCGACTTCAGCGGTGCGACGAAGTATCTCCAGATGATAGGCTCGTCGGTTATCTCGGGGATCTTCCTTGTGGGGATAAGCTCTCCCTTGACGATCTCGAACCTTTCCTTTAACAGTGCCTCACATTCCTTCCTTGTTGAACGGTGGTCAAAAAAGATATGGAATGCGAACAGATCCTTATACTCGGGATAGATTCCGTATGCTGCAAATCCGCCGCCCAATCCGTTTGAACGGTCGTGCATCGGTTTCATAGCCTCTGTGATAAGGTCGCCTCTGATACCCTTGCCTTCCCTTGAGATAACGGCTGCGATCGCACAGCCCGAAGGGATACGTATCTCGCCTTCTCTTTTCATCATCATCTCATCCTTTCCTGTATAACCACGACCGATGACCCCTGCCGAGATCCTGAGCGGTCAGCACCGAAGCAAGCGAAGCTCGGTTTGTCGTGACTTGAGTGACGGGGCGAAGCCCCTTATTGAATGTGGTGCCATCACACAAAACAAAAAAGGCGCACCCAGCCCGTAAGCTGAATGAACGCCTTTGCTCATTTGCAAGTATTATACTGCAAAAATTCATTTATGTCAAGTTTTGATATATAAATTATTTGTAAACTGCAAGTTTCAAAAATAAAAATTGCAAATTTTCATCAAAAAGGGGTTGACAAATCGAAATTGAGGGTGTATAATGCAAGACATAGAGGCAAAGGAGTCTTGAAGTAATCTGGCTATCTTCAAGTATTGTCTCTATTTTTTATGCCTTTGGCAGATATCTTCTATTTTTTATTACTAAGGCAACGGCGTCTTGTATGTGAGCTTATCGGCTCCCATCAAGGCGCTTTTGTTTTACACAAAATTCAGGGAGGAAATGAAAAATGAGTACGGTAACAGAGATCTTCGCAAGCAAGGTATTTGACGACAGAGTGATGAAATCAAGGCTTTCTTCAAAAGTCTACAAGTCGCTCAAGGAGACTATCGACATCGGAGCAAAGCTTGACATAACCGTAGCCAACGCAGTAGCCGAGGCTATGAAGGAATGGGCGGTCGAGAACGGCGCTACCCATTATACACATTGGTTCCAGCCTCTCACAGGAATCACAGCCGAAAAGCACGACAGCTTTATCTCGCCTTCACCCGACGGCAGAGTTATCATGGATTTCTCGGGCAAGGAGCTTATCAAGGGCGAGCCTGATGCATCGAGCTTCCCGTCCGGCGGACTGAGAGCTACATTCGAGGCAAGAGGCTACACCGCATGGGACCCGACCTCCTACGCTTTTATTAAAGGAAAGACACTTTGTATCCCGACAGCATTCTGTTCTTACAGCGGAGAAGCTCTGGACAAGAAAACCCCTCTCCTGCGTTCGATGCAGGCGCTCAACAAGCAGGCTATGCGTATCCTGAAGCTGTTTGGAAATGACACAGTAAAGCACGTTACTACCTCCGTGGGTCCCGAGCAGGAATACTTCCTTATCCCCAAGGAGCTTTACGATAAGAGAAAGGACCTTATCTATACAGGCAGAACACTTTTCGGTGCGAAGCCTCCGAAGGGACAGGAGCTTGACGACCACTATTTCGGAGTTATCAAGCCAAGAGTTGAAGCTTATATGTCCGACCTCAACGATGAGCTTTGGAAGCTCGGTATCCTCGCAAAGACACAGCACAACGAGGTCGCTCCCGCACAGCACGAGCTTGCACCTATCTACGCTACAACAAATATTGCAACAGACCACAACCAGCTGACTATGGAGATCATGCAGAAGGTCGCTAAGAAGCACGGACTTGTCTGCCTGCTCCACGAAAAGCCTTTCGCAGGCGTTAACGGCTCGGGCAAGCACAACAACTGGTCTATCGCTACCGATACCGGCGTGAACCTGCTGACACCGGGAGAAACACCTTATGAAAATGCACAGTTCCTGCTTTTCCTGTGCGCTGTTATCAAGGCAGTCGACGATTATCAGGATCTGCTGAGGATCTCCGTTGCAACAGCCGGAAACGACCACAGACTCGGTGCAAACGAAGCACCTCCGGCAGTTATCTCGATCTTCCTCGGCGAGGAGCTTGAAGGTATCCTCAAGGCTATCGAAACAGATACACCATACGAGGGCATCGAAAAGAAGGTAATGAAGCTGGGTGTAAGCGTTCTGCCGAGCTTCTCAAGAGACACCACCGACAGAAACAGAACTTCCCCGTTCGCCTTCACAGGCAACAAGTTCGAGTTCAGAATGCTCGGTTCGTCAAACTCTATCGCTTGTGCAAACATCATGCTCAACGCAGCTGTTGCAGAGAGCCTAAAGATCTACGCTGACAGGCTCGAGGCTGCCGACAACTTCGAGGAGAAGCTGCACGAGATGATAAAGAAAACTATCACCGACCACAAGCGCATCATCTTCAACGGAAACGGTTACGACGATGCCTGGATAAAGGAAGCGACCGAGGAAAGAGGTCTGCTCAACTACCGCACGACACCCGACGCTATCCCGCATCTTATGGACGAAAAGAACGTGAAGATGCTGACATCTCACAAGGTATTCTCCGAGGCAGAGCTTCGCAGCCGTACCGAGATCACACTTGAAAACTACTGCAAGGCAGTCATCATAGAAGCAAATACCATGGAGCTTATCGCCCGCACTCAGATCCTCCCCGCTATCGAGGAGTACGCAGCATTCGTCGCTAATACAGCAAACGCTAAAAAGTCGCTCGCTACCGACCTTGCCTGCACATACGAGACACAGACGGTCAAGAAGCTCTCGGCACTTGCAAACAGCGCTTATGAAAGCCTTGACGAGCTTAAAGCAGCTCTTGATAAGGTGCTTGCTGCAAAGGATATCATCGAGCAGGGCTATCTCATCAGAGATGAGCTGCTCGGAGTTATGGATAAGCTCAGAGCTTCCTGCGACGAAGCCGAGACTATCACCGCAGCAAAGTTCTGGCCATTCCCGACATACGACGAGCTGCTGTTCGGCGTAAGGTAAACAGCACAAAAAGCTCTCCTTCTCCCGCACCCCTTAAAAAGCGTGAACCGATAGTAACTTCCATCTTTGCGGGGGAAGGGGCGGCTTTTCCAAACGGGCACAGTCCCGTTAATAAAGTAAGGAAAGTTCAAGTTTATAAAGTAAGGAAAGATCAAGATAGAAAGGATATGATCCTATGACAGTGGAATTTTGGTTTCTGATAGGCGCTGCATTGGTTTTCTGGATGCAGGCAGGCTTTGCAATGGTAGAGACAGGCTTTACCCGTGCAAAGAACGCAGGAAATATCATCATGAAAAACCTGATGGATTTCTGCATCGGCACAATAGTATTCTCGCTCCTGGGCTACGGTCTTATGATGGGTGAGGACGCTCTGTTCGGATTTATCGGACTGCCGAATATGGATATGTTCACACACTTCAAGGAATTTATAGCAAGCCCCGGCGACGGCAGCTTCACAGGCGCTTCGACATTCGTGTTCAACCTTGTGTTCTGCGCAACGACAGCTACTATCGTTTCGGGCGCAATGGCAGGCAGAACAAAGTTCTCAAGCTATTGTATCTACTCCGCAGTCATCTCACTTTTCATCTATCCCATCGAGGCGCATTGGATCTGGGGCGGCGGCTGGCTCTCAAAGCTCGGCTTCCACGATTACGCAGGCTCATGTGCTATCCATATGGTCGGCGGAATCGCCGCCCTTATCGGTGCGTCGATGCTTGGGGAGAGAATAGGCAAATACGAGCGTGACAAGAACGGCAAGGTCATCAAGGTAAACGCTATCCCCGGTCACTCGATAACACTCGGAGCACTCGGCGTATTCATTCTCTGGCTCGGCTGGTACGGCTTCAACGGCGCAGCAGCTACAAGCGTTTCGGAGCTTTCGTCGATCTTCATCACAACTACTATCGCACCCAGCGTTGCAACAGTAACAACGATGATCTACACATGGGTAAGAAACGGCAAGCCCGATGTTTCGATGTGTCTGAACGCATCGCTTGCAGGTCTTGTTGGAGTAACGGCAGGCTGTGACGCATTCGACGCTATCGGCTCGGCAGTTGTCGGAGTTGTTTCGGGACTGCTCGTTGTATGGGTAGTTGAACTGCTCGACCTCAAGCTTCACATCGACGACCCTGTCGGTGCAGTAGGCGTTCACATGGCAAACGGTATCTGGGGAACTATTGCAGTCGGACTGCTCGCTAATCCGGACGCTCCCGCTGGTCTTAACGGTCTTTTCTACACAGGCGAATTCAAGCAGCTCGGCTTGCAGCTCGCCGGCTTTGCAGCAGTTGCGGCTTATGCGGCAATAATGATGTTGATCACATTTGCGATAATCAAAAAGACTCACGGTCTGAGAACGACCGCAGAAGAAGAGATACTCGGTCTTGATATCACCGAGCACGGTCTCCCAAGCGCATATCCAGACTTTATGCCGTCGGTACACAAGTACACCACTTACGACGACCAGGACGTTATCGCTGTTGAGGGCGACACTCCCGAGGCTGAGGCTATCCCCGTCAAGAAGGTACCTACCTTCGACGATGGCACATCGCCTAAGCTCACAAAGATCGAGATCGTCTGCAAGGAAGCTAAGTTTGACCGCCTGAAGAAGGCTATGAGCCAGATAGGCATTACAGGTATGACGGTATCCCACGTTATGGGCTACGGCACACAGAAGGGCAAGCCCGAGTATTACAGAGGCGTTGCTGTTGAAACAAACCTTATGCCTAAGGTACAGATCGAGATAGTTGTCAGCAAGGTGCCTGTCAGAAGCGTTATCGAAACTGCCAAGAAGGCTCTTTACACAGGTCATATCGGCGACGGAAAGATATTCGTTTACGATGTTGAGAACGTTGTAAAGGTCAGAACGGGCGAAGAAGGCTTCGATGCTTTGCAGGACAGCGAAGAATAATAGAGAAGAACATAATTCAACAGACAGGAAGCGGCATATACTGCTTCCTGTGCTGTGCTTAATAATACGGAGGGATAGATATGTGTTGTATAATGGGCTACTGTTCCGCACAGGCGGACATGGAGCTGATAAAGGAATGTTTCGGGCGCACCGTATCAAGGGGACCCGATGACACAAGATATGTAACCGTGCCCGACGGAGTGCTGGGCTTTCACAGGCTTTCGATAATGGGACTTACCGATTCGGGAATGCAGCCGTTCAGGCTCGGCGACAGCTATGTTGTGTGCAACGGTGAGCTTTACGGTTTTGAAAAGCAGAAGGCTGAGCTTGTGAAAATGGGCTACACCTTTGAGAGCGATTCAGACTGCGAGATACTCCTGCCGATGTACAGAGAATACGGTACAAGAGTGTTCTCTATGCTCGATGCGGAGTTTGCCTGCATCATCTACGATGCTTCCACTCACGAGTTCATCGCAGCCCGTGACCCGATAGGCATTCGTCCGCTTTACTACGGCTATGACGAAAACGGAGTGCTTGCGTTTGCCAGCGAGCCGCAGAACCTTATCGGCATAGCTCTTGATATCAAGCCGTTCCCTCCGGGATACTACTGCGTGAACGGTGAGTTCACCCGCTACTGTGATATTGCCGCAGTCAGCGAGGTCTGCCGTGACGACCACGAAACTATTTATAAAAACATCCACGACAAGCTGGTGGCAGGAGTTGAAAAGCGTCTTGTTGCCGATGCAAAGGTGGGCTTTCTGCTTTCGGGCGGACTTGACTCGTCGCTTGTGTGCGCAATAGCTCAGAAAAAATCCAACAAGCCGATAAAGACATTCGCTATCGGTATGAGCGAGGACGCTATCGACCTCAAATACGCTAAGGAGGTCGCAGACTACATCGGAAGCGACCACACCGAGGTCATCATCACAAAGGAAGATGTCATCGCAGCGCTGGAGCCTGTTGTCAAGCTGCTGGGCACGTTTGACATCACAACTATCCGTGCAAGTATCGGAATGTACCTTGTCTGCAAGGCTATCCACGAGACGACCGATATAAGGGTGATCCTCACGGGTGAGATATCCGACGAGCTGTTCGGCTACAAGTACACCGACTTTGCGCCGAACGCAAAGGAATTTCAGCTCGAAGCCCAGAAGCGCATCAGAGAAATACATATGTACGATGTGCTGCGTGCTGACCGCTGCATCTCCGTAAACTCGCTTGAAGCTAGAGTGCCTTTCGGCGACCTTGACTTTGTGCGCTACATAATGGCTATCGACCCGCACAAGAAGCTCAACACCTACGGCAAGGGCAAATACCTTCTGAGAAAGGCTTTCGAGAAGGACGACTATCTTCCGCACGATATCCTCTACCGTGAAAAAGCTGCGTTCTCCGATGCAGTCGGACATTCGCTCGTAAACTACCTCAAAGCCTATGCAGAGCAATACTACACCGATGCGGACTACTACCGCCTGCGTGAAAAATACTCTCACGCAAAGCCGTTCACAAAGGAATCTCTGCTTTACCGTGAGATATTTGAAAAATACTACCCGGGACAGAGCAAGATGATAGTCGATTTCTGGATGCCGAACAAGAGCTGGAAGGGCTGCGATGTCAGCGACCCGTCGGCAAGAGTGCTTTCCAACTACGGCGCAAGTGCGATCTGACATCACCGCTTTTGCGGTCTATTGGGATAAGATATGGGATAAGAAATAACATTATGAACAGGAGGATATGAAAAGTGAGAAAGTACATTTTTGTTACAGGAGGCGTTGTATCGGGGCTGGGAAAAGGCATAACCGCCGCATCTCTGGGAAGGCTCCTCAAAGCCAGAGGTCTTGTCGTTGCGGCGCAGAAGCTCGACCCGTACATCAACGTTGACCCGGGCACGATGAGCCCCTATCAGCACGGCGAAGTCTTTGTCACCGAGGACGGTGCCGAAACAGACCTCGATCTGGGTCATTACGAACGCTTCATTGACGAAAACCTGAACAAGTATTCAAACCTTACCACAGGCAAGGTTTACTGGAATGTTCTGAACAAGGAGCGCCGTGGCGAATACCTCGGCTCGACTATCCAGGTCATTCCGCACATAACCAACGAGATAAAGGAATTTGTCTACTCCGTAGGCAAAAAGACCGACGCCGATGTTATCATCACAGAGATAGGCGGCACGATAGGCGACATCGAATCTCAGCCGTTCATCGAGGCTGTACGTCAGATATCGCTTGAGGTCGGACGGGAGAACGCAATGTTTATCCACGTTACGCTGGTGCCGTTTCTCAGAGGCTCGGACGAACACAAGTCAAAGCCCACGCAGCACAGCGTCAAGGAGCTTCAGGGAATGGGAGTAAACCCCGATATAATCGTGCTGAGGTGCGACAGAAAGCTCGAACCCTCAATCTTTGAAAAGATAGCGCTGTTTTGCAACGTCCACCGTGAATGTGTAATTGAGAACCTGACGCTGCCCGATCTGTACGAGGCTCCGCTTATGCTTGAACAGTCGAATTTCTCCGAGGTCGTCTGCCAGCGTCTTGGCATCACCGCACCACGTCCGCAGCTTGACGAATGGAAAGCCATGGTCGAGCGTATCAAGTCTGCCCGAAAGCACACCGAGATCGCACTTGTCGGAAAATACACCGAGCTTCACGATGCTTACCTTTCGGTAGCAGAGGCGCTCAGACACGCCGGATACTCTATCGGCACCCACGTTGACATAAGGTGGGTGGATTCCGAAAAGCTGACCGACGAGAACATCGCCGCTGAGCTTGAAGGCGTATCGGGAGTGATAGTTCCGGGCGGCTTCGGCGGCAGAGGCATCGAGGGTATGATAACCGCCGTCAGATACGCAAGAGAGATCGGACTTCCCTTCTTTGGCATCTGCCTTGGAATGCAGATAGCCGTGATAGAATACGCAAGAAATGTCTGCGGCATCGCAGACGCAAACTCGGGCGAATTCAACGAGGTCTGCAAAAACAAGGTCATAGACTTTATGCCCGGACAGAGCGACACTATCGACAAGGGCGGCACGCTGCGTCTGGGTGCGTATCCCTGTGTTATCGCAAAGGATACGACGATGCACCGCTGCTACGGCGAGGACGAGATATCCGAGCGTCACCGCCACCGCTACGAGCTGAACAACGATTACCGTGAAGCGCTGACTGCTGCGGGGCTGGCCCTCAGCGGTATCTCCCCCGACGGAAAGCTGGTCGAGACTGCCGAGCTGACCGACAGGGATTTCTACGTCGGCGTTCAGTTCCACCCCGAGTTCAAGAGCCGTCCGAACAGACCGCACCCGCTGTTTGTCGGGTTCGTTTCGGCAGCCGCCAAGAAGTGATGCTGCGGCTGCAAAACCGTTTTGACAAAACATATTTTACGATATCAAGGAGCTGTCGCTTTCGGGCAACGGCTCCTTTTTGTTCCCTGCAAGGCTTTTTGACAGATCTATTTCCACCCGGGAGAGAAAAAATTGCGGATTTAATTGATTTATTAATATGCTTGTGTTATACTTGTATCAAAGCTCCGAATTTGTCGCAGGGGGAGATGAGATAGTGTCAAAGAAAAAGCCCGACCGCAAAAAAGAAAGAATGAAGCTCTATAAGAAGGTCAGAAACACCAGCTCGTGGAGATCGACCGTGATATATCTGCTGCTGATACTGCTGTTTATCGCTATGATGATCTTTTTGAGCGGGTTTGTGGTGGAATATATTTTTGAATCGAAATTCAAAGAGGGGTACAAAGACGCCGAGCGCACCGCAAAGCTTTACGAAAAGGGACAGACCGACAGCAGCTATCTTAAAGTCCTTGAATCTGAAGACAGCGATTTCTTTGTGAAGGATGATAACGGAAAGATCATCTATCAGAAAGGCAAAAACACCTGCTCCGATGAAGGCGGTGAGCTTGAGATCACAAACGGCAAATACAGCTACTGCGTCTACTCCGACAAGGAGATAGACATAGCCCGCATCAATAAAGACGGAAGCTTTAGTCTGAATCCGGCGGAATTCGTAAAATGGTACACCTCGTTTGAGGACTCCGCAAGGCTGCCGCTATGGGTAAGCTTTGATCTGGACGGCGGCAAAAAGCTGCTGTGCAAGACGTATCTGTCGTTCAGCAGTCTTGACAGGATACTTGTGATAGAGCTTTTAGCAGGTCTTGCGATTATCGTGTTCGTGTTCTGCCTGCTGACGGTGATAAAGATAATAAAGAGTGCGATAAACTTCAGGAGAGTCGTGCGGCTTTTCTACTCCGACCCCGTAACAAACGGACACAACTGGATGTGGTATGTAAGGTACGGCGAGGAAAAGCTGCGTGGCGGAAGATGCAAAAAGTACTCGTTTGCAGTCGTTGATATCGTGTTCCGCAATTACAGGAACTACTGCCTGTGCCATTCGATATCCGAGGGCGAGGAGCTGCTTTCGTCGATGAACAGGCTGCTTTGCTCGGAAATGAACAAAAAGGAAATGTGCGCACACGCAGCTATGTCAAACTTTGCGCTGCTGCTGATATACGACAGCGAGGAACAGCTGAAACAGCGTCTTAACGGCTTTATCGAAAAGCTAAAGGACATCGACAGCGAGCACAGCTTCCACATACAGTTAGGTGTTGACCTTATACCGCCTAAGACCGACGCAGGCGGCAGGATCGTGAAGCGCAGGGACATCAGCATCGAGAACGCTTACAACAACGCCTGCACCGCAAGTGCTACGCTTGCAGACAGCGAGGAATCGGGTCTGCGCATTTTCGACAGCAATCTTCTGGAACAGCAGAAATGGGAGAACACCGTACAGGAAAAGCAGCAGTCGGCTCTTGACAACGAGGAATTCGTGGTGTACTATCAGCCCAAGTACGACCCATGCACCGACACGCTCAAAGGCGCAGAGGCTCTTATCCGCTGGGAATCGCCCGAGTACGGACTGCTGACGCCTTACAAGTTCATACCCATATTTGAAAAGAACGGCTTTATCACGCAGATAGACCACTATATGATAAGCCACGTCGCAAGGGCACAGAAAAAGTGGCTGGACGAGGGGAAGAAATGTGTCCCCATATCGGTAAACGTGTCAAGGGTACACTTTGCAGAGCCCGACCTTGCCGAACAGATAAGAGAGCTCGTCGATAAGGAGGGCGCACCGCACGAGCTGATAGAGATAGAGCTTACCGAGAGTGCGTTCTTCGACGATAAGAATGCGATGCTGAGAACGATAGCAGCGCTGAAGGAATACGGCTTTGATATTTCAATGGACGACTTCGGCTCGGGCTACTCGTCGCTCAATTCGCTGAAGGATATGCCGCTTGACGTGCTGAAGCTCGACGCAGAATTTTTCAGAGGCGACAACGCCGGCGAGAGAGGCAGGATAGTTGTTTCCGAAGCGATAAAGCTTGCCCGGAGCCTCAATATGCGTACCGTCGCAGAGGGTGTGGAGATAAAAGAGCAGGTGGAGTTCCTCGCACAGCAGCATTGTGATATGATACAGGGCTACTACTATGCAAAGCCAATGCCCGCACAGGATTTCGAGCAGCGCATACAGCCCCAACAGTGAGCCGTCCTCACTGCACAGACAAAAAACAGGGACTGCAGTTCCGGATCAACAGAGCTGCAAGTCCCTTTTTTATTTCCTATTTTCCGTGCTTCGGGTCAGACGCTTGCCTTTGCGATAAGCTTTACAAATGCGTCCGAAACTGCACCAGTGCCGCCGATAGCGGTGATCCTGTCTGCCGTTCTTGCTTTGAGGAACGATGTCTGCGCGGTCGTGAGTGACGGCTTTGCGAGCTGTCCGTTCACCATCATCAGAGGTGACTTTTTGAGCGCTGCGTAAACGCCGCCTGCAAGTGCGTCCGGGAAGTTCTGTCCTGTTGTGATGCAGATGTACTTGCCTGTCAGCGTCTTGTTGAACGCATTGTTTATCTTTATGCAGGTGTCGTATCTGTTATCGCCTGCAAATCTTGTTGCTGACTTTTTGCCGAGTGTGCTGAGCACTGCCTTTTCGACGTTCTTTGAAACTGCGTTCACTCCGCCGACGATGTATACGTTCTTTACGCTCGACTTGATGCCTGCAAGATAAGTCTTGGTGTTGCTGTCAAGCGCAGCCTTGGGGTCAACGTAGATTATCGGAGCGCCGAGGTTTGCTGCGACAGACGAAACTGTCAGCGTGTCCGCATAGCCCTTGTCTGTCGTGATAAACACGCTGGTCGGGGCTTTTTTGTACTTAGCCTTCATCTTGTCTGCGACCTTTTTCGCTGTTTCGTAATAGGTCTTTCCTGTCAGCTTAGTAACCGTTACGTTAAGCGACTTGAGCTGTGTATAGACCTTGCTCTTTATCGCTGCATCGTAGCCGTTCTGATCCTTTGCTGTTGTCGTTGCAACGACGATGACGTTCTTTGCTTTGAGCCTCTTTATCTCTGCGATAGTTTTTGCCGAGAGATTATCTCTGTCTGCGAGCAGCAGAGGTGCGCTGTAAGCGCTTGCAAGAGGTATTGCTGCGAGTGCGTCGTGGAAATCGAAGCCCGTTGCGATAACAACTGTGCTTGCAGTCTTGTACATTCCGTTTGAGATGAGCGAAGCTGTTTCAGCTCTGTCGCTTCCTGCGAAACGGGCAACTGCGTTGTTGACAGTCTGTGTTTCGGTCTTGCTGCAGCGTGAGCATTTTCTCGTCTGCACTGCTGTTTTCTTGTCAACGTTGAAGCTTGTTGTTTTCCAAGCCGAGAAGCTGTGACCGAGAGCTTTCAGAGTGACAGTCCTGGTGTTCGTATAGGTCTTGCCGCCAAACTTGACTGTTGCGGTGTAGAGGGTCTTTCCTGCTGTCGTGCAGGTAGCCTTTGTGGTCTTGGAAGCTATCGTTGCCTTGACGCTCCGGGCGTGGTTCTTGTTGTTTGAGCAGACAAACTTAGCTGTTGCTGCTGTCGTACCTGTCCAGCTCCAGCTCGGTGTGCCGTACTTGTGACCTGTTGCGTCCTTGTATGTGTCCTTGTACTCGTCGTCACAGCGTGAGCACTTGTGCAGAGTGTAGCCCTTGGCTGTGCAGGTCGGTGCAACAACTGTTGCTTTGTAATCGTGACCGAGCTTTGGAATCACCTTAGTCTCAGATTTCTTGCATACCGAGCAAGTCCTTGTCTGCTGTCCTGCTTCGGTGCAAGCTGCTCTCTTGGTCGTTGTCCATACAGACCATTTGTGACCTGCTGCGTCTTTGTATGTGTCCTTGTACTCGTCGTCACAGCGTGAGCACTTGTGGTTTGTATAGCCCTTAGCTGTGCAGGTCGGTGCTACGACTGTTTTAACGTAGTTGTGACCGAGAGCGTCAACAGCTCTCGTTTCGGTAGCATCGCAATCTGCGCATTTTCTTGTTTCAGCGCCCTTTTCGGTGCAGCTCGCTTTCCTTGTGGTTTTCCACTCGCCAAAGCTGTGCTTACCTGTCGCCTTGGTGACTGTGGACTCCTCGGTTATCTCGTTGGTCAATTCAGGATCGGAATAGCACTTTCCGCCGTAACGCCAGAACTCGATATTTCCGTCAGCCACGCAGGTCGCTTGCTTGGCTTGGACGTGCTCAACTACGGCGTACTCATATTCAAATCCGTTGTCAACTGCATATTGCTCGCCGGCTGTACCCTTATAGCAGTAGATTCTGAAACCGTCGATCTTTTCATATCTTCCGTTTTTTCCGTAAGCATAGCCTATTGCATTTGACTCAATGGTTGTTACGCTTTCGGGAATACATACGCTCCTGAGCCTGTCGCATCTGTAAAATGCGTTCGTTCCGATACTTACGAGCTTGTTGGACAAAGTCACAGAAGAAAGGGCCTTGCAATAATCGAACGCTGAATCGTCAACAGAGGTAACATTGTTTGGAAGCTTTATGGTTTTCAGACTTGTGCAATCACTGAACGCATTTTTACCGACAGACTGCAGGCTATTGGGAAGTGTAATGGTCTCAAGGCTTGAGCATCTTGTAAATGTTCCGTCGGAGATATGTGTGATTCCTTCGGGTATATTGATTGTTTCAAGGCTTGTACAGTACCCGAACACATACTTGCCGATGCTTTTCAGACTGCTCGGAAGCGTTACGCTCCTGAGTGAAGAGCACCATTCAAAGGTCGAAAGTCCAAGGCTTTCAACTCCCTCGGGAACTACAACGCTCTGTATGCTTTCGCAGCTGTTAAAGGCTTCATTTCCGATGCTTGCAACAGTTGCGGGCAGATCAAGGCTTCTGAGTGCCTTGCACCCGGAAAAAGCAAATTTACCTATCGTAGTCACTCCGACAGGGATAACGATATCAGTCATATTCACACAGCTTGAAAATGAGAACTCACCTATCTCCTTGACCGTATCGGGGATAACGACTCTGGTAAGTCCTTTACAGTTTTCAAATGCATTCGGACCTATTGCGGTGACTTTCTTTCCGTTTATCTCTGACGGTATTGCAACAGCTGAAAGCTCACCGCTGAATTTTGTGATCGTGAGGGTTCCGCCCTCGTTTTCGGAGTATTCGTAACAGCCTGCGTCAAGCAGGGCAAACGGAAGGTTCCTTTGCTCAGCAAACAAATGCGCTGCCGAATCCTTGTAGCAATAAAAGCAGGTATTGAGACTGCAGTTATAAAACGAATAGCCGTTAATGCTTGTAACACTTGCAGGGATCGTAACGCTCTCAAGAGAACTGCAGTTGGTGAACGCTCCGTTCAGTTCGGTAACGGACGGTGGTATAGTCACATTTTTAAGATTCTTACAGTTTGAAAACGAGCCGTTTCCTATTCTCGTGACGCTGTCTGGAATGGATACGCTCTCGAGATTATCACAGCCGCAGAACGTCTGATTCCCTATATCGGTTATTCCCTCGGGTATCGTCACGTTCTTTATTACCGATCTGTATGAGAAAACTCCGTTTCCGATAGCCTTGACCTTTTTGCCGTCGATCTCCGAAGGTATTATGACATTTTCCTTCTGTCTGTCCTGATCATAGTTTGTGATTGTCAGCGTTCCGTCATCATTTCTGACAAATCTGAAATCACAGTCAAGAAGATTATAATCCAGTTCATTATCACGAGCGTAGATGTGTGCCATTGAACCGGTATTGCAATCAATATAGAAGGAATCTCTTTTCCTTTCGACCTCTTCGTTGAGCTGCTCGTCCATATACAAGCCGTATCCGAACGACTTTTCTCCGAGCGAAGTAACACTGTCGGGGATCCCGATCCCGCAAAAATGGGTACAGTTATAAAATGCATAGTCACCTATGGAGGTTATGCCATCGGACAAGGTGACCCTGTCGAGCATTTCGCAGTTTCTGAAAGCACCGATGCCTATTGTCTTTACGCTTCCGGGAATAGTTATTTCTCTCAGGCCCCGGGCGTCGCTGAATGCCTCCTCGCCGATAGACGTTACCGTTTCGGGGATATCGACACTATAGACCTGCGACCCTCTGAATACGCCCTTGCCGATCTCGGTAATTCCCTCGGGCAGAATAACAGTACCCGCTTTGCAGTGGGCAAAAGCGCTGTCAGCTATCAGTCTGATATTCTGCGGGACAGTAAAATCACTTCCCTGATAGCCTCCTGCATCAAGCAGGATATTATTGACCGTCAGCAAACAATCCTCGGAGTTTAACAATGTTTTTCTTGCCCAATCGGTATCAGCAAATGCTTCAGCTCCGACATAGGTAATGGTATCGGGAAGCACGACACTGTTCAGGCGGCTGTGGTAAAATGCCTTTTCTCCGATCTTTGTAACGCTGTCGGGAATGATAAGATCAATAAGGCGGCTGTCTCTGCAAAAAGCACGAGCTCCCACAGCAGTCACAGGGAAATCTTCAACAGACGACGGAACGGTAAATGTGCTGCTGCGGCAAACACCGTATGCAAGCTCCGCCGAGTTACCACGGATCACATACTGAGATTCTTCATATTCGATAACATCGTCATAATCCTCTATGTATGCGTAATCAAAGCCGTTTTCAACAGCATATCTCTCGCCGGCCGAGCCTTTGACGCAGTAGATGAAATAATCCCTGTTTTTCTCAAGTTCGCCGGTTTCATAATAAGTAAAGTATCCGAACGCTTTTGAGCCTATGCTTTGGATGCACGCAGGTATCGTAACAGTGCACTGATTCATATCATCCACAATCGGACCGTCGCCGACAGCAGTAATACTTGTGTTGCCCAGCTTTGGCGGCACAACAAGATGAGTGAAATCTCCCGAAAAAGAGGTCAGCGTGATGCGGTCGGTCTCGGTCTCGGTGTCAAACTTGATATCATACTCATAGTTAGCCATTGCATGTGCGGTCAGCACGGCATTTCCGGAAAATGCGCTTTCCGGCAGAAGCGACACGGAACCGAACAGCATTGCGCCCGAAAGGGCAAGGCTCAGCAGTCTTTTGCATTTCACATTATCTACCACCCATTCATTTTAAACTTTACAGTTTTTGTGATACATAATAATTATAACTCAATTCCGATCAAAAATAAAGCTTTGCAGTAATATTTTGTATACCTGCACAAAATTCCCGTTCACAATTTGGCGCAAAAAAAGGCGCACATTTCTGCACGCCTTTGTTCGTATTCGATTACGCGCAAGCTTTTGCGATAGTCTTTACAAGTGCTGTTGGCACGGCAGTTTCTCCGCCGAAGATGTAAAGCTTGTTCGGGCTTTTGGATTTGAGGAAGCCTGACTGTGTCTTGCTAAGCTCTGTCTTTCCGCCGATAACATCAGCAAGGAACAGCGGAGCTTTCTGCTTTGCTGCGAACACACCGCCTGCGAGTGCGTCCGGGAAGTTATAGCCCTTAGCGATGCAAACGCTCTTTCCTGTCAGATACTTAGCGAAGCTCTTGTTGATAAGCACGCAAGTCTCGTATCTGTTGTCGCCTGCAAATCTTGTTGCAGATTTCTTTCCAAGTACAGAAAGTACGTTCTTTTCAACGTTCTTTGAAACTGCGTTGACGCCGCCGACGATGTAGATATTCTTGACACTCTTTTTAATGCTTGCGAGGTAGTTCTTTGTAGTTGCATTGAGCGCAGCCTTAGAGTCAACGTACAGTATAGCTGCTACAGGTGATGCAGACAAAGCATCTGCGTAGTTCTTGTCCGTTGTAATGAATACAGACGTCGGAGCTTTTGTTTTATTGCCGAGAGCGTCGGCGACTTTCTTTGCAGTCTCGTAATATGTAGCTCCGTCGAGCTTGGTTACTTTAACTCCGAGAGTATTCAGCTGAGCGTAAACATTCTTCTTTATTGCAGCATCATACCCGTTCCGGTCCTTTGCGTTTGTCGATGCAACAACGATGACGTTCTTTGCTTTGAGTCTCTTTATCTCGTTGATAGTTTTCTGCGAGAGGTTATCCCTGTCAGCGAGAAGCAGAGGAGCATTGTATGCGCTTGCAAGAGGAACGGCTGCCAAAGCGTCGTGGAAATCAAAACCTGTTGCGATGATGACGGTGTCCGCCGTCTTGTACATTCCGCTTGAGATAAGCGAAGCGGTCTGTGCTCTGTCGCTGCCCGCATAACGAACGACAGCGTTTGTTACTGTCTTTGTTTCGGTCTTGTTGTCGCCACGGGTACACTTTCTCGTCTGTGTTGCCGTCTTCCTATCGACATCGAAACTTGTCGTTTTCCAGTCGCCCATTTTGTGACCGAGAGCCTTAGTCTGGCGTGTTTCGGTTGAGCCGCACTTTGAGCACTTTCTTGTTTCTGTGCCGCCGTTTGTACAGGTCGCTTTCTTGGTGGTCGTCCAATTACCCCAGCTGTGGCCGAGAGCCTTTGTCTGGCGAGTTTCAGCCTTACCGCACATTGTACATTTTCTTGTTTCTGTGCCGCCGTTTGTGCAGGTCGCTTTCTTTGAGGTTGTCCACTTGCCCCAGCTGTGCGGGATAGTATCGATATCATCAACAGTTCTTGTCTGCACCTTGAAAACAGTTTTTGCGAATGCGGCGGTCGTGTATGTGGTCTTGCCCTTTTGCGTGCAGGTCGGCTTAACAGCGACCTTTCCTGTTGCCGGAGCCGTCTCGGTCTGCTTGTGGCTATTGTCACGCACGCACACACGTTTTGCCGTACAACTCTTGTTGTCACTTGACCAGGTGTAGGTCGGTGAAGCCCACTTATGACCCAGAGCGTTTATGACAAGCGAATCCTTGGAGGTCTCATTTTTTGCATTTGAATCGTAGAAGATCCTTCCGCACTTGGAACACTCCCAGTGCAATTTGGTACCCGCCTTTGTGCAGGTCGGTCTGACCTCGGGATTCTTCACCAGTTTGTGATCGCAGTGAGGGACTATCTTTACATCTTTTGCCGGCAATTCATTTTCATCGCAGATAGAGTACGTATTCTTGCCCTCTTCTTCGTTGTATCTGCTCTTTACCTGTCCACCCGCAGGCTTGATGATATCATAGTGATACAGTGATATCGCATCACCGAAATCGGTTATACCGCCTGCGCCGCCTGTTGCGTTGACCCACGCATTGTCGATGATGATAGAATCGTGTCCGACCTCTATCTCGCCGGAAATGCCATAGGTACCGCTTGCGTTTATCTTTGCGCCTAATATCCTCAGACAGCAGCCCTCACAGCGGATACCGACATTTTTTCCGGAAACGGTCAGCACGCCGTCGCCCTTGAACGTAGTATCGGCGATACAGTTTATACCGACGATATCACCTTTAACGGTAATGTCCGCATCGGTTCTGATAACAAGTCCCTGGACACCAGCATTTTCGATACATGCGCCCTTTGCGCCGATAATGTTCTTTTTGAGCGAAAGCGTTTTTGGTTTTGAAGAAGCATCAAAGCTTGCGGCGCCGTCGCCGAGAATGTCCTTGCAGTTTTTGCTCGTTACCTGTACGCCCTTAACGAACAAGTCGTACTCGTAGATGTCCTCTGCCGAAGCAACATCGCCCTGCGGAAGGAACGGTATCAGCGTGAGCGTCAGCATAAATGCCGTAACGAATGAAAGTACTTTTGAACGCAGTTTTTTCATTGTTCTCCTCCTTTGTATGATTATGAAAATAATATATCACATTACGCCGTCAAAGTCAATATCGCAGACAGCGCCGACGGTTGAATAAGTGATGTTTTTTGCGATGAAAAAGGCCTCCTGTTTCCGAGAGGTCTTTGAGGTGTCAGACACTTGCCTTTGCAATAAGCTTTACAAATGCGTCCGAAACTGCGTTTACTCCGCCGACGATGTAGACGTTCTCCACGCTCAACTCGATGCTTGCAAGATAAGTCTTTGTGTTGCTGTCAAGCGATGCCTTGGGGTCAACGTAGATTATCGGTGCGTCCTTGATAGCTGCTATCGGAGCCCTTGTAGTACAGGATATTTCCTGCCTTTTCACAGGTCGCCTCGACTCTTGCCACCTTAGTCGCTGTAACGGCTGTGATCGTTGTGTCCGCTGTTATCTTCACGCTGTAAAGTCCGTTTACGGGAGCAAGTGTCTTGCCTGCGCACTTAACGCTGCCGAAAACTGCGCACCCGCTGTTATTCGCTTGAATAGTTTACTGTACATATCCATTTCTCCTGTCGTTCAAGGATAAGTCCGTCCTCTATCGGAAAAGCACCTCGACCGTACTCCGATACCCGTTCCGATATGCTTTTTTATTGCTGTTTTTCGCCTGTCTGTTTTATCCCATAATCTTTAATATATATCACGATCCCCGTCAAAAGTCAAGGGAGATCAACAAAATAAACGATTTGAACGTCTGCCTAATAATTACGTCAACAATTCGTCACGGCCTCTGACTTTTTTAACCAAAAAAGGCGTACAATCCTGCACGCCTTTGCCGTATACCGCTTGTTCTCGCCTATTGGTACATATTCACCGCCATAAGCACACCGCCGACGGTCATTTTCAGACAGGCGATAAGCTCGTCGTTATTGGCTTTGATAAACGCTTTATCGTTGTTCTTTGCGGCGTTCTCGACCTGCTCGGCAAGCCCCGAGAGCTTCTGTGCGCCGATAGTCTTGGCTGCGCTTTTAAGCGAGTGGACATAGACACGGTACTTTTCGCTGTCCCCGCTTTCAAGGCTCCTGCATATCGCAGTCTCCCTGTCCTCTGCGCCCGAAACGAACTCCTTTAACATCTCCGCATAGAACGAAACATCGTTCATACAGTATTTCAGGCCTTCTGCGGTCTCTATGCCGCCCGCCTCGAGCATCGACAGAAAGGCGAACTTCTCGTCGTCCTTCTCGGTGTCGTCTATGCTGCCGTGAGTATCCTCACCGTCGGCGGAGATGACCTTTTCACGCATAGTATAGCCGCTGTCCTCGTCTATCATATCAAGGATTATATCCGCAAACCTCGGGTCGAACTGAGTGCCTCTGCCCTTTTCTATCTCCGACCTTATATACTCCTGCGCAAAAACGCTGTGATAGCTCCTGCGTGAGGACATCGCATCGTAAGCGTCCGCAACTGCGATTATCCTTGCCTCCTCGGGTATATCGCTGCCCGAAAGTCCGTCGGGGTAGCCCGTCCCGTCAAATCTCTCGTGGTGGCTCCTTGCCCCCACCGCAAGCATAGGCATCTCGGTAATGTTTTTGAGTATCTCGTGACCCGTCATCGAATGGGTCTTGATGATCTTGTACTCCTCGTCGGTCAATCTGGACGGCTTGTTGATTATCGTATCGGGAACGCCTATCTTTCCGACGTCGTGCAAAAGCCCCATCATATATATATCCTCAACGGCTTTTTCGCTGTACCCCGCACGCCTTGCAATCTCTGCGGAATACTCTGCGACCCTTGAAGAATGACCGTTTGTGTACTTGTCCTTTGCGTCTATCGTCCCCGCAAGCGTTTTTACGACCTGCATAGTCAGCCTTTCGTTGCGCTCGTGCTCGAGAATAGCCTCCGCTGTCTTTTCACGGACCTCCTGTGTAAGGTCCTTTTGCAGGCGGAAAAGCTGGATAGTGTTCTTCACCCTCAGCAGCAGGACGCTCGTAACGAACGGCTTGCTGACAAAGTCCATAGCCCCCGACCCGAGAGCCTTGGTCTCGGTATCCGAGTCGTTGTCTGCGGTAAGGAATATCACAGGCACCTTTGAGGCTATGCCCATAGTGCTTATCCTGCGCATCGTTTCAAAGCCGTCGATGCCTTTCATATGCACATCAAGCAGTATAAGGTCGGGAAGCTCGCCCGAAAGAAACTCCAGCAGATCCTCGCCCGAGCTTAAACAGCTCACCTTGTATCCGTTGAACGAAAGGATAAGCTCTGCGGCTTTAAGATTGATACTGTCGTCGTCGGTCACAGCTATATGATACTGCATCGTTTATCCTCCTGTCTTTATACTCTCGATGATCCGGGTCATATCCGTCTGCTGAAGAGGCTTGCCGATACACCCGACCGCACCGAAGCGAACGACCTTGCCGATAAGCTCCTGCGAAAGCGTGCCCGACATCATACACACAGGGATATCCATAGTGCTCTCGTCCGATTTCAGCTTTTCCAGCAGCTCAACACCACTCATCTGCGGCATGGCATTGTCCGCAAAGATAAGCTCGGGGTTTTGCGAAAGAAGCTGCATAGCCTCCTGTGCCGACTGTGCGCACAGCACCTCGTGCCCGTCCTTTTTCAGCAGAAAATCCGCCATTTTAAGTATCATTCTGTCGTCATCTATAACAAGTATCCTCATTTTTGTTCAGTCCTTTCCAAGCGCACTGATAACAAGGGGGTGCGCTCCCCCATATTGAATATAGCATATTTTTGCATTCAATTCAACCCCGAAAAGCAAACAACTTACGATTTTAGACAAAAAGCAGAAATCTTTTGTGTATTATCACGAAAAAGCACCCTCGGTGATCACCGAAGGTGCTTTGTGTCATTCAGTTCCGAGAGCCGTTCTTATCTGCTCTGTTCTCCTGCCGAAAAGCTCTTTCAGCTCCCCGTTCCGGGCGGACACAAGCTCTGCGTCGCCCCTTCCGGAAGCCTGCTCCAGCTCCAGCGAAAGCTCGGCTACATCGTCTGCGCCGACTGTTTTTGAAGCGCTTTTGAGCGAATGTACATACGTCCTGTACAGCTTCATATCACCGCTTTCGAGCGCACCGTCAAGCTCAGCCGTGCGCTTTTCGTACGAATCGGCGTAATCCCTCATCAGCTCCTTGCAGAAGTCCGCATCGTTCATACAGTAGCCAAGCGCCGTGCCGACCGAGAAGCCCTTTTCCGAAAGCTCCCTCAGCTGAGCATCGTCCGTTGTGCTGTCCGTGTCTGCGCTTTGCGAAGCGTCCTGTGCTGCCGATCCGCCCTTGTTCAGATGCTCCGAAAGCAGCTTTGCAAGCTCGTCAAGGCTGATAGGCTTTGATAGATAATCGTCAAAGCCTGCTTCAAGGTATTGATCCTTTGCATTCAGCACAGCGTTTGCGGTAAGCGCTACGATCGCCGTTCCCTCCGGCACGAGCGACTGCTCTCTCAGCTTTTGCAGCGTCTGAATGCCGTCCATCTGCGGCATCATATGGTCAAGCAGCAGCAGGTCGTAATGCTGTTTGCCCATAAGCTCCAGAGTCTGCTCACCCGAGGTTGCAAGGTCGGGCTTTATGCCGAACACCCTGAGCAGATTGTCAGCGACCTTCAGGTTCATATCGTTGTCGTCGGTAACGAGCACCTTAGCGCCCGTGTACTGCTCGTACTGCTTTTTCTGCTTAACCGAACGGCCGAGCTTGTGCTCCAGCGCATTTCCGACAGGACTTGCATCGGCTATCTTCTGTTTCAGCTCGAACGAGAACACCGAGCCTTCCCCGTAGGTGCTCTCAACGTCCAGCTTGCTGTCCATAAGCGCCAGAAGCCTTGTAACGATAGCCATTCCAAGACCTGTGCCCTCGATGTTCCTGTTCCTTTCCGTTTCAAGGCGTGTGAACGACTCAAAGAGCTTATCAAGGTCCTCCTTGCGGATACCGATGCCCGTGTCACTAACGCTGACGCTCAGCACCGCTTCGTCACCTGTCATCACGCTGCAACTGATATTCAGCGTAACGCTTCCCTTTTCGGTGTACTTTACCGCATTTGTGAGCAGGTTGCCTATGACCTGCGTAACACGGACATCGTCACCGATAAGCACGCTTGGCAGGTTCGGGTCGGCATTCACTCTGAATTCCAGACCCTTGGCCCTTGCACGCTCGGAAACGGAGTTCACAAGATTGTGTATCAGCACTGCGGTATCGTATCTGACAGGCAGTATCTCCATTTTGCCGTCCTCTATCTTTGAGAAATCGAGTATGCTGTTTATGAGCGACAGAAGCGTCTTGCCTGCGGTCTGTATGTTTTCGGAATAGTCCAGTATCTTATCGTCGTCCGATTCCCGAAGTATCATCTCGTTCATACCAAGCACCGCATTGATAGGCGTTCGTATCTCGTGCGACATCTGCGCAAGGAAATCGCCCTTTGCTTTGTTTGCGCTGTCCGCCGCCGTTTTTTCGAGCCTTAGTATCTCCGCTTCATAAGCCTTCTGCTGTTCTCTTATCTTAAGAGACTCGTTCTCACGGCTGCTCTTCTGCTCATTGCGGTATGAGATGTAGTAGAAAAGTGTTATAAGCACCAGAACTATGGTATTTATTATTATGTTTACCTTCAGCTGTGAATAGACATCTTCGTAAAGCTCGTCATTGTCAACGACTATCACCAGATGCCACTGGTCCATTATCGTACCGGAAAAGACGGTGCTTTTCCTTCCGTCGATATCCGTCTCGAAGCGTTCGCCGCTGTCGGAGTTAAGAGCCTCCAGCAGCTCGCTGCCGCCGTCGATCTTCTTGTAATCCGTTCCGTTGAGCTTCCTGTCGGGGTGAGCTATGACCGTTCCGTCCTTTGAAACTATAAAGCCGTAGCCCTTGCCGTTGAGGTTTGTGGATTCGATTATCTCCTGGATATGCGTCGTATAAACGTCAAGCGAAACAACGTCCTTCCTGTCCGAAAGGCACTTGCACACGGATATTACCATCGAGCCTGTCTGTGCATCGATATACGGCGGAACGATAGCAAGATTGCCGCCCGAATTGGAGGAGATCACGTACCAGTCACGTTTTGTCGGGTCAAATCCCTCGGGAGGCTCCCACCCCAGACCGTCGAGATATTCCCCGGAGATGTAGCCGTAAAGACCCGTGTAGTTCTCGTCGAACTGGCTCTTGTGCTTTTGCGTTTCAAGCTTCAGATAGTCGAGAATGACCTTGTTCGACGTACCCTTGCTCTTCATAAAATCTATCGTGTCAGCCGTTACCCACATCACGCTTTTTGCGGTGTCCATGTAGTTTCCGAGGCTTGCGGACACGCCCGATATCTTATCCTCGCCGACCTCGTAAATGTTTGAAACGGTGATGCGGTAAAACATTCTCGAGGTATAGATGACCAGCAGCACCATAAGTATCAAGGTCGTCAGAAGCGGGAACGTAAGGTTGAGCCTGCTCCTTGTCCGCCTGCTTAAAGTCATTTTCACACACCTGCCTTGTATCCTTGGTTTTGATTTTGCTCATATTATAGCATACGTCCGCACAAAGGTCAACCGTTGTCCGCAGGCATATCCGACGGGAAGCAAAAAGGCGCACATTTCTGTACGCCTTTGTTTTTATCAGATTATTTGCAAGCCTTTGATATCGTGTTGACAAGTGAAGCCGGAACGGCTTTTGTACCGCCGAAAACATAGATGTTGAGTGTCTTCTTGCTCTTGAGGTACTTGGTCTGTCTGCTGTCAATGGAATTATCGGCAAGCAGCAGCGGTGAACGCATTTTTGCAGCAAACACGCCGCCTGCGAGTGCGTCGGGGAAATTATAGCCCTTTGCCACGCATACGGACAATCCTGTGAGAGTGCCCGAAAATGCATTATTTATTCTGAGGCAGGTATCATACCTGTCTGCGCCGGCAAAGCGCTGAACGGTCTTGCCCGGCAGAACTGCCTTTATCTTTTTGACAACGTCTTTTGAAATAGCATTGGTACCGCCAATGATAAATACCTTCTTGACCGATGACTTAACAGAATTGAGATAGTACGTCGTATTAGCGTTGAGCTTGCCTTTGGGGTCAACGTAGAAGATAGGCGCTTTGAGTATTGCCGCAACGGGGCTTACAGACAACGCATCTGCATAGTTTTTGTCAGTAGTAAAGAAGACATAGTTCGGAGCTTTGTTCGTCTTTTTCTGGAGCTGCTGTGCGACTTTCTTCGCTGTCTCGTAGTAGCTGCTGCCTACAAGCTTTGTAACATTGTAGCCTTTGAGCTGGTTATAAACGTTCTTTCCGATCGCTGCGTCATTTCCGTTCTGGTCTTTGGAGTTTGTCGATGCAACGACGATGATGTTCTTGGCTTTAAGCCTCTTTATCTCTGCGAGTGTTTTTGCAGAGAGGTTATCCCTGTCAGCGAGCAGAAGCGGAGCGTTGTAAGCGCTTGCAAGAGGAACTGCTGCGAGTGCATCGTGGAAATCGAAGCCTGTTGCGAGGATAACTGTGTCCGAGGTCTTGGCGTTTACAGCCTTGGATATCTTTGTGGCTGTTTCGGCACGGTCGCTGCCCGCAAAACGTACAGGTTTGTCGTATATCTGTTCGGAGTTTTGGTAGGGCTTAAACTCTTTCTCAGATGCAGTCCCCTTATAATAGTAGAATCTTAAGCCATCGTTTGGCATGTATAAATCAAACCAGAATGGAGGCTGGGCATCATGGTCAAAATTTTTCAACGATTTAGGAAGTATAACATTCTGAAGGCTTGAACAGTTTAAGAATACACCAGGACCCAAAGTTTCAAGCGTTTCGGGAAATGAAACGTTCTTTAATCCTGTACAGAAAGCAAAAGCGTGATATCCTATACTCTTTACACCATTTGGTATGACTACGTTTTCAAGGCTGCTACAACCAGAAAAACAGAATATCGGTATATCTTTAACGTTTTTTCCGAGCTTGACACTCTTTAACCCGCTACAGACACCAAAAACTCCATCACCCATATTGACGAGGCTGTCGGGGAGAGAAATAGTTTTTAATTTTGTACAGTCCGAAAATGCTTCCTCACCCAATGATTTGAGATTTTTGGAAAGTGAAATGCTCTCCAGCTTCTTGCATTCATAAAATGCATTATTGCCAATACTTGTTACACTATTTGGTATGGTCACACTTGTAAGGCTTGTGCAGTGGGAAAATGTTTCCGCATCAATGTTTGTGACACTGCTTGGTATTGTCACGCTTTTAAGGCTTTGGCAGGCATAAAATGCACCCACGCCAATGCTCTTTACACTGCTTGGGATAGTTATGCTTGTAAGTTTTACGCAACCCTGAAACGCATAATCGCCAATGCTTGTAACACCATTCGGGATAGTTATGCTTGTAAGGCTTGTACACCAACGAAACGCACAATCCCCAATGCTTGTTACGCTATTTGGTATGGTCACCTTTCCTGAGCACTTTGTTCCGTCAATAAGTATACCGTTAACAATAACAAACGGATTTTGCTTCTGCTTATTCTCAAGCCATTTCGTGCCCTTAAACGCTTCATAGCCAATGCTTTTAACGCTGCTCGGAATAGTTATGCTTGTAAGTCTTGTGCAGCCGTAAAATGCTCCATCGCCAATGCTTTTAACGCTGTTTGGTATGGTCACGCTTGTAAGGCTTGTGCAGCCATAAAACACATAATCTCCGACGCTCTCAACGCTGCTTGGGATATTTACACTTGAAAGACTTGTGCAATCCCAAAACGCACTATCGCCAATACTTGTAACACTGTTCGGGATAGTTATGCTTTTAAGACCTGATCCAGAAAAAGCATAATCGCCAATGCTTGTGACACTGTTTGGTATGGTCACGCTTTTAAGGCTTGTGCATTCGGAAAAAGCAGTAGCTCCAATGCTTGTTACTTTCTTTCCGCCAAG
Source organism: uncultured Ruminococcus sp. (assembly GCA_902786975.1). Classification (GTDB taxonomy): domain Bacteria; phylum Bacillota; class Clostridia; order Oscillospirales; family Ruminococcaceae; genus Hominimerdicola. Next base: position 50,599 of record CADAES010000018.1, read on the forward strand.
TTTCGACGGTATTGCGACCTTGGTTTCTTTTCCGTTATACTTTGTGATCTCAGCAGTGCCGTCTTTGAGTATAGTATACTCATAATTCCCCGATTTTTTAGTTTCGCCCTCAGCACTTGCCGTTATACTCGTGCTTTCAACAACAGCACTTTGCGGGAGCGCCGCTGCAGAGCCGAACGCCAGACACAGCGCCAGCACTGCGGACAAAATCTTCTTTTTCATAGTCATTCCTCCAATTTCTGCATTAGCAGTTTATTAACATTTTAATTATACTCTTTTAATCTGATAAAGTCAACCAATCAAGGCAATAATTGACGACCTGCACAAAAATCCTGTTCACAATTTGGCACAAAAGAGAGGCAGCCGATGGCTGCCTTAAATATTGTCATTTGCCTATTATCTTTAATATCGCCGCAGACTTAAGAGTTTTACCGGATGAAACGAGCTTCTCATTGACAACGACCGCAGGCGTTCAGCAAAGAGCCGATAAGCCTGTTCAGCCATTTCATGCCGAATATCTCATCTTGAATAAAGTCCCACACTATTCTTCATCGCCTCCGAGTATTTCGGTCAGTATCTCTGCTGCCGTCCTGACCATTTCCGGACAGAGCGTTCTGAATAGTCCGTTTGACCTTGCTTTGTTCCTGTCTTCCTCATTCCTGAGGTCGAAGCCAAGAAGGTCACGACAGATATACGAGTCCTTGCGCTTCTCGAATTCGTCAAGGAACTTAACTGCCATAGCACCGCCTTTTGCACGGCTTGCTGTGTCATTGAGGTCGAACTGTCCGTACTTCATTCCAAGA
>CADAES010000019.1 GCA_902786975.1 uncultured Ruminococcus sp.
CCGAGTTTTGAAAGTATGGCTTCTGCTTGTTCCTTTATCTCCGGTTCTACCCTTGCAATTACATTTGAACTTTTAACAGCCATAATGCCACCACCTTTCTTGATATTATTATACCACAATGTATATCGGATTGCAATACTTTTTAATAAAAAGCAAAAAAAAGAAGCTCTGATGAGCCTCTTAAAATGGTGCGGGTGACAGGACTTGAACCTGCACTCCTCTCGGAAGCAGCACCTAAAACTGCCGTGTATGCCAATTTCACCACACCCGCATATTATTAAATTTTTGATCTTCAGCCAATTGGAATAATCCGGAAAAGTACCACTGTTGTAACGCTGCCTAAATCTAACGTGTCTGCCCCGTTTGCGAAGCAAGCGATGTCCACACACAGGTGCAAATAATACAAATAGAATCGCTAACGTGTCTGCCCGGCTTGCGAAGCAAGCAGCGATGTCCGCAGGCCCGAAAAGCTTGAAACAGCATTGTTATTATACCACATATACTGAATACTGTCAAGAAAAATAGAGTTCGGAATTACTCCGAACTCTGAATTCTTTTAGCCCCAGTATCTTCTCCAGATCTGCATATAGCCGCCCCAAGGGAGCTTGAAGTTATATGCGACCTTGCTGCTGCTCTTATAGGAGCCGCTGTTACACCAGTAGAACACATTGTAGTCATTTTTGATGCCCTTAAGAGTTGTTACTCCGTAGGTCGCACCCCAGACTGCAAGCTTTACTCTGTGAGATACCCTTGAATAGGTAGCTCCACGAGCTGTGAGTCCTGCGTCGGAAAGGAATCCGCCGCTGGTGTAGATGACACTTGCGATATTCGGGTATCTTCTGTAATACTTAGCCCAAACACCCGTTTTGGTATACTTTGCGCAAACATACTGGTTCGTTACACAGTCTGCAACGTAGACGATAGGCCTATCCCAGAATGATCCTGCGGCACCGCCGACCTCGTGGAACACGATACGGCACATTGCCTTCCAGTCAGCCTTGCTGTAATCCATTCTGGCTGTCTTGATATTTATTGCGTCTGACATAGATGAGAGATTTCCTTTATCGTCAACTGCCCTTACCGCAAAAAGATATTCGGTATCTCTCCTGAGGCTTGTTACGGTGAAATCGGTGTAAGGTGTGCTTGCTACACTTGTCCAGTCGGCATACTGCCCGTTCTTGACATAAACAAGATACCTTGTTGCGCCCGACACAGCGTTCCAATGAAGCTTTACGCTCTTGGTCTGCTTACCGTAGGGATGAGTGTAATCCGAATCGATAGTCCTTTCCGGAGAAAGAACAGGGGCTGTGAAGCCGTTGTCATCAGAAAGATTTTCGTTCGGAAATACTGTAGTCTCAGCGGTAGTTGATGATGTACCTGCTGTTGTAACAGCGGGTCTTGTTGTGGTGGTCACTCCGCTTTTCAGATCTGATTTAACCTTGTTAGTTGATCTGGTCTTAGTAGACTTAGTCGCAGAGGTGCCTGCAGTTTCAGAAGTCGTTTCAGAAGCAGTCGCAGCTGAAGTGGTTGTCGTGGTCTCAGCCGGCGTGCTCGCAGAAGTCGTTTCTGACGGCATGGTCACCAAGCTTGCTGTTTCGCCCTGTGAAGCTCTGTAGGTCGCCATTGTAAGCTCGACCGTGTCAGCAGTTCCCGATACATAAGTTGTCTCACTTGTCTGTGAGGTCTCTTCCTGTACCGAGATGTCAGGGTCAGATGTGGAAGAACCTGTATAGCAGGTGAAAGTAAGTACCACCGCTAAAACAGCTACTGCCCATCTGGACACAAGCTTTCTTGATAAGTTTTCTTTGGCCATAATTTTCCGGCAGCGAATTTCCTCGCCTGTTGCTGCCGAAGTTTTCACACCCTTTCTATTGGGACGGTTTTCTCTTTTTATCCCAACCAAATTAATCTCAAAGCATAATGCCGTTTGAAATCGCAAGGCGTAAAATTACAAAACGATTACAAACATTGTTGACATTGTAACACACTCCGTAAGATTTGTCAACCTCGCAACCGCTAAATAACTGTAAACAAAGGTGTAACACGGGGGCAGAATAAAAGCGCTCCGCTTTGCATAGAATTTAATGACAGCAAGAATACGGCGCAGGTACGCTGTTTCCGAAAAAGTGCTGTATTTTTGTCAAAAGTGAGCCGTCTTAATAGAAAGTTTACAAATCAAAGCGAAACAATATCACAAAATGTGGGAAAAGAGGCACCAAATGAGGAATTATTTACCTGAAGGAAGAACAATAAACAGCAGCCGAAACAAGTACTATCTGCAAAATGCAGATAATTTAGAGCTTGCGATGAGGCAGGGGCTGACGCTTGAGGGGCACGCTGTAATGTGCACGCAGGAGCACGATATAATCGTGGATCTGCCGTTCGGCAAAGGGATCATACCCAGGAGCGAGGGGGCAATAGGCATTGAAGAAGGCGTAACAAGGGATATTGCGCTGCTTTCGAGAGTGAACAAGACGGTTTGCTTCAAGATAATGAGCATCGGCGAGGAAAGCGGCGGGATAGTATGCCGTTTGTCAAGGAGACTTGCGCAGCAGGAGTGCATAGACGAGTACATATCCAAGCTCAGCAGGGGTGATGTCATACCCGCAAAAGTTACGCATTTAGAGCCTTTTGGCTGCTTTGCGGACATCGGCTGCGGCATCGTTTCGCTGATTCCGATAGACGCAGTTTCGGTCTCACGCATATCCCACCCCAACGACAGATTTTTTAACGGGCAGGACATTTTCGCCGTAGTAAAGGATATTTCGCAGGGGCGGATAACCCTTTCGCACAAGGAGCTTCTGGGCACGTGGGAGCAGAACGCAGAAATGTTTTCGGTCGGCGAAACTGTCTGCGGGACGGTGCGTTCGATAGAGCCATACGGCATATTTATCGAGCTGACGCCTAACCTCGCAGGGCTCGCAGAACCGCAGGAAAACGTACATATAGGGCAATCTGCGAGCGTTTTCATAAAAGCTCTTATACCCTCGAAAATGAAGGTCAAGCTGATAATCGTCGATGTATTTGACCGTCCCGATCTCCCCGGGAGCATCAATTATTTCATCGACCACGGGCATATCGAAAGTTGGGTATACTCCACCGAAAATTCCGGAAAACACATTTATACATATTTCACATAAAAAAATCAGCCGCAGAAGACTTTTTGTCAACTGTGGCTGATGTGGTTTCGCAAAGGTCGTCGTTTGTTATCGAATTATTACAAAATGTAACGAAATCGTTTAAGGTAATTGTACACTAGTGGTTACAATCTGTAACTATTTCTTTATCTTATCCCAGTAGGTTTTCGCTGTCTGCTCGGTCTTGTTGTCACCGAAGACGTAGTATTTTCTGCCGACGAGGTTGTCGGGAAGGTACTGCTGCTTCACCCAATGGTCGGGATAGTCGTGCGGATAGAGGTAGTGCTGACCCTTGACGGCAGCGTCGTCGCCGTCGAAATGCTTATTCTGGAGATTTCTCGGAACGGTGGTCGCCTCGCCGTTTCTAATATCGGAAAGCGCCGTATCTATCGCCATTATCGCACTGTTGGACTTTGGTGCGGTCGCAAGCAGTATAGCGGCTTGCGCAAGAGGTATCCTCGCTTCGGGAAGGCCGAGCTGCATTGCGCTGTCAACGCAGGCTTTAACGATGGTCACCGCCATCGGATAGGCAAGCCCGATGTCCTCGCTTGCGATGACAAGCAGACGACGGCTGAGAGATATTATATCTCCGCTTTCGCACAGTCTTGCGGCGTAATGCACGGCAGCATCGGGATCGGAGCCTCTTATCGACTTTTGCAGTGCTGACAGGATATCGTAATGCTCGTCGCCGTCACGGTCGTAGCGCATATTGCTGCGCTGGGTGAGCGACCTTGCGGTCTCCAGCCGAACGGTGAGGTTCTTACCGTCATTCTCGGCGCTCAGGCAGCAAAGCTCGACGGTGTTCATCGACTTTCGGACATCGCCGCCGCAGCCGTTTGAGATATGCTCGACAACGCCGTTTTCAAGCTGAAGCTTTCTGCCCAGCTCGTCTGCCATGAACTGAAAAGCCCGTCTGACCGCAGAACATATCTCGGTCTGCTCGACAGGCTTGAACTCGAACATCGTACAGCGGCTGATTATCGCATTGTAGATATAAAAATACGGATTTTCGGTAGTCGATGCGATAAGGGTTATGCTGCCGTCCTCGATATATTCAAGCAGCGACTGCTGCTGTTTTTTGTTAAGGTACTGTATCTCGTCAAGATAAAGCAGTATTCCGTTGAGCCCGCTAAAGGTCTGTGTCTGTGCGATTATCTGTTTGATATCGGATATCGACGCAGATGTGCCGTTGAGCTTGTGCAGCTCCATATCGGTCGAACGGGCGATAAGCCTTGCAAGCGTTGTCTTGCCGACGCCCGAGGGACCGTAGAATATCATATTGGGTATGCTCTTGCTTTCGATTATCCTGCGAAGCGGCATATTTTCCCCGACAAGATGCTTCTGTCCGACAACGTCATCGAGCGTTTTCGGTCTTATTCTTTCCGCCAAAGGTATTCCCATTTTTAACTCCTGTCACTCAATCGTCAAGCACGCTTTTTATCTTATCGAATTTCATCTTGTACGCCTTGCTGTTTATCTTCATCATCAGGTAATCCCTTGCAACGAGAACAGCGTCCTGAGCCTTAGTGTTTTCCGCACCGACAAAGCTTTTATAGATTATCAGCTGGTTCGATGACACCTTCATCACAACGTGGCTGAGGCACTCAAAGGTACCTCTGCACAAGTGGCGTGAGCTTACAAAATTGAAAAGGTCCTCATAGGTCGCATCGGTGACCTCGGTATCGAGAAATTCATCAAGAACAGTATTCATAACTATCCGCCTCCCCTGTTGATATACTGACATTATAACACACTTTGCGCTGTTTTTCAATAATTTTTGCAAAGCTCTTGAAGAAATATATAAACTATGTTATAATAAAGGTATAACCACGACTTAGACAGGAGTGTTCCTATGTTCAAAAAAATTCTGTCGACCGCTGCGGCTTTCGTTATAGCTGTCGGCTGTGCATTTACAAGCTTTGCCGATGACGAGGTCGAGCAGGGCGAAATGGAGATAGTGAAGACCGAGATACCTGCTCCGCAGAAGATAGTTTTTCTCGGCGACTCGATACCTGCGGGCTACGGGCTTGCGGATTACGTCAAGGACGGCGAGACTCCCCTTTCAAGCTACCCTGCGCTGCTTGAAGCTAAATACAACGGTGAGCTTTCGGATATATGCAAATGCAGCATCGTGAACTGCGCTTCTTCGGGCGACACATCGTCCAAGCTCTGGCAGAAAGTCGGCACGGGAAGCCTTGACCTCAGCCTTATCGCAAGCGACGTTGTGGTCGTTTCTATCGGCGGCAACGATATTATGGGGCCTGCGCTGGAGTTCATCTATAACGACCTGAAGGTGACGAACAAGGAACAGATGAAAAAGTTTGACACCGCCAAGCTCAGCGATGCTCAGACGATGCAGAAGATGAACGCCGCTATGGAAAAGATAACGGAGAACATCAGCACGTTCAAGGTGAACATCAACAAGATAATCAGCGCTATACATGAAAAGACAAAGGGAACGGTCATCGTACAGACTGTCTACAATCCGCTTGATTCCGACCCGTCGCTGGCGGTGTTCTCGGGGCTTATCGGCGCAAAGATACAGGAAGTTAACAACACCATCACTTCAAACTCGTCAAGCGGGGATTATCTCGTGTGCGATGTCGCCGGGGCATTTGCCGGAAAGAGCAAGGAATACACCAACATCGACGATTTTGACATCCACCCCAACGCTGACGGTCACAAGGCTATCGCAGACCTTATGGATCAGCAGATAAAGAAGAAAAAATACGAGCACGAGGAGCTTAAAGAAGTCGGCGACAGCTCAAGCTCCGGGAAGAAAAAGATCAGCAAGGGCGAGCTTTATCTGACGCTGGGACTATTCTTCGGCGGATTTCTGATACTAATCGTAGTTGTAACTATCATATTCAGGAAAAAGACAAGCTGACAGGAGATACTATGAAGATATTTCTTATTGATTTTGAAAACGTTAAGTCCAAGGGACTTGAAGGCATAAACAAGCTCGAAGAAACAGACAGCGTTATTATTTTCTTCAGCGAAAACTCCGACACTCTCAGCTTTGAGATGCATCAGAAGGTGCTCAGTTCAAAAGCTGATATCGAATATTTCAAGGTGAGCGTCGGCGGGAAGAACGCTCTTGATTTCCAGCTTTCCACGCTGCTGGGATTCATGGTAGCAAAGGAGATATACAGCCACATATTCGTTATAAGCAACGACAAGGGCTTTGATTTTCTCCATTCGTTCTGGTGCGGGAACTACATCGACACGCCAAGCACTCTGGTTTACAGGTCAAAGACGATAAGCGGTGCTGTGGAGCTTGAAAAGTCGCTTAAAAAGTCCGAAGAAGCTAAGGCAAAAAAGGCTGAAAAGGCGGTTGTACAGACGGAAGAAGCGGCTGTTGAGGAAATAGTTGAGCAGCCCGTTGAAGCTTCCGCAGAGGAGGCTGCCGAGGAAGCTGTCAAGCCAGAGGCTCCCAAGAAAAAGAAAGCGCCTGCCAAAAAGGTACAGAGCTTTGACGAGATGTTCACGGGGCTTATCTCGGGGGCGTGCAGCGAGAGCGAATACGACAGGATAAAGGAGCTTATGGTCGCATCGGAGACCAAGGAGGAGTTTCACAACTCGCTTGCGAAGATATACAAGCAGCAGGGCACGGAGATATACAAGGCTTTGAAGACCAAGTATCTGCGGCTGAAGGAGAAATACGCTTCGCAGCAGCAGGAGCAGACCGAGCAGACCGAGCAGGTACAGCCTCAGCCGAAGGAAGAAGTTGTTGAGATAGAGGTCTCCGACAGGCTAAGCGAGCTGCTCTCGGAGGTGTGCACACAGCCCGAGGATATCGAGAGAGTGCGCAGCTGCATCAATTCGACAAAGAACAAAAAGCAGCTGTATATAAGCATGGTAAAGGAATTTCAGAAGAAAAAGGGCTGCGAGTATTACAACGCTCTGAAGCCGTATTACAGCGAGCTTTCCAAGCAGACGCAGGAGTGCTGATATGAAGCTTTTTATTGCATCGGACATTCACGGCTCGGCTTTGTGGTGCGAAAAGATGCTTGATGGATTTGAAAACAGCGGTGCTGAAAAGCTGATACTGCTCGGAGATATTCTCTATCACGGTCCGAGGAACGACCTTCCCGACGGATACGACCCGAAAGCCACAGCTGCGATGCTCAACGCTGTGAGGAACAGGATATTCTGTGTTCGTGGGAACTGCGATACCGAGGTAGACCAGATGGTACTGGACTTTCCTGTTCTTGCGGAGCACGGCTTGATATACGCCGACGGGTGCAGCCTTTTTGCGACGCACGGACACAAATACAATCCTGATTCGCCCCCGCCGCTTGAAAAGGGCGGATATCTGCTCAACGGGCACACGCACGTTCCGATGATAAAGGATTTCGGTGATTTTACCTATGTCAACTGCGGGTCGATCGCTATCCCGAAGGAAAACTCGGCACACAGCTATATTGTTTTTGACGGCGGGCGATTTGAATTTAAGACGCTTGAATAGTAAAAGGTCGGAGAGAGAATTCTCCGACCTTATTTTTGTGTTTAAACAGGCTGTTCCTGCTTTGTTTCTTCAAGCACGGTTTCAAGTCCGTTGACCGAGACTTTTGAATCGTCAAGCTCGATAACGAGGCATTTTTTGCCGCCGAGGGTCTGAGTTCTGACTTTATCCATACCGTCCTTTGATATATTTACGGTTATGCTCGGGACGCTGAGCACAGTCTTTTTATCGACGAGATTCGCACAGGTCAGTTCCCTTTCGCCGAGGGCAGTTTCGTAGACCTTTGGCAGATGCTCGAGCTTTTGCTGGCTGACGCCCGACTCCCAGAGGATAGAGGAGATATCCTTGCTGTTGACTGTAGGTATCTCAGTCTCATGTGCATTTCTGTCGATGATATCCTGTATCTTGGTATTGACGCTGTTGATGACTTTAAGGTCAAGCTCGTCGCCGCAGACGTTATTAAGTATCGCATGGAAGGTCGCTTTTTCGCTGACGCCGCTCATGGAATACTCACAGCCGAGAAGCTCGTCAACTATCGAGGCGTTCGGCTTTTTAGCGTTTTTGGTATAATACAGGACGCCGTTGATATCCGACTGTCTGTCCGAAAACAGCGGGAACAAAAAGCCGTCTGTCGGCGGGTCAACTATTCTGTCGGCTGTTTCCTTCTTGGCAATAGAATTACTCTGCTCGTCGTAGATAAGTCCGTCGATACGAAGATTTACGGGGCAGATCGCTGTTATGAGAAAGTTATAGTTGCTGTCGCTTTCGAGATCGCTGTCGAGGTTTTTATTCTTATTAACGACTGCATAGGTACAATGTGCAACAAAGACGGTATAGGTCGAGACGTACTCCATTTTCTCGATGATACGGTCGATATACTTTTTGACCAGCTCCTCGTCGGTGAGCTTGCTTCTTAGCACCTCATTGAGAAAAAGCTGTGCTCCGCCCTGTAGGTATGCGTCCTTTGGGAAGTGGTACTCCAGCAGATTTTTACCTATCGAGCCGGAGAGAATCTTTTTAAGATACGCGACTATCAGCTCGCTCTCGTCCTCGGCGATAAGGTTATTCATCTGGTTGGACATACACTTTATTTTCTTTTCTGCGTCTATGCAGGCGGTAACGACGTGGTTTATCGTAAAAAATCCGCTGTCCTTATCGAGGTTTCTCTTTATCTCGTTTATTTCTTTTTTATTCACTTGTTTTTCCTCCACTACTTTTTTCGTTCTGTCACGGCAGGGTCGCAGGCAGGCTTTCAGCCTGCGGGCGGAGCGCAGCTCCGCCACGGTCTTCGCAAGAAGACCCTGCGACCAGTATACCACATTTCAAGCAGATTTGCAACAAAAAACAGCCGACAGTTTTCGTGCCGGCTGATGTTTTTATTAAACGGGGTGTACCTTGCTTGCGGCGTCGGAATGCTTGGAATCAACGCCGTATTTCTTATCCCTGCGAGCCTTGAAGAAATTTGGTGCGACCTTGGGGAACATAGCGTAAGTGAGGATATCCTCCTCCTGCTCGGTCCACTCGGCAGCCTCTTTCTTCATAGTTTCAAACTCGGGCTCGAGAAGGTCCGCGGGACGGCAGGTTATCGGCTCCTCGCCCTTGAGGATCATCTTCTGGAATTCTGGGTCTATCGCAACAGGTGTCTTTCCGTACTCGCCCTTGACAAGTCCCTTAAACTCCTTGGTAACGGTCTTGTATCTCTCTCCGGTGATGATATTGAACACAGCCTGCGTTCCTACTATCTGAGATGTCGGAGTTACCAGCGGCGGGAAACCTGAATCCTTGCGGACTCTCGGAACTTCCTTGAGCACCTCTTCAAGCTGGTCTGCCTTGCCTGCCTGCTTGAGCTGTGAAAGCAGGTTTGAAAGCATACCGCCCGGCACCTGGTAAAGCAGAGCCTTTGTGTTTGAAGCAAGCATCGATGGGTCGAGCAAACCGCTGTCTATGTACTTCTTTCTGAGCTTCATAAAATACTCTCTTATCTCGTTGAGCAGAACAAGGTCAAGCCCGGTATCGTACTCGGTACCCTGGAATGCAGCAACGACAGACTCGGTCGGAGCATGCGATGTTCCGTTGGCAAGAGGTGACATTGCAGTATCAACGCCGTCTACTCCGGCCTCGGCAGCCTTCATTATACACATCGAAGCAAGTCCCGAAGTGTAGTGTGTATGAAGCTGAACAGGAATGCTTACCGCTGCCTTCAGGTCCTTAACAAGAGTTGAAGCCTCGTAAGGTGTGAGCAGTGCAGCCATATCCTTTATGCACAGCGACTTAGCGCCCGCTGCCTCTATTCTCTTTGCGTAGTCAACATAATACTCGTGGGTGAACACCTCACCTGTCGTATAAGAGATAGCGACCTGTGCGTGACCGCCCTCCTTATTTGCAGCCTTGATAGCTGTTTCAAGGTTTCTGATATCGTTGAGCGCATCAAATATCCTGATGATGTCTATACCGTTTGCGATGGATTTCTGTACGAAATACTCAACAAGGTCGTCTGCATAGTGACGATAGCCGAGCATATTCTGTCCTCTGAACAGCATCTGGAGCTTGGTGTTAGGCATCTCTCTTCTGATTATCCTGAGTCTTTCCCACGGGTCTTCATTAAGAAATCTTATGCATGAGTCAAACGTTGCGCCGCCCCATACCTCGGCGGAATAAAAGCCCACCTTATCAAGCTCGGGGAGAATATCTATCATATCGTTGATGGACATTCTTGTTGCAAGAAGCGACTGATGTGCGTCACGAAGCACAGTTTCGGTAATATTAAGCTTTGCCATTTTACTTTATGTCCTTTCGTAAATATGTAATGGATATCTATCAGCCGATAACTGCAAGTACCGTACCTGTTTCAACAGCTGAGCCCTTGGTAGTGTTGATGCTGAGGACCTTGCCTGCGCACGGTGCGTTAACGTCGTTTTCCATCTTCATAGCCTCGAGCACGCAGATAGCCTGACCGGAAGCTACGGTATCGCCGACAGCGACCTTGATATCAAGGATAGTTCCCGGCATCGGAGCTGTCACCTTTGTTCCGTCTGCAACAGGTGCTGCTGCGGGTGCTGCCGGTGCTGCTGCGGGAGCCGGTGCTGCGGCTGCTGCGGGAGCTGCCGAAGGTGCTGCGCCGGCGTCAAGCTCCTCGACTGCAACGTCATATGCCTTACCGTTTACTGTAATATTATATCTTTTCATTTTTAAAACCACCATTCTGTAAAAATTATTGTTCAAAAAGGGGGCATCGCCCGTTCATTCTAAAGATCAGAGCTGGATATTGCTGTGCTTCTTGGGAAGTCTTGTGACTCTCTTGCCTGCCATTATCTCAACGGCGTCGATAAGTGCGGCACGGATACCGCTGTTCTCGACGATATTGTCAACACAGCCGTTTGCTGCGGCGATAACTGCGGAAGCATTCTCCTTAGCGTACTTTGCGGCAAGCTCGTTTCTCTTTGCGGTGAGGTCGCTTGCGCCTTTAAGCTCGTCGTGCTCGAGGAACTCGACTGCTGTTATCGGGTCAAGTGCGCTTATCACAGCGTTCTCGGTAGCAAACACCAGATCTGCATTAGCGCCTCTGCCTGCGAGGGCAACAAACGAAGGTCCGTAAGCCTTGCCTGTTACAACGGCAAGCTTGATAGTGGTTGCCTCTGCAAATGCGTGGGCGAGCTTAGCCATATCCTTTACAGCGCCCTGGACTTCTGTTGCATCGTTAGCTTCAAAGCCTGCGGTATCGACAAATGTTATCACAGGAACAGCGAAGGCGTCACAAAAGCGGACAAATCTTGCTATCTTGGAGCAATCGGCACTTGTCAGCTTGTCGTCAGTCTTGTTCGTTGCGACAACTCCGACAGTTGCTCCGCCAAGTGTTGCAAGAGCTGTATAGGAAGCCTTGCCGTAGTCGGGGTAAAGCTCAACTGCGCTGTCGGCGTCGAACACGCTCTTAACAGCATCCTCTGCATTATCCGCACCTACGAAGGAAGGCTCATCAAACTCGTACATCGGCACGGGCGATAGGTTGTTCTGCGGGAGCTTTGAGATAAGCTCCTTAGCAAGCTCGCAGGCTGCCTTATCGTCATCGCAGACTGCACAAGCTGTACCGTTTTTCGCAGCATTCTCGGCAAAGTCCTTGACATCGGCGTTTGCAGCTACATAAAGCTCGCTGTCCTTTGTAACTATCGTAAGGTCAGCGGATTCGGCAAGCATTGCTGCGCAGCCAGCGCAGGTACCTGCAACTACAGCTATCTGCACAACGACGCCCGAAAGATTGGAGACCTTTGAAAGAAGGTAGCCGTATGCGGTAAGTGCGGCTGACGAATCGCTCACATCTGCACCGAAGGAATCATAGATGCCGACAACAGGAACACCCGTCTTAGCGGCAAGGCTGAACACCTTGGATATCTTCTTAGCGTGAGTTTCTGTCATTGCGCCCTTTCTTACGCTTATATCCTGTGAAAAAGCATATACGGGATTGTTATTCACATATCCGAATGCGGTCACAACTCCCGAAAGGTCCGAGCCTGTCATCGCATAGGGATCAAGCTCTGTAAATTTTGAGTCGTCAAACAAATATGTAAGCCTTTTTCTTGCCTCGCTCGCTGCATTTGCCGCAGCCTTTATCTCGGCAAAGGACTTAACTGTTTCAGACATACAACTTCCTCCATTCAAAATAAATATACAAAGATATTATACTATTTTTTTCGCTGTTTTACAAGCATATTTTCATCGGTTAACTTTAATTTTACATTTGGTCGAATAATCTATCACAATATGTTTGATATATTACGCAAAAGGTTCACTTGCTCTTGCTGACGGCGCTTCGCAGGGCACGCAGTTCATCGGGTTTGAGTTCCCTGTAGTCGCCCGGCTTCAGCATTCCGAGCTTCAGAGGTCCGACAGAGGTTCTTTTCAGTCTTGCGACTTCGAGCCCGACCGCCTCGCACATTTTTCTTATCTGCCTGTTCCTGCCCTCAAAGATCGTCATCTGGAGCACTACCCTGCCCGGCTTTTTGTCCAGCACGACGACATTACACTCCTTGGTCATTTTCCCGTCTATCTCCACGCCCGAGGAAAGCTCGACGAGCTGCTGCTCGGTGATATCGGGTCTGACGGTGACACGGTAGGTCTTTGAGATGTGTCTTGACGGGTGCATTATATCGTTGGCAAAGCCTCCGTCGTTGGTGAACAGGAGCAGTCCCTCCGAGTTCTTATCGAGTCTTCCTATCGGGTAGACCCTTTCGGGGACGCCTTTGAGCAGCTCGGTAACGCACTTTCTGTCAAGCTCGTCGCTCATCGTAGTAACGTAGCCGCGCGGCTTATGGAGCATTATATAATAGAGCCTTCTGCGCTTGGGGACAGAGATGTTCTCACCGTTGACGGCGATGATATCCTTGTTTGGCAGAGCCTTGTCACCGAGTTTGCAGGGCCTTCCGTTCACGGTGACCTTTCCGCTGCTGATAAGCTCCTCGGCTTTGCGCCTCGAGCACATTCCGCTGTCGGCGATTATCTTTTGTATCCTTACCTTTTCCATTGTCTCTCCTTACTGTATGTAACCCGCAAAATGCGGGAGATTCATCTTGAAAACAATCTGACGAGTATCTTTCTTATCTCGCCGAACGCTTCGCCGCTGTCGGCTGAACAGCGCTTTACGTCACCGGCGGCGGTGATATCGCCTTGTGCTATCATTTCGCCGTTATACCAATACTCAACGCTGCCGAGCCGTTCGCCCTTACGGACGGGGGCATAGACAAAAGGCGGCAGTTTTACAACTGTTCTGACCTTTTTCTCGCTGCCCTTGACAAGGCTTACACTTACGGTCGGCACGCTGCAACCGAGTGTATCACGCTCGGAGCCTACAACGCTGACGCAGATGTCTTTTCGCCCCGCATCGAGAGTACACACGGCGACCTTCGGGAAACAGCTGTCATACAGCACGCTGTGGTCACGCCAGTCGTTTTTATCGCCAAGCGTCACACAGATTAGCCTCGAGCCGTTTCTTTCACAGCACGAAACAAGGCATCTTCCGGCCTTATCTGTAAAGCCTGTCTTAACCCCGATAACGCCGTGACAGTTTTTGAGAAGCTTATTTGTATTGGTGAGCCACCTGTCATATGGCGGGTCGCCGAAGCACAGCTTGACCGACCTTGAAGAGCATATCTTCTCAAAGGTCTTATTTTTCATAGCGTATCTTGTCAGCTTTGCCATATCCGAGGCTGTCGAATAGTGCTCGTCGGTATAGTCGTCAAGCCCCGACGGGGTGACAAAATGGGTATTGCGAAGCCCGAGCGCCGAAGCTTTGGCGTTCATCAGCTCAACAAAGCCGTCCACGCTGCCTGCTATCCTAACCGCTGTGCAATTCGCCGCATCGTTGCCGCTGGGGAGCATCATACCGTAGCACAGGTCACGCAGGGTCACCTTGTCGTTCTCTTTCAGTCCCATCGACGAGCCCTCTGTCTTTACGGCGTCGGGATCAACGGTAAAGCTTGCATCGAGGTCTGCGTGTTCGATGGCGAGTATCGTAGTCATTATCTTTGTCGTGCTCGCCATAGGGAGCTTCTTGTCCGCATTTGCGGCAAAAAGTACATCCCCAGTTTCGGCACTGATGACTATTGCGCCTTTTGCTGTTATATCGGGTCCGGATCTCTCCGCCGAGCAGATATGTGTACAAAAAATCGTACTCAAAACAGCCGCAGCCAGAACGGACAGCACTCTTGCGGGAGCAGAGCCTGCCCTTAAAGAAAACTTCATTTCATCACACCTTTACAGTAATCTCAGAAATATTATGTGCAGGTGTGACGGTTCAATTCAGCTTATTCCTCGGGAGCTTTTTCCTCTTTCTTTTTGTTGAGGAAGGCAGTTACCTTGTCGATTACCTCGGGCACCATATTAACGATAGCGTTGCCCTTGTCGGCATTTGCGGTCATCTGAAGCAGCTTGACCTCACCGTTTGAGATAACGATGAACGCCATAGGCTGTATCGAAACTCCGCCGCCGGAGCCGCCGCCGAAGGTATCCTTGCATTTTGTAGGCAGGTCACTTCCGCCCGACGCAAAGCCGAAGGAGACTTTGGAGATAGGGATTATCGTTGTACCGTCAGCGGTAACGACTTCCTTTCCTACGATAGTCTGGCAGTCTGCGATCTCACGCAGTTTTGTCATAGCGGTATTGACCAGGCTTTCGATCTTTGTGCTTTCGTTCATTTTTATCAACCTTTCTGTGTATTAGAATTGTTCATCTTCTTTTGTTGGAGCTGCTGTCTGCGCTTTTCACGCAGCTGCTTTATCCTGCGCTTTCTTTCACGGCGCTGGCGCAGCCAGATGCGCAGGAAGTTTATTCCCAGACAGAATACGATGTGTATCATCGTACTCGGTCTGACCTTGACTTTGAGGAATATCTCGCCGTCAGTTATCTTCTCGTTGAACTTGCAGTGGACGTCAACGTGTTTGAGCTTTACTGTGAATATGCACGACAGCCAGCCGAACAGTCCGAACAGTATGCCCTGCACCTTGCCGTACCACATAGCCGCCTCATAGGCGTCCTCTTTTCCGACGGTGACATCGGCCTGGATATTAGTGAACCGTATTTTTTTGAGAAGCTTTTTAAAATACTTCCAGCCGGTCGGAATAAACGGCTTTATTGCTTTATACTTGTCCTTGAGCTGAGCTATCTTGCCCTTTTTCTCGGTAGTTTCGGTCTCCTTTTTCTCGGGTTTGCCTTTCTTTTTGGTCTTTTTTGTCCTGACCGTTTCGGACTTTGCGGAAACAGTTTCTTCTTCGGTCTTGGTATCGTCGGTCGTCTCGGTCTTTTTTTCGACCTCGGTATCCTGCTGTACCTCCTCGGCTTCCTTTATAAACTGTTCCAGTCCGTTTTCAGAAAGGTCGGGCTGTTCGCCGTCCTGTCCGCCGGTATTTTCAGCGGTAGCTTGCGGCTCTCCCTTTTTCTTCTTGGGCTTTTTAGGTTTCTTTGGCTTTCTCGGGTAGAAGGTAAAGAAAAGCCATTTGACCTTTATATCTACTCCCTGCTTGCTCGCTTTTATTGTCGCACGCACGGAAAAATGGAGCAGTATGACGATAAAAGCTATTATTCCAAGCAGTATATACAAAACTATTATAGTCACCGGCTCCTTTCTTTTAGATGTAAGATGTAAGAGGTAAGATGTAAGAAAACAGGTCTACCTCATTGTTTCACATTTAATTAAATCAAGTCTGACCAGAGCTTTGCCGTTTGGCAAAGGCTCGGACTTATCAAGCACCTTGCGGTAATTTATCTGCTTCATAGCATTTTCAAGATCAATCCCGGACATCTGACAATGCACCTCGTCGAGCCTGTCGAAAGCATGAAGATACGGAGAATCCGACACCCAGTTATCTGTATCGGTGTTTATCTGTATCACACAGGAAACATATTTGGGTCTAACCCGGATAACAGCCTTCCGGAAAGCGGTATATCCGATATACTCGATAAGCAGGTCAGCGATGACAAGCTCCGCCTCGGGCAGCTTTTCATATTCGCTCATAAGGTCAGCCTTTACACATTCCAGCACTCCGGAAAGGCTGGCATAGCGCTTTGAAAGCTCTTTGAGATAGTCTGCGTTGATATCGACAGCATAGACCCTGCGGTACTTTTGCGTGTCGATATGCTCCAGTCCGTTGCCGCCCGCAGCGCCGAACACCGCCGCAGTACCGACGGGGTAAGACTCAAACTGCTCTTTCATCAGTTTATTGAGCATTTGCAGCTGTCTGACACTGTCAAGGCTCATATGGTTCTCGTAGTCGTCAAGGCTTATTTCTTCCCACGGATTGGACATAGTTCAGTCCTCGCTTTGCTGCTGAGCATTTTCAAGTATCTCATCAATGGTTATCTGTTCGCTCGATTCGGGCAGAGGCGGCAGGTCTTTAAGGCTCGTCAGTCTGAATGCCCTCAGAAAATTATCGGTAGTCTTATATGCTATCGGTCTGCCGGGAAGGTCGAGCCTTCCTGCCTCGGCGAGGAGGTCCTTTTCAACGAGGGAGTTGACCACGCTTGAAGAATCAACACCTCTGACGTTCTCGACAAAGCCCTTTGTGACAGGCTGATTGTAAGCTATTATAGTAAGTGTTTCAAGTGCCGCAGGGGAAAGCTGTGAGTTTTTCTTTATCTCCAGTGCGGACCTGACCTGCGGTGCGAAAGCCTGCTTTGTGGCAAGCTGATAGCGGTCGTTGAGATGCAGAAGCTCTATGCCGCTGTCGGGCTTTGAATATTTGAGTTCAAGCTCGGTTATCACCTCGTCAAGCTCGTCCTTGACAAGCTCGGCCGCCCCGCACAGCCTTTCGGCATCGACAGGCTCGCCGCTTGCAAAAAGCACCGCTTCGACCACGGGTATCTTGTTTTGTATTTCCATTTTATATCCTTTCAGGCTTAAAGCTTTGAGCCGCCGTATCTCCAGTAGTTCCCCGGGCTGTCATCGCCCACGGGAGAAAAGCCCCAGTAATATCTGACCCTGCCCCAATAGCTCGGCTTGAACGGCGTGCCGTCCGATCCGCTGTCGGCGATGATCTCGCAAGGCTGAGAGGGCTGTGTCTGCAAGGGCGGTTCCTGCGGTGAAAAGTCGCTTTGCGTTTGCGCTGTGGAAGGCTCCGCCTGCGGCTCAACAAAGATGCTGTAGCTGAAACGTGAAACACGCTCTGCGATAGGCTTAGGCTGAACAGGTCTGTGCCCGGTGATATCACGCTGTTCGGGCTGAACAGGGGTCGCCTCGCTTGCCTGTTCCGAAGGCTCGACAGGCTCGGGGGCTGTCTGCGCTTGCTCGGTTTGTTCGGGCTGAACAGGTGTCCCCTCGCTCGTCTGTTCCGAAGGCTCGACAGGCTCGGGCTCTGTTTGCGTTTGCTCGGGCTGTTCGGGCTGAACAGCGGTCGCCTCGCTTGTCTGTTCCGAAGGCTCGGCAGGCTCGGGGACTGTCTGCGCTTGCTCGGTTTGTTCGGGCTGAACAGCGGTCACCTCGCTTGTCTGTTCCGAAGGCTCGACAGGCTCGGGCGCTGTTTGCGCTTGCTCGGGCTGTTCTGGCTGAACTGTGGTCGCCTCGCTTGTCTGTTCCGAAGGCACGACAGGCTCGGGCGCAGTTTGCGCTTGCTCGGGCTGTTCGGGCTCGGGCGATGAATGCTTTTTGCGCTCACGGGTCTTATCGCTGAACGATATCTGCGTATTATCGTCATTCAGGCATATCCTGCCCGATTTTGTAAGCTCAAGTATCGCAAGAAAGGTAGCTACTCTCTCGCTTTTGGTCTGCATACCGTCGTAGATGTGTGAAAGGTCGCAGACGCCGACGGTATAGAGCTTTTTGAGTATATAAACTATCTTTGAGCCGACAGACACCACTTTGTGGGAAACTATCGGCTGAAACAGCTTTGCGTTGATAGGCTTCTCGTTTCTCGCCCTCTCGGACAGTCCGAGATAAGCTTCGAGAAGCACCGAGGGGTCGTGTTCACGGGTATAGGTCTTGTCAACAGGCACAGGCTCGGGCTTTCTGACAAATATCTCCCCGCCTGCGTAGCCCCTGGCAAGCACCGATGCAAGGTATTTGCACTGAGAATACTCGATAAGTCTGCCTTCAAGCTCTTTTTTAAGCTCCTGCGCTTCCTCGTCCTGGGGGAGCAGAGATACTGTCTTGATATAGATGAGCCTTGCCGCCATTTCAAGGAAATCGGCAGCGTCCTCAAGGTCCTCGTGGTCAAGCTGATGGATATATTCCATATACTGCTCCAGCAGCAGCGATATCTCAATATCGTGTATATTCAGTTTGTGCTTGGAGATAAGGTGAAGGAGCAGGTCAAGAGGTCCTTCAAACATATCCAGCTTGAACTGTGCACAAGACATTTCGGGTTATCCTTTCAAACGGTTATTTGCACTTAGCTGACAATGCTTTTCAAAATGGGGTCTACCCAGAAGGAAAGCTTATCCATTACCCAGAAAAGCTTGTCGTTAATCCACCCGAGCGGTCCGTCAAGAAGCCCGGACACAACGAGCAGGATAAATCCAAGAGAGATATAAAGCTCATACTGGCGGATCTTTCTGTCAAAACTGTAGCTTGTAAAATAGCTCAGTATCTTTGAACCGTCAAGCGGCGGTACGGGGATAAGGTTAAATATCGCAAGTCCGAGATTTATGGCTGTGAAATAGTACATGAGCAGCGTCAGCCAGAAGCAGACCTCGGTAGGATTTGAATAGTAGACATAAGTGAATATCTTATAGACTATAACTCCGAAATATGCAACGATGACATTTGCGATAGGCCCTGCGGCGGCGCTGAGCGCCATACCCTTTCTGGGACTTTTGAAATAGTTGGGATTGACCTGTACCGGCCGTCCCCAGCCGAAGCCGACAAACAGAAGCATCACCGCACCGATAGGGTCGATATGATTGAACGGATTGACATTGAGCCTGTTCTGAGCTTTGGGCGTAGGGTCGCCCATTTTGTTGGCAGACCATGCGTGGGCAAACTCATGAAGCGGAATGACCATAAAGATTATCATTATCCTTGCGCCGAACTTTAATATCGTATCAACGGTCAACCTCTTTCACCTCCGAAAGCATTTTGCTAAAAATAAATACATACACTTGTTATTATACACTATTTTAAAGAATATTTCAAGTACTATCTGCTTCTTTTAGCAGTAACTTATTAACTTTTTGTGATTTTCCGAAAAAATTTGAAAAAAGGCTTGCATTTTGAAAACAGATGTGATATAATAACTTACGTTGTGATTACAGTAACAAGAAAAGGAGGTGCAAACTGATGGCAAAGTGTGATATTTGCGGAAAGGGTGTAACTTTCGGTATCAAGGTTTCCCACTCTCACAGAAGATCCAACAGGACCTGGAAGCCAAACGTAAAGAGAGTAAAGGCTATTGTAAACGGTACTCCTTGTCATGTTTACGCTTGCTCAAGATGCTTGCGTTCCGGAAAGGTCGAGAGAGCTTGACCCTAAGCTGAATGTAAAAACAGACCGACTTATACAGTCGGTCTTTTTTCATTGTGTTTGATTATGTACGGATATGTGCAGAAAATAAATAAGCTGTCCCGCAGGGTGTGTTCTCTGCAGGGCAGCTTTGTTTTTAAACAGCGAGCTGATATTTATCCTTTTTGCCCGAGGGCGGCATAAACAGCTGGTCGGAGCCGTTTGAGCGCATACCGGTCGGGTTATCCGAGCCGCTGAAGCCGTCGGAGGATTTCTTTATCATATCAAAGTAGATTATCGCATTGGAAATCTTTATTCTCTCGTCGGCGTAATCGGAATACTTTTTGATGTACACCTCATCGACCTTGCCGTTGTTTTTATGGCTTTCGGCGGCAGTTTTGCCAAACTCCGTGTCCTCGGCGGTCTTATAGGTATTCTTGATCTGGTCGGTATAAAGCGGAGAAGGTTCGTCCTTGAATATCTGGTTGCAGGAAGCGTACAAGGCGACGTTCCTGTAGCCTGTCTTATCAAAGTAGGTATCCTTCTGGCTGTCGTAGTAAACGGTATCGGTGCTGTAATTGCCGTTGGGGAAGATAACTACGTTCTCTTCGTTTTCCTTGATGGAGAAATAGTCGTGACCGAGAGCGTACTTGTTCTCAAAGCCCATCATATTTCCAAGTGTGGGCTGGATATCGTACATACCGATAGTTTTGTCAAACGTCTGCGGCTCGTATCCGCCGTCCTTTGACCAGATTATAAGCGGCACTTTCCTGTTGATGTTATAATAGAACGGGTCAACGGGAATATAGCCGGGGTCGCTTTCCGAAAGCGTTTTATCGTTGAAGGGGTCGTAGTTATAGTAATACTCGAACTCCTCTTCCTTTATCTTTGCATCGTGGTCGCCGTAAAGCAGTACCACAGCGCCGTCGAGCAGACCCTCTTTATCGAGATCGGAAAAGAACTGACCGAGTGCCTCGTCGGCATAATGCACCGACTTAAAGTAAGAGCCGAGCTTTCTGCCCTCAAGGAAAGGCGCAGAGACTTCGTCATAAAGTCCTGTCTGATCATTGTATTTCTTGTATTTGAAATCGACCTTGAAATCGCTCACTCTTTCGATATCGGTGAACGGGGTATGGTTGGTGAGCATAAGGAATGTGCCCATCCATTTGTCATGAGCCTTGTCTATTTCCTTGATCTTGGGAATAGCCTGTCGGAACATCGACTTATCGGAAAGTCCGAGGCCGATAGTTTCATCGACATCGAAATCGGTAGAGGAATTATAGAATTTCTCATAGCCGTATGACTTGTGAACGTTGAGCCTGTTCCAGTAGGAGCCGTTGTTGCCGTGCATACTGAACGGATAGTAGCCCTGCTGTTTGAGCATTTTCTGTATGGTAGTGTAATCTCTGTCCCAGTAGTTTATTGCGACGGTACCGCTCGATGCGGGCATAAGCGACGATGCGAACGTGAATTCGGTATCCGAGGTCGTGCCCACTCCCTCTTGAGCGTAGAAATTGGTAAAGTAGAGCCCTTCCTTGGCAAGCTTGTTGATGTTGGGTGTGAGGGGCTGACCGTTGATATATGTGCCGAGCGTGAAGCCCTGTATGCTCTCGGCGTGGATAACGATAAGGTTCTTGCCTGCGAACATATTTGAATACTTGTTCTTCTTTATCTGGGCACTGACCTCCTCGACGGATCTGTTATCGTAGAACTTGTTGAAAAGGTCCTCGCTCTCGTCGTAGCCGAACATTATGTTCAGCTGTGCGTTGGCACACGAAACGGCGTCGCTGATGTGGTATGTATAAAGACCGAAGGTAGCCATCACATACTCTCTGTTCCACTGTTTGCGAAGTCTTGAATAGTCGGTGCCGGTAAGGATAACGGCGCACACTCCGAGAAACGCTATACCAACGCCAAAGGTAGCCCAGCCTGTTTTGCGGCGCTGCTTTTTCTCTCTGACCTGCGTGGTGTAGTCCTTGGTCCTTTTCTTTATCATCACATAGACGGTGATGAATGCGGCTATCGACCACAGGAACGTGAGGTCCTTAATTTCCATAATGTTCTTGGTGACAGCGTCCATTACTCCGCCCAGCTGCGATGCGGTCGACAGCAGGGATATGGACATGAACGAACGGAAATTGGTATAATAGATAGAGTTGCCCGCCGAGATTACCGCAAACACTATCGTCAGCACGAGCAGGAACACGAACTGTCCCTTGCGCTTTTTGAAAAGCATCGAGATAGCTGCGAATATCATACACATACCAATATCGGCAAGCAGAGGCTTTATCTGATTGTAGTTGAACTTAACTGTGAAGGCTCTCAGCAGGAACGCATTGATGACAGACGACAGAACGAACACCATAGCGAGCATATTGTTCTTAGCGTAGTCATGCAGGACATTCCTGAAGCTCTTTAATTTTCCTTTCATCTGTATTTCCTTCCATTTGTTTCTTTTTGTTCTTTTGTTCTTAAAAGGGGTTCCCCCTATATATCAATACAGATATATTATATAAAAATATGCATTAAAAGTCAATAACGTGACATCGTTTTCATAACTTTCAACAAAAATCGGAGGCTGTAAAAAGGGCTTTTTATTAGACAATTACACCACTTGGGGAGGACAGCCGGTCTTTGCGAACGGGCAAAAGTTGTTTTGTGAAAAGTGCTCAATAACTCGGTGCGATTTTAATTAAAAATACACAAAGCTACAAAGTTTAAAAAATGTATCCCAAACTGTTGCTATCAGTCGTTTTGTGTACTATAATCAAGATAGAAAACAACAGGAGGACAGCTATGATAAAGATCATCGCAACCGATATGGACGGCACGCTTCTTGACGACGAAAAGCAGCTCCCCAGCAACTTTGAGGACGTTATCAGCGACCTTTCCCGCAGAAAGATAAACTTTGTCATTTCAAGCGGAAGAAGCTTCAACGTGCTCAAAAAGCAATTCACAAGGCACATAGACGACCTGACGTTCATCTGTGACAACGGCGCTTACATAGTTGTCGGCGGAAAGAACATCTACACCTCGGTCATCGACAGGCAGACTGTCACAGACATAATCGACCGCTGTGAGAAGCTGGGCTACACGCTTATCCTGTGCGGAAAAAAGGGTGCGTGGCACAATGCCTCGGATGAATCGCAGAACAAGGAGATATCAAACTACTATGTCTGCCAGACCTATCTCAAGGACCTTCACGACTGCACCGACGAGATATTCAAGGTAGCCGTTTTCAAAGAGGACGGTTTCTCAAACGCTCAGTACGAGGCGCTCAGCGACTGCTTTGCGGACCGCTGCAACGTTCTGCTTTCGGGAAGCCACTGGGTGGATATTATGAACAAGGGCGTAAGCAAAGGCTCGGCACTTTCGACTATCTGCAACCGCTTCGGCGTAGGCTACAACGAGGTAATGGCGTTCGGCGACTATCTCAACGATGTGGATATGCTCAACTGTGCGTATTACAGTTTTGCGATGTCCAACGCTCACAGCTCTGTCAAGCAGGTGGCTAATTTCATCACAGGCTCCAACAACGACAACAGCGTGATGAAAGAGGTCAAGAAATACTGCCTGCAATAGATGTTCAGTACTTTTTTACATACACAAAAATCCAAAAACGCTATGCTGACTTTAGACAGCACAGCGTTTTTTTCGTCGGGGAAAATGTTAAATTAGCGTGAACGTTTGCAAACAGCCCTTGACAAAGCGGTAATAAGTTACTATACTATAAGCAGTAACTTGTTACTATCAAGAAAGGAGGGCAGCGTTATGAAAATGGACGAGATGTACGATAGCTTCGGGACCGACACGGACAATATGCTCAATGCGATATTTTCGAGCATTTTTATAATGCAGAACAGAATGCAGACAGCCTGCGAGAAGATACAGACGCAGATATCTATGAAGCAGTGGCTTTTGCTCGTAATGGCTTCGATCTGTCCCGAGCCGAGGACTCTGACGGCGGTCGGAAACCTTATGGGCTGTTCAAGGCAGAACGTCAAAAAGCTCGCACTGGTGCTTGAAAGCAAGGGCTTTATAAGTCTGGAACAGGGCTTCAACAATTCACTCACTATCGAATTGAGCGAACAAGCCGAAAGGTACTTTACGCAAATGCAGGAAAGATACTCAAAGACGATGCATCTGATGTTTGACGATCTCAGCGAGGAAGAGATACAGCAGCTTTACAAGCTTTACGGCAAGCTGTACGCAGGGATAGAAAGAGTCGAGAACTACGCAGAAAAGCACAGGACAACAGACACATAGAAATAATAAGGAGAAAACAAAATGAAACATACAAGGAGGAGAAAAAGAATGCTTGTTGTGATCGGAGTTATCGTTACGATAGTCGGCTTACTGATGATATGGTTCAACATCTCATATTCGCCGCTCAAAGAGCAGTTCAACAGGGATATCGGGAGGCTGACAGAACACAACAGGCTCGATAACGGTTCTGAGGTGTTCACCGAAAAGGACTTTGAGCACCTGCCGGCGGCGCTTCGCAGATATGTGGAAAACAGCGGGTACATCGGCAAGCGGAAGATGTCGTATCTTAAAATGGAATACAAAGATGTTGATTTCAGAACGGGCAGAAACGGCGCAAAGCTGAAAATGGACTACACACAGTACAACTTTGTGAAAGAGCCGTGCAGAATGGCTTTTGACGACGCAAGTATGTTCGGTGTCCCGTTTCAGGGATATGACTATTATGAGGACGGAAAGGGCGGGATGAAAGGCGTTATCGGAAAGCTGATAACACTTTTCAACGAGACGGGCGAGGAAATGGACAGGGCTTGCCTTGTGACGTTTCTTGCGGAAAGCCTGTTCGTGCCGTCGGTGCTTACACAGGACTATGTGGACTTTGAGCAGATAAACGAGTACGAGGTCAAGGGCAGTATCACCTACAAGGGGCAGACCGTCAGCGGTGTGTTCAGATTCAGCGGCGATTACGAAATGGAGTCGTTCACGACCACGGACAGAAAGGACGACAAGACACCGTGGACAGCAAAGTGCAGCGACTATAAGCTGTCCGAGGACGGAGTGAAGCTTCCGACGAGGTTCGCTGCGATATGGAACTACAAGGACGGCGACTTTGTTTACTTTGACGGTGCTATCAGCAGCATCAGCTACGGATACGGCAAACAGCCGGCAGAAAACGCAGGAGGTAAATAAAATGGCAGAAAAACGATTCGATATACAGAAATATCTTTCCGACGGGGTCGAGGCGCTCGTTTCCGAGGCGATAAGGGCTACGCTCAAGAATCCCGCACAGGGCTTATTCTTCGCAAAGTTCGCAGTAAGCGCAAAAAAAGCCTCCGCAAAGCGACAGAGGCTCGAACAGCAGGGAGAGCATATCCCGCCGTTTCTGATAGCAAGCATAACCAGCAAGTGCAATCTGCACTGTGCGGGCTGTTATTCACGCAGCAGTGATGCGACCAACGACAAAGCGCCGAGCTGCCAGCTGACGGGCGAACAATGGGAGAGGATATTTGACGAAGCTCGCTCGCTGGGAATCAGCTTTATTCTGCTTGCGGGCGGAGAGCCGCTTCTGCGCAGAGATGTTATCCAAGCCGCAGGCAGATACAGGGACATTCTGTTCCCTGTGTTCACCAACGGCACTTTCCTTGACGAGCGTTACATAAAGCTTTTTGACAAATGCCGCAACCTTGTGCCTGTCATGAGCTTGGAGGGAGGCCGTGAGCAGACCGATAAAAGGCGCGGCGAGGGCGTTTATGACAAGCTTATCTCAAATATGGATACGCTTCACCGCAAGGGTATCATTTTCGGAGTTTCCATCACCGTCACGACCGAGAACATAAAAAACGTCTGCTCGGACGGATTCCTTAAAGGTTTGTCGGCAAGAGGCTGCAAGGCTGTGATATTTGTAGAGTTCGTTCCCGTGACCGACGATGCTGTGAACCTTGCCCCGGGCGACGAACAGCGGGACTACCTTGCAGGCAGGCTTGAAAGTCTGAGGGAGCAGATGCCCGAAATGGTGTTCGTGTCATTCCCGGGTGACGAGAAAAGCTCGGGCGGCTGTCTTGCCGCAGGCAGAGGCTTTTTCCACATAAACTCACACGGCGGCGCAGAGCCTTGTCCGTTCTCGCCGTTTTCGGATATAAACGTAAAGGACACCTCGCTTCGCACGGCGCTGAAGTCGGAGCTGTTCAAGGGGCTTCGTGACGGCGGACTGCTCAACGACGATCACAAAGGCGGGTGCGTGCTCTACGAAAAGCGCTCACAGGTGCAGAGCCTGCTGGGCACAACAGGACCCGACCTTACACAACAGAAATAGCAAAAGCTAAAGGACAGTTTCAGATATTTGTGCAAAAATCAGTTATCTCGTCCATTCTCATAAGGACATCGTCTTTGTTTTCGATACTGCACAACCCGAGATGTCCGCAGAATTCTATCTCCAGATGCCCGCAGAAATGCTCTATCGTCCGGATAAGCCGTTCGCACTCTTTCATATTCGGTCCTGTTCTCTGAACGACCGCATAACCCTTTTTGCCTTTGGAAAGGCTTGCGTGCGGCTCGTGGGTGTTGCTGTACGGCGTACAGCGGTCGATGAACACCTTGAACTGCCCGGGGACGTCCGCCCAGTATGACGGCGAAACGCAAATGATGATGTCCGCCGCCTCAAATTCAGCCATAAGCTGCTGAGCACCGTCCGACTGCACACATTCTGCTGTTTTGTGACAGCTCCGGCAGCCCTTGCAAAAGGCGATGCTGTAATCGTCGATGCAGACCTGTTTTGTTTCATATCTTTGCGACAGCTCTGCTGAAATAATACTGCATATCTCCGCAGTTGCGCCGCTTTTCACAGGTGAACAGTTGATTATCAGTGCTTTCATTTCATATCCTCCTTTAAACTAAAAGCCTTCCCGCACAGTGCAGGAAGGCATTTTTTACAATCTGTTTTTAAAGTCCTCGTACCCGAATTCACGCACGAGTTCAATACCGCCGTCGAGCTTTTCCAGATAGATAGCAGGCAGCGGCATACCGTTGAATGTGTTGTTCTTGACGGTCGTGTAGATAGCCATATCGGTAAACACAAGCCTGTCGCCCTCTTTCAGAGGCTTATCGAACGAATAGTCGCCGATAATGTCACCCGCAAGGCAGGTAGGTCCGCCGAGGCGATAGGTGTACGGCTTCTCCCCCGCTTCGCCCGAGCCTATTATCATCGGACGGTAGGGCATTTCAAGCACATCGGGCATATGGCAGGCTGCCGAAGTATCCACAATAGCAAGGTCCATTCCGTTTTTCAGCGTATCCAGCACGCTCGCAACGAGCCAGCCCGCATTGAGTGCGACCGCCTCGCCCGGCTCAAGATAGACCTGCACGCCGTACTTGTCCTGCAAGCAGCTCACGCACTTTTCAAGCTTTTCAAGGTCGTAGCCCGGCTTTGTGATATGGTGACCGCCGCCGAGGTTGAGCCATTTCATTTTGCCCAGATACCTTCCGAACTTTTCCTCGATATGCGGGATAGTCCTCTCAAGCACATCTGCGCCCTGCTCGCACATCGTATGAAAGTGCAAGCCCTCTATGCCGTCAAGCTCGCCTTGCTCAAAGCTGTCAAGCGTAGTGCCGAGTCTTGAATTTACAAAGCAGGGGTTGTAGATATCCGTTTCTATCTCCGAATACTCAGGATTGCAGCGGATACCGCAGGAGATATTCCTGCCGCAGTTTTTAACGGTGTCACGGTGCTTTTTCCACTGAGAAAAGCTGTTGAACACGATGTGGTCGGCTATCCCGACAAGCTCCCGCATATCCTCGTCGGAATAGGCGGGGCTGTAAACGTGTACCTCGCCGCCGAACTCTTCCCTGCCCAGGCGTGCCTCGTAAAGCCCGCTGGCAGTCGTTCCGCAAAGCACCGCTGACAGCTGCGGGTAGGTGCAGAAATTTGAAAAAGCCTTCTGCGCAAGCAGTATCTTGCAGCCCGTGTGCTCCATCACGCTTTCAAGTATCGAGAGATTTTGCGCAAGCGCATTTTCGCTTATTACATAACAGGGCGTTTTTACAGCGTTTATATCAAACATTTTTACTCCTAAAGCGATGTTTTGTCAAACAGTACGGTCAGTTTGTCGTTAGTGGTCTTTGCATTCATAAATGCCGCAAAAACCTCGTCGGCAAACTTTTTCATTTCGGGCTTTATCTCTTCGGTATCGTAGAATGTGACCTCGATATCGTCCTGGAATTCACAAAGCACATCAAACAGTTTTGAAACGGACTTTATACCTCCGTCCTCACAGCCGAGTGCCTTGCTTATATAGTCAAAGAACCTTTCGGAGCTTTCAAACTGTACATCATCTATCATCACCAGCATTTTCTTCACCGCTTTCCTTTTCTTTTCTTCGTCGTTTCAGATGTGTGCCGTACCTAATGTCCAGCACAAGCAGCGTGACCGCCACCCCGAGAAAGAACGAGGGCAGCGTCAGCGCAAATATTTTGGGCAGCATAGAGATATTCATATACGACATTATCACGCCGACTACGATATACCACGCAAAGAATGCCACCGCCACGAGCATTATCAGCAGTCTGCGTCTGCCGTGCTTACGTCTTATCCTCGCCATATCAGTCTACAAGAACAGGGTCGAAGTTCTCTTTCCAAGGCAGGCCCCACTTGTTGAGAGCTTCCATGAACGGATCGGGGTCGAACTCCTCGATGTTGTAAACGCCCGGCTTCTTCCACTTGCCTGTCATGACCATCATTGCGCCTATCATTGCAGGCACGCCTGTTGTATAGCTGATAGCCTGCGAGCCGACCTCCTTGTAGCACTCCTGGTGGTCGCAGACATTGTAAACGTAGTATTTAACGTCCTTGCCGTCCTTTTTGCCCTGGCAGATACAGCCGATGTTGGTCTTGCCCTTTGTTCTGGGGCCAAGTGAAGCGGGGTCGGGAAGCACAGCCTTGAGGAACTGAAGCGGAACGATCTTTTTGCCCTCAAAGTCGATCGGCTCGATAGATGTCATACCCACGTTTTCAAGGCATTTGAGGTGCGTGAGATAGCTCTGTCCGAAGGTCATGAAGAACCTGATGCGCTTGATGCCCTTGATGTTGAGTGCGAGCGATTCAAGCTCCTCGTGGTGCAGAAGATACATATCCTTCTCGCCGACCTCGTCAAAGTTATAGACTCTCTTTATCTCCATAGGCTCGGTCTCGACCCACTTGCCGTCCTGAATGTAGGAGCCTTTAGCAGACACCTCACGGATATTGATCTCGGGATTGAAGTTGGTGGCGAACGGATAGCCGTGGTCGCCGCCGTTGCAGTCGAGAATGTCGATATAGTTTATCTCGTCAAAGTAGTGCTTCTGTGCATAAGCGCAGAAAACGCCCGTAACACCGGGGTCAAATCCGGAACCGAGCAGAGCTGTGATGCCTGCTTTTTCAAATCTCTCACGGTAAGCCCACTGCCACGAATACTCAAACTTAGCCGTGTCCTCAGGCTCGTAGTTAGCGGTATCGACATAGTCCACCTTGCATTCAAGGCAGGCGTCCATGATGTGCAGATCCTGATAAGGCAGTGCAACATTTATGCAGATGTCGGGCTTGTACTCCTTCATCAGAGCGACAAGCTCGGGAACGTTGTCGGCATTCACCTGTGCGGTAGTTATCTTAGTTTTTGTCTTGCCCTCCAGTTCAGCTTTGAACTTATCGCACTTTGATTTTGTGCGGCTTGCGATGCAGATCTCCTCAAAGACCTCGCTGTTCTGGCAGCACTTGTGTATAACAACACCTGCAACTCCGCCAGCACCAATAATTAAAGCTCTACCCATTACTTATCATTCCTTTCAGTTTAATTAAATATCATCATAAGAAATCCCAGTCATCTTTTTTATCTTCGAGTTTATATCTATTATCATTTTCTTCAATAACGCTTTCACTCGTTTCTTCTTGCTGCGGCTCAAGTCGTTTTTTTCTTAAACTGAACAAAACCGAAATTATGCAGACAGGCACAGAATATACCAGCAGCAAGATAGTTGTGAAATAGTCCATGCCCATATATGCAGCAGCGAACGAAAAACCAAATATTGCAATTCCCGCCGCAGCTGCCCATTTTCTAACAATCATACAGAGCAACGATACTACGAGTGCTATATATGGTAACGCAGTTATAAAGAAAAATAACGCTTTAACAATAAACGGAACTTTGACCGACAAATCAGCATCAGTTGCAAGCACCGTAAGAATGCCTTTCATTTGCGTTCATCTCCTTTTAACTCGTCAGATGTAAGAAGCTATTTATTCTCGTTTGTGCTGTTCTCGCTTTCGCTCGTTTCAGCTTGCTCAGATGCAAGCTTTTTCTTTGATTCTATGAAATGTGCTGCACTGCAAACCAGAACAGGATAAAGAATCACAAGAACAATTATTACAGGATTTATCATAACCCAAGGAAACCCGAACAAAGCGGTATTTATGGAAAATACCGAAGCAGTTTTCCATTTAGAAGAAAGCATACTGATGACAGAAATACACATGCAGACTAAAGCAACAACGCCTGATACGATCATTAATGCGATCATACCGCCAAAGCCATCGCTGTCAAGCGCTAACAGCATCAAATCTTCATACATTTTCGTTCATCTCCTCACAGTATCGCAAGAAGTATCTCCCTAAGCAGCTTGCAGGCAAGCGCTGTGCTCCTGCCCGACGGGTCATAAACAGGCGAAAGCTCGTTCATATCGAGCCCGACGATGTTGAGTTCCGAAAGCGTCATTATCGCTTTGTGAAGCTCCTTAAAGCTCACGCCTCCGGCTTCGGGTGTGCCCGTTCCGCAGAACTCCGACGGGTCGAGCACATCGAGGTCGAGCGTGAAATAAACCGGCTTGCCTTTTAGCTTTGCAACTGTCTCGTCAAGCGTTTCAAGGTCGAACCTGTGAAGATAGGTGTGCGTTTTTGCGAACTCGAACTCGTCCCTGTCGCCGCTTCTGATGCCAAACTGGAAGATGCGTCCGTCGCCGACGATATCGTGACATCTGCGCAGAACGCAGGCGTGGGAAAGCTTAACGCCGAGGTAATCGTCTCTCAGGTCGCAATGTGCATCAAAGTGAATGATATGCACATCGGGGTACTTTTCAGCGACAGCCCTGAACTCGCCGAGAGTTACGAGGTGCTCGCCGCCTATCATAAACGGTATCTTGCCGTCAGCAAGTATCACTCTTGTTGTGTCCTCGATATCGCAAAGCGCCTGCTCGGGGTTTCCGAAAGGCAGCTCTAAGTCTCCGCTGTCAAATACTTTATAATCGAGCAGGTCTTTATCCTGATATGGCGAAAAGGTCTCGATGCCGAAGCTCTCGCTTCTTATAGCACTCGATGCAAATCTCGTTCCCGGACGGAAGGAGGTCGTGCTGTCAAACGGTGCGCCGAAAAGGACTATCTTTGCCTCGTCGTACTCGCAGTCACAGCCGATAAAGGTAAATACGTTCTTATTCATCAGCAAGTATCTCCTTTACATAATTCGGCAGCGCAAAACAGCCCTTGTGAAGCTCGGTGTTGTAGTAGCGCATCTTCAAGCCGAATTTCTCCCACTGCTCCGCTTTGAGGTCATAGACGGGGTGCAGATTTTTCGATGCGAAACCGAAAAGCCAGTGCCCCGACGGATAGGTCGGGATATGCGCCTGATATACCATAGATACGGGGAAAGCACTGCTGATACGCTTGTGGGTGCGCTTCACCATATCAACATAAGAATCGTAGTAGGTGCTTTCGTGCTGGTTGATAAGTATGCCCTTATCGGTCAGCGCCTTGAAGCAGTTGCCGTAAAACTCCTTTGTGAACAAGCCCTCGCCGGGACCGAACGGGTCGGTCGAATCAACGATTATAAGGTCGTATTCGTCCTCTTTTCTGCGGACGAATTTCAGCCCGTCCTCAAAGAACAGGTTTACCCTTTCGTCGTCGAATTTGCAGGCTGTCTGCGGAAGATACTGTTTGCATATCTCGACGACCTGCTCGTCTATCTCGACCATATCTATCCTTTCGATACCCGGGTAGCGGGTCAGCTCACGGATAGTACCGCCGTCGCCTGCGCCGATAACGAGGACGTTCTTTATATCGGGGTCAACAGCCATCGGCACGGCGGTCACCATTTCGTGATAGATATACTCGTCCTTTTCGGTGAGCATAATAAAGCCGTCGAGCACGAGCACACGCCCGAACTCGTAGGTGTCGAAAATATCTATCTGCTGATAGTAGCTTTTGCCGCTGTAAAGCTGTTTTTTTACCTTTATCGTGAAATTCACATCGTCAGTATGCTTTTCGGTAAACCACAAGTCCAAAATAGGTTCTCCTTTCGTTATTCAGAATATCCTGTTCCAGCCCTGCAGGAGGACAGGGTGAGCGTCAACGTACTTTTGGCGGAACTTCTCAGCCTGCTGCCTGTCGGCTATTATCTCGTGAGGATATTCACGGTCTATCTGTTCAAACTCGGCTTCGGTTATCTCGGCAGACGTTATAAAATCGTCGTTTCGGTTCGGATACCCGTGCCACGCATAGTACACTTTTTTACCGTCCTTTATCTTCCAGCCGAAGCCGAAGCGGACCTGATTTGATATAAGGCGGTGGAAGCTTTCATTTTCAGACATATCCGTCCTCCGTAACACTCATTCGTCTATCACGTTTATATAGTTTATCTCCAGATCCTCGGTGCCTGTCATCAGGCAGCCCTTTTCTTTGCAGTAGGTTATATAATTGATTATATCCGTCGTTATCATCTCGCCCGGGGCAAGTATCGGTATGCCCGGCGGGTAGCACATTACGAACTCGGCGCAGACCTTACCGCAGCTGTCCTTGACGGGGACTGCCTTTTTCTCGCTGTAAAAGGCTTTCTGCGGAGTGACCTTTACTATCGGGTCGATATACTCGTGGTCAAAAAGCCCTGCGGGGTCTTTGGAATAGAGTCTTTTTATCTCGCTCAGCGAGGATATGAAACGCTCTATCTCAAGCTCTCTGTCGCCGGCGGAGACTATCGCAAGTATATTTCCGATATCGCCGAATTCTATCTGGATATCGTACTCGTCACGTAGTATATCGTACACCTCGACGCCCGCAAGCCCGATCGCTCTTGTATGCACCGACAGCTTTGTATCGTCAAAGGCAAAGACGTCGCTGCCGTTGACAAGGTCCTGTCCGAAGGCATAATAGCCGCCTATCTTGTTTATCTCGCTTCTGGCGTAGCTGACATAGTCGCACGCCTTTGCAAAAAGCTCCTTGCCGTTGAGTGCAAGGTTCCGCCTTGCCATATCCAGCGATACCATAAGCAGGTACGAGCCGCTTGTGGTCTGGGTCAGGTTGATTATCTGCCTTACATAGCCCTCGGAGACGGTCTTTGAGCAAAGCAGCAGCGACGACTGGGTAAGGCTGCCGCCCGTTTTGTGTATCGACACGGCTGCCATATCAGCACCTGCCGCCATTGCGTTCACGGGCAGGTTCTCTCCAAAATAAAAATGAGTGCCGTGGGCTTCGTCTGCAAGCACTAACATTCCGTGTGCGTGAGCAAGCTCCACGATCCTCTTTATATCCGAACAGATGCCGTAATAGGTCGGGTTGTTGACCAGAACGGCTTTTGCGTCGGGGTTCTCTATTATTGCCTTTTCAACGTCCTCAACTGACATACCCAGAGGTATACCCAGCTTCTTGTCGGTCCCCGGGTCAACATAAACGGGTATGGCTCCGCAGACCACGAGTGCGTTTATTGCGCTTCTGTGGACGTTTCGGGGCATTATTATCTTTTCGCCCGCTTTGCAGGCTGTAAAAACCATAGTCTGCACTGCTGCGGTCGTGCCGTTGACGATGAAAAATGCGTGCTCGGCGCCGAAAGCCTGTGCGGCAAGCTCCTGGGCATCTCTGATAACGCTTGTGGGGTGACACAGGTTATCAAGGTTCTTCATCGAATTGACATCGCACCGCAGGCAAGGCTCACCGAGAAAATCTCTGAGGGGCTTGTTCATTCTTCCACCCTTGTGACCCGGAACGTCAAGCCTTACCACACGGTTTTTCATATGCTTGGTCAGTGCTTCGTATATAGGTGCATTGTTTTGTGTTAGCTCCAATTATATTTCCTCTTTCTTCGGTAACAAAACATCGGTCAATACGGGCAGTATGCCCTCTTGCCTCTTACATCTTACCTCTAATAAATGTTCATTCCGCTGTATATCTCTATCATCTCACGGCGGAGCGCATCGGTGATATCGAGCCTCTGCTTGGGCGAAAGCTCCAGCGCATCGGTCTTGAAAAGATAGTTCTGAAGCTCGATGTCCTTTATCAGGAGCTTGGTGTGGAAGATGTTTGACTGATACATATTGACGTCTATCGCATCGTAGCGGGTGAGGGTATCCTTGTCGATATAGTCCTGTATAGAGGTTATCTTATGGTCTATAAAGAATTTCTTTCCCAGAACGTCCCTTGTAAAGCCTCTGACACGGTAGTCGATAGTGATTATATCCGAATCGAAGCTTCCGATAAGGTAATTGAGGGCGTTAAGCGGAGATATCATTCCGCAGGTGGAAACGTCGATATCCACTCTGAAGGTCGATATCGCATTGTCGGGGTGATATTCGGGAAAGGTATGCACGGTGACGTGGCTCTTGTCAAGGTGTGCGGCTACCGTTCTCGGTTTTGCGGCAGGAAGCACGCCCTGGTTGCACGACGGGTCTATGGAATCCTCGTCCAGAGCTTTTTCGGCAATAAGAACATTGACCGACGCACCCTGCGGTTCGTAGTCCTGCTTGGATATATTGAGCACTCTTGCTCCTATCATTTCCGTAACATCACAAAGTATCTTTGTAAGTCTTTCGGAATTATACTGTTCGTCGATATAGGCTATATAGCCCTTCTGTTCTCTTTCTGATTTTGCATAACATACATCATAGATGTTAAAGCTAAGAGTTTTCGTAAGATTGTTGAATCCGTACAGTGAAAGCTTCTGCTCCAACCCTATCA
Organism: uncultured Ruminococcus sp.; assembly: GCA_902786975.1. Lineage (GTDB taxonomy): Bacteria > Bacillota > Clostridia > Oscillospirales > Ruminococcaceae > Hominimerdicola. The sequence continues at coordinate 34,461 of CADAES010000019.1, forward strand.
TCCCGTCCTCTCAGGTTAATATAGCACACGGCGTCCGGCACGCACATATACTTACAGTGATTATATCACATTCCTTTTCAAATGTACATAGTTTTACAAACTTTTTTTGATTTTTCTCAAAAATTCTTTACGGTTCACAGAATACTGCCCCGAAACGACAAAAACGCCCCCGGCGCAAAAAGCATCGGGGACATTTCAGAGGGGGAAAAGAAAAGTAACTGCTTGATTCATACAGAGTAGAACGCTGCGGGCTTGTTCGCAGAGGTCCTTCCCTTTGCTATCTCAAAGCCGCTGAGTACATCGCTGTTTTCGATTATAACGTAGACGGGCTTTTTATCGCCGTCCGTTCTGACATCGGCAAGCTGGTCGCCGACGTTTACGATATCGCCGCACTTTACTGCGATATATACAGATTTGGATGCAAAGTCCGAAAAGCTCACAAGCACCTTCAGACCGTCATCGGTCTTGATTATCAGAGCCTCGGGCTTGGAGGATATATCCAGCACACGTCCGCTGACGGGGCTGCATATCTCGACCACATTTACCCTGTCGGGCTGAGAGAGGTCCACCGCAAGGTCGGAAGAGCCGCTGTGCTCGTTCAGCAGCGGATAGACCGCAAAGCCTTCGCCGAGGATACCCGACGAGATTATATCGTTGTCCGATTCTTTAAGCTCGCCGACGATACCGTCGCAGCAGCCCATTATCTTCTTGCCGTCGGACACCTCCGATATGTTCTTTCCAAATAGTTTCAATGCGGTCACCTCCGTTCGTCCGCTATTCTTTGTTCACTATTATTTTAACAAAATATTATGAAAAAAGCAACCGCTTTTGAACAGAATTAATATTTTTATACCATTTTTCGTAGTAATGCACATATTTGCAGTCGGATTTAATCCGTAATTTGTGCAGTTTTTCAAATCGTTCTCATTCTTAAACGTTTAAAATCAGGCTATTGAAAAACGCCCGAATATAGTTTATAATAGAAAAAAACCGACACGGAGAATGAAAATGCTATTAAACATCGAAAACATATACAAATACTTTAACGGCGAGCTTGTGCTCAAAGATATCTCTCTGACGGTGGAGGACCGTGAGGCGGTAGGGCTGATAGGCTCAAACGGCTGCGGAAAGACGACGCTTCTGAACATCATTACGGGGCGTGAGAGCTTTGACAGGACGGCTGACGGGCTCGGGAGCGTGAGCATCAGTTCAAAGGCGACGATAGGCTATTTACAGCAAAACAGCGGTTTATCCTCGGACAACACCATAAATGAGGAGATGAAGGACGCTTTTTCCGAGCTTATCAGAGTCAAGGACAAAATGAAGGAGCTTTCTGCGCAGATGGAGAGCGCTTCGGGAGATGAGCTTGAAAGAATAAGCCACGAATACTCCGAGCTGAGCGCTTATTTTGAAGCCCGTGACGGCTACAGGATGGACGTTCGCATCAGGCAGGTGCTCAACGGTATGGGCTTTGGCAGCACCGACACCTCGCAGATAGTGTCTACCCTTTCGGGCGGCGAAAAGACGAGGCTCGCACTTGCAAAGCTGCTGCTCGAACAGCCGAGTCTTCTTATACTTGACGAGCCGACCAACCATCTTGACCTTGAAACGCTCATGTGGCTGGAGGATTATCTGAAAGGCTACAAGGGCTCGCTGCTCATCGTTTCGCACGACAGATATTTCATAAACAAGGTCTGCACACGCATCTGCGAGATACAGCAGGGGCGTCTGTACAGCTACAAGGGCGATTACAGCGCATATCTCGTACAGAAAAAGATGCGTGACGAACGGCAGCTCAAAGAGTACGAGGCACAGCAAAAGGAGATAGCAAAGCTGGAGGATTACATAGCCCGCAACAAGGTGAGGGCTTCGACCGCAAAAATGGCTAAGTCAAGACAGCATATGCTTGACAGGCTCGAGCCTGCGGACAAGCCTCTTTTGTACGAAAAGCCCCCGAAAATAAGGCTTGAATACGACATCGAACCGACAAAGGACATTGTGAGGGTCGTGAACTGTCCGCTGGCTGTTGGCGAGGGGGACAAAAGGCGTGTGCTCATCAACAGCCTCAATATGCACGTCCGCAGAGGCGAGCACGTCGGGATAATCGGCGCAAACGGCATCGGCAAATCCTCGATACTGAAGCTGATACAGGGGCTCATACCACACGACAGCGGCAACATCATCTGGGGAAACAACGTAAGGATTAGCTATTTTGACCAGGAGCACACTGCGCTTGACAGGCACAACACGGTCATAGGCGAGATACAGCGCAAGAACCCGAGGCTTTCCGACCAGGACGCAAGGAGCGTTTTAGGCTCGGTGCTGATAAAGGGCGAGGACGTTTTCAAGCCTGTATCGGTCATTTCGGGCGGCGAGAGAGCAAAGCTTTATTTTGCGATAATGGCGCTCAACAGGGGAAATGTTCTTATACTTGACGAGCCGACGAACCACCTCGACATGATGACCAAAGAGGTGCTCGAAAACGCACTTGCAGAATTCCAGGGGACGATGATACTTGTTTCCCACGACAGATATCTGCTCAACAAGGTGGCAGGCAGGATAATCGAGGTCAAGCCCGACGAGGTAAACTCCTACGAGGGGAACTTTGACGATTACTGCCGTGTCGTAACGGAGAAAAAGCAGGAGCTAGAAGCTTTGCAGGAACAGCGCAGGCGTGCGCAGCAGGAAGAACAGTACGCTCAGACAAAGCAGCGTCAGTACCGTTCAAAGCAGCAGCGTGCGCAGGACGCAAAGCGGCGTGAACAGATACGGACGCTTGAAAACGAGATAGAGCAGCTCGAACAGCTGATAAGCAAACTCGAAGCGGAGATAGCCGACCCCGAAACTGCGGCGGACTACAATCTGATAAACGAAAAATGCTCGCAGCTGGACGAGGCAAGAAACAGCCTTGAGGACAAAATGGAGCAGTGGGCGGAGCTTTCGGATATGATATGAAAAGAGCCATACAGGAACGGTCAGACCGATACTGTATGGCTTTTGTATTTAAAGGCCGTATTTTTCTTTGAGCCGCGGCGGGATTTTTCTGTCCTTGAAGTAGTACTCCCTGTCGTGCTCGCCTATCTCTCGGTGAACTCTGCACGGGTTGCCGAACGCAAGGACTCCCGAGGGGATATCCTTAGTGACGACGCTTCCCGCACCGATAACAGTGTTGTCGCCGATAGTCACGCCGGGAACGATAACGACGCCTGCGCCTATCCAGCAGTTCTTTCCGATATGCACTGGGAAATTGTACTGCAGACCGTCCTCACGCAAAGTCGGGTCAAGCGGGTGCCCGGGGCTTGCAACGACGACGTTTGGTCCGAACATCGTATAGTCGCCGACGTAGATGTGTGTATCGTCAACGAGAGTTAGGTTGAAATTGGCGTAGACGTACTTTCCGAAATGGCAGTGAGCGCCGCCAAAGTTGGAATGGAAAGGCGGCTCGATGTAGCAGCCCTCGCCTATCTCGGCGAACATTTCTTTGAGCATCTGCTCACGCTTTTTCATCTCGCCCGGACGGGTGTGGTTGAAGTCGTAAAGCTTTTCAAGACAAGCTGTCTGGTACTCAACAATGTCACTCTCACCCGGGAAATACAGCTTGCCGCTGTGAAGAATATCAGTAGACATAAAAATCTCCTTTCTAAATCAGAATCTATCGGATGATAGTTGGGGGAAACCCTTTTGGAGAAGGGTTATCCCCCAAGCCCCCTTCCTAAACCTCTTAATATGTTTCGGACATATGGAGCAAGCCCCATATATAAATCTTTCCCAAGAGAATATCCTCAGTTATCGGTCGGTAGATTATGATTATCCAGTTGCACAAATTACAAATGTTTGTCCGAAGGGGTACGGGGGCGACCGGAAAGCCCCCGAAAAGAAACATTAGGTTTAATGTTTGTACGTCAAGCCATAATGGCTTGAAGATGCCGAGTTCTACACGGAGCAAGGGGCAGTCCTCCCTTGCAGGGCATGCCCCTCTCGAGCGAACAGCTTGCTGTTCGGTTGTTCACGTCCTATGCGGAGCGCACGCTGTAAGAGGATTTCGCTCTCTGCGGAGAGCGACGAGGGCTCTGCCTCTCGCCAAACTGTCCTACGGACAGTTTACACCATTTTTTTACGAGAAATAAGGCAGAGAATGGCGTAGCCATTCTCTAAAGTAACCGTGGTAACGGTTACTTTGGGACAGAAAAAACCTGTTGTTTTGGATTAACTACTCAGAATTGCTCTTAATTATAGCATAGTTCGTTGGTATTGTAAAGCAAAAAGAGCTGCCGGAATGACAGCTCTTTATCATTATGAGAACTTATTTTTGAGCTTTTCAAAGAAGCTCTTTCTTTTTGCGTAGTTCTTATCGCCGAGGGACTTTTCAAAATCCTTCAGTATATTCTTCTGCTCCTTGGAAAGATTCTTCGGCACCTCGATAATTACCCTTACATAGTGGTCGCCGTGGGCGTTGGAACGTATCTTCTGTATGCCCTTTCCTCTGAGGCGGAAAACTGTGCCTGTCTGTGTGCCCTCGGGAACGGTATACGTCACCTTTCCGTCAACGGTAGGTATGGTTATCTCGTCGCCGAGCACTGCTTGCGTGAACGTGATAGGCACCTCTGTCCAGACATCGAAGCCGTCACGCTCGAATATCGGGTCGGGGCGTACATTTATGCTGACCATAAGGTCGCCTGCGGGACCGCCGTTGGCACCTGCGTTACCGCCGCCTGCAAGTCTGACTATCTGTCCGTCGGCTATGCCTGCGGGGATATCGACCTCGACCTCGGTGGCTTTCTTGACGATTCCCTGTCCGCCGCACTTACGGCACGGTGTATCGACGATCTTGCCCTTTCCTTTACACCTGTCGCAGGTCACTACCTGTCTTACGCTGCCGAAAAGCGACTGCTGTGTGATGACCCTCTGACCCTTTCCGTTACACTCGGGGCAGGTCTTTGTGCCCGAGCCGGGGGCTGCGCCGCTTCCGTGGCAGTCATCGCACTGTACGGTCTTATTGACCCTGACCTTAACGGTCTTGCCCTTGCAAGCCTCCATAAAGTCTATGTTGACGTTGGCACGGATATCCGAGCCTCGCCTTGGTGCATTTGGATTTGAGGAAGCTCTCGAGCCGCCGAAACCGAAGCCGCCGAATATAGAATCGAAGATATCGCCCATATCGCCAAAGCCGCCAAAGCCGCCTGCGCCTGCCGCACCTGCGCCGTAGTTAGGGTCTACTCCCGCAAATCCGAACTGGTCGTATTTAGCTTTCTTATCGGGATTGGAAAGGATCTCGTAGGCTTCGTTTACCTCCTTGAACTTCTCCTCTGCGGCCTTATCCCCGGGGTGAAGGTCGGGGTGGTACTGCTTTGCCAATTTACGAAAGGCTTTTTTTATCTCGTCCTCCGAAGCGCTCTTTGAAACGCCGAGCACCTCATAGTAATCTCTTTTATCTGCCATATGTCAACACTCCATTTCCGGAGCAAACTCCTTACATTGTATAGTCATAATACAGCAGTACCTCTGCCTGTGGTTCCAGACAGAGGTGATGCCGTATATACGGTCAGTTAGCGTCCTTGAAATCAGCATCTATAACGTCGTCGCCGCCGTTGTTGGTGCCGCCCTGAGCTGCGCCGCCCATATTGCCCATATTGCCCATATTGTTCGGGTCAAAGCCCTGAGCGCCCTGAGCCTGTGCGCCTGCCTGCTGATAAACCTTTGTAGCTATCTTCTGGAAGCAATCCTCCAGCTCTTTATTCTTAGCCTTGATAGCTTCAATATCTGTGCCCTTGAGAGCTTCCTTGACTGCGTTTATCTTAGCCTCACATTCGCTCTTGTCAGCTGCGTCTACCTTATCGCCGAAATCGCCGAGTGCCTTTTCGCACTGGAAGCACATCTGGTCAGCCTGGTTCCTTGCGTCAACATCTTCCTTCTTCTTTGCGTCCTCGGCAGCGAAAGCCTCTGCTTCCTTGACAGCCTTGTCGATGTCCTCCTTGGACATATTGGTCGAAGATGTGATGGTGATATCCTGCTCCTTGCCTGTACCGAGGTCCTTAGCGGAAACGTGTACGATACCGTTGGCGTCGATATCGAATGTTACCTCGATCTGAGGAACTCCTCTCGGTGCGGGAGCGATGCCGTCGAGCTTGAACATACCCAGCTGCTTGTTGTCCTTAGCGAACTCACGCTCACCCTGCAGGACGTTTATCTCAACTGCGGTCTGGTTATCGGCAGCTGTTGAGAATATCTGAGACTTCTTGGTCGGGATAGTTGTATTTCTTTCGATGAGCTTTGTGCATACGCCGCCCATTGTTTCAAGACCGAGTGACAGCGGTGTTACATCCAGAAGCAGCAGACCTTCCTTAACGTCGCCGCCGAGAACGCCGCCCTGATATGCAGCGCCAAGAGCTACGCACTCATCGGGGTTGATGCCCTTGAAAGGCTCTTTGCCGATGAACTTCTTTACAGCCTCCTGAACTGCAGGTATTCTTGAAGAACCGCCGACCATGAGGACCTTCTGGAGGTCGTTTGCGGACAGGCCCGAATCGGAGAGTGCCTGACGGACAGGACCCATTGTAGCTTCTACGAGGTCAGCTGTCATTTCGTTGAACTTAGCCTGTGTCAGTGTCAGCTCCAGGTGCTTAGGACCTGTTGCATCTGCTGTGATGAACGGCAGGGAGATAGTGGAGTTAGGTGTTGAAGAAAGCTCGATCTTAGCCTTTTCAGCAGCCTCTTTAAGTCTCTGCATCGCCATTTTGTCGTTAGAGAGGTCAACGCCCTCAGCTGCCTTGAACTCCTTTATCATCCAGTCGATTATCCTCTGGTCAAAGTCGTCGCCGCCGAGTCTGTTGTTGCCTGCTGTTGCAAGTACTTCGGTAACTCCGTCGCCCATTTCGATAATGGATACATCGAATGTACCGCCGCCGAGGTCATATACCATTACCTTCTGATCCTCTTCCTTGTCGATGCCGTAGGAAAGAGCTGCTGCGGTAGGCTCGTTGATTATTCTCTTTACATTCAGGCCAGCGATCTGTCCTGCGTCCTTGGTAGCCTGTCTCTGCGAGTCGGTGAAGTATGCAGGTACTGTGATGACAGCCTCTGTTACCTTCTCGCCGAGGTAAGCCTCTGCATCGGCTTTGAGCTTCTGGAGTATCATAGCGGAGATCTCCTGCGGAGTATACTCCTTGCCGCCCATTTTTGCCTTGAAGTCGCTTCCCATATGTCTCTTGATAGAGATAACGGTGTTGTCGAAGTTTGTTACTGCCTGTCTTTTTGCTACCTGTCCGACAAGTCTGTCGCCGTTCTTTGAAACGCCGACAACTGACGGTGTTGTTCTTGCGCCCTCGCTGTTAGGGATAACGACTGCTTCGCCGCCCTCCATAACTGCTACGCATGAGTTTGTTGTACCGAGGTCGATACCGATTATCTTTGCCATAAGTCATTCTTCCTTTCCTTATATAAACTTGTTTTAAAACTTGGTTTACGGGTTTGCTACGACTACCATAGCATATCTTATAACTTTGTCGCCTATCTTATACCCCTTCTGGAATACCTGTGCGACTTCGTTCTCGCCGTAGTTGTCGTCCTCGATCTGATTGACCGCATTTGCGATATTCGGGTCGAAGGTCTGCCCTATCGGGTCGATTATCTCTACGCCGAGCTTGGTGAGCATATCGCCGAACTGCTTGAATATCATCTCGACGCCCGCCTTGTAGTTCGTATCCTCTGTTTCGGCTGCGAGCGCCCTTTCAAAGTTATCGAACACGGGGAGTATCTCACCTATCGTATTGCCCTTTACTGTTGCTGAAAGCTCAAGTCTTTCCTTTGCGGAGCGCTTTCTGAAATTATCGTACTCCGCCATAAGTCTGAGGTACTTATCCTTGCTTTCGTCAAGCTCTTTTCTGAGCTTTTCCTCCTCAGTCGGCTCGGGAGCTTTGTCCTGTTCGGGGGCTTGCTCATCGGGGCTTTCCTGCCCTGTCTGCGCCTCAGCCTTTTCAGCCTCGGTCCCACAAGTCTCCTCCCCGGAAGGTGTGACCTTTTCCTCGGTCAGCTCCTGTTCAAGCTCCTGCTCGTTTTTGTTTTTCTTTTTACTGCCCAATTACTGTCGCCGTCCTTTCTCAGCATCTACTGCTTTTTATCTGTATCGTCGGAGCTCTCGCTATGCTCGGTGAGCATCTGAGTTATCCTTTCGGTAAAGTATTCAAGATAAGGTATGAATTTTTTATAGTCAAGCCGCATCGGTCCGATAAGTCCGAGCGACCCTGCATTCTTTCCGTTTTTCTTATAGGGTGCTGTGATAACGGAAGAATTGTGTATCACAAAGCCGTCCCTTTCGTTTGAGAACATAACGTGCAAATCGGAGAAGGTATCGTCGATGAACTTGGATATCTGCCGTGTATCGTCGTCGAGGAACGAGATTATCTCGGTCTGGTTGAAGTCCTTGCAGGTCAGCAGGTTCTTATGCCCATTGACCTTGACGTCCTGCGAGCGCATCTCCTTGGTCATTTTGATCACCTCGCTGAATATCGGCGAGAGGGTCATCATATATGCGCCCATGGCGGCGACCATTTTTTCAACGTACTCGTCCGACAGCTCGCTCAGCGGCAGACCGTCGAGGTTCTCACGCACAAAGTTGTTGAAAAACTCAAGCTGCTCATTATCAAGGTCAAACTCGAGTCTGAACGCTTTATTGCGTATCGTACCGCTCGAGGTCACCATAAGGATAACGTACATTCTCTTGCCCGTCGGTATGACCTCGACTTTGGATATCATCGAGAATTTCGGGGTAGAATCGGCTACGACCGTCGCACACTTTGTAAGCCTTGCCAGTGCGACCGAGGCACTTTCCACAAGGTCGTCCTCCGAAACAAAGTCGCTGTCGAGCATACCGTCGAGCTCTTTTTTCTCGTCGGCGCTAAGCGGGTCGGACTGTGCGAGCATATCAACGTAAAGCCTGTATCCCTTATAGGTCGGCACACGCCCCGCAGAGGTATGCGGCTGTTCAAGGTAGCCCTGCTTTTCAAGCTCAGCCATTTCATTCCGGATAGTTGCAGATGATGCGCTGACGTGCTTCATTATAGCCTTTGAGCCGACAGGCTCACCTGTGACTATATACTCGTCAACAACGGCTGTGAGTATTTTTAGCTTTCTGTCGTCCATTATCTCACCTGCACCCCTGAGTTAGCAATCGTTTGTTTTAAGTGTTAGCACTCTTACTCTTTGAGTGCTAAGTATAGTTTAAACCTTTTTTGTGATTTTGTCAAGGGGTGTGGACTCATTTTTTTTACAAATTTTAAAATCGTCCGCACTCCATTATGTTCATTTTGCACAAGTTGTGCTGAAATATGCCTGTTAGCGGGCGATTTTTAACATTCTTGCACTTGACATCGCCGGGGAAAAGTGACATAATATATATTGTATTTTGTAAATCCCCAGGAAAGGACAAATAAAAATGAAAAAAGAGCTTAACAAGGTTTACGAGCCTGCGCAGGTAGAGGACAGGATATACAAGTTCTGGACGGACGGTGAAATGTTCAGGGCAGAACCCGACCCCAAGAAAAAGCCTTACTGTATAGTAATGCCGCCCCCGAACATCACGGGACAGCTCCACATGGGTCACGCTCTTGACGAGACGCTCCAGGACATTCTTATCCGCTGGAAGAGAATGAGCGGATACAGCACCCTGTGGCTGCCCGGCACAGACCACGCTTCTATCGCAACAGAGGCTAAGATAGTTGAACAGATGCGCAAGGAAGGCATCACCAAGGACGACATCGGCAGAGACGGCTTTCTCGAGCGTGCGTGGGAATGGAAGAAGCAGTACGGCGGACGCATCGTTTCCCAGCTCAAAAAGCTCGGTTCCTCCTGCGACTGGTCAAGAGAGCGCTTTACAATGGACGAGGGCTGCACAAAGGCTGTTAAAGAAGTCTTTGTAAAATACTACGAGAAGGGCTACATCTACCGCGGCGAAAGGATAATCAACTGGTGTCCGCACTGCAGGACATCTATCTCAAACGCCGAGGTGGAATATGAGGATCAGGCAGGACACTTCTGGCATCTGAGATATCCTCTCACGGACGGCAGCGGTTATGTTGAGCTTGCAACGACAAGACCGGAAACGCTGCTGGGCGATACGGCTATCGCTGTCAACCCCAAGGACGAAAGATACAAGGACATTGTCGGAAAGACGGTGCTTCTGCCGCTGGTGAACAGGGAGATACCTGTTGTTGCGGACAGCTATGTTGATATGGAATTCGGTACGGGCGTTGTAAAGATCACACCTGCTCACGACCCCAACGACTTTGAGGTAGGCGCAAGACACGGTCTGCCGATAATCAACGTTCTGACGGAGGACGCAAAGATAGTTGACGACTACCCCGCTTACGCAGGAATGGACAGATACGATGCGAGAAAGAAGATCGTCGAGGATCTTGAAAAGGGCGGCTTCCTCGTTAAGACAGAGGAGCACGAGCACAATGTCGGCACCTGCTACCGCTGCGGAACAACGGTCGAGCCGAGAGTTTCGATGCAGTGGTTCGTTAAGATGCAGGAGCTTGCAAAGCCTGCGATTGAGGCTGTAAAGTCGGGCGAGACAAAGTTCGTGCCCGCAAGATTTGAAAAGAACTATTTTCACTGGATGGAGGATATCCGTGACTGGTGCGTATCACGTCAGCTGTGGTGGGGTCATCAGATACCTGCGTTCTACTGTGACGACTGCGGTGAGATGGTCGTTACCAAGGAAAGCAGTGCGGTATGTCCCAAGTGCGGAAAGCCTATGAGGCAGGACCCCGATACGCTGGACACATGGTTCTCCTCGGCACTGTGGCCGTTTTCGACTCTGGGCTGGCCGGAGCAGACAGAGGAGCTGAAATACTACTACCCGACAAATACGCTCGTAACAGGCTACGATATCATCACATTCTGGGTATCGAGAATGATCGTTGCGGGTATGGAGCATATGAAGCAAAAGCCGTTTGACACGGTGCTCATTCACGGTCTTGTGAGAGACGCACAGGGCAGGAAGATGTCCAAGTCGCTGGGCAACGGCATCGACCCGCTGGAGATAATCGCCAATTACGGTGCGGACGCTCTCAGATTTATGCTTGCGACCGGCAACTCTCCCGGAAACGATATGCGTTTCATGGAGGAAAAGGTCAAGGCTTCGAGAAACTTTGCGAACAAGATATGGAACGCTGCAAGGTTTATTATGATGAACCTTCCCGAGGACTTTGAAGCAAGCGAGCTCCCCGAGCAGCTCAATGTTGAGGACAAGTGGATAATCTCCAAGTTCAACACTCTTGCAAAGGAGATAAACGACAACCTCGGCAAATTCGAGCTGGGTGTTGCGGTACAGAAGCTTTACGATTTTATCTGGGACGTTTACTGTGACTGGTACATCGAGCTGACAAAGCCCCGCATCGCTGCAGGCGGCGAGACAGAAAAGACTGCTCAGACGGTGCTGGTATGGGTAATGAAGGGCATGCTCAAGCTGCTTCACCCGTTCATGCCGTTCATTACTGAGGAGATATGGCAGGCGCTCGTCAACGACGGCACGGCTATAATGCTCCAGGACTTCCCTGTTTATGACGAAAAGCTGACATTTGAAGCTGACGAGTCGGCGTTTGAAAAGATAATCGCAGGCATAAAGGCAATAAGGAACTGCCGTGGCGAAATGAACGTTCCGCCGTCAAAGAAGGCTAAGCTGTTCATCGAGACTCAGCAGAAGGATATCTTTGCAAAGGGCGAGATGTTCTTTGAAAGGCTCGGCTACGCAAGCGAGGTACACATCTGCGACAAGGTTGAGGAAAAGGACTGCGTAACGGTCGTTACCGACTGCGCAAGGTTCTTTATCCCGCTTTCGGACATCATTGATGTTGAAAAGGAAACGGCAAGGCTCAACAAGGACAAGCAGAAGGTGCAGAAGGACATCGACTTCCTCAGCAAGAAGCTCAGCAACGAGGGCTTTATCGCAAAGGCTCCCGCACAGCTGATAGAGGCTGAAAAGGCAAAGCTTGCCAAGGCAGAGGAAAAAATGGCTAAGATAAATGAATCCATAGCCGCTTTGAACAACAGATAATATGCGCACAAGGGCTTTCCCCGTCGGAAGATGGGGAGAGCTTTTTTTGTCAAATTTTGAACTGAAAACTTGTGCAAAATGTCATATCGTACAAGAATTCATTGACTTTTACAGATAGACAGAGTATTATTAAATTGTTTATAAACTGCTAATGCAGGAAATGGAGGAGTTTCAATGAAGAAGAAAGTTTTATCGGGCATACTTGCGTTCGCACTCTTGTTCGGCTCGGCGGCAGCACTGCCCGAAAGCGTTGTCACCGATAGTACAAGCATAACTGCGAGTGCAGCCAGCACAGCGACATCAGGAAAATGTGGAAAGAATGTTTCGTGGTCACTCAAAAATGGTGTTCTTACAATCAGCGGAACGGGAAAAATGACCGATTTTGATTACGAAAGCAGTCCTTTTTTTGATAGAACAGATATTAAATCTGTCGTTATTAAGTCAGGAGTTACAAGCGTTGGCAGTTATGCATTTCGTAATTGCACAAGCCTTAAAATCGTAACTATCCCAAGCAGTGTTACAAGCATTAGTGAACATGCGTTTGCTGGATGCACAAGACTTGAAAGCGTAACTATCCCAAACAGCGTTACAAGCATTGGTGATGGGGCGTTTATGGAATCAAAATGGCTTGATAACCAGCAGAAGAAAAATCCACTGGTGATTGTGAATGGAATACTTATCGACGGAAAAAAATGCAATGGTAAAGTTACGATACCAAGCAACGTTACAAGCATTAGCGGTGGTGCATTTTATGGCTGCACAAGCCTTAAAAGCATAACTATCCCAAACAGCGTTACAAGTATTGGCGATTGGGCTTTTTATGAATGCACAAGCCTTACAAGCGTAACAATCCCGAGTGGCGTTACAAGAATTGGCTCTGAGACATTTGATGGCTGCAAAAGCCTTGCAAACGTAACTATCCCAAGCAGTGTTACAAGCATTGGCGGCTTTGCGTTTAATGGCTGTACAAGTCTTAAAAGTATAACTATTCCAAACAGTGTTACAAGCATTGGCGAATATGCATTCAATTGGTGCAATGCTACAAGTGTAATAATTCCCAGAAGCGTTACAAGCATAGGTGAATTTGCGTTTGGTTACCATTGGTTCGGTCCTAAGATTGATGGATTTACGATTTATGGTTATAAAGGCTCAGCTGCTGAGCAATATGCAAAACTCTATGACTTTAAGTTCGTTGCCCGCAGCACGACCCAGCCGAAAACAGTCCGCTTCGCAGGCTCCGACAGAGCTGAAACAGCAACACTTATCGCAAACGCAAATAAGGGCGGCAGCCACAAGACAGCCGACACCGTAGTAATTGCAACAGGCTTTGACTTCCACGATGCTCTCGCAGCTGTGCCTCTCGCAAGTGCTTACAACGCACCGCTTCTGTTAGCTGACAGAGATAATCTTTCAACTAAGACGCTCGCAGAGATAAAGCGTCTCGAAGCAAAGAATGCTATCGTTGTTGCATCTACAAATGCAAAGGATCAGAATGGAAAAAGTGCGGCAATCGGAAAGAATGTTTACAAGCAGCTTAAAGGCTACAAGGTCACAAAAATAGTAGGCAGCTCATATTATGAAACTACAAAAAAGGTAGCACAGCAGCTCCAGAAAAAGACAGGAAAAGCACCGAGTTACGTGTTTATCACTACGGTCAACAACTACGCCGATGCTTTGTCGGTATCGCCTGTCGCAGCCGCTCTGAAAGCTCCGATAATGTACGTTGACCCCAAGGCTAAACCTAATGCAAATACGACGTATTATCTTAACTCAGTAAAATCGTCGCTGAATAAGATATTCATAATCGGCGGCGTGAACGCAGTTTCAAAAGACGTTGTCTCAAAGATAAAGGCAGTCGTTCCTAACAAGACTGTTCAGAGATTTGCGGGAAATGACAGGTACGAAACTTGTATTAGAATCAACAAAGCATTCGCTTCGACACTGACAGGAAATGCGGTCTGCGTTGCAAAGGGCTATAATTTCCCGGACGCTCTCGCAGGCGGTGTATTTGCAGCAAAGAACAAGGCTCCGCTGTTCCTTGCAGACAAGCTCGGAAACAAGGCTGAGTTAAGCAAAAAGCAGGCTGATTACCTTTTTGAAAAAAATCCGACAAAGCTTTACATCTTCGGCGGAAAGACAGCAATACCGACAGACCTTGTAAAAACAATTTCAATAGCTTGCGTATAGTTCACAAAGCAGCATTCTTCGGGGTGCTGCTTTGTTTGTAATATTTCTTTCCCGTCGGGGCACAATAGTAATACTAAAATGAAAGGAAATGCTGCGATGAAAAAGAAAATGCAAAACAATTTCGCCGAGGGCGACAACACAAAGATATACACACCCAAGAATATCATTCCCCGCAACGACACGCTTATCATCACGGATAACTTTACCGAAAAAAACGGCAGAGTTTACAACAAAAGCGATGAGAACGCTTCGGACGCAAGAGATTGGGTCAACGACATCAAATTATAGTTGAAAAAATCCCCAGGATGTGTTATCATTAGTATAACGACATTACGGAGGTGCGGCTATGAAAAAAGTGGCTTTTGTTACGGGTGCGAGCGGTGATATCGGCAGGGCCTGTGCGATACAGCTTGCAAACGACGGTTACTCGGTGGCTGTCGGCTTCAACAGCGACGAGGCTTCGGCCAACGAGCTTTCTGCACAGCTCAAAGGCTGCGGTCACGAGGCGATAACTGTTGCCTGCGACGTTTGCAGCGGTCCGGGCATAACTGCGGCGGTAAGCCTTATATGCAAGGAACTCGGGAGCATCGACGTTCTTGTGAACAATGCGGGCATCGCCGACATAAGGCTGTTCACCGACAACAGCTTCGAGGATATCCAAAGAATGATCAACACCGACCTTATCGGGGCTATGGAGCTTTCAAGGCAGGTACTGCCCGATATGATCCGCAAAAAAAGCGGCTGCATCATCAACATCTCGTCTGTATGGGGCGAAAAGGGTGCTTCCTGCGAGGTCGCTTATTCTGCGGCAAAGGCGGGGCTTATCGGCTTCACAAAGGCTCTTGCACGTGAGGCTGCACCGAGCGGGATAAGGGTGAACTGCATTTCCTGCGGGTTCATTGATACAAAGATGAACGGCGAGCTTTCTCAAAGCGACAGGCAGGCTGTCATAGACGAGATAGCGGCTTGCAGGGCGGGCACGCCGCAGGATATCGCAAACACCGTATCTTTTCTTGCCGACGCACGTTCGGACTATATCAACGGGCAGGTCATTCGTGTTGACGGCTGCTGGATATGAACTAATAACTCTCCTTTGTAACCTTTTGGCTGCGGGGAGAGTTGTTTTGTAAACGAGCTGTCACAGTCCTGTCAGAATACCCTCATACGGCTGACAAAATGCTGTGATAAAACTATCAAGGACAAAAGGAATGTGCTTTGTACAAAATGCCCTTGACGTTGGGGCGTAAATGTGATAAAATATTAAGGCGATAAAACAGTTTTTTCAGCGAAAGGAGATAATGATATGAAAAAAATAATTGCCGCTGTCGTTTCGCTCGCACTTGTCCTTGCTATGGCAACCGGCTGCAGCGACAGCAGCTCATCTTCAGCGGATACCGCAAACACCGCTTCAAACTCGCAGGCTGAAAACTCGTCGGAGGCTCAGACCACGACTACCACCGCCGCGACCACAACAGAGACGACTGCGGAATCTGCAACAGAGACCACCCCCCAGACAACTACCGAGACCACAACGCAGACTACTACGGAGACTACGACCTCCGAGACCGAGCAGACAACGATAGAAACTATCGAATCGGAAAAGCTCGATCCGGCTTTTGAAAAGTCCCTCACACACAAGATGCAGAAAACTCTTGCGTCAAAGCAGTTCGCTATGGAGCTAAATATGACGTATATGACCATGAACATACCCATAAAGTGCATCGAGAACGGCAAAGACAGCTATATCTCGATGAATATGGCTGCATTCGGGGGCGAGGATACACCGACGGAGATATACAACATCAGCGGAAAGACCTACGCTGTAAACTCCGCTGCAAAGACATATTCCGAGCTTGACGGCTCAGGCTCACAGTCCGGCACCGTGTCTGCCGAGAACATCATACCCTCGGGCGGCTACAAGTTCATTTCGTCAAAAGAAGAAAACGGAATGATCATCGAGACTATCGAGATAGACAACATGTCCGCACAGGGCACAGCCAAGAAAACAAAGACCGAGTTCTATTTTGATAAGGCTACCGGCCTTCCCAAGAAGATAGAGGCTGATCAGAACGGAGTGAAGAGCACTATCACCTTCACCAAGTTCGAGATCGGCGCAAAGGAGATAAAGCTCCCCGATCTCACAGGCTGGACAAAGCAGGAAGCAGGCCAGGGACAGTCTGTTATGCCGTTCATGTCAAACGGCGGCGGACAGAGCGGTCTGAAGAACAACTGACATAACAGGAGTGTATAAATTGAAAACAAAAAAACTTACATGCATACTTGCCAGCCTTGCGATGATCTGCTGTATGGCGGGCTGCTCGGGCAGCAGTTCCTCAGACAAGGATAAGTCGTCAAGCTCGACAAACTCGTCCAGCGCTTCCGAGAGCAGCTCAAAAAGCGACTCATCGTCGGACAGCGACAGCTCCAAGGCAAGCAGCAAGATAAATGCTATCGGATACGATGTCAAAAGCAGCGAGAGGCTTACAGACAAGCTCAAAAAGACTTACGCCGACGGCTACAAGGCTTCGATGAAAGCCTCGACAGGCTCGGGCGCAGAGTTGACTATCGCTGTCAAGGGCGGCAAGATATACAGCTCTAACAAGGGCACCAGCGAGCACAGAACTATGATATTCTCCGGCGGTTCGAGCGCTACTGTCATCAACAACACCGCAAAGTCATACACCGAGCAGGCTGTCAGCGACGCTAAGCTGTTCATATCGCAAAACGACCTTCTTTTCGGTCAGGCAGGCGATTTTATCAAGGCGCAGATAGATGAACAGCACGACCTTATCGGTGAGTTCTACAAGCTCGACAAGAACGTCACGGGCAAGAACGGACAGATGTGCTTCCAGTACCTCGGCAGCACCGGCGAGCTTGCACAGATGACGATAACCTACGAAGGTTCGGAGGATTTCCCGATATATTTCAGGATAAACGAGCTTACCAGATGTGACGACAAGCAGTTCGAGATACCCGACCTTTCCAAGTTCCAGAAAAAGTGACCACAGGGCGTCCACCCTTATCGGACTAACTAAAGCTTCGCTTCGGCGGAGCTTTTTTGGTACTTGAATTATTGGCGCAAATGTGTTAAACTATTACTGACTGGAGTGATTTCAATGGAGCTTGAACAGATAAGAGAACAGATAAACGGTATAGACGATAAGATAACTCAGCTGTTTGTGGAGCGTATGAAGCTTTGCGGCGAGGTCGCAAGATACAAGCTGGAAAACGGGCTGCCTGTATTTCAGGGGGACAGAGAGAAGGCTGTGCTGGAGCGTGTCGCAAAGCTGTGCCCCGACGACCTCAAAATTTCGTCCGAGGTGCTTTACCAGACGATAATGGACATTTCAAAATGCAGTCAGTACAGAAATTTCTTTGCCCACAAAAACAAGATAGTTTCGCAGGAGCTTGATATGTCGGGCGATAAGACGGTAGCTGTGCCGGGAACGAGCGGCTCGTTTTCGCACATCGCAGCCATGCGCCTTTTCAAAAACGGGAAAACGGTTTTTTACGACCAGTTCGAGGACGTTTTCGACGCCGTTGACAAGGGAAATGCGCAATTCGGTGTCGTGCCGATAGCCAACTCGACTGCCGGCTCGGTCACTACGACCTACGAGCTTTTGAAAAAGTACGATCTGAAGATATGCGGTACGACAAAGCTTAGGATATCCCACTGTCTTGCGGCTAAGAAGGGTTTGTCGCTTTCGGATATAAAAATAGTTTACTCGCACGAGCAGGCTCTCGCTCAATGCTCGGGCTTTATAAAGGAGCACGGCTTCAAGGCTCACAGCTACGCTAACACGGCGCTTGCGGCGGAATATGTAAGCGGGTGTGACGGAGCTGTCGGTGCGATATGTTCGCAGGACTGCGCTGTGCTCAACGGACTGGAGATACTCGCAGAGGACATCGCAAACGCAAAGGAGAACTACACGAGATTTATCGTCATCTCAAAGCAGACGCTTTGCCCGAAAAACGCAGATATAGTTTCGGTATCGCTTTCGCTGCCGCACGAAAAATCTGCGCTTTACAGACTGCTGACCAAATTCTCGGTCGCAGGTCTTAATCTGCTGATGATAGAGTCCCGCCCGCTTGCAAACACGGATTTCGATGCGGTATTCTATCTCGATTTCCAGGGCAGCATTAACGACCCGCAGGTAGCTATGCTTCTCAACGAGCTTGAACAGGAGCTTTCATATTTCAAATTTCTTGGCAACTATGAGGAAATATCGGATTAAGAAAGGTCGGTGCTGAAAATGAGGATAGGTCACGGTTACGACGTTCACAGGCTGGTCGAGGGAAGAAAGCTGATACTCGGCGGTGTGCAGATATTCCACAACAAGGGTCTGCTCGGACACTCCGACGCAGATGTGCTGACGCACGCTATTATGGACTCTCTGCTCGGGTCGCTTGCGCTGGGCGATATAGGAAAGCTGTTCCCCGACACCGATCCCCGGTACAAGGGCGCTAACAGCATCGAGCTTCTCAGACAGGTCGCCAGACTTATCGACCAGAAGGGCTACCGGATAGTAAACATCGACGCTACGGTATGTGCGCAGAAGCCCAAGCTTTCGCCACACATCAACCAGATGCGTTTTCGCATAGCAAGAGCCTGCGGTATAGATATGTCACAGGTCTCGGTAAAGGCTACGACCGAGGAGGGTCTCGGCTTCACGGGAAGCATGGAGGGTATCTCCGCAACAGCCGTGTGCCTTGTCAACGAAAAATCGTTCGGCTTTTTCGGCGCTTTTTCGGGCAATATGCCGTTTTTGAAATAACTCTGCGCGGAGCTGTCTTCCCCGCTTTCTTTGTTATGTGTGCCGCAAAAGTCTCAGCGGTGCATTGTGAACAAAGTGAAAATATTAAAAAATCGGCTTGACAGCACTGCAAAAAAGTGATATACTTTAACACATAAAAGCTTAAAAGGGTAAAAGCGCTAAAGCACAGAGATATAGAAAGGAAAGAATAACAATGATCATTATCTTTAACTCACAAGCCACAAAGGACAACATTCAGGAGCTTATTGCGGACATTCACGCAAAGGGTCTTAAAACTCACCTCAGCGAGGGCGACCAGACCACTCTTGTCGGCGTTATCGGCGACACGACAAAGCTGGACATCGACAACATCAAGAGCGCAAGCTATATCGCCGATGTAAAGAGAGTTTCCGAGCCTTACAAGAAAGCTAACCGCAAGATGCACCCGGAGGATTCGTATATAAAGGTAACTGACAAGGTCACATTCGGCGAGGGCGTTTTCAACGTTATCGCAGGTCCCTGCTCGGTCGAGACGGAGGAGCAGATAATCGAGGTCGCTCAGGACGTGAAGAAAAGCGGTGCTACCCTGCTCAGGGGCGGAGCTTTCAAGCCGAGAACGTCGCCTTACTCCTTCCAGGGTCTCGCAGGCGAGGGTCTGAAGCTTCTGCTGGAGGCTAAAAAGGCTACCGGACTGCCGATCGTTACGGAGATCATGAATCTTGTACATCTGGATATGTTTGAGGACGTTGACGTTATCCAGGTCGGCGCAAGAAATATGCAGAATTTCGACCTGCTCAAGGAGCTTGGAAAGTGCAGAAAACCAATCCTTCTCAAAAGAGGTCTTGCAAACACCATTGAAGAATGGCTGATGAGTGCTGAGTACATCATGGCAGGCGGAAACGATAACGTTATCCTTTGCGAAAGAGGCATCAGGACATTTGAGACTGCAACGAGAAACACGCTGGATATCTCGGCTGTACCGATGCTCAAGCACAAGACCCACCTGCCTATCATTATTGACCCCAGCCACGCAACAGGTATCTCATGGATGGTGCCGCAGCTTGCCAAGACTGCTGTTGCAGCAGGCGCTGACGGTCTTATGGTCGAGGTACACAATGACCCGCCGAAGGCTTGGTGCGACGGCGCTCAGTCGCTCAATCCAAAGCAGTTCGACGACCTTATGACAGACCTTAAACGCAGAGTTGAATTTGAAGGAAAGAGATTTTACATCTGATAAAGTATATAAATTAATAAGCGGCCGCTTGACAAAACTCAGGCGGTCGTTGTATTATTTAAAGTAAACAAATAAAAATATTTCAAATGATGTGACCGGCTGCCCTCCGGCTGCGTCTATGTTTATAGAAAGCGAGGTGACCGACCGTGGTAGACGAAAAAATAATAGACTTATTCTGGTTAAGGTCAGAGGAGGCTATCACCCAGACCAAGAACAGCTATGAGCCGTATTGCAGGGCGATATGCTCAAATATCCTTTCAAACAGGCTCGACACAGAGGAGTGTATCAGCGATGCATATATGAAGCTGTGGGAAACTATACCGCCGCAGAGGCCACGGTCGCTGAGAGCCTACCTTTCAAAGATCGTGCGCAACCTTGCACTTGACAGATACAGAAATATCAATTCCGAAAAGCGTGGCGGAAAGCAGGCAAAGCTCGTTTTTGAGGAGATACAGGAGTTTATCTCGCAGGACGCTGAGGAGCTTGCGGACGAGCTTACGCTGCGTGATGCGATAAACAGCTTTCTGGAGGACCTCGATCCGGATGTGAGGACAGTGTTCGTTCAGAGATACTGGTATTTCCTTTCGGTAAGGCAGATAGCCGACATTCACGGAATGGGTCAGAGCAAGGTGAAAATGACGCTGAAACGAACAAGAGATAAACTTAAAGAACATCTGAAAAAGGAGGGACTGGACATATGAGAGGAATGAAGACCTCACGGGCTATCGGCGAAATAGACGAGAAATTCATAGAAGAAGCCGCACCCGGTAAAAGGATAACAGTCAAGGTATTCCCGTGGAAGGCAACGGCGATAGCGGCTTGTCTTGCGCTTGTGATATGTATTGGTACTATGGCGGTGATGTTCGGCAAAAGCGAGTTCGAGACCGCCGACGAGACCTCATCGTCATCGCAGCAAAGCAGCACGCTCGACAGTTCCGAAAGCAAAGCCGAGCAAAGCAGCGCTGCCGACAGCAAGTCCGACAGCAAGACCGACAGCAGCAGCGACAGCAGTACCGTTACGCCCGACGACAGTTCAAAGCCGGACATCGCAAAGGAAGCGACCTGGGCGGAAATGAGTTCGAGCGAACGCTTCAACGAGCTTAAACAGTCGTACAATTTCGGCAAAAGGATAACCTTCCATTCAAGAAACGCCGAGATAAGCAAGGAAAAGACAGGAGCTATGCTTTACAACACCTGCGTTGAGGGCTACGACTTCCGCACCGAAACGACACACCACGCACTCGCCGACGTTTACAGCATTAACGGCATTTCGACAAGTACCGCAGTCGCTGTCGTGCTCATTGACGACCCGAGGATAGACGAGCTGTATTCAAGCTGCGGCGGAGATTACGTCAAGATAAGAGAACGTCTGGGCATTAGCGACGAGGGCGGAAAATACATCGTTTACATCAACCCCGCATTTGAAGCGAACGACCTTTACAGCTTCGCAATGGCACTGGGTCTGAAAACAGAGGCTTCCTATCCCAACGCTTACCGCACAGAGGAGAACGGCAAGACAGTTTCGTACAGCGGCATAGACAGAAGCAGCGTATGGGATCTGCTGTTTGCAAACGGCGCAAACGACCCTGCTGTCAGCGACCCCGACGGATTCCTCACAAAGGGCGAGCACAAGACGCTTATATCGCTCAGCGTTGATTGCGAATCTATCGGAAGCAAAGGCCTCAGCATCACGCTCACCGAGGACGGCTATCTTGTTACCAATCTCCTGTCAAGCGCAAGGGTATACAACATCGGCAAGGTAAAGACCGAAAGGTTCGTAAACTATGTGCTTGCAAACGGCAGCGGAAAGCAGATCGACACAGACAGCACCGAAAGCTCACAGGCTGCAGCTTGATAAAATAGAAAAAACAGCTATACTCAGCAAAAAACTGTGTATAGCTGTTTTGTTGTCATACTATGCTTTCGTAGACCGACTTGTACTGCTTCACGATGTCGTCCCAGGTGAAGCGGCTGCAAAGCTTTGTGCAGTTTGCGGATATCTGCGGGTAGCTCCGGCAGACAAGCTTTATCTTCTCGGCGATATCGGCGGGGTCATTGTCATCGACCGCAAAGCCTGCTGTGCCTTCCTTGAACTGTCCGTCAAAGCCCTGTCCCTTAGTGTAGATAACGGGAAGCCCCTGGCTCATAGCCTCGGCATAGACAAGCCCGAACGTTTCGGAATGTGAGGGCATCACAAAGATATCGCTCTTTCGGTAGACGTTTATCAGTCTTTCCTTCTCGACCGCCTTATAGCATTTTGTATACGGGTCGCTTCTGACTGCGGCAGCCTCGGCTTTGTCGTCTATCCTGCCGATAACGGTGAGGCGGGTATCGTAATACTGCGCACGGAGTATCTCCATCGCCTTCTGGACAGCGGGGATATTCTTGTTCTTATCAATGCGCCCTGCATAAACGAGCGAAAGCTCTCTGGTCGTCGGACCGATATCAGAGTGTCTGAGGTATCTGTTCTCGTGCCAGAAATCGTCGATACCGTTGGGCACTATCATCGACTTGGCTCTTATCTGTCTGCGGTACTTTGCGGGGACGTATTTGTGAAGCACCTTTTCAAGCGAGACCTCCGATAGGAAGAACACCCTGCTTGCATTGAGCATTATCTCAACGCCTCTGCTTCGCAGGTAAACGGCAACTCTGAAAAACGTGTCGATATCCGTTCCCCTGACGGCTACGACATACGGCTTGCCGTATCGTTTCGAGAGGTTCATCGCAGTATTTCCGTCGGTGAAAAGCGTATAAGCGTGGATACAGTCAAAGTCCTTTACTCTGAACTGTCTGCGGATATCACTGATTATCTTTGCCTGCTTGCGGTCAAAAAGGACTCTGTCCCACTTGTTGAAACACTCCGAGACACAGACGTTTTCGTTAAGGTCGATAACAGACCTGTTCTTGTCGTAGGTTGCGACATAGACGCTGTTTTCGACGCCGAGATCCCCAAGATGCTCGGTCATGGTCTGGTGCAGGGTCGTGAGAAAATAGTTTGAATTTATATGCAGAACTTTCATTGAAAAGCTCCTTTCGGAAATATCACGCTTTTTCGACCTTCAGAAGATTTGTAGTTCCGCTTATGCCAAGAGGCACACCTGCGGTGACTACGACGAGGTCGCCCTTATTCAGCCAGCCCTTTTTGAGCGAGACGTCAAGAGCGTGTCTGATAAGGTCGTCGGTGTTGTCCTTTTCGTCCATAAGACCTGCTTCGATGCCCCAGCTGAGATTGAGCTGGTGGCAGGTCGTTTCATCGGTGGTAAGTGCGATTATCGGGCAGTTCGGTCTGAACTTGGAAAGCGTCCTTGCCGTACCGCCGCTTTTTGTAACGGTAAGTATCGCAGCGGCTTTGAGGTCGTGTGCGGTAGTTACGCAGGCGTGAGCGATAGCGTCGGTTATAGTCGGGTCGGTATCGTCGATATGCTTTTTGAAGCGTCCGACATAGTCGATAGCGCCCTCGGTCGTTTCGGCTATCCTGCTCATCGTTCTGACAGCCTGCACGGGATACTTGCCCGCAGCGGTCTCGCCGGAGAGCATTATAGCGGAGCTTCCGTCGTAGATAGCGTTGGCGACGTCGGTTATCTCGGCTCTTGTCGGTCTTGCGTTGGATATCATCGACTCGAGCATCTGGGTTGCGGTGATAACGTTCTTGCCCGCATTGTAAGCTTTGCGGATAAGTCTTTTCTGGATAGCGGGTATCTTCTCAAACGGTATCTCCACGCCCATATCGCCTCTTGCGACCATTATTCCGTCGGCGGCTTCGAGTATCTCGTCGATATTATCAACGCCCTGTGCGTTCTCTATCTTAGCGATTATCCTCGGGTTGAACCAGCCAAGCGACTGGGTGAATTTTCTGAGGTAGATAACGTCCGCACCCGTTCTTACGAACGAAGCGGCGATATAGTCAAAGCCCATTTTTGCGCCGAACTCGAGGTCCTTCATATCCGCATCGGAGATATACGGCATCGAGAGGTTGACATCGGGGACGTTTATGCCCTTGCGGTCGGAAACGACACCGCCCCTTATCACTCTGCACACGATATCGGTAGCATTTACGCTTTCGGCTCTCAGCTCGATAGCGCCGTCGTTTATCAGGATAGCTGTGCCGAGGGTAACGTCCTTGGGAAGGTTGGGGAACGTCACGGAGCAGACTGTGCTGTCGCCGACGACGTCACGGGTGGTCAGCGTAAAGGTATCGCCGTCGTTTATCGTTTCCTTGCCGTTTGCAAAGGTGCCGAGCCTTACCTCAGGGCCCTTTGTATCGAGCAGAGTTGCGATATTCAGCCCCAGCTCGTCACGCAGACGGCAGACCTGTCTGAATCTTTTTTCGTGAACGCTGTGGTCGGAATGGGAGAAGTTGAATCTGGCAACGTCCATTCCGCTTTGCATCATCTCACGGAGTATATCGTCATCGTCCGTTGATGGACCTATGGTACATACAATTTTGGTTTTTTTCATAGCTTTGCCTCCTATCAGATACACATTGTATTATACACCAAATCTTGTTCAAAGTCAACTGCGCTCGCACAATATATACAAAAAAGCACTGTGTTTTTTGTACACAGTGCTTTGTTTTAGTGCTTTGTTTTTTATCAGAGCTTTCCGAAAAGCTTTTCAAGTCTTGCGAGGCTGGATGCCGACTGGTGGAGAAGCTCGACGGTATGCAGGTCAAAATCGGTCTTCTCATCTCCCTGCTGTTCGGCAGGCTTTTCTTCCTCGCCCTCGGGCTTAGGCTCCTTGAGCTGAGACACCATCGAGAGGAACTCCTGCTCCAGCTCGCCCGGCTCGATAAGCTCGTCGGGTATCGGGTGTTCAGCCTTTTCGATGACCCTTATCGCCTGTGCGACCGTTTCGGCATTAGTCCTTGCTATCTCCTCCTCGGAGGACTCGGGCTGTTGCTGCTGCGGCTCGGCGGGGACACTCTCCTCCTTCTGCGGCAGCTCGGCTTCAGCCGTCTGCTCGGGAGCTTCATTCGCAGTCTCCACAGGCTGCTGTGTTTCCTGCTCGGGTATCGAAAACGCAGTATCTTCAGATGTATAGCTGCCCGAAATTATCTCGTTTATATCCAATGTCAAAATATCTCCCAGCTTATCGGTCTCCTTGATGAGATCCTGTATATTTACCGTTGCGCTGACGCCCTCGGAGGTTATCGCTTCAAGCTCCTGCCTGGTTATATAAGGCTTGATGCCGATTATCGACAGGTTGTCCACGCTGCCGTTGTCAAGGGCGAGCTGAGCTATCGCTTCGAGCTTCTGCCCTATCGGCAGGTCAAGACCCATACCTATCTCCAGCTGCTGCTCGCTGACATAGTCAGAGATGCCGTCGGACATAATGATTATCATATCGTCCGGCTCTGTGCCGAACTTTGTGACAAGCGGTATCTGTTCTATCTCGGGGTCGGTAGAAAGACTGCCGACAGAGGAAACTATCGCATTGTTGAGGCTCGGGTCGAGTCTGCTGAGATCGCTGTCGCTGCCGTGCTCGTAGATGTACTGACGGTAGGACTGGTCGGTGGATATCTGTCTTATTGCGGCATTTACATACCTGTACATTCTGCTGTCGCCGACGTTGACGCAGATACCGTCGCCGTTCTCATCAACAGCGAGCATACAAAGCGTAGTCTGCATATTTGACGAATTGTCGTTGTTGATACCATATTTTCTTATGCTCATATGGATATCGGTAACGACTTTTTTGAGGTCGGTGTCGCTTCGGTAATCAAGCTCGGAAAGCTTCTGCACGCACATCTGCGCTGCAAGCTCGCCCGAATTTTCACCGCCGACGCCGTCGCACACTGCTGCGATGAACGGCAGACCCGTAGAAAGCGAACCGCAGCCGTCTGTCAATATCTTTTTTCCGACAAGTACCCTGTCCTCGTTATGCTCTCTGACATTTCCGTTCGAGGTCAGTCCATAGATATAATAGTTCACCGCAAATGCACCTCCGTTCAGACACAATTATAATAACATATTTTAATAACCTTGTCAATTAAGTGCTTGAATTTTAGCGCTGAAAAATGTATAATATTTTTGGTGATTTTTCACACAATCGAGAGAGGTGAGCTTATGGGCGACACAATAAAGGGCATCATTTTTGATATGGACGGACTGATGCTTGACACGGAGAAGCTTCTGACGAGGTTCTGGTGCGAGGCGGCGGCGTTTTACGGCTTTGAGATGACAAAGCAGCACGTTCTGGGTATACGCTCGCTGGCGGCAAAGTATGCCATACCGCATCTTCGGGAAATTTTCGGCGAAAGCTTTGACTACCGTGCGGTGCGGGCGAAGCGGATAGAGCTTATGAACGCTTTTATCGAACATAACGGGATAGAGAAGAAAAAGGGGCTTGACATACTTCTTGAAAGCCTTTCAAAGCGGGATATAAAGCTTGCGGTGGCGACTGCAACGGACATCGCAAGGACAAGGATGTATCTTGAAAAAGCGGGTGTGATCGGCTATTTTGACGCTATTGTCACGGGCGACACGGTCACAAACGGCAAGCCCGAGCCGGATATCTACATAACGGCGGCACAAAGGCTGGGACTTCCCTGCGGTGAATGCATAGCTCTGGAGGACTCCCCCAATGGTATCCTTTCGGCATTTCGTGCGGGGTGCAAGCCTGTGATGATACCCGACCTCTCTGCGCCCGACGAGGAAACAAGGGCTATGCTCTACGGCTGCTTTGACAGCCTCGGCGATTTCGGGAAGCAGCTCGATGTTCTGCTGTGAAAAACACCTGCACACGACTTGTATACAAGCTGTTCTCGAGACGTGAACAAGCGTATTTCACAAAAGAACAGACAAAAGTTCATATATATTTGTCAAAATGAACATTGACGGGAAAAGCAAATACTTGTATACTATTATTTGTACTGTTCAATAAGGTAACAATTCTATATGAAAATGAGGTTTTGGTATGACTAAGGTAGTAAAATTCGGCGGAAGCTCACTTGCTGACGCAAAGCAGTTCAAGAAGGTAAAGAATATCATCACTGCGGAAAGCTCGAGAAGGTATGTCGTTCCCAGCGCACCGGGAAAGAGAAACTCCTCTGACACTAAGGTAACGGATATGCTTTACGGCTGCTACGACCTCGCTGCTAAGGGCAAGGATTTCAAAGAGGCTTTTGACAAGATAAAGGAAAGATACAACGGCATCATCAGCGAGCTGGGTCTTGACCTTTCGCTGGACTCCGAGTTCGATGTTATCCGTGCCTGCTTCATAGGCAAGGCAGGACGTGACTACGCTGCTTCAAGGGGTGAATACCTTAACGGCATCGTGCTTGCAAATTATCTCGGCTACAATTTCATCGACGCTGCAGATGTTATCTTTTTCGACGATCAGGGTCACTTTGATTCCAAAAAGACAAACAAGGCTCTCAAGGCTAAGCTCGAGGGACTTGACAACGCAGTTATCCCCGGATTTTACGGCTCTATGCCAAACGACACAATAAAGACATTCTCAAGAGGCGGTTCTGACATAACAGGCTCGATAGTAGCTGCGGCTGTCGGCGCAGACCTTTACGAGAACTGGACGGACGTTTCGGGCTTCCTGTTTGCAGACCCAAGAATCATCAAGGATCCTCAGACCATCAAGATAATCACATACAAGGAGCTTCGTGAGCTTTCCTATATGGGCGCTACGGTGCTTCACGAGGACGCTATCTTCCCGGTAAGGAAGGCAGGCATACCCATTAACATCAAAAACACCAACGCTCCGGACGACGACGGAACGTTCATCGTTGAATCGACCTCGCAGAAGCCGCAGTTCACCATCACAGGCATCGCCGGCAAAAAGGGCTTCACAGCGATCAACATCGAAAAGGATATGATGAACGCCGAGATAGGCTTCGGCAGACGTGTGCTTGAGGTGTTTGAAAAGAACGGTATCTGCTTTGAGCATATGCCCTCGGGTATCGACACGATGTCGATAGTCGTTCACCAGCAGGAATTTGCCCCCAAGGAGCAGGAGATACTCGCAGGTATCCACAGAAACTGCCAGCCCGATGTAGTAGATATTGAAACAGACCTCGCACTTATCGCTGTTGTGGGACGTGCGATGAAGTCCAACAGAGGTACAGCGGGCAGGATATTCTCGGCACTTGCACACGCAAGGGTAAACGTTAAGATGATAGACCAAGGCTCCAGCGAGCTGAACATCATCATCGGCGTAAGCGAGAACGACTTTGAAAAGGCAATGCAGGCAATTTACAGCATCTTCGTTGACACACAGCTGGACAGCTGAAACACGGCAAATAAATGACAAACTCCGCAGGGAAAGCCTCTGCGGAGTTTTTTCAATAAGGGGCATCGCCCCGTCATTCAAGTCACGACAAACCAAGCTTCGCTTGCTACAGCGTTAGCCACTTAGGGTTTCGGTGGGAGATTTATTCTCTTTCGGTGGGAGATTTATTCTCACCACCGAAAGACTAAGATGACCGCCGCATAAGAGGCGGGGGTCATAGGTCGTGGTTATATACAAAAAAAGCTCCCGTTAGAAACGAGAGCATTTGTGTTTATTCACTCATCATATATTCAAAATGTCTTTGGTATCTTTTTGGTATATTTATGCCTACCATAAAGCCAAGCCCGAGCAAAGCATCGGAGATGACCGAGATACCATCCTTATAAAATGCCGTAATGCGCCTTTGTTTATCGGTGATGCCCTTATAATCGGGCGGACAAACAAACGTCCAGTCTGCTCCGTCGTCACCAAGCACTATGCGAAAATATTTGTCAACGTCCCTGCTACTGAAGCCTGCTTTTTCAAGCAGTATGTGATGTTCCACAGCCTCGTCTGCACTGCTGACTATGCAGGTCTGTCCGTCAAATGATATGAGCACGAGCAGCGGCTCTTTTGCTTTGACGGCTTCATTCACAGCCTCCCGCACAGGATAGTATATTATATCCATTTTGTTTACCGTCCTTGAATATGAACCTGATTACAAAAAGCTTCTGTTAAATAAAAAGCTCCCGTTAGACAAAAAGCTCCCGTTAGAAACGAGAGCCGAGAGCTGATAACCGGATTTGAACCGGTGACCTCATCCTTACCAAGGATGTGCTCTACCAACTGAGCTATATCAGCGCATTGCATTTTCTGCAACTGTTATATTATACACCACTTTTCGCCGCTTGTCAATAGGCTTGGGATAATTTTTTTAGTTCTTAAAAGAATCTTGACCTGTTGACTTTACAGGGCGAAAATGCTACAATATCTGTATAAAGTATATATATGGGAGGCAAAACAATGAAAAGGAAAATACTGAGCTTACTGACGAGCCTTATGCTCGCTGCTACGCTGCTGGCTTCTCTGCCCGCACATGCTCAGCAGGCACAGGACGGGGCTTGGCTCACTCATCAGGCTGAGGTATCTGTCGGTGATATCCCGCAGACCGAGCCTTCGCCGCTTTATTCGGGCGACGTAAAGGAGCTTCAGCCGGAAGAGGACGACAGCTATGTTCCGCTTTCACGGGAGCTGTACTCACCGGTCGACGACAGCGGACTGGGGCAGCAGGATCTTATAAAAAGCCTCGGCACGAGCTATGGCTACAACGACCTCGGAAAGCGCTCCAAGGGCAGCAATATGCAGAGGTTCTACAAGCTGCTTTTCAGCTATTTCATAAACATCTGGGACCAGACAGCCGACCACACGAACAAGACCTACGAGTCGAAATACTCTCACGAAAAGACCTATATAATCGGCCATTTCAGATATTCGGATTACGGTCTGACTCTTGACGAGGCTATCGACACACTCGCTATGGTAAGGCACGATAACCCGATTCTGTATTTCGTTTCGCCGCTTATTGTTTACAACCGGTATTACGGCGAGCTTATCCCGCAGATGACCTACGAATTTGGCACAAAGGCCAAGAGAAAAGAGCTTCAGCAAAAGATAATCTCTTATGTCAGAGGCTTCTGCAACGGCGTGAATTACAAGTACTCGGACTACTACAAGGCATTCACCGTCAACGAGTATATCCGCAAGAACGTTGAATACTGGTATGTCAACGGAGCGGCGAACAATCACGATTACGCTCACTGCATCATCGGACCGATAGTTTACAAAAAGGGCGTCTGCGAGGCTTACGCAAAGCTTTTCCAGCTGATGCTCAACTATCTCGGCGTTGACAACTGCTATGTCGTCGGACTCGGACGAAGAGGCAACCACGCTTGGAACATCGTAAAGATAGACGGCAAGTTCTACAACTACGACACGACATGGAACGATGTGACATTCAATTACAACCAGTACGTCGCAAGAGGAAGCGACTTTTTCAACAGGGACCACACAGCCTACACACGTTCACACGCCGGCTCGATGCTGAATATGTACCAGCTGCCTGCGATATCGGAGCTGGATTATTACTACGACCCGGTTTACAGAAAGATAACCGCAAACTACACCAAGAAGCTTTCAAACGTAAGGCAGATCAAGGCTGACTACACAAGCACTACGCTGATGTGGAAAGTCCCCTACAACGCTGACGGCGTTTATGTTTACCTTTACAACACTTCCTCAAAGAAGTTCGACGTAAAGGCAAAGCTCGGACATTACAACAACGTCTACACCCTAACAGGTCTGCTTGCGGGCAAAAGCTACAAGGTGATGCTGAGGACATACTACACATACAAGGGCAAGCTTTACATAAGCGACACGCCGAACTACATCACCGTAAAGACAGCAAGTGCGCCAACACCTATTATCAGCGTTACGAGGATCGCAGGAAACGACAGGTACGACACCGCAAACAAGATAGCTTCGGCTGCTTACAAGACCTGTGACACGGTCGTGATCGCTTCGGGAGAGAACTACGCCGATGCACTTGCGGGTGTTCCCTACGCACACGCCTGCAGAGCTCCGATACTGCTGACATCAAAGAGCTCGCTCAGCAGCGGCACACGCTCACTTATCAAAAAGCTCAATGCAAAACATGCAATTATACTCGGCGGCGTGAAAGCTATCCAGCCCGACGTCAGCAACCAGCTCAAAGAGGACGGACTGAGCGTAAGGAGGATAGCTGGCAGCACGAGATTTGAGACAGCCTCGCTCATCGCATCAGATCTTTACAAAAAGACCGGCGTTTCACCGAAGGATGTTTTCTTCGTTTACTCAAACAACTATCCCGATGCGCTTGCAGTCAGCAACGTCGCTGCCGTCAAGAAAAGCCCTGTGCTTTATGTTGCGGGCAACGGAGTAATAGACAGTTCAACGAGAAATTACATCAAGTCGCTCAGCACAAAGCCTACGACCGCATACATCGTCGGCGGATACCGGGTTATCTCCTACAAGGCAGACGAGCAGCTGAAAAAGCTTTGCACATACACATTCAGGATCGCAGGAAACGACAGGCTCGAGACCTGCAGGCTGATATACACCACGTTTGACAACGTACTCAACCGCACGACTGTTTGCATCTCAACTGGCTACAACTATCCCGATGCGCTTGCGGGCGGAGTGCTTGCGGCTAAAAATAACGCACCGATGCTGCTTGTCGGAAAGGACATCGACAAGATGCAGCTGAAGATGGTATCAAGCGACATCACCAAAAGGATATATGTTTTCGGCGGAGAGAAAGCTGTACCGAGCACGCTTATCTACAAGATACAGGAAAACGCAGCATAACCAAAAACATAAAGAGGTCGGAAAATATCCGACCTCTTTTTTTAGTGAAAAAACGTGTATCATTGGATAACTCAATTAAGTGTTCCGGCTATCAATTAGCTGAACGCTTTATTTTGGGGGCTTTCCGCCTCTGGATGCAAGAACGCTTCGCTATTAGAAGTAAGAAGCGAGAAACTGATTATTAACGGACAATCTTGCCGACCTATCCTCTTCTAAAAGCCCAACCCCTTTCGGGCACATAATTAATCATTTTGTTCTGAATTATTTTACCTTATCGACAGTCTGAGAATAGCCGGCCTCTGTATTTTTGTATCGTTAAGCTTTTACTCTCAGTCTTCGCAGAAGCTCGACGCTTATCACATACGCCGCTGCGACAGATATGATATCCTTTACAAGGAACGGCAGCGAGACAAGCATTATCGATTTCCAAAAGCTTATATTTGCGCTTATGCTGTACCATACAGTGCCAAACGCATGGTCAACAAGCAGACCCGCTATGCCGACAGTCACGATAAGCAGCTTTCCGACAGGCTTTTTTGAGCTGAACAGTTTTACCGCAAGCCCGCATATCACCGCCATCGGCACAAATCCGAAGATAAAGCCGCCGGTCGGTCCGGTGAGCACACTGAAGCCGCCCTTGAAGCCAGAAAAAACGGGGACGCCGACACCGCCGAGCAGCACATAGACTGCCAATGCTGCACCGCCCTTTGCCCAGCCGAGAAAATAGCCCGCAAGTGCGACGGCAAACGTCTGGAGCGTTATCGGCACGTTGGTCGGAAGCGGCAGGGCTACCTGCGACAAAACAGCAGTGAGCGCTGCGAAAACGCCGATGTATACTATGGTCTTAGTCGTTATTCTTTTACTGGTTTCCAATACTATCATTTCCTTTCTCAAAACAGTATACCACACTGCGTCTTGATTGTCAACCTCTTTTTGCAAAATTGGTATACTGTTTTTGAAAAAGAAAAGACCGGGGAAGCTTTGTCCCCCGGTCATCCGGTATCAAGTCTCGATAAGTCTCTTGATGCAGTATATTTTTCCTGCGCTCTTTGAAGCGAACGAGATAACTATTCCTGTCTGTGTGCTCTGAGCGTGTACGATAAAGCCGTTTCCGATGTACATAGCAACGTGGTATACATTACCTGCGGTACCATAGAAGATAAGGTCGCCCGGCTTCATATCGTTGTATGCGACCGATCTGCCGTAGGCTGCCTGTGACTGTGCATAGTGCGGAAGCGAGATGCCGACCTGCGCATATGCGAGCATTGTCAGACCTGAGCAGTCGGTAGCTCTGAACTTGCTTCCCGCAAAGACGTAAGCACCGCCCACGTTAGATTTTGCGTAGGAAACTACCTTATCTATCTTAGCCTGGTTTGACGAAAGGTTCGGGTCGGGCTTTGGCGCAACGTACGGTGTGGTGGTCGTAGCGGGAGCCGTCTGCTTTCTTGTGGTGGTCGTATACGGTCTCTGCGTTGTCTGCTTAGCTGTAGTCGTTGTCGGCGCAGGCGTTGTTGTATAAGTCCACCGGCTCGATGTGGTGGTGGTCTGCGGCTGTGTTACCGTTGTAGTGGCAGTGGTCGTAGTCGTGGTAGTTGTTGTGGTAGTCGTGGTCGTAGTCGTGGTAGTATCGGCCTTGCTGCTAATATCGGAATGTGCCTGGCTCAGCTCATACGACTTTTGTTCAAGGATCTGGCGCTTCTGTTCAAGCTCATTGATGCTATGACCCGACTTAGCCTGAAGCTCGGCGAGCTTAGCCTTCTGCTCGTCAAGATACTTTATCTGGTCGGCATATCTGGTGCTGGAGGAACGCATTTCATTCTGCTGCTGAGTATAATCGCTCTTTAGCTTTTCAAGCTCCTTCTTTTCCTCGACAAGCTTATCCAGCTGTTCGTTATCGTGCGAAGCAACACGCTTCACAAGCTCCAGCCTCATCAGAACGTCATAGAAATCCGAAGCCTCGGCAAGCACGTTCACATATGTAGCTGTACCGCCTGCGACGTACATCGCTCTTATCCTCTTCATAAAATCGGCGGTCTCGCTTTGTATCAGCTGAGTTTTGAGGTCTATCTTGTCAGCGGTATCGGTCATTTTTTCATCGGTCTCGGCTATCTGCTTTTCAAGCCTTGCAGCCTCCTCCTCGGCGTCGCTTATCCTTTTGCGGACATCGGCGTAATCCTTGTTTATCGCAGCGAAATTGTCCTTTTCCTTCTGGATATCGCTGTCGGCAGAGGCGATCTGGGAGTCAACAGACTTCTGCTGATCCTCGATCTCGCTGAGCTGTGTCAGATAGGATTCCCTTTCGTTCTCGGCAGAGCCGCCGTTATAGCTGCCAGCGGCAGAAAATGTGATTGCAAGAGCAGCCGCAGCCGCAACCAGACTTTTTAAAGCTTTGATCTTTCGCATAAAAAATTCTCCAAGTGATAACAGTTTATTCAAAATGTAATAGTTGTAACCTAATTGTAACTATTATACACCAATTACGGTGATTTGTCAAGAGTTACGCTCAAATTTCGTTTGTCAGCGTATTTACGACCCACGAGGCGATGATAAGTCCTGCGGCGGAGGGCACGAATGAGTTGCTTGCGGGGCAGCGCTTCCCTTCGGAGTCGAGCTTCGGCGGGCGTGGCAATTCCTTTGAATATACGCACATCAATTTTTTTACTCCCCGTTTTTTCAGCTGGGTCCTCAGCGCTCTTGCAAGCGGGCAAACACTGGTTTTATAGATATCCGCAAGTTCGAGCATTTCGGGGTGCAGCTTATTGCCGGTGCCCATTGAGGATATGAGCCTTACGCCGAGCTTTTCGCATCTCACGGCAAGCTCGCACTTTGCGGGAACGTGGTCGACGGCATCGACGACGAAGTCATACTGCGAGAGGTCAACGCTGTCGGCTGTCTCGGGGCTGTAGAACATACAATGCCCGACGACCTTGCAGTCGGGAGCTATAAGGCTGACACGCTGCTGTGCGGCATCGGTCTTTTTCATACCGAGAGTCTGTGTGGTCGCAATAAGCTGGCGGTTTAGGTTTGACGGGGCGACGGTATCGTTGTCAAACACGTCCAGCTGCCCCACACCGCTTCTTGCAAGCGCCTCGACGACGTAGCTTCCGACGCCGCCGACGCCGAAAACGGCTATCTTTGAGCCTCGGAGGATATCGACCTTGTCCTTGCCGTAGAGCATTTCAAGTCTTTCAAGATAATTCGGCACGATCTCACCCCGCTATCTCAGTATGACCGACGAGCAGACGCCGCAGCCATACTTTGTTGTGCTTTCAACGCACACTATTATCTCGCACTTTCCGCTTATGCCGTGCGGAACGACGCAGTCCAGCCCGACCGTGTTCCAGAAGCCTTCTGTCTCGCCGACGAGCTGGCGGTCAATATATACTTTGCATTTTCCCCACAGCTCGGAGAAATGCAGCACGGGTCTGCCGCCGCAGAAGGTATCAAAGGTAATTTTGCTGTTGGAATCGGGCAATGTTGCATACGACGTATACAGTGCGAATTTGCCGATGCAGTCCAACAGCCTTTGCGGAGTGCCCGCCGTTATATCGACAGGCTCAAAGGAGTTGTTGTCGGTCGGGTCATTTTTCAGGTTTTCTATATCGGGCATCTCATCAAACAGCTTTGTGCTGAGGTGCCAGTCTGTCAAGTAGATATCATTGACACTTGAAACGTAGTTTTCAGGCGCCGTTTTGATAACGTCAAGCTTTATCGCTTTGCATTCTACGCCGTCACAGCTCGCAAACACGGGCAGGCCTTCCCGGTCGTATCCCGCACAGCATCGCAGGATAAACTGTGCTTTGCCGTGGAACAGGCTTCGCTCGGCGCTCGTAAAGTCCTCGTGGCAGTTGGGGTCGCCGTTTGAGGAGGCTATGACCTCGCCGCCCGGGCACAGCAAATGCACTGGCTTTTCAAAGTCGGTGACCTCGTTTCCGTCCTTATCTACGGCTATAACGTTGATAACTGCGGCATCTACGCCGTCGTTCTTTATCGTGTTCTCAAACGGGCACAGCAGCAGCCTTGCAGCCTCGCCCGCAGTGCGGCGGATATCCTCTGCGACGGGTTTACCGCCGTTATAGCCCACAAGCTTCAGCTCGCCCGCCTCAAACGGAACGTTCCAGTAAGCCTGCCGGTCGATATCTATATTCTGTCTGCCGAAGCTTTTGCCGTTTACGAACAGCTCCGCCTGCTCGCAGTTTGTGTGGCTCATCACACGGATATTCTCCCCCTCGTGTCCTGTGTAATTCCAGTGCGGGAGAACGTGTACGACAGGCTCATCGCTGAAATACGCCTTGCACATATAGAATCCGTCCTTGGCAAAGCCGCAGATGTCCATCATTCCGAAAAAGCTCGAAACGCTTTGCCACTCAAAAGGCGTAGGCTCGCCGAGATAGTCAAAGCCCGTCCAGATAAAAGCGCCTGCTGCAAAATCACGCTTTCTTATTATCTCCCATGTCTGTCTGACGGTCGCTCCCCAATCGGCAGGGTCCTCGTCATAGCAGGAGAACTCGTGCTTTTCACGGTCGGTCTTATAGCAGTCCCTCACGGCAAAGGTAGAGGTCGTTTCGGAGCCGATAATACAAAGCCCGGGGTGCTTTTGGTGAAGCTTGTCGTAGCTGTCCATAATATAGTTTATACCGCACACGTCGAGCTTGTCGGCACAGCCCTCGTCCTGGAGCACTCCCCCGTTCATAGCCCCGGTAACGAGCCTTGAATCGTCGAACTTCTTTATCTCGTATATCATTCGCTGTGCCATGAGCGAGCCGTTTTTCGTGCCCTGCAAAGGCTCCTCGTTGAATATCGAATACATTATTACGCTGGGGTGATTGCGGTCACGCTTTACCATCGTGCGAAGCTGTTCAAGGCAGTCCTCGCTCGTTTCAAAGCTTCGGTTCTCGTCCATAACGAGCATACCCTGTCTGTCGCACTCGTCAAGCAGAGCCTTGTGGACTATGCCGTGAGCGCACCTGTAAGCGTTGCTGCCCATTTCTTTAAGGCGTGTGATACGGTATCTGATAACGCTGTCGGGCAGAGCAACACCCAGCCCGCCGTGGTCCTGATGATTACAGGTGCCGTATATCTTCAGCTTTCTGCCGTTGAGGAAAAAGCCCTCGTCCGGGTCGAACCTCACGGTGCGCAGTCCGAAATCGGCGTGGTCGCTGTCAAGCAGGGTATCGCCGTCGTACAGCATTATCTCACAGCGGTAAAGCTCGGGGCTGTCGATATCCCACAGCTTGGGCTCGGGGATATGAAGGCGCATGCTCTTTGAGACGGTCTCCATTTTATATGTGAATGTGTGGAACTTGTACTCGGCTGCCTGCTTTGCACTTTTAAGCTCGCTTATGCGGCAAAACACCGTCAGGCTCCTGTCCTCGTAGGTGTGGTTGCAGATGTCAAGGGAGATGTTCGCTATCCACTTTCCGCTGAGCTGCTCGCCCTTTACAAAGATACCGTTCTCGGCTATGTTCACCTTGTCCTTAACATCGAGCCTTACGTCACGGTATATCCCCGCACCCTCGTACCACCAGCCCTCAAAGCCGTCGGCATCGACAAAGACTGCGATAACGTTGGGTCTTTGGTCGAAGAAAGCTCTGTCGGAAATGTCGATGCTGAAAGGCGCATAGGCGGTGAAATTGCGTGCGAGGAGCGAGCCGTTGAAATAGACATATGCGTCCTTGGCAATGCCCTCAAAGGTCAGCAGCAGTTCCTTTCCCTCGTACTCCTTCGGCAGAAAGAAGGCTTTTCTGTACCATGCCTTTCCCTTGGGCTTATAGCCCCACGACGGCGAGCCGCTGCGGTCAAACGGGAGCTTCACCGACCAGTCGTGCGGAAGATCGACCCTCTGCCAGCTGTTTGCATTGAAATCGCTCTGCGGTACGCCCTTTACAGCGCCCGCCTTTGAGCCGGAATATATATCGTTGTGGGAAAGGCCGTGCTCCACGCCCGCATCGCCGAGGCAGAACGACCAGTCCCTGTTCATCGAAAGTGTTATCCTTGCGTTAGTGTTCATCTGAGGTCCTCCTTCATTGCAGGGCTTATCTCGGTGTTGAAGCTGAACATATCCCGGTAGCGCTTGGGGGTCACGCCCTCGCGTATGCGGAACTGCTGGGTAAAATAGCTCTGACAGGAAAACGCCAGCGTTTCGGATATCTGCGACAGCGAATAGCCGGAGTATTTGAGCATATTCTTGGCGGCGTTTATCTTGCGCTTTATTATGTACTCGGTTATGCTCTCGCCCGTCTCCTTGCGGAAAAGGCGGGAAAGATAGCTCTGGCTCAGCCCTGTGTGCTGTGCCAGCTCCTCGACGGATATCTTCTTGTGCAGATGATTGTAGATATAGTTTATGCACAGTATTATCTGCTTTGAGTATATCTTTTCCCTGCGAAGCGCCGCCATTCGCTTGGTGTAGTCCATCGACATATTGCGGTGAAGCCCCGATATCTCGTTGGGGGCGGTGCAGCGGTCGCAGCTCTGGATGTACAGGTCGCTGAGGTTGTAAGCCGTTTCGTGCTCCATTCCCGACTCGATACAGTACCTTGCGAGCATAGCCGCAGTTATCACAAAATGGTATTTGAGGTTTTGCAGGCTGTCGTCGCAGAGCTTGCCGAAGCCGCTTTTCTTGGCAAAATCGACCGAGCACAGCGAAGCTACCTTTGCAACGTCGCCGTTTTTCACGGCAAAGTAAAAATCAAATTCGGGAACGTAGGGCGCATGAAAATCTGCGTTTTCACGCAGGGCGTATTCACGCACCGAAAGCTCCTTGTCTATATTTATCGACATAGCTACCTCCAAAAGCAAATTTTAGTTGGCTGTGATTTTATGATTATAGCACGATTTTTATAAAAAAGCAAGAATTATTATATAAATATTTGATAAGGAATAATATAATAAAGGATAGAATTATGTTAAAAATCAATATGGAGGTAGAAATATGAAAAGCAAAAAAATAATTTCATTGATCGCAGCCTTCACGATGCTGCTTTCGATGGCTTCCTGCGGCAGCAGCTCCTCGTCAGACAACGACGCTTCGAGCACAGCTTCTTCAAGCAAGGCTGAGTCATCGAGCAAAGCGGACTCTTCAAGCGCTGCGGACTCAAGCAAGGCGGACTCCTCGTCTGCTGATGATTCGAGCACGGCGGAGAACACAGATGTCACGACTCCCGAGCTGGATGGCTACAAGATACTCTGGAGCGACGAGTTCAACGGCGACAAGCTCGACGAGAGCATCTGGAGCTACGACCCGCACGAGCCGGGCTGGACAAACAACGAGCTTCAGGAATACACCACCTCGACCGATAATGTGTTCGTTCAGGACGGCCACCTCGTTCTGAAAGCTCTCAAAACACAGAAGGACGGCAAGGACTACTACACCTCCGGCAAGGTCAAGACACAGGGCAAGAAGGACTTTACCTACGGAAAGATAACCGTCGGCGCTAAGGTGCCTATCGGACAGGGCTTGTGGCCGGCTGCCTGGATGATGCCTACTGACGAAGGCAAGTACGGTCAGTGGCCAAAGTGCGGCGAAGTAGACATTATGGAGGTACTCGGAAACGACGTTACCACCGCTTACTGCACGCTCCACTACGGCGAGCCTCACTGCAACCAGCAGGCTACACAGAAAGCTGCAAACGGTAACTTTGCAAACGGCTTCCACGAGTATTCGGTAGAGTGGGAACCGGGTGAGATCAGATGGTACATCGACGGCGAAAAGGTGCTTACCGCAAACGACTGGTTCACAGCTGTTGACGGCGAGGACGAAAAGCCTTATCCCGCACCTTTCAACCAGCCTTTCTATATGCAGCTCAACCTTGCGGTCGGCGGAGACTGGCCGGGCAACCCCGACAGTTCTACCGATTTCCGCTTTGCAGAGTATCAGATAGACTATGTAAGAGTTTATCAGAAGCCAAGCTACGACACCAACGTCAAGAGACCCGAGGCTAAGACCAAGAAG
This sequence comes from uncultured Ruminococcus sp., assembly GCA_902786975.1. Classification (GTDB taxonomy): domain Bacteria; phylum Bacillota; class Clostridia; order Oscillospirales; family Ruminococcaceae; genus Hominimerdicola. The sequence continues at coordinate 74,264 of CADAES010000019.1, forward strand.
GCTCTTGAAGACGGCAACTATGTTTACAACGGAAACTTTGCCGACAAGGAAGACCTCTCTGACGATACAGACTGGAAATTCATGCTGTTCGCAGGCGGCGAAGGCTCTGCCGAGATAAAGGACAAGGAGATAGTCATCAAGTCCACAAACGAGGGCACGGAGGAATACTCCGTTCAGCTGGTACAGCCCGATATGCCGATGGTAAAGGGCAAGAAGTACCGTGTAACGTTTGACGCATACGCAGAGGCTGAAAGAACGATGAAGGTCGCTGTTACGGCTCCTAACGTAAACTGGGTAAGATACCTTGAGGACACTCCCGTCAAGCTGACTACAAAGAAGCAGACCTACACTCTGGACTTTGATATGACAAAGCGCAACGACCCAACAGGCAGACTTGAGTTCAACATGGGCAAGTGCGGTTCGACAGCGACTATCCACATCACAAACGTAAGACTTGAGGAAGTCAAATAAGCTATTCTCCCAACACTCTCTATACTCTCCCCGTGCAGACCTGTGCGGGGAGAGATCTTTGTATATACACAAAGCAGCAAAGCGCAACAGGTAACTATCACCCGGCAAGAGGTTTGTTTTAAATATTGACAAAGGCATATAAAAAGTAGTATAATTGAGAAAATATATGCTGACGACGGAGGTGGAGCGATGTTCGGGTATATCCGTGCCTACAAGCCGATGCTTAGAATGATAGAATACGATACCTACAAGGCTGTATACTGCGGCATCTGCAAGGATATGCACAGGCGCTTCGGCTTTGTCACACGCCTGACGCTTAGCTACGACGCCGCTTTTCTGGCGCTTATGGATATGTCCGTTCACGACAGGAAGATAAAGGCCAAGAACGAGAGGTGCATCGCTCACCCGTGGAAAAAGTCGATGTGTGCGGTGTGCGGCAGCGACCTGAGCTACGCATCGAGCGTTTCGGTGCTTCTGACATATCACAAGCTGAAGGACGACATCGCTGACAAGGGGCTCAAGAAAAAGGCGCTGGCTGCGCTTCTTCTGCCGTTTTTCAAAAAGCCGTACAAAAAGCTTTGCAAAAGGTACAGGACGCTGAGCGGCGAGATAGAATCTGCGATGAAGCTTCAGCGTGAGGTCGAGAAAGACAAGTCGGCCGGGATAGATGCGGCGTGCGAGCCTACGGCGCTTATGATGAAGGCTGTATTTGAGAGACTCGGAAGGGACGAGCGTGAAAAGGCTTTGCTTGCGAAGTTCGGGTACTGTCTCGGACGGTATGTTTACGTTACGGACGCTCTTGACGACCTTAAAAAGGACGTTCGTGAGGGCGGGTACAATCCTTTGAAGCTCTACGCCGAAAGCCACGGCATTGAGCTTGACGGCGAGGGGAAGCTGCCTGCGGAGCTGACTGACTTTTGCACGGCGACGGTGAACATGTCGCTGGGACAGCTTGCGGACTGCTACGTTGCGCTTGACCCGCACAGGTTCAGAGATATACTTGACAACATAGTGTATCTTGGGCTAAAATATGTATATGACCTGGTAAGACAGGAGAAATTCAACAAACGAGACAAGAAAGGAACGACTACTTATGAACGGTAAAGACCCATATGTTATACTCGGTGTATCCAGAGGTGCGACGGAGGACGAGGTAAAGGCTGCGTACAAGGAGCTGGTGAAGAAATACCACCCCGACCAGTACGAGAACAATCCTCTCAAAGACGTTGCAAGCGAGAAAATGGCTGAGATAAACCAGGCTTACGACGAGATAATCAACAACATCAGAAACGGCGAGGCTGCGAGCAGAGAGTCCACGAGCACCAATTTCGACAGCCAGAAGGTGCGTATGCTTATCCAGACCGGAAACGTGACCGAGGCGGACAATATCCTCAACTCCGTAGACCCTTACCGCAGAGATGCCGAGTGGTACTTCCTCAAAGGCTCGGTCTGCTACAAGAGAGGCTGGTTCAACGAGGCTTACGAGAATTTCAACCGTGCGGCTCAGATAAACCCCAACAACGCCGAATACAACGCTGCCCTCAATCAGCTCAATAACCAGAGGGGCGGTCAGATGAACGGTATGCCCAGCGGCTATTATCAGAACAGGAACCAGGACGCCTGCAACTGCTGCTGTGACCTCATCTGCCTCGATTCCTGCTGCGAATGTATGGGCGGCGACCTTATACCCTGCTGCTGATGCTTTACTGAGGACGAAATGCCGGTGGACTGCCGGGGGAAACCCTTTTGGAGAAGGGTTCTCCCCCGGACCCCCCTTCCTAAACCTCTTAATATGTTTTGGGTATATGGAGCAAGCCCCATATACCCAAAACAGGTTGAAAGTTCAGAAAAGAGAGAACGAGAGAAAACACTCCCAAGAGAATATCTCTCAACAGCTCACTGACAGTCCGTATTCGGCAAAACAACAAAAACAATGGAGTATTGTTTTAGATGAACAGAAAAAAGATAAGCTTCAAGGTGGCACTGGGCGGGATAATCAGTGCTGTATGCCTGCTGGCTATGTTCTGCTCGGGCTTTCTCCCGATGCTGGACTATGCGATACCGACCTTTGCGGGCTTTCTTATGGTCGTTATGATCGTTGAGGTAGACCGCAACTGGGCGATCGCGACCTATATTGCGGTCAGTCTTTTATGCCCGCTGATAACGCCGAACTACCAGGCGGCGGCCTTATTTATCGTATTTATGGGCTACTACCCTATCCTCAAATTCGATCTGGACAGGTCAAAGAACGTTGTGCTGAAATGGGTGATAAAGCTTCTGGTTTTCAACGCAGCGATAGTGGTATTCTTTCTTCTGTTCACTTTTGTTTTCATTTCCGAGGATATGCTGGAGGGTATGGACACCTTCGGGGCGTACACGCTCATCATCGTATGGCTGGCGGCTAACTTTTTCTTCTTCCTGTACGAATTTGCCCTCACCCAGCTGATAGACCTTTACGTCAACTGGTTCAGAAAAAAGATACTCAGAAAGAAATAGATTATGCGGAGGTACTCTTATGCCACTGGTAAATGCAAAATGCACCAACTGCGGAGGAACGTTAACAGTTGATGCGAGCAAAGATGCGGCTATCTGTGATTTTTGCGGCTCGCCGTTCATAGTTGAAAAGGCTATTCAAAACTATAATTACTATGTTACTCAGAACATAAAAGCGGATAATATAAATGTTACTGCAAAAGGCGAAGCCGAAAAAGAAAGACTCTTACACAATGCAGAAACATATACAAGCTTTAAAGATTACGATAAGGCATTAGATATCTATAAACAAATTACAGAAGATTACCCAGATGACTACCGTGCGTGGTACGGTATGGCGAGCATAGACACCGAGGAGTTCAAAAAGGTCGATCTGAGCGCAGCCGAGTTCCAGCAGGTATGCTCTTTTATTGACAGGGCGCTTATGACTACCACACCCGATCATAAATCTGAAATCGAAGCAGAATGGAAGATATACCTCGCAAAGCATCTTGATTTCTTAAAACAAAAAAAGGCAGAGCTTGCCGATCTGGAAAGGCAACTTAATGATACCAATGGAAAAATAAGCACATCAAAGAATACAATCAATGACAATCATGTCGATCATAATTTCCAACCTCAACAGCATGGAAAAACTATTACTAAAATAGTTTTACTGATTGATGTATTGGCATTTTTCTTCATTGTATTACATCTATTTGATATCTTTTAGGAGGCGACTGATATGAGTCCAGATTTTGCTACAGGTGGCTTTCCTCTTTGGGTCGTAATTATTATACTTGTTGTAATTAATTCAATTCCGATTATAGTTAAAATAGTCGGTTCTGCCAATGATAAAAAAACAGCAAATAACAACACAAGGAAGCAAAGAACCGTTGAAGAGGAATCTAAAAAATTAGAGCAATACAATATGTCGGTATATGAACTTCAACAGAAGATAAGCGAGATGAAAAGCCGATACAACATTTAGCTCTTACATCTTACCTCTTATCTCTTACGTCTGATGAACTTTTTGTAAAGACTTGAAAATTGCAAAAAAGTGCTTGACATTTACATTGCGGTATGCTATAATAAATATCGTCAATTAAGGCAGATGCCTGAAATCGACGATATGCGGGTGTAGTTCAGTGGTAGAACCCCAGCCTTCCAAGCTGGTCATGTGAGTTCGATTCTCATCACCCGCTTTTGGCACAGATGCACTTGAGGTCTATCCGCCCGGTGCATTTTTTATGCTGATGTATGCGTCATTAGCTCAGTTGGATAGAGCAACCGCCTTCTAAGCGGTAGGTCACTGGTTCGAATCCAGTATGGCGTGTTTGCCTGACTTGTTCAGGTATTATTTTTATGGTGGGTATAGCGTAGCTGGCCTAACGCGTCAGATTGTGGCTCTGAAGACCGAGAGTTCAAATCTCTCTACTCACCCTTAGTTCAAAATCGCCTATCTGCGTTTAAGTGCGCAGGTAGGCGATTTTCTTTGTTTTGCTTGTTCATAAAATATTAAGAAACGCTATGATATATGACACGTTTTAATAAATATATGACACGAAAAATATGACACAAAAAATCGCCCGCCCGGACTACTGCCCAGGCGGGTTAATACAAAGAGAAGCATTGATATGCTTTGAGACTATTGGATATAAATTGGTTAAATATTAGTTATGTTTAACCAATTATTTGGCTTTAACCTGCGCTGTATCTTTCATATCTATCCACCCGTTGTCGGTGACACGACCGTACTGCACGCCGCAGACGGTCTTTTTTTCTTTAACGGTGCAGGTACTCCCCTTTTTCGCCGTGCCCTCAAAGCGCACTATCGGGGTGTCCTTTGTGACCGTTACC
>CADAES010000020.1 GCA_902786975.1 uncultured Ruminococcus sp.
CAGGTGCGCTCATCGAGCTGTCAGGCGACGTAAAAACAGCGTTCGATATCTACTACGATAACTATGATATTCATTCGCTTCCGCCGCTGAAATAGCTTACAAGACCGCAAATGGAGGACAAATAAAATGCATCACAACCTGTTGTTTGATCTGGATCAGACGCTGCTCGATTTTCACGCATCTGAACGGCTCGGCGTGAGATTCGTACTGGAGCAGAACGGTCTTGAGTTTACAGAGGAACTCTATCAGTCGTTCAAGCAGATAAACAAAAGCCTCTGGCTTGAATTTGAAAAGGGCAGCATCACCAAGCCCGAGCTGTTCGTGACAAGGTTCCGCTGTTTGTTTGACCAGTGCGGCTGCGATACCGAAAAAACGGACCTTGAAAGGATAAACAGCGATTTCATCGACTATATGTCGCAACACGGCGTGCTGCTTGACGGGGCTTTGGAACTGCTTGAAAATATCAGGCGAAGCGTTCCCGATGCAAGAGTGTATATCATCACCAACGGCGTGACACGAAACGCTTGCGGACGGATAGCATCAACAGGACTGAATGAATATCTGTGCGGCGTGTTCGTGAGCGAAAAGCTGGGCACAGCCAAGCCTGCACGGGAGTTTTTCGATGCAGTCATAAAATCCGTCGGCGAGCCTGCCGAAAGCTGCCTTGTTATCGGCGACTCTCTCACATCCGATATGCTCGGTGCGAAAAACGCAGGGCTTTCAAGCTGTTGGTTCATGCCGCAGGGCGACATCGGTACAGCGGTGAAAGAGTACGACATAAACTACACCGCATCATCGTTCGACGAACTGTTCGGCGTGATAAAAACCTGGGCAGACAATAACTGATTTAACGGGGAGAAATGAAAATGATACTGTTGGTTGTGGATACACAAAAGGGTTGTTTTAATGAAAGTCTATATGCGTTTGAAACTGTGAGGAAAAACATAAAACAGCTTATAACCGCCGCAAGAGAGAACGGCGTCGAGGTCGTATATGTCCAGCACGATGACGGCCCGGGCACCGAGCTTGACAGGTCTGCGGACAACTATGAAGTTTACGGGGACTTTGCACCGAGAAGCGATGAACGTCGCTTTGAAAAGAATGTAAACAGCGCATTCCACCCGATGACAGGCTTGACGGAATACCTGCAATCCAAGGGCGAAAAGGACATCATAACTGTCGGCGTATCGACCGACTACTGCATGGACGCAACTATCAAAAGCGGGTTTGAAAAAGGGTTTCGCATCTTCGTTCCCGCATACACCAACTCGACCTGCGACAACCCCTATTTTGACAAGGAAACTGCCTACAGGTATTTCAACGAATTCATGTGGCCGAAGCGTTACGCAAAGGCGATCACCGTTGAACAGGCAATAAAGCTCCTGCGGTCGGAAATAACACCGGCAAATATCAAGGGATAATTCAAAATACGTTTAAGCAGGATAGCAAAAAACAGCCGCCGCTTTTCAAACGGTGGCTGTTTTTGTTTGGCCCCTCCCTAAGTCTGCCTTGTGTCTGTAAAAGCAAAAGCGCTCGCATCATTGGATACGAACGCTCGGAGGAAATCTCTGAATGTGATGCCTTATTGTCGGCCTCAGTTGCGGTATTTGCTTGTGATGCCCAGATATTCTTCAAGGCTGAGTCCGCTTGCCTCTATCTTTTTGCAAAGCTCGGGATCGCCGAGATATCTTATGTGCCACGATTCAGCCATATAGCCTGTCGAGCTTTCCTTGCCGGGCTTGTAGCGGATTATGAAGCCGTACTCGTTACAGTGTGCTGCGAGCCACCTGGCGGCGGGGGTGTCGTTGAATTCGTCGCTTGGCTCGTTGACATCTATCGCCAGTCCCGTCTGATGTTCACTGTGACCGGGCCTTGCGGAATACCTGTCCGCTTCTTCCTTTCCGTCCGCAATGACATAATTATCATAAAGCTTCTTCTGATAGCTATAGCTTCTGTAACCCGAGCAGATCCACAGCTCTATACCGTCTGCTGCAGCAGCCTGCTGCATATTGCAAAATGCCGCCTGTGCTTGGGCATCGAGCCCGGGAGCATAGCTTTGCGGCAGAGAGTAGGTCTTGTTTGCGATAAGTATTCCGTCAACATATGTGATGCCGTTTTTTACCTCTGTTTTGTGAGCAGCGGTCACTGCTGCCGGCTTGGCTGCCTCCAGATGAGACGGCCTGGTCTTTATTTCTGTCTGTGTATTCTCGGCAGCGGTCGTTGCAGAGGTCGTAACCGGCTCCTGTTCCTTTGCGCCCGAACTGTCCTGCGAAGCGCAAAGGCTTGACGATGACGAGCCGTCTGTTATAGCTTTTTGCGTATCGCTTCCAGACCTTGCCCGGGATACTGCGCCGACAGTCAAAGCAGCGGCAGCCAGCAGCGTGCAGACAAGCACAGGCAGGTGCTTGCTGTGTGAAGCTTTGCTCTTGTGAGTGTTGTTTGTGTTTGTTTTGCTTTCTCCGTTCATTTTTTTATTCCCCCTATAGTTTTTTTGCTGTAACAGCTTTTCCTTCTGGCGTTGATGTCCTGCGTACACCCCCTTTTACATAACTGATGATACTGCCTTTTGGTTAGATTTTGATTTGCACCGGATAAGGCTTGTATTAGAAATTTGCGTGCGGCACTTGATTTTTGTATGCGTAAAGAGTTATACTATTGTAAAGAAAAACTGTTTTTGCTAATCAAAATCTAATACAGCTCTGATATGATATTGTTTGGGGAGGGGCAGTATATGGACAGGAGTATTCTTATAATAGAAGATGAAGTGGCGATACGTGAGATACTGACTGTGCCGCTCGAGGCTCAGGGGTATAGGGTAACAACAGCGGCAGACGGGCTTGAGGGGATAAATGCGTTCAGAAACGGCGAGTTCGACCTTGTCATTGTGGATATAATGATGCCGAGGATCGACGGCTACACGGTCTGCGAAATGATACGAAACGAGTCGGATGTACCTATCGTCATACTGACGGCGCTTGACTCCGAGGAGGCTCAGATAAAAGGCTTTGATAAGCTCGCAGATGACTACATAACAAAGCCGTTCTCGGTAAGAGTCGTTCTGAAACGTGTCGAGGCACTTTTGCGAAGGACAGCCCCCGAAAAGACCGATGATGTTATCAGGTACAGGGAGCTGACCGTCAGCGAGACGGAAAGGAGCGTGACCGTTTCGGGCAAAGAGGTGACGCTGACACACCTCGAGTTCGATATACTCCTGCTTTTGTTAAAAAACAAAGGCCGGGTCTTTTCACGAGACGACCTGCTCAACCACGTTTGGGGATATGATTTTGCGGGGTATGAAAAGGGTGTCAATTTTCATATAATGAACCTGCGCAAAAAGCTCGGAGCCGACTATATCGAAACTGTCAGAGGGGTGGGATACCGTATTGCTAAAGAAAATAAAAAACAGTCTTAGCGCAAAGGTGTTCCTGTGGGTATTCTGTTCCCTTGCGGTGTGCTGTATCGTTGTCTATGGGATAATATTTGCGCTTTTGCCAAAGCAGTTCGATGTAAGGATGTACAACGAAATGGAGCAAAGCGCCCGTCAGCTTGCCGAAAAGCTCAGTGAAGGTGCATATTGGGACGGCGATGAGGAGATAGAGGATTTCTGCCGTATAAACAATGCCACCGTCACTCTCAGCGACGAGTACGGATCGCGGACTTTCGGCGGGATAAATACCGAACACGAGAGCGAGAATGTGATCGGTTCGACGATAACCGAGTTTGTGTATTTCACCGACAGGGATACGCAAACAACATTGACCGTGTTCTACCTCTCCCGAGCCTCGCACATAATAACGAATGTGATGCTGCGGCTGCTGCCGATAGTCGCCACGGGGATACTCCTGCTGTCGCTTCTGAGCTCGTTCATTTGCAGCAAGGTCATCGTAAGCCCGATAAAAGAGCTGAGCAAAAACTCAAAGCGTATGGCTGACATGGATACCGGCTGGAAGTGTGACGACAGCCGCAGCGACGAGATAGGCGTGTTGTCGCAGAGCCTCAACACAATGGCTTCCCGACTTCAGCAGACTATGCTGGAGCTGAAGGAAGCAAATGAACATCTGAAAGCGGATATTGAGCGCTCAAAGCTCATCGAACAGCAGCGCAGGGATTTCTTTATAGCTGTTTCCCACGAGCTGAAAACACCGCTGACCGTGCTCAAGGGCAGGCTTGAAAATATGATGCTCGGCTACGGAGACTATAAGGATCATGAAAAGTATCTGCCTATGGCTTATGAGTCCGCCGAGGATATCGAAAAGCTTGTCCGGGAGATAATAGCTATTTCCAAGACCGAGAGCATGGACATACACAGCAGCCTTTGCGAGGTCTCGCTGGCTGAAACTGTGAATGACGCCGTCCTCACAGTTGAGCCGCTTGCAAAGGATAAGAACATCGTGATACATCAGCAGCTGAGCGAAGATGTAACACTGACGGTCGACAAGGAGCTGTGGCATAAGGCACTTTCAAATGTCATCGGGAATGCGGTGCGTCACTCGCCGCAGGGAGAGCAGGTGTTTATCACGCTCAGAACAGAGGACGGGAAAAAGACGCTGAGCGTGACGAATACAGGTGTATCTATCCCGCAGGAGGATATCCCGCATTTGTTCACCCCGTTTTACCGTGCGGACAGGTCAAGGAACAGATCGACCGGAGGAAGCGGTCTTGGATTGTATATCGTCAAGACTATCCTCGATCTTCACGATATGACCTGCTCAATGACGAATACCGAACAGGGCGTTGCATTTTACATCTATCTGAAACAGACATCGCCGCTTCGGGATCAGACCGACAGTACAGACTTGTGATAAAACAAAAAGCGTTCGCATTTTTCCGTGCGGGCGCTTTATTATTGCTGTTTGCTGTAAAAGAAAAGACTTATCCCCGTTTTGCGGAGATAAGTCCCGGTGTTAAGACATTAAATGTACTTTGTATCTATTATTCGCAGATAAGCTCAGTTGTGCTGACCGACTTGATACGCTTTGATGACATATACGAGAAGCCTGCAAAGCATGTGCATATAACAAGTGCCGGAATAAGCACCTCGAAAAATGTGAGCTTGTGCATAAAGTCTGTCATACCAACGATGCTCATCAGCATTGAAAGCAGCGGGTTTGTCGCAAATATTGCTATGACCGTCCCGACTATGCAGCCGAGTATGCCGATGATAAGGAACCTTACCGAGAACTGCGAGCGCAGGTTGCCGGTGGTGAAGCCTGTTGCCTTGAAGATGCCTATATCCGTGCGCTCACGCAGGAATGTGACCTTACAGATAAGGCTGACCGCTACGAGCAGGAATATCGCCGACACTCCGACAACTATCGCTATGATTATGACAAGGAACATATTGACAAGTTCCTCAGTGCTTTCGTAGACCGCTGCTTTGCCTGCGGGCTTGGACAGGAGTATATCCTTGAACTCCTTGTTGAGCTTTTGGGATATCTCCTCGGCTTTGTCCTTGTCGCTGAGGTAAATATTGCTCAGATACGGCTTTATGCCTATCTTTTCTGCGCCCTCGAGCGTCATATAGAATATCCTTCCCGACTGTGCGGTGGACTGGACGATCCCGACTATCAGATAGTCCGTCTTTTTGCCGGAATTTGAAACAGTCATTTTGTCGCCGACACCTTTGTTTAGCTCGTCGGCAACTATCTTTGTGATAACGACCTCGTTGTCGTACTCGGGAAGCTTGCCGCTGATAGGCTTGATATATCGCTCGAGATTATCCGCAGCGTCGGAGCCGTAGAGGATATCGTCTGCAAGGATATTGTCGGTATAGGCTACGAAATCTGCCTCTGCTTTCGGGTCAAGCTCGGTGAGCCTATCCCTTAAACGCTGCATATCGCTCTTTTCAAACTCGTCGAAAAGCTGAGCGTCGATATCTGACCAGTTATAGCCGAACATCTCCTTGAAATCTATACCGTTGGTAAGATTGAAAATGGTGACCATAAAGAACATCAGCAGCACGGTTATCAGAAAAACGAAGATATAGTGGCGCAGTCCCGAGGTCAGCGCACGAACGGACATCGACACCGGCAGAGCACGCTGCTTCATCGGCATATTGAGCCTGCCCGTAAAATGAACGTCCCTGTGTGCGTTGTTCAGAGCGTTGACGGGGGATATACTTGAAAGCTTTCTTGTTGCAAAGAGAATAAATATAACGAATACAGTTATTATTGCAAGTGCTATCAGACCGTTGCTGAGAAAATCTATCGAGCAGTCTGTGCGTATGCCCGTGACAGTCATGAAAAGCTTGCCCATCACCTTGAGCACAGGAACGGATATCACAAGACCAATGATAGTTCCGACAACAAGCGCTATAACATACTGGGTGATATACGAAAGGCGTATCTGCCACACGGTAAAGCCCTGGGATTTGAGTATTCCGAGGTCTACATACTGCATCTCAACGGTGGAGTTTATGCTGTTGAGCATCATAAGCCCGACTACCACCGCAAGCAGACCGACAAAGGCATAAAGCAGGCTCGTGCCGACATCTGCATATATCTCGGTATAGCTTATAAGCTCGCTGCGTGTTACATACAGCATAGACTCGTCCACAAGTCCGCACTCGTCGTTGAGCTGCTTTACGAGTTTGAAATCCTTGATGTCTCCCGATTTGAAGATGTGAAGCATCTCGGTATGGAAGACAAAATTCTCGTTGACGGTGTGATCCTTGATGCCCTGCGAGATACGCTCCCAGTCATTTTCGTTGATAAAGAAATTCTCGTAGGCGACAAGGCTGGTGCCGTAGACAGGATCCTCGACAAAGCCCTTTATCTCAAATGTCTCACGGGTATCGGGAGATGTCTGTATCTCAAGCTTGGTTCCCTTTTCAAGGTTGTACAGCTTGTGGAAGCAGTAGGAGATGTAGACCTCGCCCTCTTTAAGCACAGGCGGCTCGTCGTAAAAGCTGTCAAAGTCATCTTTAAAGACTTTGAGCTCTTTTTTCTGCTTTACGAGCCTTGTTTTCATATTCTGTTCCTTGCCGTCGGCAAAGCAGGACATTTTGACATAAAGCATATCGTCGGTGCGGAATGACTTTACATTTGTATTTGAGTCAAGCCCCTTTCTGACTTTGTCGGGGATCTCGCTTCCTTTGTATGTCATAACGATATCACCGACGTTGTAGTGATCCAGAGACTCGTTCAGCGAATCGTTGAGGTTCTTTGAATTGCTGACCGAACAGGAGTATGAGAACACGATTATCGCCATAAGGATAATAACGCTTTTAAACGTTCCCGTTTTGAATTTGATGTTGTTTTTTACAAGGTAAAGTACAGACTTCATACAAGTGCCCCCCTTTTACCACTGCATCGACGACAGCCACGAGTTTACCTGCGTTTCACGGCTCTTTTCCTTTTCGGCTTCAAACGGCGGCATCGTCATTTCACCGCTGACCGTTCCGTCCTCGATGTAGATAAGGCGGGTCGCTCTGACTGCGGCTCTGACATCGTGCGTTACCATAAACACCGACTGTCCCCTGCGGTTGAGCGCTGTCAGAAGGTCGAGTACCTCTATCGTGTTCCGCCTGTTGAGCGCACCTGTCGGCTCGTCGGCAAAGAGCACGCTCGGCTCGCTGATAACAGCTCTGATGATAGCGCACCTTTGCTGTTCACCGCCCGAGCACTGCGACGGAAGATGTGTCTTTACCTCGGCAATACCCATTTGCTCAAACAGCTCGTCTGCCTTTTTGTCTGTCTCGGCGGACGGAGTGCTTTTGTCGAGGTAAGCGGGAACGACTACGTTTTCAAACATAGTCATATTGCTGACAAGGTGCATCTTCTGGAACACGAAACCGAAGTCCTTTCGGCGAAGCAGAGTAAGCTCCTTTTCGGACATCTTAACGAGGTCCTTGCCGTTGTATATGACCTCACCCGAGGTCGCTCTGTCCATACCGCTGAGCGAGTAAAGAAGCGTCGATTTACCGCTGCCCGAAGCACCCATTACAACGGTGAGGTCGCCCTTGCAGATGTCAAGGTCGATGCCTGTGAGAACATGGTTCTGAACGCCGTTTGCGGCGAAGGATTTGCAGAGCTTTCTTGCCGAGATGATAGTTTCTTTCATAATGCTGCACCCTTTCTTTTGCTTGCACATGGTTTTCGTTATGACTAAAGCATAGCACACCTTAGATTAAGAAATCTTTAAGGATTGATTTTTTTCGTCTGCGCCGCAATACAATGACCCGACTCCTGTTACGGCGCCGTGACGACCGCTTTGAGGACGGGTAGGATATCATTTCCCGCAAAACTGTCGGGGAATGTATCGACAAAGACACAGCCTACCGCATAGTGTCCGAAGGTGAAATGGGCGGCGGGCTGATTAAGAACGAACAAAAGGCTCGCTGAAAAGATGCCAAATTTCTGACGGATAACTTTGTGCAAAATGTCCTTTGAAAATGAGCCGCAAAGATGATATACTTGAATAAAGAACGTGTAGCAGTTACTGCGTAAGTCCGGTTGCTTGCTGTGCGTTCTGTTTTTATTTGAGGTGATTCTTATGTACAGTGTAAATGATGTTGTGATGTACGGTGTGTTTGGAATATGCAGGGTCACTGCGGTAGAAAAGCGTGACCTGACGGGGAAGGAGCAGGAATACTATGTCCTGAAGCATCTGAACTCGGACAACAGCATCTGCTATGTGCCTGTCAATAACGAGAAAGCGCTCAACAGGATGCATTCCGTTTGCACAAGAACAGAGGCGGACGAGCTTATCTCACATATGAGTTTTGCAGAGTCAATACGGATCGAAAGCTAAGCCAAGCGCCTTTGCTAATTTTGTTCACGATTTGTTCTTTGCGTGTTCACTTATCTTTATATTTTTGACAGTATAATTTTAGCAAGGATAAAATATAAGCTGAAAGCGAGGAGGATATCATGAGAAAAAAGATCTTATCTGCGTTCATAGCGCTGACTATGGCTGCGGCGTGCCTGACAGCGTGCAGCGAGGAAGGCACCGAAAGGGACGGCAGAGTCACGGAAACGACCACAACGACATCAGCGACGACTACGACCGAACAGACCACGACAGCGCCCGTTACTACCGAGCAGACCACGACGACAATGCAGGAAAGCAAGATAGATGTCGGCTTTCAGACCTATACATACAAGTACAAGGATAAGCAGAACTATGAGTATGAGGTAACGCTTACGCTCAGTCCGTGGATACTCGAATCAAAAGCCGATGTTCTCGATGCTGCCTGGGCAAAGGTCGGCAAGAATCATTCCAAACCATCAAAGGATAATATGAATCTTCAAAAATACTCAAACAACAGGCGTATGACAACGTCTAATAATTCGCCCTATCATTTGTCCAAAACTTTCGATGCAACTGTAACGGAAATGTATTTCAGCGTTGGAACGGTAACTGTCAAAAATGTTACAAACGGCTGGAGCTTCAGCGAGCAGGAACCCGGAAGCACCGACTTTAGCTTCTACTGGATAAAGAATATCGAGAAGACACTTGTATACTCTCAGGACCATTTTATCACAAGAAATATCTACTCCGATTCGGAGGAATTCAATGTTGGAGAGATATTTGTCAGACCGAAAATGAAAAAAGACAAATGGGGACCTATGACTATCGTTCTCGGGCACGCCGAGAATTTCAGCCCTAAATATCCGAATGGCGAGTACAGAAAAGAGGTCGAGAACGGCTATCTGCAAGCAGGTTCGGATACGATAATAAAGATACCTATCTACGGAGAGAGCAATTCCACTGTGACGGAGAAAACAACATCGCAGACGACAGCTTCCAAGCAGACCAAAGCCTCAGAAAAAGTAACACGTAAAACTACCGCAACGAGAAAAAATAAACCCGCCGGTGATCGCTCCGAACCGGTGTTCAATTCGGCATATGCAACGAGCACATTGGCTCCAACAACTTATAACGGCAAGGTTTTTACTTACAATGCCAAAAATGTTATCGACAATGATAACAGTACTTGCTGGTGTGAAGGAGCTTCCGGCTACGGTGAGGGTGAAACGATCATGATAACAGCTGATACCCCGCAGAATGTCGGCAGCGTTTCGATCATGAACGGCATATGCGGAGGCAAAAACGTCTATTACAGAAACTGCCGTGTTAAAGATTGCAGGATATCTTTCTCGGACGGCTCTTCGTTCGACTACACGCTAAAGGGCGAATTTAATGATCAGCCGCAGGTCATCGAACTAAAGAACAGTGTTTCTACGACTTTTATCAAGCTGACTATCCTGAGCGTATACCCGGGAAGCACATACGAGGATACTTGTATAAGTGAGATAAAAGCAGCATCGTAATAGCTTACCGGCAAAAGGAGAAAACATGATAGATTTGATACTTTTCGACAACATCTGTGAGCAAGCGCAGAGCTGTTGCTTTATGTGTTGAACCTTTTTCATACTGCTGTATGTGTATGTAACTTCTTGCCGTAACAAGACCTCCTATGGTTTCTATATACCATAGGAGGCCTTTTTTGTGATTGTACTATTTTTATGGTTCGGTTCAGTTCACGGTGCCGTCCTTATTTATTTGTTCGGATATCAACAGCTCAGCAGATTATCTGCGCCTCGCTTTCGCCGCTTTTTCCATGGGTAACTACTATCTGCTTGTCTATCCTGTTTTTAAGCTCGGCTACGTGAGATATTATCCCGACAAGGCAGTTGCCGTTCGCAAGGTCGGTGAGCGCATTAAGTGCCTGGTCGAGGCATTCGCCGTCAAGCGTGCCGAAGCCCTCGTCAACGAACATCGAGTCGAGCTTCACGCCTCCCGAGGCTGACTGTATCTCGTCCGAAAGACCGAGTGCGAGAGACAGCGAAGCCATAAACGACTCACCGCCCGAGATGCTCTCAACGTTTCTGGTCGTGCTGTTGGTGTGGTCGATAACATCAAGGTCAAGACCGCTTTGCGATTTTTTGCTTCCCGAAGCTTTGCGCCGCATCAGCTCGTAGCGGCTGTTGGACATTATCATAAACCTGATATTCGCACGGGCGATGATGCGGTCAAAGAACGCCATTTGAACGTATGCCTCCAGCATTATCTTTTCTTTGCCCTTTATATCCCCGTTAGCGGTGTCCGAAAGCGACTTCACACAGGCGTACTTTTTTTCCAGAGCGTCGAGGTCACCCGACTTTGCTTTAAGCTCGGCAAGAGCTGCGCTGTTTGAGCTGAGACGTGAGGTCACCGCTTCGAGCTTTTCCTCAACGAGCTTTTTGCCGCTGTCAAGCTCGGCTTTCTTCCGGCTCAGCGTCTCGGTGTCCGTGTCAGACTTTTCGCAAAGCTGTTGTTCAAGCTCCTTGATAGCTGCATCGTACCTCTTTATCTTGTCGTCCGATACTTTCAGCGCTTTTTCCGCAGCCTCAAGCTCCGCATTCTTTCCGGCAATTGTCTCCTCGCACTTTTTTATCTCGGCGGCAGCCTTTTCCTTGCTTTCAAACCTCAGCTTTTTGCGCTCGCCTTCAAGCTGCTCGCTCTTTGAGCTTATCTGCGATTCGAGCGAAGCTATCTCCTTTTCGAGTACGGCAATGCTGTTTTTCAGTTCTTCACGGGCTTTTTCCTTTGCGGGTATGTCCTTTTCCAACTGAGCTTTCAGGGCGATGTTCGCATCTTCTTTTGCGATATCCTTGATGAGTCCGCTCAGTTCTTTTTCCGTTTCGTCCAGAGCTTTTTTTATCTCGTCGGCAAACCTGTCGCTGCCTGAGTCAAGCCCCAGAGCCTGTGACCGGCTGCGGAGGTTTTCGTCCGAAGCTTTTTTCTGCGCTATTTTGCCTGCACATTCCTTGCTCTTGTCCTGTGCAGCCTTTTGTGCAAGCTCAGCTGCCTGCTTGGATTTTTTCAGCTCAGCCTCCGTAGGTGCATTCTCTGATTTCACAGCGCAGTGCGGGTGCTCGCAGGAACCGCAGACAGGGCAGGGCTTTCCGTCCTCGAGCGTTTCGGCGATGATGCCCGCCTGCTCGTCAAGGAACGCCTTGTTTTTTGCCTCGTATTCAGCCAAATCACGGCTGCTTTGCTGATATGCCCGGGTGTATTCCCGCTGCAGCCTGTCGTATTCGGCGCTGATCTTTGACAGACCGTCCCGTGCCGAATCAAGCTCGGTGAGCTGCTTCTTACGGGTCTCGCAGGTGCTCTTGAGGTTGAGCAGCCTCTGCTTTTGCTCTCCAGCATTTTCAAGAGTTTTCAGCTTATCCTTGAGCTTGCTGACTGTGAGGCTGCTGCTTTCGTACAGCGTTTTGCGCTTTTCAACGTCTGTCCTGTATCTTTCAAGCTCCCTGCGGGCGCTGTCCACGCTCTGCGAAAGGGAAGCCAGCTCGGTATATCGGGGCATCTCCCTGTCAAGTATCGTCTTAGTTTTCACGGCGCTTTCGATCTCGGGCTTTGCAGCCTCGGCAGCCTTGAAAACTTCTTTCAGACGCAGATTGTTCTGCTCCTCCTTTGCCTTGTCAGCCTTGTTTGTCTGCACAGCCCTGCGTGCTTTTTCCTGTGCGCCGAGCTTTCCGAGCTGCTTGTTGACAGTGCCGATAAGCTCCTCGGACTGCTTTTTTTCTTCCCTCAGCTTTTTTTGCGCTTTGCTGTCGCTTTCGATAAGCGCCTCGATAACGCTGACCGTCTCCGTCAAGGGAAGTTCGCTGTTCTTTGCCTTTTCGATCTGCGGGAACAAAGGGTCGTCCTCGCTGACGCTTATACCGTCGATATACTGTCTGATGCTGTTTCTTGCATCTTCACAGTTCTGATTGAGCCGGCTTTTCTCTTTTTTGAGAGCGTCCTGAAGACTGCAGTAGTTTTCTGTTTTGAATATACGGCGGAATATCTTTATCCTTTCCTCCGTCGATGCGGTCAGCACCTCCAAAAAGTTGCCCTGTGCAAGCATAGATACCTTTCTGAACTGCTTTTTGTCAATGCCTATTATCTCCTTGGAAATGATATCGTTGACCTGACCTATACTGTTGACGGTTCGTCCGTCGGGGTAGGTCAGCACCGCCGACGCCGACTCCGAGGTGGTACCCTTGCCGCGTGATTTTGCTCTTTCGTATTCGGGATTTCTCTTTACCTTGTAGGTCTTTCCGCCGCAGCTGAATACCAGCTCGACAAACGTTTCGGTATCTGCATCTGCAAATTTTGAACGCAGCATCGACGGCCCACGCTCCTCGCCGCTTGCTTCGCCGTAAAGCGCATAGGTTATCGCATCGAATATCGTCGTCTTTCCCGCACCGGTATTGCCCGTTATAAGGTATACTCCGTTTGTCCCGAGCTTTTCGAGGTCAAGCACCGTCTTTTTGCTGTAAGGACCGAATGCGGACATAGTAAGCTTTAATGGTCTCATATATCTTCCTCCCACAATTTGCCTATAAGACTGTTTATGATATCAGCCTGTTCCTTGCTCATCGGCTGGTCATTCTGAAGCTCGTACAGTTCCGAGAACCACTCAAACGGTGACTTTGCCTTCGTGTCGTCGCTGATCGAAATGATGTTGTTCGAGCGTGTGCGCTTGTTGTCGTAGTCGAGCTTCATAAGATTGTGATATATCGTTCTGAGCTTGCCGGTCGCATAGGGGATATCCTCCTCGTCGGTGAGGATTATGTGCATGTAATCCTCTGTCCACGAGGTGTTCTCGTAAAATGGCTTTGCGGTGACCTCGCTGTACGTTCCTTTTATCTCGACAAGGTCATGCAGAGGTACAAGCTCAGCTGTCGAGAAGGATACGTTTCCTTTTTCGAGAAACTCGACCACGGTGACGGACTTTGTGTCCTTTGCCTCCGAGAACGAGTATTTAAGCGGCGTTCCGCAGTATCTGACATTTGGCGAACCGCAGTTCTGCGGCGAGTGGATATGCCCCAGAGCGACATAGTCAAAGCCGTCGAACACTACCGCATCGACGTTGTCCGTACCGCCGACGCTGATCGTTTCGGACTCACAGCGGGATGCTCCCGTTACGAACTGGTGTGCCACGATGATATTTCTCTCGCCGGTGTTTATATCCATATGCTTTACAGCGCATCTGACAGCGTCCGTGTAGGAGAGTATCTCTTCGTCCTCAAAGAAACGGCGTACATCTGCGGGTCTGATAAACGGGAGCATATAAACATTGAGCTTTCCGAAGCTGTCCGTCAGCGTTACAGGCTTGATATTGCCGTCGTAAACGGGGGACATATGTATCCCGCTTTGCTGCATTATGCGTGAGCCGAAAGCGATGCGTTCAGGGGAGTCGTGATTTCCGCTTATTACGAAGACCTCGAGCCTGCGCTTAGCAAGCTTTACGAGAAAATCGTCAAACAGCGCAACGGCTTCCGCAGACGGGACAGACTTGTCGTAAACGTCGCCCGCAATTATAACGCCATCCGGCTTTTGTTCGTTGATGATGCCGAGTATGCTGTTAAGAATGTACTTCTGGTCATCGAGCATCGAGTAATCGTTGACCCTCTTTCCGAGATGAAGGTCCGATAAGTGTATGAATTTCATTTTTGCACCTCCGAAATGCTGTTGATCTTTCCGATGTACGGCGGGATAGTACCGCCGAGCCTTTATATTATATAGTATACCGTATACGATGTACCGTTTTTGGTACGGCGGATCCGCTGTGCAGGGCGGCGAGTGTTTCAGCCGGAGCCGGTGTATCGCCCTGACCTTGTCTGTATTATAAACCAAGCTCCGGAATACTTCAAGCGGCAGATCCGGAATAAATATCTTATTCCGAAAACTGGAGCCTGTAAAAATACGCCCGTGAGTTCTCCCCACGGGCGCTTGCTCCCTTGCAGTGTGAAAAACACACGGCAGATGCTTTCGCTCGGTGCTAACGTCTGAGTTTTGCGAATATGAAAGCTGCCGCTATTACTATTATAAATATCCAGACAAATGCTATTATAATCTTCTTTATGACCTTGAATATCAGCCACAGCACGAGCAGAGCTATAACCGCCGCAAGCATTCCGAAAAGCTTTGCCCCGAACGGTGCCGACAAAGAAGTCCGACGCTTTGTTACTGTGATAACTGCACCGTTTTCAACGGTTATCCAGACCGTGTCTCCGACGTTCAGCTTTATGTTTGTGGGTCTGAGCGACGAAATCTGTACAAATCCGCTGCTGTCGCTGTACTCGTATGTCACAGTCTCCCCGCTGATGTTTATTACCTTTGCCTTGTAAGTTTCTCTCATTTTTGCTTCTCCCGATGTTTTTCAATAAATCCCGAAAGCGCTTCGGTGTATTTCTCAAAGTCGATGTAATAGCTCGTAGCGTGGTAAGCGCCCTTTATCTTCACAAGCTTCTTTTCGCCCGAGCAGGCAGCGTAGTTCTCGTCGCTCATATACGCAGGCACAAAGTCGTCCGCCGTACCGTGGAAAAGCAGTACGGGGAGCTTTGTCTGCGAGAGCGCTTCCTTGGCGCTGCACTCGGCAAAGTTGAAATGCCCGAATATCCTTGCATAGACCTCGGCTATGTTGACGAACGGGAATGCGGGCAGGTGGAACCAGCTCCTTGCAACGACCCTGAAAATATCGTCGGGAGAGGTGTACCCGCAGTCGCCGATAAGCCCCTTCACGTTTTCTGGAAGCTCGGTCGTCGGCGTCATCAGCACAGAAGCCGCACCCATGGATATACCATAAAGGAAAATGCTGTGGTCGGGGTACTCGCTTGCGATGAGCCTTGCCCAGCCGCAGATGTCGTAGCGCTCCTTTATACCGTAGGTCATGTGGCTTCCTTCGCTCTTGCCGTGACTGCGCTCGGCGATGAGCAGTATGTTCAGCCCCAGTTCCTCGTACAGATATCGGACTATGCCGCCGAAATCACCCAGCCCCGAGCCCCGGTAGCCGTGGCAGAGTATGACCGTGCACTTGCTTTCGCCGCATCTGAGAAAATGTGCGTAAAGCTTCAGCCCGTCGAAAGAGAACAGATGCTTTTCGACCGTCCGCTGTGCCTCGAACCATGCCTTGCCCGCCTCATATGCAGGCATTACTGCCTTGTACTGGCGCTGTGCATCGCCGTCCTTCTGCATAACAGCCATAAGCTTTGGCAGAAGATACAGCTTTCTGGAGATGCCGCAGCGGTACATCACTGCCGAAATGCCCAGCGTGCCAAGCCCTGCGGCTATCGCCGTGTTCCTTATCGCTTTTTTCATTCGCTCTGCCTCCTTTGTTGCTTTGTTGTACCTGACAATATTATACCACAATTTCTGCCTTTTGTACATACCGAAATAAGGAAAAAATCATGTGGGCATTTTGACGGACAATAAGCACAAGAGGGGTCGATCGGGGCTTATTCTGCGCTGCTTACAAAAAGTTTTGATTTTTGAGGGAGATTTTTTTCTCTCGCCCGTAAAATGCGGATATCAATATATTGTACAGGAGAATTTTGACAAGTCCAAGACATAGGTGAATTTTTTAACAAAGCTTTAAACGGTGCAGACTGCCAAACCAAAAGGTTACAATTTGTTGACAAATCGGCATTTTTACTTATTGACAAAGGGTTTGAGGTTTGTTATAATTAGATAAAATCTTCTTTTATTCGATTTGTTTTTGGTAAAATAGTCACATCGGAGGAACAGATGAAACTTCTAAGAAAAATCACAAGCACGGTCTGTGCATTAGCGCTGTGCGTTCAGGCGGCAGGTGCGGTAAGCGCCGAACAGCTCGGTGTCCATACGGATAAGGGCGTCGCAGTCGCAAACGTTGATGAAAACAGTTCGTGTCTTTCTTATCTCAAGGACATCGCCGTAAACGACGACCCGTCCTACATCAAATTCGTCAGAAACCAGCAGCGTGTCGGCATAACCGATTTCAGCTCGCTTGTATCGCACCAGGAGCGCTTCAACGGCTTCAACAAGATCTACGGCATAGACGTTTCACAGTTTAACGGCGAGATAGACTTTGTTAAGGTCAAGAACGAGGGCTATCAGTTCGTGATAATCCGTGCAGGAGCAAGAGGCTACGGTCAGTCAGGCGTAATGATAGCCGATACTGATTTTGAAAAGAATATCGATAACGCTAAAAAAGCAGGTCTTATGGTAGGCGTGTACTTCTATACACAGGCAATTACCAAAGCGGAGGTCAAGCAGGAGGCTGATTTCTGTATCAAGAAGATAGCCGGAAGAAAGCTGGATCTTCCGGTGTACTTTGATATCGAGCCTGCTTACGACTGGACAGGGCTTCCCGGAAGACTTGTTGCCGCTAAGTTCTCAAAGGCAAAAAAGGCAGAGCTTTGCACCTATTTCTGCGACCTTATCGAGAAAGCGGGCTATACAGGCGGTATAACCTCCTGCAAGTCGTGGTTCGACTGCGAGATAGATATGAGCAAGCTTGAAAACAAGTACGATATCTGGCTTGCACACTATACCGAGAGCACAAACTACGAAAATGCGTACAATATGTGGCAGTTCGCAAGCACAAGAAAGATAGAGGGCGTCCAGTCCAACTGCACCGATCAGGACGTAAGATACATAGACACAGTAAGACCTACCGGATATCTCAAGCTCAAGGCAAAGGCAGCTGCCGACAAAGTAACTTTGAACTGGAACGCAGTTGCGAACGTTACAGGCTACAACATCTATAAGAAGGACAGCTCGGGCAAGGCCGTTCTCGTTTCACAGACAAAGAAAACGAGCTGCACGCTCGATCGTGACGATACCGACGCCGTGTATTATGTCCAGGCTTTCAACATAGTTGATGGCAAGACCTACTACTCGGGCAACTCAAACAGCGTCAGCATCAGCGGCGCAAAGGTAAGCGGCGCTGCAGCCGACAATACCACAGAGAACACCGTTTTACTCAGCTGGAATGCAGTGACCGGAGCATCAGGCTACGTCATCTGCACCGAAAACAGCAAGGGCGCTCTTACCGAGATAGGAACATCGAACACAGCTTCGTTCACCGCTTCGGGACTCAAAAAGAGCACAGAGTATACCTTCAGAGTTATGGCTTACTATAACGCAGACGGCTCGAAGGCATATAAAAACGGCGTTTCGGTCAAGGGAAAAGCGTCAGATGCGATAAAGGTTTCCACATTCATAAAGGTGAATGTGGAAGCAGTCGAGCTGGTCGGCACGGACAGATACGAGACCGCAGCGCTCGTTTCAAAGCAGACTTTCCCCAACGGCTCAAATACTGTTGTTCTCGCAACGGGAGAGAGGTACGAGGACGCTCTGGTGTCCGCACCTATGGCAAGAGCTTATAACGCTCCCGTCCTGCTCACCACTAAAAACGAGATAAGAAACTATACCTATAAAGAGATAAAGCGCCTCGGCGCAAAGAAGGTCTACGTTATCGGAGGCTACGACAGGCTTTCCGAAAAGGTGGACACTGCACTTGAAAAAATGGGCTGCGAGGTACGCAGAGTGTTCAGCAGCTTCACCAACGACGACTTCGGCACGGCTGTCTACGTTTCGGCTAATATGGACCTCGCAAGAGGCAGCGCTCCCACAGAGGTATTTATCTCAACTGTAGAGTGCTATGCGGATATGCTTTCCGTAGCAGGCGTCGCAGCAGCCAAGAACGCTCCGGTGCTGTATATCGCAAAAAACGGTATCATCGACGGCGCAACCAAGTATTACCTCAACGGCATCAAGAACAGTCTGAAAAATATCTATATCATCGGCGGTACACAGGCTGTCGGCGCAGCAGCGGACAAAACACTCGGCGAGTATGCAAATGTGACGAGGATAGGCGGCGCAGACAGATATGAGACCTGTATCATGGTCAATAAGTACTTTGCCAAGGAGCTTTCCGGCGACAGCATATGTGTCACGACGGGCTATCAGTTCCCCGACGCTATGGCAGGTGGTGCATTTGCAGCAGTAAACAAGGCTCCCGTGTTCATCGCAGACAGGTCGCTCAGCACCGCACAGAAGCAGTACCTCAAGACCAAGTGCCCCACCAAGCTTTACAGGCTCGGCGGCAGAGGACTTGACGCAAATACCTTTATAAAGGCTATAAACGGAAAATAGTTTTTTCGGAGAACGGGCAGAAATGTCCGTTCTTTTTTTATTTCAGCATACTTTCTTTATATTTTCACACAATTTTCATAATTGACGGGTAATATATATCCAAGGTAACAAGGACACCGCAGAGAAATTCAGGCAGATGCCGGAAAGTTTTTTGAAAGCTCCTGTCAAATTACACTTTCACCTTCATATAGAATTTCGGCAGACTGCCCCGACGCCTCGTCGGGACAGGTTGTCGGGAGAACAAAAACCGAACGATTCTTTTCTTTTTTCATAATTATACTTCATTTCGGGGAGAAAGACTGTTGCAGCGCAGCGGTCTTTTTCTCTTTGTGATACTTGATTATTGTACGGTAATATGTTATACTTGTTTTCGGAATATCCGTTTAAAGGAGAGATAAATGTGAAGACCTGCACTCTTTTCGAAAAAAGACCCGTGCTTTCATTCGAGGTGTTCCCGCCAAAAAGCACTACACCCGTGGAAAGCATCTACCGTACCATAGACGAGCTCAAGGACCTCAAGCCCGATTTCATAAGCGTTACCTACGGCGCAGGCGGAAGCTCAAACAACGCCACTATCGACATCTGTGAGGCAATAAAGACCAAGTACGGAATCGAGGCGGCGGCTCACCTTCCCTGTATAAACCTTACACGGCAGCGAGCATCTGAGGAGCTTGAAAGGCTCAAAGCCGCAGGCATAGAGAACGTGCTTGCGCTGAGGGGAGATATAAATCCCGATGTCGAGCCCAAGCACGAGTTCGAGCACGCCTCGGAGCTTGTTGAGTTTATAAAGGAAAACAGCGACCTGAACGTCCTCGGTGCCTGCTATCCCGAAACTCACCCCGAGTCGGAGAATATGATAGACGAGATAAAGCACCTTAAAATGAAGGTCGATGCGGGCTGCTCGCAGCTTATCACACAGCTTTTCTTCGACAACGAGGATTTCTACCAGTTCTACGAAAAGACCCGTATCGCAGGTATCGACGTACCCATAGAAGCAGGCATAATGCCCGTCACTAACACAAAGCAGATAAAGCGCATGGTCGCTATAACCCACGCAAAGCTGCCCAAAAAGTTCGTCAGGATAATGGAAAAGTACGAAAACGACCCTGTTGCCCTGCGTGATGCGGGCATCGCCTATGCCGTTTCGCAGATAGTGGACCTTATCGCAAACGATGTGGACGGGATACATCTTTACACGATGAACAATCCATATATCGCCGACAAGATATGCAGTGCGGTCGGAACGCTGTTTTCTGCCGGCGAATAGCAGTCGGCACACAGCCGGACAGAAAAGCTTTCGTAAACAGCACGGTTTTGCGTGCTGTTTTTTTGTTTTTGCGAAACGAGTTTTTCGTCGATCCCACATTGTAACCGAAAGTTACAAAACGGTTACAGGTACTTTTTCGGACAGTTGAAAACTCCGAGGGTGCCATATTTTTTTGTTGAAAAGTCGGTTGAAAATGTTAAAAACACGCAGTTTTCAACCGCCGTGAGAGCTATTTCTTCAAATCTTTCAACATCTGTACGTTTTTTAAGACTGATGAAAGGTTACAGAGACTGCTTTAATATCTTTAAACAGTCCCGAAAATTGTACAAAAATCGCCGCCCCGGGCTTCGAAAAAATTACAGGGGACAGTTTCGCAGATGCTTGTGCAAGTTGTGCAAAATGCCGCAAACAAGCGCTGACAGTGCTTTGCAAATTGCCAAAAAACTCAGAAAATGGCGTATTTGTATTTACACGCAGAAATTTTTGTGGTATTATGTTAGAGCACAAAACGCCGGAAGGCGTGATATGAAGAAAGGACAGGTAAAAATGAAAGGTATTTTCAAAAAGATAGCGATAGCTGCAATGGCAGCGGCTATGCTGCTTTCGGTAGGCTGCGGCAGCTCGTCCAGCAGCAAGTCGGACGCATCGTCGTCAAAGGACGATTCGCTTCAGAAGGTAATGGACGCTGGAAAGCTCAGACTCGGTCTTGATGCGACCTTCAAGCCTATGGGCTATACAGACGAGAACGACAAGATTGTCGGCTTTGATATCGACCTTGCAGAGGAAGTCTGCAAGAGGATGGGTATAAAGCTCGAGCCTGTCGGAGTTGACTGGGACACCAAGGAGCAGGACCTCAACGCAGATAAGATAGACTGCATCTGGAACGGTCTTTCGGTAAGCGACGAGAGAAAGAAGCAGATGCTGATGAGCGAGCCTTATATGAATAACAAAATGGTGTTCATGGTGAATAAGGACAGCGGCATAAAGTCCAAGGACGACCTCAAGGGCAAGAAGGTAGCCGTTCAGAACGGTTCGACCGCACAGGATACCCTCAAGGGTGCAGACATCTACAGCGACCTTACAGTCAGCGAGCTGGGCACTAATGTAGAAGCTATCCAGCAGCTGGAGCTGAAAATGGTAGACGCAGTATTCCTTGATTCTGTCGTAGCAGACTACGAGATAACCTCAACAGGCAAGCCCTACGAGACACTTTCCGATACCCTTTACGAGGAGCAGTACGCTGTCGGTTTCAAGCTCGGTGCAAATGAGCTTTGCAAGAAGATAGAGGACACCCTCAAGGAAATGAAGAAGGACGGAAAGACCGAAGAGATAGCTAAAAAGTGGTTCGGAAGCGACGTTACCACCATAAAGTAATATCTGCTGACTGACCGCCCGGGACAAACCCGGGCGGTTTTTTGTGCCTATACGGTTTACAATGGGCGGATTATGTGATATAATCAAATGGAAAAGTCAGCGTGCAAAGGGGGGACGGCGTTTTGCAGGACGATATATTCAAAACGGTGCTGCAGACTCTGAAAAGCCGCCCGAAAAGGCTTGAGGATACGGAAGTGTGGCTGTTCAACGCAGTCAACACCGCAAGAGCACTTATAGACAGCACCGATAAAAATGCCCTTGAAAACGATGTGTTCACAGGCTGCAGGACCGTAAGTGAGATACAGCTCAGCTTTGATATGATACAGGGCAAATACGGCAGAAAGTTCAGCTCGGCATCAAACAGGACATATAACTATCTTTGCTCGCTGGTGGCGTTTTGCGAGGATAAGGAGCTTTCAGACGATGAGCTTATGCTGATAAGTCAGTATAACAGGATCGAAAAATATCTGTTGTACGAGCTGGGATAAGGGGGGAGAAAACGATGGCATCGAAAAAGGAGTACCTTGAATATGTACTGGAGCAGCTCTCGGGGCTGGAGGACATCACGTTCAAGGCGATGATGGGGGAGTTCATACTCTATTACAAAGGCAGGATATTCGGCGGGATATACGATGACAGGCTGCTGGTAAAGCCTGTGAAAGCAGCTGTAAAACTGATGCCCGATGCGCCGTCCGAGCTTCCGTATGATGGTGCAAAACCGATGCTGCTCGTTGACAGCATCGACGACAGAGAGTTCCTCTGCGAGCTTGTCGGGGCAATGTATGACGAGCTTCCCGAGCCTAAGAAAAAGAAGAAATAAGGAGCAGAAAAATGAAAAAGTGGTATGATGAAGAATACGAGTTCACGGTTGAGGTCACGGGCTTTCTCCACGGCGACAAGACCGAGAGATACTGCCGCAACGGCGAGGAGATAGGCGACAGATACACCTGCACCTATGGCTGTCCCGTGAACGAGCAGGGCTATGGCATTTGCTCAAAGACGATGATGATGCTCTATCCGCTAATGGAGGCTGTCCGCAGCGGGGGAGACCTTACAAAGCTCGGCGGTGACGGAAAGTACAGCAAGATGATAGTCTGTCCCGATGGCTGCGTTATGTTCAGACTGACGGCAAAGCCGCTTGGCAACGAGAATTTCCACACGGGCGGTTTCTGGGAATACCCCGACGATAAGACTCAAGGAGATAACAAATGAAGATACAACGAAAGTTCCCTGCGTTCACAGTATCAAAAAAGGGCGAAAGGGAAATAAAAAGCGGGCACCCGTGGGTGTACGACAACGTCATAACAGATGCGCCGACAGACTGCGAGAACGGCTGTATAGCTGATGTTTTCTCTCCGTCGGGAAGTTACCTCGGCAGCGGCTTTTACAGCGAAATAAGCAAGATACGCATTCGCTTGCTTTCAAACAACGCAAACGAGTCTTTCTCTGACAGCTTCTTTGAGCGCCGTGTGCAGTATGCCGTAGACTACCGCAAAACTGTTATGGGCAGCGACTTTTCGGCGTGCAGGCTCATTTTCGGTGAGTCCGACGGACTGTGCGGGCTGACCGTTGACAAGTACGGCGATATCCTAGTGTCGCAGGTGCTGTCCTACGGCATCGACAAGAAAAGAGATGTTATATACAAGGCTCTGTGTGACAGCCTCGCAAAGGACGGTATTGCCGTGAGGGGCATAATGGAGCGAAACGACGTTGCTATAAGGGAGCTTGAAGGGCTTGAACAGTACAAGGGCTGGTACGAGGCAGACTGGCTTCCCCCTGCGCCGTCACCTGTGACGGAGATGACCGAAAACGGGATAGTCTACACCGTCGATGTCGAGAACGGACAGAAAACAGGCTTTTTCCTCGACCAGAAATACAACCGCCTCGCTGCCGCAAAGATAGCAAAGGGCAAAAAGGTGCTTGACTGCTTCACGCACACAGGCTCGTTCGCACTCAACGCCGCAAAGGGCGGTGCGGCACACGTCACAGCGGTCGATGTGTCGCAGTTCGCCGTTGACACCGCAAGGGAAAACGCTGTAAGAAACGGACTTGACGGGAAAATGGACTTTGTCTGCGCAGATGTTTTCGACCTGCTCCCCGAGCTTGCAAAGAAAGGCTCGGACTATGATTTCATAATCCTTGATCCGCCTGCGTTCACCAAGAACCGAAAGACGGTGGACAGCGCCAAGCGTGGCTATAAAGAGATAAACTACCGTGCGATGAAGCTCCTTCCGAGGGGAGGGTATCTTGCGACCTGTTCCTGCTCGCATTTTATGGACAGCGGGCTGTTCGTAAAGATGCTGATCTCGGCGGCTGCCGATGCGGGAGTGAGCCTTAAACTGATAGAGGCGAGAAGGCAGAGCCCCGACCACCCGATAATGCTCAACGTTCCCGAAACGGACTATCTCAAATTCTATCTTTTCCAGGTGGTATGAAAAAGGGGGTATACTTGATGGTGTTCCTGTTTTTTGCAGGCATCGTGTTCACGCTTGCTGTGGGGGTGCTGAGCTGCCTTGACTGGTGGAAAAAGCACGTTGCTGTATCACAGGTGTTTTTCTGGGCGATAACTACGGTACTGCTCGTAAATATGTTCTACACCGTGTTCAACATAAAAAGCATCACGGTCAAGCCGCTTAAAGAGATAATGATATTCCTGTCGGCGGTGACGTTCATAATGCTTATCTATACGTCGCTGGTGATGCTGATAAAGTACATTCTCGGCTTTATTCTCGGCGGATTTATCAGACCGACGAACCCGTTTCTGAGATTTGTGAGGGAAAAGACGATAACCGTTCCCGTCCTGCTCGGTATCACCGCATTAGTCGGAGTGATAGGCTATTTCCATATGAACAGCATAACCGTCAGCGACTATGAGATAAATGTTGAAAAGGCGTCAAAGAACAAGACGCTCACCGCCGCAGTCGTAGCCGATATGCATATCGGTATCTCGGCGCACAAGGACACGATAGACACGATAGTCGAGAAGATAAACGAGATGAAGCCCGATGTAGTGCTCCTGCTGGGGGATATCTTCGACGAGAACACCACGACCGACGAAATGGAATATTTCAGCGAGAGCTTCAAAGCTGTCAGCAGCAAGTACGGCTCTTATTTTGTCTACGGCAACCACGAGAATATGAACAGCGGCGACGTCGAGCATTACCTGAAAGAAGCGGGTATAAAGATACTCGAGGACGATAAAGCCGTGATTGCGGGCGATATTACGCTTGTGGGAATGCTGTCGGAGTACGATTCGTCGGGCGACCCGATAGAGCGTATCCTGAAGCAGAAAAAGGTCGATACCTCAAAGCCGGTCATCGTTTTGAAGCACGAACCGCTGGGCATTCAGAGTATAGCCGATGCGGGTGCGGATGTCTCGATGCACGGACACACCCACGGCGAGCAGTTCCCGCTGACATATCTGCCGTTCTCGCTGCTTAACGATATGATGTGCGGAACAAAGCAGTTTGGTGATATGACTGCATTTACCACGCAGGGCGCAGGCGGCTGGGGCTTCCATTTCAAGCTTCCCGCCAGAAGCGAGGTCGCAAGGGTAACGATAAACTTCAAAGCCAAGGGCTGATACGGACAAAAGGAGGAGCTATGGCACATATTGATAATCCCAGAGAGGAATTTTCAAGCAGTACCGGCATAGGCATACCGCTTCTGATAATGCTGACATTCTATATCGCAAATATCGCTATGGTCGTTTTTGCGCTTATGGCGTTCTTCAGTTTCAGAACGGACTACAAGAATCAGAGGGAGCTTCTGTTTTCTGTCGTAAAGAATGAGAGCACACCGCTTTCCGAAGCCGTGACGCAAAAGGACGGAGCATACACCGTCGACTACGGAAAGCTCGGGGAGGAGCATGAAAGCTATTTCAACAAGGACGAGCTTGAGAAAATGAAGTCCGACGGAAAGCAGACCAAGCAGGAGTTCTTGGTGTCGGTGCTTGAAAACGACAAAGCCTATTCACCGATACGGGCAAAGACCACGACATTTGCCGTGATAAGTGTCGTTCTGCTTGCGTTTTTGCTGTTCAGGTCGCTTCGGCAGATAAGGGCATTGTGGTAAACCGTATATAAATCGCAAAAGGCGGGAACAGTTCAGACTGCTCCTGCCTTGCTTTTTGCACAGATCTGTAAAACAGCGGTAAATTCGACATAAATCTTGACAATCGGGACAAATTTGTATATAATAAACTATGTATAATATCATAGGGGAGAGAACCGACAAAGATAAAGGCAATACCGCACGACCATTGTGCGTCAGATGCGCAGTCAGATTTTTCGTCAGAGTGCATAGATCTGATGCAGGCGGGCTGGCGCCCGGCAAGGAAAATTTGTGTACTATGACGGTAAATATGCAAGCAGATGGCGTGCAAAGGCGTTAGCCGGTGGTTGTGCGGTGTTGCCTTAAATGAGGGTAAAATGAAAGAACAGGTTTTTAACAGGAAAGAACTGAAGAAAAAAGCCCGTACTGCTATGAAGCTGAATTACTTTGCATGCGTAGCGGTCTGCTTCATTATGGTCTTTCTCGCCGGTGAATACAGTACCACAGTACAGGGTATCTCCATGTGGGATAAGACGCATGTTGCAAATCTCAAATACACCCCCGAGCAGAAAAAAGAGATAATCCAGGATATGGTGGAAAATCACCTCACGCCCGAGCAAGCCGATGAAAAGTGGGATATAAACAACGTCGATGCGGTCAAGGCCTGGCTGAAGTCCTTTGAGGAGTTCGGACTGGAGGGGCTGGATTCAAAGGAGCTGACCTTTTTCGGAACAACGGGCGACGGCTCAAATATAAATACGATACTCAAATCCTTCTCTATCACAAAGACAGCAAAGGAAAGACTCGATGAGCTGACCAACGACAGCTTCTTTGAAAAGCTGCCCGACAATGCAATACTTTATTTCGACGGGCTGACCAAGAGCAAGTCTTACAAATTCACATTCGTTGCCTCTATCGTTACGGCGTTCAGAGAGGAAAAATCCCTCTCCGAAACGTGGGACGTCTTCGCAAGCTTCCTTGCCGCACTTTTCAGAGCCGTGTTCATCACGAATCTGATG
Source organism: uncultured Ruminococcus sp. (assembly GCA_902786975.1). Lineage (GTDB taxonomy): Bacteria > Bacillota > Clostridia > Oscillospirales > Ruminococcaceae > Hominimerdicola. Next base: position 26,614 of record CADAES010000020.1, read on the forward strand.
ATAGTGTGCGAATGCAGATTCTTTATGGAAAGCAGGACCTACCGCAAGACAAAGGTGGGCAGAATGGGATTCCTGTTCAGGGAAAGAACGCTCCACCCGATAAAGACGATGCTGATAAAGGATATTTATTTCACGCTCTGGTCGCTGACTGTCGCAGGCTTTTTCATCAAGCAGTATTCATACGCCATGGTGCCGTGCATACTTGCGGAGAACCCGAATATGCCCACCAAAAAGGCTATTACGCTTTCAAGAAAGATGATGGACGGCTACAAGTGGGAGCTGTTCAAGATAGACTGTACGATGTTCGGCTGGACCCTGCTTTCGATGCTCACGCTCGGAGTGGTGGGGATATTCTTCGCAAACCCGTACAGAGCCTCGATACATTCCGAGGTGTATATCGCACTCAGGCGCAAGGCTAAGCTTGAAGGCATAGAGTATGCAGACGAGCTGAACGACAAGTTCATAGACCTTGACCTTCTCCAACAGCAGATGCACGAGCAGGGCGAGCAGACGGTGTTCAGCATAAGGATACCCGACAGCGCCGAGGAGCATTACGACGATAAGCAAAAGGCAGAGGAGGTAAGCGTATGACCGAAAAGACATACACTATCGACGAACTGCGTGAGCTGGGCGAATACCCCGGGGTAGCCTACGAGCAGAAATACCATTTCAGCAGATTTACGAACAAGGTCGTAAAGCACCGTGATTACCACCGCACCTATACGCTGATAGGCTATATACTGCTGTTTTTCTCGTTCTCTATCGGCGGATGGATATGGGAGGTAGGGATACACGTTATCGAGGACGGCGTCTTTATCAACCGTGGAACGATGCACGGTCCGTGGCTGCCTATCTACGGCTTCGGCGGAACGGCTGCGCTGCTGGTGTTCAGAAAGCACGTCGATAACCAGGTCGGAGTTTTTATCGGCTCGGTGCTGATGTGTGCCACAGCCGAGTATATCACAAGCATTATCATCGAAAAGGTCCAGCACCTCAAATACTGGGACTATAACGGCTATTTTCTCAACATCAACGGCAGGATATGCTTCGAGGGCATCGTCGTATTCGGATTTGCCTGCATATTTGTAATATATATCCTCTCGCCGTTTCTGGACAATATCTATTGCAAGGTGTCCAAAAAACTCCAGGCTGCCGCAGCTATCGTGCTGTGTGTTGCATTCGTTTTTGATTTCGTATATTCGCTCAACGTCCCCAATCAGGGCAAGGGCATAACAGATTACAGCGTGAGCATAGTGCAGCAGGAAGAACTCCCGACAACCGAAATATCAGAATAAAAAACAGAGCCGGTGCAGATAATCCTGCATCAGCTCTTTTTAGTGGGTCACTTTGTTCCGAAAATGCGGTCGCCGGCGTCGCCAAGTCCCGGAACTATGTATGCGTTCTCGTTGAGTCTCTCGTCAAGACACCCTACATAGATCTGAATATCCGGGTGAGCCTCCTGCAGCCGCTTCAAGCCCTCGGGCGCTGCGATGATGCACATAAACTTTATGTCCTTGCAGCCCTTGGCTTTGAGCAGGTTTACTGCATCGACCGCAGAACCGCCCGTTGCGAGCATCGGATCGGGGACTATCACTATGCGGCGGTCGATCTGGTCGGGCAGCTTTGAAAAGTATTCGTGCGGCTCGTGGGTGACCTCGTCACGGTAAAGCCCGATGTGTCCGACCTTTGCCGACGGGCACAGTGCCAGTATCCCGTCAACCATGCCAAGCCCCGCACGCAGTATCGGTATGACCGCAAGCTTTTTGCCTGCGAGCATCGGCTGCATCGACTCGGCAACAGGCGACTTGACTTTTACAAGCTCGGTCGGCAGATCCCTCAGAGCCTCATAGCACATCAGACTGCCTATCTCGCTGACAAGCGTGCGGAAATCTTTTGTTCCCGTGTTTTCGTCTCTGAGCAGGGTTATCTTGTGCTTGACAAGCGGGTGTTCCATAATAAATGTATTGTTCATTTTATACCTCCGTGTTATTTTATTGTATGCTTTGATTATACCACAGTATTGTGTACTTTTCAACAATGATACCGCCCAAAAATAAGCCTTTGTACTGTGCGAATTTCCCAAATGCGGGAAAAGCCCTTGACAAATGGTTTTTGAAGTGCTATAATGACTGCATGATAAATGCCACGACAAAGAGAAGTAGCATAAGATATCGTTCAAAGTGAGTGTGGGTCAGTGAAAACCGCATAACAGAGCTTGTGTGAATAACACTTTCGAGCAGCAAACCCAAAGCGTGAGCAAGTAGGGGAGACGTTGACCGTGCGTTAAACGGTGAGAGTGACCGTGGGAGCTTTCCCCGGTAATTCAGGTGGTACCACGGGTATATTTGTATACGTTCCCGTCCTGTTGAAAAGCAGGACGGGTTTTGTATTTTTATACGTATCTGCCGCATTGATCCGGCCGTGAAAGGAAGTGCAGGAGATGGAAAAAACGAGCTTGCTTGTCAGGATAGTTCAAAAGTATACGAGCATAAACCTTATTATCAGAATATTGATCGGTCTGGTGATAGGTGCAGTGCTTGGCATCACAGTGCCAAAAGCAACAGCGATCGGGCTGTTGGGAACATTGTTTGTAAGTGCGTTGAAAGCGATCGCCCCGGTGCTTGTGTTCATTCTTGTCATTTCCTCGCTTGCAAACGGACAGTCCAGAATTGACAGGAGATTCGGGTTCGTCATATTTGAGTACCTGTTCTCAACGCTTATCGCAGCGTTGGTGGCTGTCGGCTTCAGCTTTGCTTTCCCAATAACGCTGAAGCTTTCGGGCGAAGCGTTCGCCGCGGATTCCGTACCGTCAGATGTCGCACAGGTGCTTGAAAAGATCCTGACTGATATGCTGACAAACCCCGTAACAGCGATCTCATCGGGCAACTATATCTCGATACTTTTCTGGGCAGTCATCTTCGGGATACTAATGAAAAAACTCGGCTCGGACTCAACGAGAAGACTGTTCAGCGACCTCTCGGAGATCCTTTCGACCGCCGTCAGAGGAGTGATAAACCTCGCACCGTTCGGAATACTGGGTCTGGTGTTCAATAGCGTTGCGGAAAACGGTGCCTCGATATTCTCCGATTACGGAATGCTGATATCGGTGCTGGTGGCTTCAATGGTAACAGTCGCATTGATAGTCAACCCGCTGATCGTTTTTGTCGCACTCAGGAGAAATCCTTATCCGCTGGTTTTCAGATGTATCCGTGAAAGCGGCATCACAGCTTTCTTCACCCGTTCGTCCGCAGCGAATATCCCTGTGAATATGCGGTTGTGTGAAAGGCTCGGACTTGACCCGGATATCTATTCGGTGTCCATACCTCTTGGCTCAACTATAAACATGGACGGTGCAGCAGTCGTTATAACGATAATGACACTTGCAGCGGTCCATACAATGGATATCTCAGTCAGTCTGCCGTCAGCTGTCGTGCTCTCGGTGCTCAGTACGCTTGCAGCCTGCGGTGCGTCGGGCGTTGCAGGAGGTTCGCTGCTGCTGATACCTATGGCTTGCTCGCTGTTCGGAATATCCTCGGATATCTCAATGCAGGTCGTGGGAATAGGCTTTGCCATAAGCGTTATCCAGGATTCTATGGAGACCGCACTCAATTCATCGGGAGATGTCCTGTTCACAGCTGTAGCGGAATACCGAAGCTGGATCAAACAGGGCAAGAGCCTGCCGACATTCCTCGGCGGAGAAACAAAGGTCGATATCTGAGCGTCAGATTTATTTTTAAGAACGAATTTAATTTAACGGAGGTTGTAGCTTTATGAAGCATATAGACATCAAGGAAGTATTTGCAGACAAGGCGTTGGTCGGCACCACAGTCACAGTTTGCGGCTGGGTAAGGACAGCACGAAATTCAAAGAATGTAGCGTTTATCGAGCTCAACGACGGAACGAGCCTGAAGCATATCCAGATAGTAGTTGACAAGGAGTCCGGTATCGACTTTGAGGACGCACTCAAGCTGGGCAGCTCGCTGAAGGTAGAGGGCACGGTAGTTGAGGGCAGAAACGGTGTGCCCGAGATAAATGCAAAGGCAATAACAGTTATAGGCAGCTGTCCTGCGGAGTATCCGCTGCAAAAGAAAAGGCATACTCTTGAATTCCTCAGAACTATGCCGCACCTCAGAGGCAGGACAAATACCTTCAACGCTGTTATGAGAGTGCGTTCGGTGCTTGCACAGGCCATACACAGCTATTTCAGGAATAGGAACTTTGTTTACGTCAACACTCCGCTTATCACAGGAAGCGACTGTGAGGGTGCGGGCGAAATGTTCCAGGTAACCACGATAGGCTACTCAAACGAGTACAAGAACGAAGCCGAGTATTATGAGAACGACTTTTTCGGCAGAAAAGCAGGTCTGAGTGTTTCGGGTCAGCTCGAGGGCGAAATGGCAGCTATGGCTATGGGCAAGATATACACCTTCGGACCGAGCTTCAGAGCCGAGAACAGCAACACTCCAAAGCACCTCGCCGAGTTCTGGCACGTTGAGCCGGAGATAGCTTTTGCAGAGCTTCCCGAGGTCATCGAAACAGCCGAGGATATGGTGAAGCACGTTATCAGAACGCTTCTGGATACCTGCCCCGACGAAATGAAGTTCTTTGACGAGCACTTTGAAAAGGGCCTTGTAGACAGGCTCGAGGAGCTTATCAGCCACGATTTCGGCGTTGTGACATACACCGAGGCAATAAAGCTTCTCAAAGAGTCGGGCGAGAATTTCGTTTACCCTGTTGAGTGGGGCTGCGACTTACAGACAGAGCACGAGAGATATATCTCCGAAAAGGTGTTCAAAAAGGCTGTTTTCGTGACCGACTATCCAAAGGAGATAAAGTCGTTCTATATGAAGCAGAACCCCGACGGCAAGACAGTCGCAGCAGTTGACCTGCTCGTTCCCGGTGTCGGCGAGATAATCGGCGGAAGCGAGAGAGAGGCTGACTACGACAAGCTCATCGCTACAATGAAAGAGCGTGGAATGAATATAGAGCTTTATTCCGATTATCTTGAACTCAGAAAGTACGGAAGCGTTCCGCACGGCGGCTTCGGTCTGGGCTTTGAAAGACTTATAATGTATGTAACGGGAATGCAGAACATCAGAGACGTTATCCTGTTCCCGAGAACTGTCGGCAGCATCAGGTAAGAGAGTATGAGACAGATAGCTCACGATGAGGTATATCGGCTTGAGGAATGTCTGAAAGCACTTGCCGAGCATCACAACGAAGTCTCGGTGAATTTCAAGGGATGTTTTCCGAAAAAGCCTTTTTCACAGACGCTGGCTGCATTTGAAAAGGCTCTGGCAGACGGAAACTCAAAGATAGCTGTCATTGAAGACAACGACAGGGTGGCGGGCTTTTGCAAGACTGACCTTGTCGGCACGCAGGGCAGCATAGATTATCTGATAGTGCTCAAAGAATACCGTGGGAGCGGATACGGCGGACAGCTTATGGACTGGGCGGTCGATACGCTCAGAAATGACGGCGCTGCCAGGATAGAGATAAAGGTCGTTGACGGCAACGATGCAAAAGCATTTTACGAAAAATACGGTTTCCGCACCGTTTCACAGATACTCAGGGCGGACATCTGATAATGACCACGAAAGGACTGAAAAATATGTCAAGAGAATTATATATCCCGAAGGGCTACAAGTCCAAGCTGACGCTGAGAGAGACTCAGCACGCTATCAAATACATCAAGGACGTTTTCCAGCAGGCTTTGTCATTCGCACTGACGCTGGACAGAGTTACCGCACCGCTTATAGTGCGAAAGGGAAGCGGTATCAACGACGACCTCAACGGCGTCGAGCGCAAGGTCGAGTTCACTATCAAGGAGATAGACGGCAAGGAAGCCGAGATAGTCCAGTCTCTTGCAAAGTGGAAGCGTATGGCTCTTTACCGCTACGGCTACAAGGCAGGTGAGGGCATCTATACCGATATGAACGCTATCCGCCGTGACGACGACACCGACAATATCCACTCTATCTTCGTCGATCAGTGGGACTGGGAAAAGGTCATCACCCGTGAGCAGAGAAACGAGGATTTCCTCAGAGAGACGGTAAAGTCTATCGTCAAGGCTGTGGCTTACACCAAGCGCAAGGTCGGCTTGCGTTACCCCGTTTTAGAGGGCACGATATGCGACGAGCCGTTCTTTATCACGACGCAGGAACTTGAGGATATGTACCCCGACAAGACCCCGAAGGAGCGTGAACGCCTTATCGTAAAGGAGCACAAGACGGTATTTCTTATGCAGATAGGCGGCGAGCTGAAAAGCGGCATCAAGCACGATGGCAGAGCGCCCGACTACGACGACTGGTCGCTCAACGGCGATATCCTCGTTTGGAACGATGTGCTTGACAATGCGTTCGAGATATCCTCGATGGGTATAAGAGTTGACGAAAAGTCGCTCGCAAAACAGCTGGAGATATGCGGTGCGACTGACAGAATGCAGTACGATTACCACAAGATGATAGCAAACGGCACACTGCCTCTGACTATCGGCGGAGGCATCGGTCAGTCAAGGCTTTGTATGCTCCTGCTGGAAAAGGCACACATCGGCGAGGTTCAGGCTTCGATCTGGTCTGACGAAATGATACAGACGTGCAGTGAAAACGGCATCGTCCTGCTATGACGGAGGTAAATATGAAAGGTAAGCTTATAGTAATAGAGGGACTTGACGGAAGCGGAAAGGCTACGCAGGCAAAGCTGCTTGCGAGGACGCTTGAAAAGACACAGGACAAGGTCACCGAGATAACCTTTCCCGATTATGAGAGCCAGTCGTCCGCACTTGTGCAGATGTATCTTCACGGCGAGTTCGGGAGCAGACCTGACGACGTGAACGCATATGCGGCTTCGGCATTCTACGCAGTTGACCGCTTTGCAAGCTATAAGAAAAACTGGGGCGGGCTTTACAATGACGGCGGCATCATAATTGCCGACAGATACGCTACCTCAAACGGGATACACCAGTGCTCCAAGCTTGACGAGAGCGAGTGGGACAGCTATCTTGAATGGCTCGACGATTTCGAGTACAAAAAGCTCGGTATCCCCGCACCCGATCTGGTGATATACCTCAAAGCCGACACCGAAGTCAGCCAGAAGCTTATGACCGGCAGATACGACGGCGACGAGAGCAAAAAGGATATCCACGAGGGAGATATCGAGTATCTGAAGCGTTCGCAGAAGGCGGCTGCCTACTGTGCGCACAAGCTGGGCTGGAAAACGGTCGAGTGCGTCAGAAACGGACAGATGCGCACTATCGAGGATATCCACGCAGAGATAATGAGCTTGATATAATATAGCAAAAGCCACCCGTCAGGGTGGCTTTTTGTATGGAAAAGAAAGAGCGGGGTTGTTTCGGGGGCTTTCCGGTCGCCCCCGAACCCCTTCGGGTATATATTTTAATATTTGTGTGGATAGTAAAAAAGACACCTCACAAGGAGATGTCTTTTTTTGTTTGTGTCACTTTGCCTTGAACTCGACGCCGTCGTAGATTATGGAAGCTACATCACTCGGATCGTAGGGGAACTGTTCGTTAAAGAATATAGTTTCCTGCTTCTGATCTGTGTTTCCTGCACGGCTGGTGTTGTAGTCAGATTCGGAGACTTCATCGCCGTCTTTGAGCTTGAAAACAGCGTGCGATGCTTTCTTTGATGATCTGTTATGGTCGGTCGTTGCAAACAGCTCCGACAGCCAGAAGTGCTCGCCTGTTGTGGAAACGAATACCTTGTCGGTCAGCGTTTTCGGCAGCTCCGTTTTTATAGTCGGTACATTTCCGCTTGTTCCGAGTGCCTGCAATATCTCGCTCGGCACAGACGGATCCGGCTTCATTTCGACAGCGACCTTTTCAACGTGCTTTCCGTAGATACTGCCCGTGATGTATACGCTGAGGCGGTCCTTCTCAAATTTCGCACTTGACTGTGACGAGCAAACGGTCATTCCGCCGACGCTTTCGTTTATTGTGAATTTGATCGTCGATGCATTCTTCCTGAGAAGCTCTCTGCCCGCATCGTTGTCAGCCTTGATGAGCATTTCTATTGAAAATGCACGCTCTGATGAATCGACGATTGTTTTTTCTATGCTTATCTTTGCGTCCCCCTGCGGCGTAAACTCAACGCCGTCATAGATGATTGAGGTCACCTCATCTGAATTTATCGAATCGTTAAAGAAGTGCAGCAGCTTGTACTCGCCGTTAATGTATCCGCCGCCTATGCAAAGTGTATCTGTGCCGAATTTGTCGAGGTGGCTTAATTCCTGCTCGACGAAACTTCTTTGTGTAGAGTTTGCAAAGTTGAATTTCATATCAAACAAAAGATTGGAGAGATTGTTTTTATCCTCGTGGTTGGTATAGAAATAAAAATCTGACACCCTGAACACCTCGCCGTTTGCCGACGTAAAGACCTGTTCTGCGGCGTTTACTTTGTAGCTGAGCTTTGCAGATGCGATGATCGAGAGA
>CADAES010000021.1 GCA_902786975.1 uncultured Ruminococcus sp.
TCTCTTTTTCTTCTTGCCATAAAAAATCAGCCTCCTGTGATATTAATTCTATTTTATCACAGTTAGCTGATTTTTTACAGACTTTTTTTCAGAGGCTCAGCAGGACGACGACGAAGGCTGTGCGCATATATGGATGAAGAAAGAATTATGAAATTTCAAAGGAGAGCAGATGATGTCTGCTCTCCTTTTTGGTGTGCTTCATGACCTCATTTGTTTCAAAGCTTCTCTTTTCTCTTACCTCTTACCTCTTATCTCTTACCTCTAAAAGCTATTTCCCCGGAAATGCTTTCGCATACTCTGTCAAGCCCGTCAAAGTCCATTGCTTTGATATAATAGCTTTCAAGCTCGTCGTGCTTTGCTTTTGCCTGCTTCATAGTTTTGGCGGTCAGCTCTGAAAGCTGTCTGATAAGCGATGCGTTGGCTGTGAAAAGCCCTCGGTGCTCCTTGAGCGCTTCACGGTCGTAGAAGCGGGACATATTTATACTCCCGGCGTTTCTGACAGTGAGCCTGTTAAGAGGCGCAGAGGTTATCAGCGCAGTGCCCGCACCGTCTATAAGCAGATGTTCATAAACGGTGTCCTCAAATATCAGATACGGTGACACGCTGACATCATAGCCCTTTCGCACCGCCTGCTCTGCAACGAGGCTCAGCAGTCTGCCTGCGGCACAGAATCGGTCGTCACGCAGACAATAGATACTGTCAAATCTGTCGAGCGTTTCTGTAAAGGTCATATATCCGTACTGCGTCATAGCGCTGAGCTGTCTTGTTGAAACTGACGCCTCGCTGCTGCGCTTTCTGCCGAGTATCTTCCTGCACAGTCGCTGTGCGAAAGCTTCGAGCTTTTCTGTGTCAAGGCAATATGATCCGAGTGAAAAGGTATCCTCGCAGATACGCCCAAGTGCCTTTGCGCTGTTTGAGGCATCAAGGAGAAGCTGTTTGTTGCTGTCGGAAGCCTTTATTATCCTATCGCTGTTTTTCGCAAGCATATTCTTATCCCAGTAAAATCCGAGGTCAATTATCTTCTGACAGACGCCCGGGTACTTGGGGTCAAAAACGTGAGGTGCTGTTCCGTCTATTATCACTGCTTTGGACGAGTGCAGGACGACCGCATCAAGAGAATCGGGGTCGGACGAACAGAAATACCTTGTGACATCCTCAGTGTTTGCGAACCTTTCGGCTATGCGCTTCATCAGCGTAGATTTGCCCGTGCCTGCGCCGCCTTTTAAAATGTAAGTAAAGTAGTCTTTGCTGTTGACATATTTCCCGAGATCAGTGAAAAAACCGTTCGGCGTTACGCCGCCGAGAAAGAACTTATCAGACATATTCCGCCCTCCTGAAAAGGTCTGTTCAATAAGGGGCATCGCCCCGTCATTCAAGCCACGACAAGCCAAGCTTCGCTTGCTGCAGCGTCAGCCGCTCAGGTTTCGGCGGGTAGACTCATTACCACCGCCGAAAGACTAAGATGACCGCCGCCTAAAAAGCGTGGGTCATCGGTCGTGGTTATTCAGACCGTATTTTCTACATACTATGTAAAACGCTTGTACAGGGTCACAAAAAAGCACCGCAGGCTTTTTCGCTCACGGTGCTGTATGTCTTATTCTGTTTTTTCGGGCTGAGTTTGTGTCGTTTGCTGATCCTGCCTGGGCTGTGTGCCGCTTGGGACGCCTGCGCAGACGTAGAGGATGCCGTCTCCGACTCCTGTTGCGCAATACTCTGTACTGCTGCCGTCGGGCTGTGACGGAACGGGTATTGTTGTTCCCGACTTTTCTTTATCGGCTTTTACGCAGTAGGCTATATGCTCTGAGCCGTCGTCAAGAATGACGGAAAGCGGCTGTTCGTAGCTGTATTTCTGCAAAAATGCGTATATCTCCTCAAGCGCAAGGTCGTTGTCGTGCATTATCTTTGCAAAGACCCGACCGACATATCTGAAATGGTCAGCCTTGGCTTCAACGCCGGTGACCTGCTGCTTTGCTGCGGTATATCTTTGCACAAAGCCGTATTTATAGCAATTCTCAACTATCCAGCTGTACTGCCCTTCTCCTGTGAACTGCGGATATGCTCCCTTATCAGCTTCATACAGCTGAAGGTCTACCGCAAGTCCCGAGAGGTGTTCATAGCAGCCGTCGGAGCTTACCGTTCCCTTATCGGTCACAGCGGTCTTTTCGTCTTTTTTGTCCTCTACGTCGAACTGCGAAGGGTAAAGCTTATCGTTGGTCTTGAACGATGCGTTGCGCACCATTATAGTTTTGAGCCCTGTCTGTGCGGAAAAGTCACTTACCATTTTGTTGAGCTGGGTGAGCATTTCCTTTTCTCCGCAGACAGACGTACTGCTGGTGGTCATTATCTGGTCACCCTTGTCGTTGAACAGATACGGATAGATAGAATCAAAATCGGTACCCTCGGACGCATAGCGGCTGTCCTTGCTGTCAAGTGCAAGAAGCCCCGAGTTTTCTTCAAAGGCGCTGTTGTTCATCTGCTCGTATCTCGTATCGTACTTTATAACGGGAGCCTGCGAGGATGACTCGGCCGCAGAGGAACTGTCATTTTCGTCCGAAGCCCTGCTTTTGGAAACGGCGGTCGAAAGTGCGATAACGAAAAGCAAAAGTGCTGCAAGGGATAATCCTGCTTTTCTGCAGAGGCTGTTTGTCCAGCGGATATCAATTTTCATTTGCTGCACCACCTTTTAATTGATGAGTGTGATCCGTACAAGGTTATTGTACCACATTTGTCAAAGATAGTACACAGTATTTAAGCACATCGTCATTGTTTTTGTAGACTTAAACAAAACTAACGTTCTTAACTTGTGCATTAGTGCAAATACAGGCGGCAGCAGGGTTGATTATTCTAACAGGATATGGTATCATAATCAGTAACACAGCGGGAAGGAGTTGGGAAAATGGATCGTTTTGCAGAGCTTGCGGCGTGGATAAAATGCTCACTGGTATTCAGCGGCCACGAAACTGAGTTTTCAGCGCTTTTGAAAAAACACGGAAGCGCTGAAGGCGTGCTTGCAGGCATATCACGCCGACGCTTTGACGATACTGCGGTACAGAGCATAATTGACGAGTGTGCTGCTGAAGGCATAGAAATACTTACCCAGCAGGACGAAAAATTCCCCCGCTGTTTCTTTGAGACTTTGCCTCCCGTTGTGGTCTATGTAAGGGGCGACACAACGGCGCTTTCGGAAGAAAGCAGTATAGGCATTATCGGTGCAAGGCGTGCGAGCGAATACTCTCTCGGGGTATGCAGGCGCTTCTCCGGTGAGCTTGCGGCAAGGGGGAAGGTCATCGTCAGCGGGTTTGCGCTCGGCACGGACCAGACTGCGCATTGTGCCTGTCTGAACAGCGGCGGCAAGACTGTTTCCGTTCTCGGATGCGGCATCGGGTACGATTATCCGCACGGCTGTCTTGAGCTTCAGAGGCGCATAGCCCGACAAGGTGCGGTAATATCGGAATTCGCTCCGAAAACAAAGCCTGTCCCCGAGAATTTCATTCGCAGGAACAGGCTTATAGGTGCATTGTCTCAAAAGCTCCTTGTTATTGAGGCGTCGGACAAAAGCGGCTGTCTTAACACGGTATCGCATGCTCTGGAGCTTGGACGGGAGGTATTTGTGATTCCTCCGCACAGCATCGTTCAGAAGCGTTATGCGGGACAGTGCGGTCTTATCCGTGACGGCGCGGATATTGCTTTTCAGCCCTCGGACTTGATATAAAGCCTAGGGCTTTTTTCTCAGCATAACGGCGGACAGCGGTGCAAGGTTGATATTGAGCTTATAGCTGCTTGCAAAGCAATGCTCGTTGAGGCAGTTGGAGCCGCTGTAAATATCCCTGTCGGAATTGATAAGCTCCTCGAACTCGCCGTTGACGTTGACGTTAAGAGCATAATTCTGCCTGCTCGCCGAGAAGTTGAAAACGCAATAGATAAGGTGGCCTTCGAGGTCGTTGCGCTGGAACGCAAATATGCTCCTGCCACGGTTATCGGCATCGACCCAGCGGAACGATGCGGCGTTGTAATCAAACTTATAAAGCGCAGGCTCGGACTTATAGATGTGATTGAGGTGCTTTACGAACTCGTGCAGGGAGTCGTGCGAGGGGTATGTCAGCAGGTTCCAGCCAAGCTCCTTGTCCTCACGCCACTCCATATACTCCCCCAGCTCGTTGCCCATAAAGCTGAGCTTTTTGCCCGGGTGGGTCATCTGCCACATATAAAACGCCCTTATAGTTGACATTTTCTGTTCGTGGCTGCCCTGCGCCTTGTCGAGCATTGTCATTTTGCCGTGGACGACCTCGTCGTGAGAATACGGCAGGATAAAAAGGTCACTGTAAAAATAGCTCATCGAGAAGGTCATTTTGTTGTGGTGCTTGGGTCTTTCGTTAGCAGGGGTCTTGATATAGTTTATGGTATCGTTCATAAAGCCGAGGTCCCACTTATAGTCAAAGCCGAGCCCGCCGTATTCGACAGGTGCGGTGACCTTTGCGTAGTCGGTCGAATCCTCGGCAAAGAGCATAACGTCGGGGTGGAGCTTTTGCATAGTATAGTTCGTATCTCTGACGAACCACAGTCCGCTGTCGTTTATCGGCATATCTTTTCTGCCGTGGCGGTAGATAAGGTTTGCAACTGCGTCAAAGCGGATACCGTCGATATGGTACTTTTCTATCCAGAAATTGACCGCCGATTTCATAAAGCTGAGAACGTGCGGCTTGGAGTAATCGAACAGAGCCGTGTTCCACTCGCTGTATCGCTCGTTTTCATTTTCACTTTCAAAAACATAGCCGCCGTCGTAGATATGAAGTGCAAAGAAGTCTCTTGCGAAATGCACGGGAACGAAGTCGAGTATTACGCCGATACCCGAAGCGTGGCAGCGGTCGATAAAGGTTTTCAGACCGTTTGGGTCGCCGTAGCGGCTGGTGGCGGAATAGTATCCGGTCACCTGGTAGCCCCACGAGCCGTCGAAAGGATGCTCGGTAAGCGGAAGAAGCTCGATATGGGTATAGCCCATTTCCTTTATATACGGGATAAGGATATCCGCCATTTCTTCGTAGCGGTAAAAACGCTCTGTTTCGTACTTGCCTTCCTTGATGCGCCAGCTGCCGAAATGCATCTCGTAAATGTTCAGAGGCTTTTCGTAATTCTTGTCACGACAAGCGAGCCAATCGCCGTCGCCCCACTGATAGCTGTCCATATCATAAAGGATAGACGCATTTTTCGGGCGCACCTCGCTGTAAAATGCAAACGGGTCGGAACGGTAATGCTTTTCCAGCGTTTTCGTGGTGATGATGAACTGGTAGATATCCCCCTGCCCTGCCCTTTCACGGAAACAGCTCCAGATACCACGGTCGTCACGTTGCATCTCAAACACCGAGCCGTTAAGCATAAGCTCAACATTGACCGCATTGGGCGCATAGGTCACGAATTCGGCACCGCCGTCGGAAAGATGCGCACCCATACTTTCGTATGCGTTATAGCTCAGACCGTTCAGATACTCGCTTATCCTGTCATTATTCAGGCTCATCATTTCACTTCCTGTTTTTCATTCTTCTTTTTGCAAAGGCACTCAAACACGATAAGCACCGCAAGCACCACAGCTCCGCCTGCTGACATCAGCAGGCCTTCTTTTTTCAGCGGTGCGGTAAAGGTTATCTTTATATCATGGTGACCCTCGGACAGTGGGAAACCGATAAATGCGGTATCCACACATTCCACTTCGGTCTTTTCGCCGTCAACGAAGGCGGTGAAGCCCTCTGAATACGGAACGCTCACTCTGAAATATCCGTCCTTTTTAACGTCGATGCTGCCGGCGATATCGTCGCCCTTTGTCTTTTCCTTGTCAAAGACAAATCTGTCGATGTTTTTGCGCTGTGAGAGCTTCATTATATAGCAGCGTATATTTCTTATATCGTAGTTGCCCTTCATGAATTTCATTTTAAGCTCTGTGACGGGAACGTTATCGTGCGGGGAAACCACATATTCAAAGGTGGTATTGTTGTTGTAGTATTTCCACCCGGGGTCTGTAAGGTTGTTCTTTATGCCGTCGATGAACACCTTTGCATCTCCTGCGGACAGCCCCTTGTCACGCAGGTCGTTGTCAACGTCAAAAGAGATAAGCAGTATCTCGTCGGAAGCAACGGGCTTTTTCAAAGCGACGTCGAAGCTGATAGTCTTTTGGAGTCTGACATTGTAGCCGTCGCTGCTTTCGGTTATACCGTCGATGTCCTTTATCACGGGGGCATCGGCCGGAGTGATCCTGTCACTTTCAAAGCTGTCGCTTCCGCCCTGTGAAACGACTGTCCTGCTCATAAGCGCATCGAGGCAGTAGGGGTACTTAATATCGAGATAAGCCTTTTCGTTGAGCAGGTCGCTCGAGCAGTAGGCTATCGGCATTGCGGCATCACACTTGTAAAGCGTGATATCTCCTTTTTGTGCAGCAGGCTCGTAAAGCGATGATGGCTTTGTCCTGCCGTCAGACAGCAGATACTTTTCGCCCATATAAAGCTGGTGGATAATGCTTTGTGACTGGGTAGTAAGGGCAGGATTTCTGAACTCGTTTTCGTTGTAGATGCCCTCAAAATAGAATCTGTTGTAATTCTTGTTATGAACAGAGGAATAGATAGTGCTTGTCAGGTGGCTGTTGTTGTAGACGGTGTTCGGAGTATCGCAGCGTTCGATAAGGTTAGCTGTGCGAACGACATCGGGGTCGTCCTCAACAGTCTGCATAACAGAATACATATCGCTGCCGTAAAGGTGCTCAAGCTTCGAAAGCTCGGTGAGCTCATCATTATAATTGGCAACGAAGCCTGCGATAACGGCTATCGTCATAACCCCTGTCTGAATGACTATCCTCTTTTTCGCAAACAGATATACCGCTATTACGACAGCCAAAGCGATAACGTCTATAAGCATTATCCTTTTAACGAGCTGGTTTGCGGACACGAACAGAACAAATGAGCCTGCGAGCAGCGCTGTAACGGGAAATGTCAGCTTCCACGAAAAGCTCCTGTCCTGTATCTGCTCGGACATTCTTCCGACAAGCAGCAGGCAAAGCGGCATAAACGGGATAAGCACCTTTGAGTCGATATACAGCGTGCCGTTGAGTGCGAAAACGAACACAGGCAGCATAAGCAGGGCAAGCATAGTTATCCCGAGAAATCTTATATGCTTTTTGTTTTTGGAAACGACTGCGGAAACGACAGCTATCAGCGCTGTGAGGGTAAGACCCATTCCGTAGGTATCGTAGCAGAAAAAGCTGATATCGGGTTTTGGGAACAGCGACGAAAGCTCTATTGAACTGTTGCCCGCATCACGCCCGCTGAGCAGGCAGTAAAGCGTAGGCAGCAGGAGTATCCCAGACAGCATAACTGCGGTAATTATCCTGCCCGCAAAGTGCGAGCCTTTTTTCCAGAGGCCTCTGAGCGTTACTTCCGGAGTCGTTCGCAGGTACTCGTATACGCCGTATACGGCTATCGCCGCACAGGCTGAAACGCCGAAAAAGTAGCAGCACATTATACACAAAAACGTATAGATGACCAGCATATACTTTCTTCTGCCGAGGAAATAATCCTCGACTGCGTTGAATGCGAGCAGAAGAAACGGCATATAGCTCACAAACATTATGTGTCTGTGGCTGTGCAGAGAAAAGCTTGTCGAAAACTCAAACAGCACCGTGAGCACGAACGCCGTGCGGCTGTCGAATTTGCGCAGCGTCCACCTGTAAAACAGGAAGATGCTGACTATAACGCCGAGCACCGATACAGCCTGTATGTAGATATACATCGGCACGAACGGGAAAAGATAGCTAAGAAGAATTATAGGCGAAAACAGCCCGTAATACGAAAGGTCGTATATGTTCTCCCCTGCTCCGATATTGAAAAGGAAGCTCGGGAAAAGGTTTCCCGTCCGGTAGAATTCTCTGCGGAAATTATCCGGTATAGCAAAGTGCTGTGCCGACCAGTCAAGGTCGGAGCCGTAAGCATACTTGAAGCCCGTTATCGCAAGCACCATTGCAAGATACATAAGCGTAAGCACGGCAAGATGTATCCAGTTGTTCTTTTTCAGTTTCATTTTGTTTACCCCTTATTCCCCGCTATCTGTTTTTGTACTGCGGGTTTTCCGAATACTGCTCGTACTGTGTCCACATTTCGTAAGCAAGCATATGATAGAACTTGTTTACGGCATAGTCCTGCGACTCGTAGACCTTTACGAGCTCACACTTATAGCTGTAATCGTCATCGCTTATCCTTGTCATTTCGCTCTCAAATTCGGGCAGCTTCTTTTTGGAATGGTATGTACCGAAATTGTAAAGCGGCGGCTTCAGCGACTCCTTATCGTATATCCCTGTGACTATACTGTGAGTGTAGATATGATGCTGATGACCGTACTCGCCCTCTTTATTGTGGGTGACGATAAGCTCCCAGTCCTTACAGGTCATAAGCCTTTCAAGGTCGTTCTCGATCTTGTCACGCACCTGCGTCCATTCGTCACGGATACCTGCGACCTTGTCGGGATATTCCAGGATATATCCGCTGTTGCCCGTAATGGACAGCATTTTTTCAAACTCGGCTTTTCGGGTGTCGTTTCTTGCGTTGGTGATGCAGACGATAAAATAGTCTCCCGACCTTATATGTGCCCCGCCCCAGATAGTATCGTCGTCGGGGTGGGCGACTATCATCAGCTTTTTAGCCTTTGTATCGTTCTTGACCGTCTGTATCTGCTCTACCGTCAGAGGCTTGACATCGTAGGCTTTTTTTCTTGCGCTGCTGATGATGAGCTGTCGGATGACGAAAAACAAAAACGTCCCCACAGCTGCGGCTATGGGCAGTATCATAATGACGGTGAGTTTTTTTTTCTTTTTGCAGTTCTCCTTGGAAATCATTTTTACGCTTCCTTACTCTTCTTTGTTCACTGCAGCGGCAAACCGTTCAAATGCCTTGCGTCCCTGTTCGTCACGCTTGAAAACGCCTGCGTGTTCAAGGACCTTTGCAAAGACGATGCCTATTTCTTTTCTGATTATTTCGGTCACGTTATCCTCGGTGAAGGTGTACTTTTTGCAAAGCTCCCTTGCCCAGTCGGCGTGCTTGGAAAGCGTGCTGTCTGCTTCAAGTCCGTCGGCGGTGTTTTTAACGAGCTGCTGTGCGAGCTGCTGCATTTCTGTTTTAAGTCTTGCAGGCAGAACGGCAAGTCCCATCACCTCGATAAGACCGATGTTTTCCTTCTTTATATGGTGAAGCTCTGCGTGCGGGTGGTAAACGCCCAGCGGGTGCTGCTGCGTAGTGATATTGTTTCTGAGCACCAGGTCAAGCTCATAGTTTCCGCCGTTCATTCTTGCTATCGGGGTTATGGTGTTGTGCGGTTGCGCATCAGTCTTTGCAAAAACGAAAACGCTCTCGTCGGTATAGCCTCTCCAGCATCTGAGTATCTTATCGGCAAGCTCGACAAGGCTGTTCCTGTCGGGCGAACTAAGCCTTATAACGGACATCGGCCATCTGACTATGCCGGCTTTTACGTTTTCAAAGCCCTTGAAGACAAGCTCCTTCTCAACGGGTGCTTTTGCCATAGGGAACTCATAATTACCGCCCTGGAAATGCTCGTGTGAAAGTATCGAGCCGCCGACTATCGGAAGGTCAGCATTGGAGCCTATGATGTAATGCGGGAACATATCTATAAAGTCAAAAAGCTTATTGAACACGCTTTTGTCGATGACCATAGGCGTATGGAGCTTGTTGAAAACGATACAGTGCTCGTTGTAATACACATAAGGAGAATACTGAAAGCCCCAGTCCTGTCCGTCTATCTTCAGCGGGATAACACGGTGGGTCTGTCTTGCGGGCGAATCTGCTCTGCCCGCATAGCCGACATTCTCATAGCACAGCAGGCACTTGGGATAGCCCGACTGCTTTGCGAGCTTAGCGGCGGCGATAGCCTTGGGGTCTTTTTCGGGCTTAGAAAGGTTTACGGTGATATCTATCTCCCCGTACTCGGTCTGAGCCTTCCACCTTATATCCTTTTTTATGCGGTAGCGGCGGATATAATCGGTATCCTGCGAGAATTTGTAAAAATAGTCGGTCGCTTTCTTCGGGGACTGCTCATAAAGGTTGAAAAATACACGCTCGACCTCACTCGGGCGCGGCGCAAGCGCCGACATCAGCTTTGTATCGAACAGGTCACGGTATGCTATACTGTCGGGGCAAAGCCCTTTTTCACAGGCAAAGTCAAGAAGCTGTGCAAGTGTGCTTTCAAGATCGACATCGGTATAATCCTGCGGCGGCTCCTCGTAATCGTCAAGACCGAGTATCTCCAGCAGGCGGTTTGTCGCATAGACCCTGTCACCCGGGGCGATAAGTCCTGTTGAAAGTCCGTAGCAGACAAGTTTTTTTATGCTTTCGTATATCATAGCATTCTCCTTTTTTTAGCGGTTATAATTCACTAACATACTCCTATTTATTATATAACAAATATAAAGATATGTCAACGCCTGCGATGCGAGGGCAGATATAAACAAAGTGTTAAATTTGAAAAAGTGCTTGACAAGGAGTGACTGGGTGGCTATAATGGTTATATATACTAAATGCTTTGAAAGGAAGAAAAGCAGGTGCGTACTGCACAGAGAGCTGCCGGGCGGTGTAAGGCAGCGTGTACGGTCTGTAATAGCTCGTCCTTGAGCAGATGCGGTGAAACGGCTTTTGCTACGGTAGCTGCATTCGGGTTTCCGCCGTTAAAAGGAACACACATTGTTAAGATGTGGCTGAGGTATACAGTGTGAGCTGTATGCGAATGAGAGTGGTAACACGGGTAAACTCGTCTCTCCTGTTAATCGGGGGAAGACGATTTTTTATTTCCCCGTACAACGATTTTTAAATCAAAAGAGAAAGGAATTGTTAGTATGGAAAACTACAAGAAGTATTCGGTAGGATATTTCCTGCCGCCCGAAAGATGTATGGAATGGACAAAGAAGGACAGCGTTGAAAAAGCTCCGGTATGGTGCTCTGTTGACCTTCGTGACGGCAACCAGGCGCTGGTTATCCCGATGAGCCTTGAGGAGAAGCTGGAGTTCTTCGAGCATCTTGTAAAGATAGGCTTCAAGGAGATAGAGATAGGCTTCCCTGCCGCTTCGGAAACGGAGTATGAGTTCTGCCGCACGCTTATCGAGAAGGATATGATACCGGACGATGTTACGATACAGGTGCTCACGCAGTCAAGAGAGCATATCATCAAAAAGACATTTGAGGCTCTCAGGGGCGTAAAGAACGCTATCGTACATCTTTACAACTCGACCTCCGTTGCTCAGAGAGAGCAGGTGTTCAGAAAGAGCAAGGAAGAGATAATCAAGATAGCTACCGACGGCGCAGAGCTTCTCAACAAATACAGAGAGATGTACAAGGGCGAATCCAATTTCAGATTTGAATACTCTCCCGAGAGCTTCACGGGTACGGAAATGGAATTTGCAAGAGATATCTGCAACGCTGTCATCGACATATGGAAGCCGACTCCCGAGGACAAGGTAATAATCAATCTGCCCGTTACGGTGGAGGTATCAATGCCGCACGTTTACGCTCAGCAGATAGAATATATGTGCAAGACGATGCACAACAGAGAGAACCTTATCGTTTCGCTTCACCCGCACAACGACAGAGGCTGTGCTGTTGCGGACTGTGAGATGGGACTGCTCGCAGGCGGCGACAGGATAGAGGGCACATGCTTCGGAAACGGCGAGAGAACAGGCAACGCAGATATCGTTACTGTCGCTATGAATATGTTTTCCCAGGGCGTTGACCCGAAGCTCGATTTTTCGGATATGCCTACTCTGGTCGAGCTTTACGAGAGGGTAACAAGAATGACTGTAAGCCCGAGAAGCCCGTACTCCGGTGCGCTGGTGTTCGCCGCATTCTCCGGCTCGCATCAGGACGCTATCGCAAAGGGTATGAACTGGCGCAAGGAAAAGAGCATCGACGCATGGACAGTACCGTATCTTCCTATCGACCCGCACGACGTCGGCAGAGAGTACGATGCGGACGTTATCCGTATCAACTCGCAGTCGGGCAAGGGCGGCATAGGCTTCGTGCTCCAGACACAGTTCGGCTACGACCTGCCCAAGAAGATGCGTGAGGATTTCGGCTACAAGGTAAAGAGCGTTTCGGATCACCTTCACAAGGAGCTCAAGCCAGATGAGGTCTACGACATCTTCAAGAAGGAATACCTCAACAAGGCTACCTATGTCAATGCGACGCAGGAGCACTACACTCAGCTTGAAGGCGACAGAATAAGAGCTAAGGTGACCGCATCGGTAAACGGCGGCGAGGCGCAGATTTACGAGGGCGAGGGCAACGGACGTCTCGACTCTGTGGCAAACGCTTTGCGCAAGGCTATCGGATTTGAGTTCTCCCTTGAAACATATCAGGAGCACGCACTTGAAAGAAAGACAAACTCCGAAGCCGTTTCCTACGTTTCTATCTCAAAGGACGGAAAGACCTTCTGGGGCGCAGGCAGGCACTCGGATATCATCGTATCCTCTATAAGAGCACTGCTGTCGGCTATCAACAACGCAAACGAAGGATAATACAGGGATTTATATGATAAAGAATATTGCGGTCGTAAGCCTGTCGTGCGGTCTTGCTGGCGAGCCGTTCGTCAAGTTTGAACTTGATATAGGTCTGTGCAGGCTCAAAGAGCTTGGCCTGAACGTTACGTTTATGCCGAATGCTCTCAAAGGCATGGAATATACATTCGCACACCCGGAAAAAAGAGCGGAAGATCTGCTTTTGGCATACAAAGACCCGAATTTAGATATGATACTTTGTGCTATCGGCGGTGACGATACCTACCGCCTGCTGCCCTATCTGTTCGATAACGGCGAGCTTGCCGGCGCTGTAAACGACAAGGTGTTCCTCGGGTTTTCCGACACGACGCTCAACCACTTTATGCTTCACAAGCTCGGAGTTCGTTCATTCTACGGTCAGTCATTCCTGTCGGATATCTGCGAGCTGAGCGACGAGATGCTGCCGTATACAAAGAAGTATTTCGAGGAACTTGTCACCACCGGAACGATCAGCGAGATAACACCGTCTGATGTCTGGTATGAGGAAAGAAAGGCTTTCACCCCCGATCAGGTCGGGAAGCCGCTCGTATCGCACCAAAACAGCGGATTTGAGCTTTTGCAGGGCGCATCTGTCTTTTCGGGACAGATACTCGGCGGCTGCATCTGCTCGATGTACGATATGTTCTGTGATGATCGCTATGCAGATATGCCGCAAATGTGCCAAAAGTATAAGCTGTTCCCTGATAAGGACGACTGGAAAGGAAAGATATTGCTGCTCGAATCGAGCGAAGAAAAGCCTTCGCCGGAAAAATACCGCAGGTCGCTTGAATATCTCAGGCAAACAGGCGTGTTTGAGCAAGTCTCGGGCGTTCTGGTCGGCAAGCCCATGGACGAGGCATTTGCAGATGATTATAAAAAGCTGCTTGTTCAGGTGATAGACAGGCCCGATCTGCCGATCGTTTGTAATTTAAACATCGGTCACGCAATGCCACGATGCATAATCCCGTTCGGAACGGATGCCGTGGTAGACGCCGAAAATCAGATCATACGCTTTAATAATTAAAATGACAGATAATAAGCAAAGGCTGCTGTACAAAAAAATGTACAGCAGCCTGTTTTTATGTTCCGAGTATAAAGAATTTTGTGAGAGCCATCCACTCTCTTACCCAATGCGAAGCGATGTGTCTGAACTCGGTATCTGCGCTGTATGACGTTACCTCGCCTGCGCCCTGTTCCTTTGCGATAAGGTTTGCACGGTACTGGTGGTAGCCGTCGGTGACTATGGTTATATCCCTGCTTATGCCAAGCTCGTCGAGCTTTTCAAACGTGAATTTGATGTTTTCAAATGTCGTTTTGGACTTGTCCTCGACGATTATCCTGTCGGCAGATATACCGTTTTCAACGAGGTAGTTTTTCATACACTCGGCTTCGGTCATTTTCTCGTCGCTGCCCTGTCCGCCCGAAACTACGCACGGCACCTCGGGGTGCTCGTCGAGCAGTTCCTTTGCGGCATCAAGTCTGCGGCGAAGCATTTTTGAAGGTCTGTCGCCTCTGACCTGGCAGCCGAGAACGACGACCACGTTAGGCTTTTCGGGCTTATTGAAAGCAGCCGTAAGCATCATTATATTCAGCAGGACGATATACAAGACCGCAGCTGCGAGAATTACCGAAACTGTGATTACCACAGCTTTTCCGCCTCCTGCTGCCCATAGTTTTTTCAGCAAGCCCTTGAAGCTGCTCCAGCCGACTGTTACAGCCATAAACGCAGCACAGGCTGCCAATCCGACGACCGTTCCTGCGTTGACGAACGGGACAGCGGCAATAAACCACGCAGCGAGCAGAAGCTCGAGCGCAAGCAGCACCCAGCGTACAGCAGACATCTGACCTGCGATCTTTTCTGCAATACTCATCACATCGACTCCGGACAGGTTATCTTGAGCATATCAAGGATATTTGAGATGACCTGCTTAACAGCAACGGACAGCGACAGCCTTGCCTGCATAATTCCTTCCTCCTCGCCGATTATGCGGCAGGCGTTATAGAACTTATGGTACAGGGTCGCCAGGTCGATAGCATACTTGGTGACCTTTGCGGGGTCGTAATTCCTTGCGGCATCGTTGATGACCTCGGGAAGATTAGCAAGAAGCTTGATTATCGCTTTTTCCTCAGCGCTGTCAAGAAGCTTTGCGCTTTGAGTATCAAACGGTTTTAACGTGATGTTTTCCTCTGCTGCCTTTTTGAGAACGGAGCAGATCCTTGCATGTGCATACTGAACATAGTAAACGGGGTTCTGGCTTGACTCGGAGACTGCAAGGTCAAGGTCGAAGTCGAACTGTGAATCCGGCTCACGCAGATTGAAGAAAAATCTTGCTGCGTCTATCGGAATCTCGTCGAGCAGAGTGTTGAGCGTGATAGCCTTGCCCGAACGCTTGGAGAGCTTGTACACCTCGCCGTTTCTGACGAGTCTTACCATCTGCATTATAACGATATCGAGCTTTTTCTCGTCAACGCCGAGTGCGGTCATGGAAGCCTTTATCCTTGCGATATAGCCGTGATGATCTGCGCCGAAGATATCGACAGCCTTGTCGAATTTTCTGACGGCGAGCTTATTGTAGTGGTAGGCGATATCGGGAACAAGGTATGTAGGAATGCCGTTCTCACGCACGAGAACTCTGTCCTTCTCATCGCCGAAATCGGTCGTTCTGAACCACAGAGCGCCGTCCTTTTCGTAGGTATGACCGCTTGCTTTGAGCTTTTCGATGATATCCTTCACGGAGCCGTCGTTGTGGAGCGTGCTCTCTCTGAACCAGGTATCGTAGACGATGCGGTACTTTTCAAGGTCTCTGTGAAGACCCTCGATATTTATCGGCAGAGCAAAGTCAACGAGCGCCTTTCTTCTGTCCTCCTCGGACATTTCGCCTGCGGCTTTGCCGAACTTGTCGTAGTAGCTTTTAGCGTGGGCAATAATATCCATTCCGAGATAAACGTCCTCGGGCATCGGGAACTCGGGTCTGTTTCCGTCCTCGCCGTAAACTTCCTTACAGAAATCCTCTATGCCGAGGTTTTTGTTCACAACAGCCTGTCCGGCATCGCTGAGTATCTGCATATATCTTAATGAAAGTGATTTTCCGAACTTTTCTATCTGATTGCCCGCATCGTTCACATAGAACTCTCTTTCAACGCCGTAGCCCGCTTTTTCAAGCACAGCTGCAAGGCAGTCGCCGATAGCTCCGCCTCTTGCATTTCCGATATGCATAGGTCCTGTCGGGTTTGCCGAGACAAATTCAACGAGAACTCTTTTGCCCTTGCCCATATCGGTCGAGCCGTAGCTCTCCTTTTCGCTGTTGACAGCATTGACAACGCTGCTGTACCACTCGGGCGAGAAGAAGAAGTTTATAAATCCGGGTCCTGCGACCTCGCACCTTTCAAAGCAGCTGCCGTCAAGTCTGATCTTTTCGGCTATGCTCTGAGCTATCGCTCTTGGGTTGCTCTTGAACGGTCTTGCGCAGACCATCGCAGCGTTGGTCGAGATGTCGCCGTTCTTCGGATCGGCAGGTATCTCGGCTATAAAAGCAGGGATAGGCTCGGCGGGGAAAGTACCCTCTGCCACTAGCTCTCCCAGAGCCTGCATAACAAGCTCCTTGGTCTGTGAATAAGCTTGGTTTACCAGATCTGTCATTTTACTCGTCCTCTCTATTTAACTTCTATGGAAATATCAAAATCGCCGACATAGCTCGAATTTACGTCGATAACGTATTTGAAATCGAGCTTTCCGCCGTTGTCGTCAAGTTCGGAGTGGATATAGTTGGCATTGACGCCTACCATAAGGTCGCCGTAGGGCGTTCCGTAGACGCAGTGGTGCTTTTTGCCGAGCTCGACTATAAGATTGGAGATAACGCTGCCCGTTCTTGACATAACGACCTTCTTGCCGTCAAAAAGCTCTATCGTGGTAGTGCTCCCTTTGAAGCCCGTAGCCTCGGACTCGTCATAGGTCAGCTTATATCCGCTGTTCGTTTTTTCGTAAACAGCTCTTGAAAGAAGCTCTGTCGATTCCTTCTGCTCTCCGTCAGACTGACTGCTGACAAGCTTCATTGAAACGTCCTGTTTTAACAATTCTTATCCTCCTTAAAATTTAAGGGTGCATTTTGATATCTTTGCATTTATATCTCTGCTCATCAGCTTTTCAACGTTCTCGCTGAAAAGCTCCTCGCTGTCGGTGCAGTAAAGCTCAAGCTTCCCCTGCTGCTGCGGCGAGCAAAGTGCGTCGTTATAGCTGAGTGTTTTGAGTGCGTGCTTTGCAAGCTCTGCACCCGACGAGATAAGCGTTACGCCGTCGCCCATTATATCGCTTATCAAAGCGCTGAGGTGCGGATAATGGGTACAGCCCAGAATAAGCGTATCGACCTGCTCTTTTTTCATTATCTCGAGATATTCTCTTGCGAAATAGCGTGCAGGCTCACAATCCTTTGCGGTATAGCCGTTCTCGACAAGCGGAACGAACATCGGACAAGCCATTCCCACTACCTTTACGTCAGGCATTATCTCATGTATCACTTTGCCGTAGCTTCCGCTTTTTATGGTGGCGCTGGTCCCTATTACGCCGATGCGCTTGTTCTTGGTCGCTGCGCAGGCTGCGTGTGCCGCAGGAACGACAACGCCGCTTTTCAGCTCTGTCCTGCTGTCCTCAAACACGGGCATAGACATCATTACCGACGACACCGTGCCGCAGGCAACAAGTATCATCTTGACATCGTGCTGTTCGAGAAATGCGATATCCTGCTTGGCGTAGGAATATATCGTATCCTTGCTCTTTGTACCGTAGGGAATCCTTGCGGTGTCGCCGAGATAGACGATATTCTCACCGGGCATGAGCTTTCTCAGCTCGTCTACGCAGGTCAGTCCGCCGACGCCCGAATCGAAAACTCCGATAGCAGAATTATTCATAGTCTACCCCTGCTCTTTCGAGTGCAAGCTTTATCAGCCTGTCCTCCTGCTCCTCAAATTCCATTCCGTCATATTTCATAAGCTGCGGATACATACTGATAGGCGTATGACCCGGCATTGTGTTGATCTCGTTGAGTATTACCTCACCATCGGTGCAAAGGAAGAAGTCTACCCTTGCAAGTCCGCAGCAGCCCATAGCTCTGTATGCTCTGACTGCTGTATCTCTGATAGCATTCATGCTCTCCACAGGTATCCTTGCGGGGATATATGTCTTTGATTCGCAGTTGCAGTATTTTGCATCAAAGTCATAAAAATCGTTTGCAGCGCTTATCTCGCCGACTGATGAAGCCATAGGCTTTTCGTTGCCAATAACGGCACACTCGCACTCGATGCCGTCGATGCCTTCCTCGACGATGACCTTCTTGTCGTGTGCGAAAGCCATTTTGATACCGTTTCTGAGGCTTTCAAGGTCAGTTGCCTTGGTGATCCCGACAGACGAGCCGCAGTTCACGGGCTTGACGTACATAGGATATTTCAGCGATTTTTCCATAAGGGCGCACTTTTCGTCAAGTTGTGCAAGCTCGTAGAATCTGATGGGTATATATTTTGCGGTCTTGATGCCGTTTGAAGCAAGTACGATGTGCGTAAGCTCCTTATCCATACAGTTTGCGGAGCTTATAAGGTCGCAGCCGACAAAAGGCAGCTGTGCCAGCTCCAGCAGTCCCTGTACAGTTCCGTCCTCGCCGTTTTTGCCGTGCAGGACAGGGAAAACGCAGTCTACTTTAAGATGGCTGACCTCGCCGTCAGCGTTTATCGCAAGGAAGCCCTTATCGACAGGATCGGGGCTGAGCACGCAGGGGACGTTGTCGGGATGAGTCTCCCACTTGCCGGCAGGGATATCGTCGATATCACCTATGTATTTCAGCCAGTGTCCTTTCTTGGTGATGCCGATGCAGACAACATCATATTTATCCTTGGGTATGCTCTTGATGATATGAGCAGCCGAAACTCTGGAAATGTCATGTTCGTTGGACTTACCGCCGAACAGTACCGCTACACGCAGTTTAGACATAAAACCGCTTCCCTTCACATTTTTTCCGTCGGGACCGTGTCCCCTGTATGTGCAAAAAGCACACCAATATATTATACCACGAAATCGCACGGATTGCAAACATTTTTCTTACAAATACAGCCGGAAATACGCAGTATTATTGTTGCTTTTGTCCAATGCTGTCATTTTCCGAACGACACGGTGCGCTCAAAGCTCATGCTGCCGCCGAAGATATCCAGTGCCGAGCCGACGGTAAAGTCTATCTTTCCCTTGCCGAGCACCTTCAGCTTTTCAAGGTCGTCAAAGCCGGAAATACCGCCTGCATAGGTCGCAGGTATCGGAGAATGCTCACCGAGCAGCTTTGCGACGCTGTCCTGTATGCCTTTTGCTCTGCCCTCGACGTCGGCTGCGTGGACAAGGAACTCATCGCAGCTGTCCGAAAGCATCTCAAGCGTTTTTTCATTCAGCTCGACATCGGTGAACTTCTGCCAGCGGTCGGTCACGATATACAGCTTTCCGTCCCTTTCACGGCAGGACAGGTCGAGCACGAGGCGCTCTCTGCCGACGGCTTTTATAAGCTTTCCGAGATTATCCCAAGCTACCTCGCCGTTTCTGAAAACAAAGCTGGTGACGATAACGTGGCTCGCACCCTTGTCAAGAAACAGTCCCGCATTCTCGTCGGTTATACCGCCGCCGAGCTGCAGACCGCCCTCCCAGGCTTTAAGCGCTGAAAACGCCTGCGCCGTATCGGCTTCATAGTACGGGCTGGTCCTGGGGTTCAGTATTATTATATGCCCTCCTCTGAGGTCATATTTTCTGTACAGCTCCGAATAATACGCTGCATCATATCCCGAAACGAAATTGTCAACGGCAAAATCTCCTTTATCGGCAAGACTTCCGCCGACTATCTGCTTGACACTTCCGTTGTGTATGTCGATACAAGGTCTGAATCTCATAACAAGCCCCTTTCCCTATCAGCTTAGCTTTACTTATTATATATTATACTGCCTGTCCTGTCAAGAAATGCACGTTTGTCAACTTTGGACAAACTCAGCCAACATTTTGACCCCGCCGCTGTGAATTGTGCAAATCGTTGTTTTAAGAGGTCATATTCCTTGACAAACAAGGGTTTTTGGGTTAAAATAGTATTGTATGAATTTATACAGGAAGGTGTTTTGATTTATGGGACTTACATTGACTGAAAAGATACTGAAGGCTCACCTCGTTGACGGCGAGTTCGTCAAGGGCGGCGAGATCGGTATCCGTATCGACCAGACACTTACACAGGACGCTACCGGCACTATGGCTTACCTCGAGTACGAGGCTATGGGCGTTCCCCGTGTAAAGACCGAAAAGAGCGTGGCTTACATCGACCACAACACTTTGCAGTCAGGCTTTGAGAATGCCGACGACCACAGATTCATCGGTTCTGTCTGCAAAAAGCATGGCATCTATTTCTCACGCCCGGGCAACGGTATCTGCCACCAGGTACATCTTGAAAGATTCGGCATTCCCGGAAAGACTCTTATCGGTTCGGACAGCCACACCCCGACTGGCGGCGGTATCGGTATGATCGCTATCGGTGCGGGCGGACTTGACGTTGCGGTCGCTATGGGCGGCGGTGCTTATTACATCACCTATCCGCAGATAGTCAAGGTAAACCTCACAGGCAAGCTCTCACCGTGGGTCTCCGCAAAAGACGTTATCCTTGAAGTGCTCAGACGCATCTCCGTCAAGGGCGGCGTCGGCAAGGTAATGGAATACTGCGGCGAAGGCGTTAAGACTCTTTCAGTTCCCGAAAGAGCGACTATTACCAATATGGGAGCAGAGCTTGGCGCAACAACATCTATATTCCCGTCGGACGAGATAACTCAGGCTTTTCTCAAGGCTCAGGACAGAGGAAGCGTATGGACAGAGCTGAAGGCTGACGACGACGCTGTTTACGACGAGGTCATCGACATCGACCTTTCAAAGCTCGTTCCTCAGGCTGCATGCCCTCACTCTCCCGACAATGTAAAGAACATGGAGGAGATAGGCAAGCTCAAGGTAGACCAGGTCTGCATCGGCTCATGCACCAACTCGTCATTCGTTGATATGATGAAGGTCGCTTACATACTCAAGGGCAAGACAGTTGACCCGAGCGTTTCTCTGGCTATCGCACCAGGATCAAAGCAGGTGCTGAATATGCTGGCCTCAAACGGCGCTCTGGCAACGATGATAGATGCCGGCGCAAGGATACTTGAATCTGCATGCGGTCCTTGTATCGGCATGGGACAGGCTCCCAACTCGAGCGGAGTTTCGCTGAGAACATTCAACAGAAACTTTCTCGGCAGAAGCGGAACAAAGGACGGACAGATATACCTTGTATCACCCGAGACAGCTGCGGCTTCCGCACTCACAGGCTACCTCACTGACCCGAGGACTCTCGGCGAGATGCCCGATATCAGAGTTCCCGAGCAGTTCAAGATAAACGATAATATGGTAGTTCCGCCAGCAAGCGTTGAGGAAATGGACAGCGTCGAGGTGCTCAGAGGTCCGAACATCAAGCCTTACCCCGAAACAGCTCCGCTGGTGGAGAGCATAGAGTGCCAGATATCTCTGAAGGTCGGCGACAACATCACCACAGACCACATCATGCCGGCAGGCGCAAAGATACTCCCGCTCAGGTCGAATATCCCCGCTATCTCGCAGCACTGCTTCACAGTCTGCGACGAGGAGTTCCCAAGGCGTGCAAAGAATATGGGCAAGTCGATAATCGTCGGCGGCTCAAACTACGGACAGGGTTCTTCAAGAGAGCATGCAGCACTTGCTCCGCTTTATCTCGGTATCAAGGCTGTGCTCGTAAAGAGCTTTGCAAGGATACACAGAGCTAACCTTATCAACGCAGGAATTCTCCCGCTGACATTCGTAAACGAGAACGACTACGACAAGATCAGCCAGGGCGACGAGATAACAATAGAAAACGTGCGTGCTGATATCGAAGCAGGCAAGACCCAGCTCACGGTCACAAACAAGACAACAGGTGACGAGATACCCGTACTGTGCGAGCTTACAGGAAGAACGAGGGATATTATCCTCGCAGGCGGTCTTCTCGACTACACAAGAGAACAGCTTTCAAAATAAACGAACATAAATAAAAAAGAAAGATAGGGGAACAAAATACTATGAAAGATTCTTACGACCCGCTGGACTGGAACAAGGGCGGCACGTCAGGAGGCAGCGTAAAACAGTATTCGTCCGCAGATTACGACAACTTTGCCAAAAATCCGACATACCGCAGTGATGCGCTCGGTGCCGACGAGTTCCAGGGAGACTTTCAGTCAGGCGCTGCGCAGCAAGCCGAGAGTTTCACTCAGGCTGACTACGACCGCTATGCACAGAACCCGACCTACCGAAGCGACTACTATGAGGGCGCTCCTGCCGATGACGGCGCTTATCAGCAGGACTACTATCAGGACGGCTATTATCAGGACGGTCAGCAGGACTACTATCAGGACGGCTATTATCAGGACAACAGCTATCAGGATGCCTACGTACAGCAGGACAGCACGGGTGCGAACAGCTATCAGACCTACGGACAGGCTCAGCCCACCAAGTATTCGCAGGAGGACTATGACAACATGGCTAAAAACCCGTCATATCTGAGCGAGAATAACCCTAACAGGATGGGCGACGACGAGTTTCATAATATGATACTCAAGCAGAAAAAGAGAGAGTTCTGGCGTGACCAGAGGGATAATCTCCTTATCAGAGGCTCTTTCAGCGCTCGTTCTGCCGACAGTGTGGACATAAGCAAGGATTCGCTTCTGTATATCCTCTCGCTCGGCTTCGGTGCGGCTCTGGCAAGGCTTCTCAGTCTTCCGTTTTGGGTGTATCCCATTTTTGCAGCAGGCATCGGACTTGCCGTGACCGCCTTCAAAGCTTTCATAATCGACAGCGAGGGCAAGGAGGACGCATTGAAAAGGTGCATCACACCGGGAGTAATACTGGGTATCGCTATAGGTCTTTCGGTATACATGAAAAGCAAGGGATTCTGATATCACTGTGACAGTATGAAATATAACCACGACCTATGTCCCCCGCCTCTTTGGCGGCGGTCATCTTAGTCTTTCGGTGGTGAGAATAAATCTCCCACCGAAACCCTAAGTGGCTAACGCCCGGTCGTGACTTGAATGACGGGGCGATGCCCCATATTGAATATTCGAGGAGGAAACCAAAATGGACAAAATTCAGATGAAAACACCGCTGGTCGAAATGGACGGCGACGAGATGACAAGGATCATCTGGCAGGAAATAAAGGATATCCTGCTGCTGCCTTACATCGACCTTAAAACAGAGTACTACGACCTCGGGCTCGTTCACAGAAACGAGACCAACGACCAGGTAACTATCGACTCTGCAAATGCTACAAAGAAATACGGCGTTGCAGTCAAGTGCGCAACTATTACGCCTAACGCTGCAAGAATGCCCGAGTACAACCTCAAGGAGATGTGGAAATCCCCTAACGGCACTATCAGAGCGATGCTGGACGGAACTGTTTTCAGAACACCTATTCTCGTCAAGGGCATCACACCTTATATCCCGACCTGGACCAAGCCGATAACTATCGCCCGTCACGCCTACGGCGACGTTTACAAAAACGTTGAGATGAAGTGTCCCCAGGGCTCAAAGGCTGAGCTTGTGCTCACCGACAAGGACGGCAATGAGTCAAGAGAGACTATCTTTGATTTTGAAAAGACACCCGGCATTATCCAGGGTCTGCACAACAGAGAGGATTCTATCGGCTCGTTCGCAAGAGCTTGCTTCAACTTTGCTCTTGACACCAAGAAAGACCTTTGGTTTGCAACAAAGGACACTATCTCCAAGAAATACGACCACACCTTCAAGGACATCTTCCAGGAGATATTCGACAAGGAATACAAGGAGAAATTCGAGGCAGCAGGCATCGAGTATTTCTACACGCTCATCGACGACGCAGTGGCAAGAGTTATCCGTTCAAACGGCGGCTACATCTGGGCTTGCAAGAACTACGACGGTGACGTTATGAGTGACATGGTCGCTACCGCTTACGGCTCGCTGGCTATGATGACATCGGTGCTCGTTTCGCCCGACGGCATCTACGAGTACGAGGCTGCACACGGCACGGTACAGCGCCACTACTACAAGCACCTCAAGGGTGAGGAAACATCTACGAACTCGGTAGCTACGCTGTTTGCGTGGACAGGCGCACTGCGCAAGAGGGGCGAGCTGGACGAGCTGCCTGAGCTTATGAACTTTGCCGATGCTCTTGAAAAGGCAACGATACAGACTATCGAGGACGGCATAATGACAGGTGACCTTTATCTGCTCTCGACACTTGAAAACAAGCAGAAGGTCAACACCGAGGATTTCCTCAAAGCCGTAAACGAGAGACTTGTAAAGCTTCTGGGTAAATAATTGGACATATAAACAGAGAACCTCCCATTTGGGAGGCTCTCTTTTTTGTACATATTTTCGGACAGTTACTTTCTTTTGAACGTTTCGCCCATTATTTCAATGGCTTCAACACTGTCAATATCTATAAACGTCTTGAAATCCAAACTGATTCCCGTATCCTGTTTTTTGCCAAGACCGAGTCCTGCACCGTAATTTGATATCTCGTCCACATTGACTTTCCTGCCGTCCTTGTATATTATTCTGCCGCTCCAGAATGAACCGTTTTCGGGATATTTGACCAGTGCAACAAAACCAAACTCCGACAGATACAGTTCCTTGCCGCTTTCCGAATACAGTCTTGTGCTTTTGACCTCATTGTATCCGTCGATCTTTATCTCAATGCCGCTGAAAAGACTCGGCTCGTTTACCGAACCGTCAATTCTAAAATTCTTTCCCTCGGATAGCTTGATCGTAAGCGGTCTGTTTACATCAAGCTTGTTGTTGTGGGAGATAAACGGTATATCCAGCTTCATACTGAATTTGTCATCACCCTTTTTGAACAGATCACGTGCAACACACGTTACATTACTATTTACATATTCCTTTGTATCGGAATAGTATGTCATAGGATACGGCATCTCACCGCTGTCGGCAAGATAATCCTCTGCCTGTTTATCCAGCGGTTCTATCGTTATGATAGGCAGCATCTTGTAATCATCTTTCAGTACGGTTTCAAGAGTGATGCGGAAATGCTCGTTTTCACTAACCGAGCCGTTTACATATCCCCTGTTTTCTATCCTGCTCACAGTACTGCTGTCGTAGAAATCTTCAACGCTGTCCTTATTCGACAGTTTTG
Organism: uncultured Ruminococcus sp.; assembly: GCA_902786975.1. Taxonomy (GTDB): domain Bacteria; phylum Bacillota; class Clostridia; order Oscillospirales; family Ruminococcaceae; genus Hominimerdicola. Next base: position 24,796 of record CADAES010000021.1, read on the forward strand.
CAACAGCAACTGCGCCTGCGGTGACGGTCATTACCGCTGCGGCTGCTGCGACAGCGGCTATCTTTGCCGATATCCTGCGGCTGTGTTTAGTCTGCTTCATCATCGGCTTGCCTTCTGCTTCACGCAGATACTTTTCGTCTGCAAGTCCTATAACATCTAGCATTTTATCATTCATAACAATCCCTCTCTTTCTAACATTTTCTTCAGTTTGTTTCTTGTTCGGTGAAGACTGACCTTGACCTTGCTCTCGCCTATACCGAGCTTCTGTGCGATCTCCCCGACAGTATCCATATACCAGTAGCGAAGCAGAAAGATACGTCTTTGCTCCTTTTTCAGCGAGCCGAGGAATGTGTTGAAGGCTTCTTTCAGCGCAACGGTATCTTCAAGCTGTTCAAACCTGTCCTCGGAAGCGGCTGCATCCGAAAGCTCCTCCAGCAGCAGTTCCATATGTCCGCTGCCACGCTTCCCTGCGTGCTTTTTTCGCCAAAGCCCGATCGCAGCGTTTCTTGCTGCGCCTGCTACATACATTTTCAGATCGTCGGGCTTTGCCGGCGGGATACTGTTCCAGACACCAAGGTAAGCGTCATTGAGGCACTCCTCTGTGTCCTGTCTGTTTCGCAGGATATTATCAGCTATACTTTTGCAATAAGCACCGTACTTATTCTCAAGCTCGACAAGAGCGTTTCTGTCCTTGACCTCAAGCAATGCGATAAGCTCATCATCGGTCATCTGCCCTTCTCCTTTCTTTGGTTCTGAAGCGCTTCACTTATATAGACGCACATTTCTGCGGAAAGTTACACTTTTACACACAAAAAAGCTGCCGCAAAACTGCGGCAGCTTTATAAAGATACTTAAATTTAAGAAAATGCAGATGTTTTGGTATCGCACCACTGACCCGATTTGGTCTGAACAAGGCTTATCTCTTTATACTGAGCCTTGCCGGGGTCGGAAGCATACACCTTGTTGAAATCTGCCGAAACAGCAATATCAGCGATCTGTGAAGTCTGCTCCTGCTGTGTCTCGAATACGCTGAAGCAATAACATTCAGAGCCGTTCACGCTGCTTTTGCCCATATAACCGAAGGATCTGTTTTCATCTGCCGAAGGATAAGCCTTCTTTGAACCTTCGCCGGCAAGGTCGAGCGCTTTCTTTGCGTTGTCCGGAAGCACCTTGAAACCGGTGCTGCCTGCTGATGCAGATGCCGTCTGCTGCTGTGATGCAGTTGTAAGCTTTGAACCGCTGTCTTGTTCTTTATCTGTAAGACCGCAGCCTGCTGTAAGAGCAATAGTCAAAGCTGTGACTGTCACGAGTAAAAACTTTTTCATGTCCCCTATATCCCTCTTTTTTCAAGAGGTTCTCCTTTCTGCTATATTTATTTTATTCTATTATGGATTATAGCACACCGATTTTTTTGTGTAAACACTTTACACCAAATTTTCATAAAAAATGCCGATAGTGAACAGATTTCACTACCGGCGAAGAATGGTTTTATGCAATAATGCACAAAAAGTAATTACTGATTTATTACAAATCAACAATACAACTTTTGTGAAAATTATTACTCAAATCAGAAACGATACACAATATATGCTGTTTTGTCAGGAGTAGTCCACAACATCTATCCATTTCATCAACAGGTCCTTTTCCTCGGGCTTGCCCTTGATGAGCTGTGCGGCAGCCACGATAGGCAGCCAGGCCTGGACATACTGCTTTGATGTACCGCTCTTCAGACAATACTTATCAAGATAAGGCTCAGCGAGCGAAGGGTTATTGAGGCAAAGCAGCAGATACGTCCTTGCAACATCGGCAGAGGCGTTGCCCTGTCTTGCGGAGCCCCAGTTTATAACGTACGTTCCCTCGTCGTTGATGATGATGTTCTTGGGTGCAAAATTGCCGTGGCAGAGCTTGATATGCTTTGGCATGGAATCAAGCCTTGTGAGCAGTTCGTATTTCTTTATCTCGTCGATCTGACCGAGGCTCTTTATCTGCCTTGTCATCTTATCCTTGAGTTTGGAAAGCAGCGGCATATACTGAGCATGTATCTCGGTCTGTATGTCGATGAACTGGCTGAGGTACTTGTCGATATTGGACGGGTCCTCATCCATAAGCTGCTGCATGGTCTTGCCCTTGACAAAGTCCATTGTGATAGACCATCTTCCGTCTACCACAGAGACCTCGTGGAGCGTAGGTATCTTTATAAATGAATTAACAAGCGTCGTTTCGACCCTTGCGTGAGTAAGTGCGGCATAAAGGCACTTTTCCTTGTAGGCGTTGTCGTTGTACTCTCTGACAGCATAGCCGTCACGCTCATAAACATCGTAGATGTCGCTGGAAGCCAGCAATCTCTTTTCACTCATTGATCATCATTCCCTTCAGGTTTTCCCGAAACATTCGGAAGGCTGCGGAAAACACTCCCGCTGTATACATTATACACTGATTTTTAACATTGTCAAGAGCAATTTCGTTATTTTCACAAATGTCTATATTTTAATAAGTATTTGTTCATTATTTGTTTTAATTTAGACTTTGGAAGGTGAAAAATAAAGAATAAATGAACAGGTCAGACCATAAAAATGACCAATCGTCATTTTGCATAATAAAGTCTGAAAAACAGCGTAAAAGATGTATCAGATTAAAATTGACAAAATACCGCTTTTCCTGTATAATAAAATCAGTTCGGAGAATACTTGTTTCTGACGGCACCAAGCCGCCGGCAGCAGAATAAAACGGAGGTATTTTTATGGCTAATGCGGAAAACAAAGCTTATCTTGTAGACACCGTCGAAGCGCTTGAAAAAAGGCTTGCTGAGCTGAGAAAGGCGCAGGAGGAATTCTCCGCATACTCTCAGGAGCAGGTCGACAGGATTTTCAGGGCGGCTGCACTGGCAGCAAACAAAGCAAGGATACCTCTTGCTAAGCTTGCCGTGGAAGAAACGGGCATGGGCATAGTTGAGGACAAGGTCATCAAGAACCACTATGCAAGCGAATACATCTACAACAAATACAAAAACGTAAAGACCTGCGATGTCATTGAGCGTGACGAGGTGTACGGGACAACTGTGCTCGCCGAGCCTATTGGCGTTATCGCTGCGGTCATACCTACGACCAACCCGACATCGACAGCTATCTTCAAGGCTCTTTTGTGCCTCAAAACAAGAAACGGTATCATAATCTCGCCTCACCCGAGGGCTAAGAAGTCAACAATAGAGGCTGCAAAGGTTGTTCTCGACGCTGCCGTAAAGGCGGGCGCTCCCGAAGGCATAATCGGCTGGATAGATGTCCCGTCGCTGGAGCTTACACAGACTGTTATGCGTGAGGCTGACTGCATACTTGCTACGGGCGGCCCGGGAATGGTAAAGGCTGCTTATTCAAGCGGAAAGCCTGCTATCGGTGTGGGTGCGGGCAATACGCCTGCTGTTATCGACTCGTCGGCTGATATTCTGCTTGCAGTTTCCTCGATAATCCACTCAAAAACGTTTGACAACGGTATGATATGCGCTTCGGAGCAGTCGGTCATCGTTGACAGGAGCATTTACAGCGATGTCAAAGCCGAGTTCAAGGCTCGTGGCTGTCATTTTCTCACCAAGACTGAGACAGAAAAGGTCAGAAAGACCATTATCATAAACGGCTCGCTCAACGCTAAGATAGTCGGACAGTCGGCTCACAGGATAGCCGAGCTTGCCGATGTGAAAGTTCCCGAGGATACCAAGATACTCATTGGAGAGGTAACGAGCGTTGACATAAGCGAGGAATTCGCACACGAAAAGCTCTCCCCTGTTCTTGCGATGTACAAGGCTAAGGATTTCGACGACGCTCTGGACAAGGCGGACAGGCTTGTGCGTGACGGCGGTATCGGTCACACGTCCTCGCTGTACTGCGACACGGTAACTCAGCAGGATAAGATAGAAAAGTTCAGAAACAGAATGAAGACCTGCCGTATCCTTATAAACACGCCTTCCTCTCACGGCGGCATCGGCGATCTTTACAACTTTAAGATGACCCCTTCCCTTACGCTCGGCTGCGGCTCGTGGGGCGGCAACTCGGTATCGGAGAATGTGGGAGTCAAGCATCTGCTGAACATCAAGACCGTTGCGGAGAGGAGAGAGAATATGCTTTGGTTCAGAACGCCCGAAAAGGTATATTTCAAGAACGGCTGTCTGCCTGTGGCTCTTGAGGAGCTAAAGACCGAGCTTGGAAAGAAACGAGCATTTGTCGTTACCGACAAGTTCCTTTACAAGAACGGCTACGCTAACTGCATTACCGACAAGCTCAGCGAAATGGGCCTGGCATACCACGTCTTCTCCGACGTTCAGCCTGACCCGACGCTCGCAAACGCTCAATCAGGCGCAAGGGAAATGGCAGAGTTCGAGCCTGATGTGATAATCGCTCTCGGCGGCGGCTCGGCTATGGACGCCGCAAAGATAATGTGGGTGCTGTATGAGCATCCCGACGCTGACTTTGAAGATATGGCTATGGACTTCATGGACATACGCAAGAGGATATACAAGTTCCCGAAAATGGGCGAAAAAGCATACTTCGTTGCAGTTCCGACATCTGCGGGAACAGGCTCGGAGGTAACTCCGTTCGCTATCATCACCGACCAGGAGACAGGTACAAAGTATCCGATAGCAGACTACGAGCTGCTGCCGAACATGGCTATCGTCGATGCGGATATGATGATGAACGCACCTAAGGGGCTTACCTGTGCTTCGGGAATCGACGTTCTGACCCACGCTCTTGAAGCCTACGCTTCTGTTATGGCTTCGGACTACACAGACGCAATGGCTTTAAAGGCTGCAAAACTTGTGTTTGAATATCTGCCGTCGGCATACAAAAACGGTGCAAAGGACCCTGTTGCAAGAGAAAAAATGGCTAATGCTGCCTGCATGGCTGGTATGGCTTTTGCAAATGCTTTCCTCGGCGTTAACCACTCGATGGCTCACAAGCTTGGTGCTTACCACCACCTGCCGCACGGTATCGCAAACGCTCTGATACTCACAAGGGTAATGAGATACAATGCCGACCCGACGCCCAAGAAAATGGGCACGTTCTCTCAGTATCAGTACCCGCACACGCTTGAAAGATACGCAGAGGTCGCAAGATACTGCGGCTTCGGCGGAAAGGACGACAAGGAGTCGTTTGAGAACCTTATCAAGGCGATAGAAAAGCTCAAGAAGGCTATTGAGATCAAGCCGACTATCGCAGATTATGGCGTAAAGGAGGAGGACTTCCTCGCAACGCTGGACGAAATGGTGGAAAACGCATTCAACGACCAGTGCACGGGCGCAAACCCGAGATACCCGCTGATGAGCGAGATCAAGGACATCTACCTCGCAGCATACTACGGAAAATAATACACAAAGACAAAGCGGTGCTTTTCGGCACCGCTTTTTTGTGTTCATACCGCTATCCTGTCTATGCACTCGCCAGTATTGTCATCAAATACGAAAACATACTCACCGCAGGCTTCAAATGTATACTTTCCGCCGTCTTTTATCTCGTCTGCTTTCTTTTCATCTGTGACTTTCCAATCATCAGTTGAATAAGTAATATACTTGCCGTTATAATAGGTCACGACCTTTTTATCATCGGCATATATTATTCGTTCAAACTTTCTCGTTTTATGCTGCAAAAGCTTGAAATCATCAGTATTGACTTTAACATATGTATCGTGGTAATGGTATTCCAACTGCGGAAGGTAATGGTGGTCACCACTCATTGAAAAAGGTTGATCTATTGCCACGATTACTGCAAAAGCATTATTTCCTTTTATTGTTGTTTCGCCGGTCTGCCGTGTTTCTTGCCGCAAATGAACGCTTTTGACCTCTGTTCTGTCGCTTTTGAGATAATCGAAATCGAAACAATCACCGTTGGTCTCAACTTTAAGAAGTTCATTGTCCTTTTCAACAAATCCAGCAGTGCTTTTATAGTGCGGACGTGCAAACAACCGACTCATATCGTTTTTTGCAATCTCAAATGAATATATCTCACTTTCTCTTATATCCGCTATTATCCACTTATCGTCTGAAAACCTTTGCTTATGAAAACCTTCACTCTTGTCATTCAAAAGCTCAATTGCATCTTTTGTCTCGCCGGTCTTTATATCTATACACTTTAGCGGCTCACTACTGATCTCATAGAACAGGAATCCGTTGTCTGCATTGATATACCAAAGACTTTCTTTTTTGACATTTAAGATAGTTCTGCTCTTCCCGCTTTTCAAATCCACACAAATGATGCCGTTGTCGCAGACATACAGATACTCCTTATCAGCACATATCCTGTATGGCTCTGCACCCTCGTAAACGGTCTTTTCTTCATCATTGTTCAAACGCTTTACACTTTTGCCGCTGATATAATAATAATCGTCATCGACCCTTTGACACATAGAGCTATTAAATACTTTGGTATTGACATCAGCCTTGACCTTTGGCTTATTCCATACAAGTATATAGAAAAGCACTGCCGCCAATATCAGCAAAAACGCCAAAAGAAATATATGTTTTTTGTTCACTTTCATACTCTCACCACCGCATATTGTTTTATTTTTTACACATTATAGCACTTATCTGCAAAAATGCAATTACAGCTGCATTACAATTAATTACTTGGCTGTAACAGCAAAAAAACGCTATGCTTTTTAGTTGTCTGTAATTACCGCTATCATCTGCCAGCATAGATACTCTTCTGATATATATACGAATCAAAACGGCAAATTTGTGCGCCAAAAATGAAAGTTTGTAATCTTGAACAAACTGCCGCAGCGCCGTTTGTGAAAAGCGTACAAGCCCACACCCGAAGTGCCGTTGCCGATTGATGAAAAAAGTTGAAAAACTGCACGTTTTCTGTTGAATTTTGAAATGAGATGTGCTATAATGAAATAAGTATATATTTTTACAGAAATAATGGCTGAAACCGATTTTTAATTACAAGAGGTTTTGAGATATGAACAGAAATTTTGACGTTATCATCGCAGGCTGCGGCGCAGCAGGTCTGTACGGCGCACTCAATCTTCCAAAGGAGCTTAAAGTCCTTGTGCTGTCTGTCTAAAATGGAAAAAGACCTTTGCAACACGGCTCTTGCACAGGGCGGTATCGCAGGCGTTTACAACAGTCCCGAGGACAAGCCCGAATACCACAAGCACGACACCTTCGTTGCAGGCGGTTTTGAAAACGACCCCGAATCGACAGACGTTCTTGTGAACGAGGCTAAGATAGACATTGCAAGGCTCATCGAGCTTGGGTGCGACTTCGACAAGAAGCCGGACGGCGACTATCACAGAACGCTCGAGGGCGGTCACGGCATGCACAGGATATTCCACCACAAGGATTCCACAGGCGCAGAGATAGAACGCACTCTGCTTGCAAGCGTCAATGCTCTTGACAATGTGACTGTGCTTGAAAATGCAGTTATCTGCGATGTGAAGAAAACAGGCACGGGCTTTTCGTTCCTTGTGCTGAAAGACGGCGCCTTCACGACCTACAACTGCCACTGCACGATATTTGCAACCGGCGGTATCGGCAGAGTCTACGAGTTCACCACCAACTCACCGATAGCAACGGGCGATGGTATAACAATGGCTTACAATATGGGGGCTGAGATCAGGCACCTCAGCTATATCCAGTTCCACCCCACCGCTTTTAACGACGAGCACACAAGGCAGTGCTTTCTCATCTCCGAAGCAGTCAGAGGCGAGGGCGCTTACCTTCGCAACTGCGATAAGGAACGCTTTATGCACAACTATGACAAGAGGCTGGAGCTTGCTCCGAGAGATGTCGTTTCACACTCGATAATCTTTGAAGCTAAGAGAACAGGCTCTAATAAATTCTATCTCGACATAACCCACAAGGATCCCGATTTCATCAGAAACAGATTCCCGATGATATACAAAAATCTGATGAACGCTGGTATCGATATGACAAAGGACCTTATCCCTATCTTCCCTTGCCATCACTATCTTATGGGCGGCATAAACGTTGACACCTATGCCCGCACGAACATTCCGGGGCTTTATGCCTGCGGCGAGTGCTCGCACACAGGCGTTCACGGCAACAACAGGCTCGCAAGCAATTCCCTGCTTGAAGCACTCGTATTCTCAAGACGTGCCGCAGGCGATATTGCCAACAGGCTCGCAGACTGCAAGGACGGCTTTGAGGAGTATCCGTTCAGTGTTGACCCCGATGCACCGGAAATGCCCAAGGGGCTTCGCACACAGATAAGAGCGATAATGCAGAAGGCTTACTTTGTTCTTCCCAACATAGCCGAGCTCGGGCCGGGACTTAAAAAGGTGACAGAAATAAAAGATATGCTTTACAACGGCAATTTCAGGACAGACAAGGACTATGTCGAGGCAAAGTCGCTTGCAACGGTGGCATACATCGTTTTATCGGAGGCGTGGAAGATAGCGACCGAAAATGCCGAGATAACTAAAAGCAAGCACCCATAAGCTTGCAGTACCGAAAGGATTGATAAGATGAAGCTGATGCAGTTTCGCATAGATGACATCATAAAGTCTGCTCTGGCAGAGGATATAAACTATATAGACGTAACGACCGACTACCTTATCGACGAGGACTCGGTATCGACAGCAAGGTATGTTTCAAAAGATGAGGGCGTGCTTTGCGGTATCGAGATCGCTCTGAGGGTGTTTGAGCTTCTGGATAAGGACGTTAAGACTGAAATACTAATCCACGACGGCGAAAAGGTGAAAAAGGGCGACATCATTGCAAGGATAACAGGCTCGACGAGAGCTTTGCTCAAGGGTGAGAGGACAGCGCTCAACATCGTTCAGCACATGTCTGGAATAGCTACGGCGACAAACAGATGCGTTGAGCTTGTTAAGGGCACCGGAGCTTCTATCGCCGACACAAGAAAAACTCTCCCGGGGCTGAGAGAGCTTCAGAAATACGCTGTGACCGTCGGCGGCGGCAAAAACCACAGGTACAACCTTTCAGACTGTGCTATGCTCAAGGACACTCACCTTGACGCTTACGGCTCGATGACGGGAGCAGTGAATGCTCTGCGTGAAAAAATGGGTCACACGGTAAAGATAGAGGTCGAGGTATCTGACCTTGAACAACTGAAAGAGGCTCTTGACCTTGGCGTTGAGATAATAATGCTTGACAATATGAGCTGTGAGGATATGACAAAAGCTGTGCAGATAACAAAAGGCAGAGCTAAGCTTGAGGCTTCGGGAAACGTTACCGAAAAGACTATCACATCTATCGCTCAGACAGGCGTGGATATAATCTCGCTCGGTGCGCTGACCCACTCGGTCAAGGCTTTTGACATATCAATGAAAATGGATAAATAAAATGAAATGGTACACAGATAAGTATTACGATCTGCAAAACGCAAAGCCAATAATCTCGCTGTGCGGAGACGACTGTGCGGTATGTCCGAGATTCCTTGCAAAAACAGACGACGAGCTTCACCAGACGGCTGTATTCTGGGAAAAAGCAGGCTGGCGTGACAGGGTCGTTTCAAATGAGGAGATAAGCTGCACAGGCTGCGCAAGCAAAGGAGTCTGCGCATTCGGACTGCTGGAATGTGTGAAAAGTCACGGTGTCAGCAGATGTCAGCAGTGCAGGGAGTTTGTATGCGAAAAGATAAAGAAAGCTATGGAAAACTCCGATGCAAAAAAAGCAACTTGCAAAAATGCCTGCGAGTCGGAAAAAGAATTTGAACTGTTTTGCAGGTCATTTTACGAGAAAGAAAAAAATCTGAACATCCATAATCAACACAATAAAACCAGAGATCGAAAATGAAAACAGTTTTAAAAGTACTGTACTATATCTCAATAGCAATCTACATGTGCAGCGGCGCCTTTTTTATAGTACTGGAATTTATGCCTGATGTTTCGGTCATTCCTGAAACGGTCAGAAAAACAGTCCTTATCATCGGGCTGATATTCCTTGCGTATGCAATAGTTTATTATGCCGTGCAACAGCGCAAAAAAACATTAAAACCAAAAATGAGGAGATGACAGATATGTCAAGCCTTATCGATACCGAAAGACAGTTTCACATAGCAACACTTCCAAGTGAGGTGGGCAGATATGTCATATTGCCGGGCGACCCGTTCAGAGTGCCAAAGATAGCCGAGTACATCGACGGGGCTGTCCAGGTTGCGCACAACAGAGAGTTCAACGTTTACACGGGCACTCTCGGCGGCGAAAAAGTAACGGTCTGTTCCACAGGAATCGGAGGACCGTCAGCGGCTATCGCTGTAGAGGAGCTTGTTAAGTGCGGAGCTGACACATTCATTCGCATAGGCACCTGCGGAGGCATGAACGACTGCGTGTATGCAGGCGACCTTATAATTGCTACGGCTGCGGTCAGAGGCGAGGGCACTTCGTATGAATATATGCCGTCCACTTATCCTGCAGCGGCTGATTTCACGGTGGTATCGGCAATCGTTGAAGCTGCACAGACGCTCAGCGATGATCGCAGGGGCAACGGCTTCCACGTCGGGGTCGTTCACAGCAAGGACAGCTTCTACGGTCAGCTCGAACCGGACAACTCCCCTGTCAGCGACGGCGTTAAAAGCCGCTGGGATTCGTATGTAAGACTGGGCTGTCTGGCTTCAGAAATGGAATGTGCGGCGCTGTTCTCGGTCGGACAGGCAAGGAATGTCCGCTGCGGCGCAGTGCTTGCGAGCCTTTGGAACTGTCAGAAAAATCTAAACGAGGGTGCTGACGAGAGCATCACTCTTGACACAGACAGAGCTATAAGATGCAGCGTTAAGGCTATAGAGATTCTGATAAACGAGGATAAGCTCAGACAAGGGGGAAAATAGCGTGGACAGATTCAACGGTGCTTGGGAAGAAAAAGGCGTTATAGGTCCGAGAGTAGAGATACAGGGCAACAGGCTCATTCGGCTGTGGAACGCTAACATTGTGCTCGAGACGGATTTTGAGACCTTTGAAGAGGGTGGAAAGACCGTGCTGAAGCTTGTACACAGCGGGCTCAGAGATTCAAGCTCGATAGATCCGTATGCCACCATAAAGGAATGTTACTACGACGGTGCGGCGCTTGTATTCATCGACGAATACAGGTTTGCGGGCGAGACTGTGCTAAGAATGACTCCCACGTCAAACAGCCGCTACGGCAACGTAACGATAGTCAGCGACGAAGTAATGCCGCAGCTTCAGGGCAAGTGGGAATCCAAATACACCGACCTGCTGTTTGAGGGAAGCTTTCTGAGCATCAGCGGTCACGGACTGAACAAGCCCGAGAGCGTAACCCAGGTAGTCGCTGTAAAGCACAACAGCCAGGGCAGCGATGAGATATTCATAATCGACAAGGACCCCGCGAAGAAGTCTATCGGGACATACACAAGCATTATATTCTGCGGCGGCTCTTTGAAGGCGTACGTCAGAGTGAGCGACACTCAGTCTATGGAGGTCGCCTTTACAAAACTACCAGATTAAAAAAAGGCCTCGGAGAACAATCAAGCTCTCTGAGGTCTTATCGTTTATTCGCCTATTTTGTATTCCTTCACATCGTCGTCGCTGTCTTCATATTGAAGCTCGTTGACCTCATCGGCAGCCGGGATAACAAAGTTTTCAAGCTGCTCGGCGGTCATTGGCGGCTTCTTTTCGGGTTTGGAATAAAGATGCTCGATATCCTGCCTGTAGTATTCGGTCGTAACGGGAAGCTTTTTCTTTTTCAGCTTATTTTCGATGAACGACCTGGTGAAGCTGTAGATAAGTGCGAACATCGGCACAGCGAGCACCATGCCCACAAATCCGAACAGTCCGCCGCAGACGATGAGCGAGATGAGCACCCAGAAGCCGGGCAGTCCCGTTGAATCACCGAGTATCTTAGGTCCGAGGATATTACCGTCAAACTGCTGGAGGATAAGGATAAAGATGAAAAGCAGTATTGCCTTTTTCGGGTCGACTATGAGCATCAGCAGCGTTGACGGAACAGCACCGATGATCGGTCCGAAGAAAGGTATGATGTTGGTCACGCCTACGATAACTGCGATAAGGATATTGTAGGGCATATTCATCAGCGTAAGTCCGATAAAGCAAAGCAGACCTATGATTATAGAGTCTATTATCTTGCCCATTATAAAGCCGGAGAACACCTTGTTTGCCTGAGATGCAACGCCCATTATCTTTGCGCAGGTGGATTTTCTGGTGATCGCAACGATAGTCTTTTTTATCTGCGCAAGCAGAGTTTCCTTATTGCACAGCATATATATCGAAACGATAAAGCCGAGGAGGAAGTCCTTTATAAAGGAGATTACGCCCCAGGCGCCCGAGACAAGGTCATCAAGCACAGGCTGGATCTTCTCAAAGATAACAGAGGCGTCCTTTGTGAAGGCATCAATCTTTTCGTTCACAGACTTTACAAGGCTTGGATAGCTGCTGAAAGTCTTGCTTATCCAGCCCTCAAGATTTTCTCTCATCTCGCCCATATTATCAAACAGCAGCTTTATCGACTTGACAAGTTCGGGGACAACTATCGCTATCAAGCCTGCAACGATGCCCAGAAAGACTATCGCCGACACGGTCACCGACAGCGCCCTTAGCAGCTTGTTCTTCCCTTTTGCCTTTTTGACCTTGCTGGAAAACAGCTTTTCAACATTCACCATTATCGGATTCATCAGAAAAGCGATAACAAGACCCCAGATAATAGGCATCAGTACCGTTGTGAGCATCCCGAAAAAGCTCGTGATCGAGCTGAATTTCAGTATCGCAACGATGAGCAGCACGTTAGCAGCTATTACGATCGACGCATAAAGTGCGATGGTATTATATTTTTTGTTTGGCATTATCTTCATCAGATCACTCCAGTATGCCTTACTATTATTGCACATATACAATATATAGATTATTATACACCTATTTTTCCGAGATTGCAACCGCTTTTTTTAATTATTTTATCATTTTATTGTCGCTGTATCGTACACGTTCACATAATATTGATTTTTAGTTCATTTTACGGATATACACACTTGTTGACAAAAGCTGCAAAAGCCTATATAATTGTTTTATGAATAATACAAATCCTGTGAACAGGGGTAAGTAGCCAAAGGTAGCTTTTCAGAGAGCTGTCGGTTCGGTGTGAGACAGCAGGCGGACTTTGAGTGAATGGACCTGTGAGGAGCAGCGGGAAAGCTCACAAGACCGAGCAAGTATCGTTCGCCGTGTTCCCTGCGTTAATGCGGACGGATATGTATGTATCCTCAGAGCCATTGGGTGGCAAAGCGATGTTCTATCGTCCCATAGCGGAGATAGGACTTTTTTATTTTTTATCGGGAGTGAAAACTATGCAAAACAATATCATACTTACCGGTGACAGACCGACAGGGTCGCTTCACCTCGGACACTATGTCGGCTCTCTGAAAAAAAGAGTCGAGATGCAGAACACCGGAAAATATCAGACCTTTGTTATGATAGCCGACCTGCAGGCGCTCACGGACAACGCTGACGACCCGCAGAAGATAAGGGACAACATAATGGAGGTAATGCTCGACTATCTTGCGGCAGGACTTACCCCGGACAAGACTACTTTCCTCGTACAGTCGCATATCCCTGCGCTGTATGAGCTTCCGATGTACTATTCTAATCTCGTGACGATGTCAAGACTGGAGCGCAACCCGACTATCAAAAACGAGATAAAGATGCGTAAATTCGAGCGCAGTATCCCTGTGGGATTTATGACCTACCCTATCAGCCAGGCTGCTGACATCACTGCTTTCAAGGCTAAGTATGTTCCCGTCGGCGAGGATCAGCTGCCGATGCTTGAACAGGCAAGAGAGATAGTAAACAGCTTCAACAGAGTTTACAACTGTGATATCCTCGTTGAGCCCGAGGCTGTACTGCCCGATTCGGACAGCTGCAACAGGCTTGTCGGAACAGACGGAAACGCTAAGATGAGCAAGTCGCTGGGCAACTGCATTTACCTCAAGGATGACGAAAAGACGATAAAGACAAAGATAATGTCGATGTTCACCGACCCGACGCACATCAACATAACAGACCCCGGTCACACCGAGAACAACCCTGTGTTCCTGTACCTCGAAGCGTTCTCGACAGACGAGGACTTCAAGAAGTACCTGCCCGAGTATGCAAATCTTGCCGAGATGAAGGAGCATTACGAGCGCGGCGGACTTGGCGATATGAAGTGCAAAAAGCTGCTCAACAGCGTTATGCAGGAGTATCTTGCGCCGATAAGAGCAAGGCGTGAGGAGTACGCAAAGGATATGGGCGAGGTGCTCAATATGCTGAAAAAGGGCACTCAGCACGCTGTCGAGGTATCCAACGAAACGGTCAACGAGGTGCGCAACGCTATCGGCATCAATTATTTCAACGACAAGACCTTTATGGACAAGATATTCAAGTAATTTGCAGGCTGCGTATCATGCGCAGCCTTTCTTGTTGACATAACCACGCAGGTGTATTATAATAAGATAAATCAGAATTTAGATTATTATCAAATTAATAGTTGTGCACCCGAAGGGGTTATAGGGGGCGATCGGAAAGCCCCCTAAAGAGTATAATAATAAATA
>CADAES010000022.1 GCA_902786975.1 uncultured Ruminococcus sp.
TATGGAGTCCGCATGGGACGGCAGCTGGTTCCTCAGAGCTTATGACGCTAACGGCGAGAAGATGGGCTCCAAGGAGTGCGAAGAGGGTCAGATATTCATTGAGCCTCAGGGCTTCGCTATCATGTCCGAGATAGGCAAGGAGCAGGGCGCTGATATGAAGACCCTTGCTGCTATCGACGAAAGACTCAACACCAAGTTCGGTCTTGTGCTCAACAACCCTGCATTCACCAAGTACTATATCCAGTACGGTGAGATCTCCACATATCCGGGCGGATACAAGGAGAACGCAGGTATATTCACACACAACAACGCTTGGATAATCTGCGCTGCTGCTTATGCAGGCGAAGGCGACCAGGCATTCAAGTACTATTCCGAGATCGCTCCTGCATTCACTGAGGAGACTTCCGATATCCACAAGACTGAGCCTTATGTATACGGTCAGATGATAGGCGGAAAGGACGCAGGCTCTGATATCGGCCAGACAGGCAAGAACTTCGGTCAGGGCAAGAACTCCTGGCTGACAGGTACAGCTGCTTGGAACATGGTAGCTATCTCCCAGTACATACTCGGTGTACAGCCTGATTTCGATGGTCTTAAGATAGACCCATCCATCCCCTCCGAGTGGGACGGCTTCAACATCACCAGACAGTTCAGAGGCAACACCTACAACATCACTGTCAAGAACCCCGACCACATCTCAAAGGGAATTAAGTCGGTCGTTTGCGACGGCGTAAAGGTAAACGGAAATGTTCTTCCTGTATTCGATGCAGGTACATCACACAACGTTGAGGTTGTAATGGGCTAAATAAAAATAGCAGATCCCCGCCGGCGGCGGGGATCTTTTTGTATTCATACTTATATTATGCCCGAAAGGGCATTCATTCCCACAGTCGACATCGCTGCTATTCACTATTCCCTATTCATTGAGCCGCCGCAGGCGGCGTTCTTGCCTCTTGCTTCTTGCCTCTTGCTTCTTGCTTCCAGAGGCACAAAAAGAGCTGAGGTTTTATCCTCAGCTCTTTTCTCTCATAATCCCATATCGAATTATATCAGTTACCGTACTTTGCAGTACTGATCTTGATTCCGGGGCCCATTGTAGATGCAACTACAACGCTCTTGAGATACTGACCCTTTGCAGCAGCCGGCTTTGCCTTAACGATAGCACCGATAAGTGTCTCAAAGTTCTCGTTGAGCTTCTCAGCTCCGAACGAAGCCTTGCCGATAGGGCAGTGAATGATATTGGTCTTGTCAAGACGGTACTCGATCTTACCAGCCTTAGCCTCTGTAACAGCCTTAGCAACGTCAGGTGTAACTGTACCAGCCTTCGGGTTCGGCATAAGTCCTCTTGGTCCGAGGATCTTACCGAGACGTCCTACAACGCCCATCATATCAGGTGATGCAACTACTACATCGAAATCCATCCAGTTTTCCTTCATGATCTTGTCAACAAGATCCATTCCGCCAACATAGTCAGCACCTGCCTCCTTGGCAGCATCGTACTTGTCCTCCTTGCAGAATACGCAGACTCTTACGGTCTTACCTGTTCCGTTAGGAAGTACAACAGCACCTCTTACCTGCTGATCAGCGTGTCTTGAGTCAACGCCCAGACGAACGTGAAGCTCGATCGTTTCATCGAACTTAGCCTTAGCACCCTTAGCTGCCAGTTCAAGAGCCTCAGGAGCTTCATATGCCTTAGTCTTGTCGATAGCCTTTACGCTCTCAACATACTTCTTGCCATGTTTCATTAATATTTCCTCCTCTTAAGTGGTAATACGGAATAATCCTCCCACCCCTGCGTTATGATTTACGCAGCGATCGATCAATCTTCAACTACAACGCCCATTGAACGGCAAGTACCTGCGATCATGCTCATTGCACTCTCAAGGCTTGCTGCGTTCAGATCGGGCATCTTCTGCTCAGCGATCTTCTGGATCTGCTCCTTGGTGATCTTGGCAACCTTCTTCTTGTTAGGTTCGCCCGATGCATGCTCCAGCTTGCAAGCCTTCTTGATAAGAACGGCTGCCGGCGGAGTCTTTGTGATAAATGTAAATGATCTGTCGGCATATACTGTGATCACAACCGGGATTATAAGACCTGCATCGTTCTTAGTCCTCTCGTTGAAATCCTTTGTGAATGCCATAATGTTTACACCGTGCTGACCGAGTGCCGGTCCTACCGGTGGTGCAGGAGTTGCCTTTCCTGCCGGGATCTGCAGCTTGATATAGCCTACTACCTTCTGTGCCATTATTCGCACCTCCATAATTAAGTGGTCAGGCGAGTCACTTGTGCGACTCTCCCACGTTTTGGAAGCTTGAATTATATAATAATATAATTGCTTCCGTTACGAATGATTTTCCCTTTTCCTTACGCCTCAGGCTTGACCTGTGTAAGCGGAAGGGTGACTGATGTTTCTCTGCCGAACATTGATACGAGCACGTCTGCGGTCTGTGCTTCAAGGTCAATGTTCTCGACCTTGCCCACAAAGCCTTCAAACGAGCCGCCTGTGACCTCAACGTTATCGCCGACCTTGAAGTTAACGGTAATGCTCTCGCTTCTCTTGGTCTCCACGCCCAGAGCCTTTACTTCCTTTTCGGTAAGCGGAACAGGCTTGCTTGCAGGACCGACAAATCCCGTAACTCCTCTTGTATTTCTGACGATATACCATGAGTCATCTGTCAGCACCATTTTCACCAGCACATAGCTTGGGAACAGCTTTTTTTCTACTTCAGTGGTCTTATTATCCTTGACCTCGGTAACAGTCTCCATAGGGATCTTCACCTCGGGGATAAGATCCTGAAGTTTACGGTTCTCAACAACCTTTTCAATATTTTCTGCTACCTTATTCTCATATCCCGAATAAGTGTGTACCACATACCACTTTGCTTCTTCTGACATGTTCTACCCTCCATATTGACAGTTGTTAAAACCATTTCGGACTCAGCTTCCGATCTTCAGTATCTGTCTGATTGCATAGGTAAGTCCCGAGTCAACAGCAAACAGGAACAGTCCCATGAACGCCATTACGCCCATTACTATACCCGTGTTATTGATGACCTTCTTCTTTGTCGGCCAGACTACCTTCTTCATCTCGCTTTTGAGCTCTCTGAACCAGCGCTTCAGACCGCCCTTCTTCTTGGGCTCCTTTGCGGATACTGCTTTCTTAGCCTTGTCCTTTTCCTTGCCAGACTTAGTAACATCATTCTTAGCCATTATTCATAGCTCCTTTCTGACTATTACTTAGTCTCTTTGTGAAGAGTGTGCTTCTTACAGAACTTGCAATACTTATTCATTTCAAGCCTGTCAGGATCATTCTTCTTGTTCTTCTTTGTGTTGTAATTTCTCTGCTTACATTCTGTGCATGCAAGTGTGATCTTTACTCTCATTTCGGCACCTCCTGACGAAATTTGTACTCCGAAAGAACGGTCGGAGCACATCTGCCTCCCTCATATCCCAGCTTTTTACGGCTGCCGAGGTAACTTATGATCTTTCCGTGCTCTTTTAAAAAGGGCACAAAAAAATAGACCTCACAAAGAGGTAAATATAGTATACCTCATTTGTTTTGCTTTGTCAAGCCTTTTTTCGCTGTTTTTTTATTTTTTCGCATTTTTCTGCGAAAGCCGCCCTTGCTTGGGGGGGCAAACGGCGAGCGTTCGCTCGCTCGGGGGCAGCTTTGCTGCCCCCTTACCGCAGCCCTGCGGGCTGCGGCGTTTGCCCCGTGGCATCCGTTGATTTTAGATCAGGATACCTTCAGCCACGCACAAGCAATGTCCAGAGCCTCGTAAAGGCTGTCCTTCTTGGCAGTCTTGACGATAGCCTCCAGCGGACTGATAGTCATATCGGTAGATATCTTTCTTATCATCACCTTGTCGGCTATCTCAAGCTCGCCGACCTTCTTGGTGCTGGTGATCTCCATCTGTACAACGAACTCGTCATACATGTTTCCGAAATAGAGCTGGTTTCCCTTTCTCACAAGCGGGAGTCCCTTGTAGGTAAAAAATGCGCTTTTCTCCTTTGCCATGATTATTCCTCCTTATTCTGTACGGTATGACTATTGTATACCGCCTCGTTTGATTTTTTTGTCTTATCTTGTGTTAAAACTCCGTGCGCAGTTCTTTTTCCTGCGCAAGAGCATCTATGTCTGCGATGACCGCATCTGCCCAGCTTTGCGGCACAAGGTAGGACATCTTCCCGTTCACCCTCGCACCAAGACCCTCGCCCGCTTTCACAAGCTCGAGCCTGTCAGCCGTGCCGTCGTTCTTGTTGTAAACGACCGTGATGTAAGCCTCGCTATTAACATCCTGTGTAAATATCCTGTTCGTCGGGCATTTCATAAGCAGCTCGTAGAACTTCCTGAACTTTATCAGCTCAAGCTCCTTTCCTCCGCTTGTGACAGACGCCGTCCGCATCTTTGAAATGTCCTCGTTTATCCTCGAACTGTCTCCGCCCTCGTTGGTGATGACATACTCTGTCGTCTTTCCGCCGGCGGTCACCGTTATCCTTTTAAGATTCACAAGGTAATTCGGGAGCATTACCTCCGAAACGATTTCCTGCGCTGTGATTTCCACCCACGGCAGATATTCCTTTGCAACAGCGTAAATGCAGTCGGTGTCCTCGCTCCCCTTTAGATAGCAGTAGTATTTTTCCTTTTCGCTCTCATCGTTTCGCTTTACAGCGTTGCCTATGTACAGCTCAAGCTCCGCCGTACCTTCCTTGAAGCTGACCGTGACCACAGGCTCCTTCAGCCCGTACTCCGCAAGCTTGTCTTTGTCTGGTCTGATACACTCGCAGTATTCGGCATTTAGCCCGTAAAGCCCGTTCACGCACGCAGAAGCCTTCTGCATGTCAAGCTCCGCATTTATCGGCGCAGTCATTTTCCACTTGTCGTCCTTTCTTTCAAGGACAGTGCCGTCTGCACCCTTTTTTGTTATCACCATTTTAGCGTCTGCCGAAGCAGTCTTTTCCAAGAGCGGTGACATCTGCACAGATACCATATCCTCAGCCTTGCCGGTCAGATACAGCCAAACGCTGTTCTCAACGAGCCATACCGTTTTCTGTCCGTCAACGCAGGCATAAGCATAGTCCTCCTCGCTCGGGGACCTGTCCCCGACAAGTATCCTGACCTTAGTTTTGTCCTTGTAGACTATCTCGCCAACGCCCGACGGCTCGGCAAGTCCGTACTTTTTCAGGTCCTGTGCATTCTCCTCGACCAGCCTGTACGGCTGTATCCTGCTGCACATGGAGATAAGTGCGTTTACGAGCCTGAGGTTTTGCTTTATCCCTTTAAGCTCGTTTATTTCGGGGATACCGTTAGCTGCGACCGACGCGGTGTAGCTTTTCCCGCCCGAGGTGACCGTCACAGAGGAGATATCCTCCCGTGAGGTGATAGTTCCGCTTTGGTGGGTGAACTCCTCCTGTGAGCTTTCCTGCGAGCTTTGCTCCGTGCTGTCCTGCCCGTGGACATCGGGCTTGCTGTCCGACATCGACATAAACAGTATCGCACCGCCGAAAACAGCACAGCACACAAGCCCTGCGATTATCCCTATCAACTTGTTTTTCATTGTTTCTTACCCTATCATCTGCGCTTTCTTCTGACACAGATCACTATTCCTGTCACCGCCGCTGCAAGCGGTACCGCAAGGATAAACAGCCATTTGAGCACTGTCTTTTCTCCCTGCGTTATGTCAAAGGCGCTTTCCTTTATGACCTTTGGCTCTATCTTTATTGTCTGTTCCTTGCCTGTAAGCTTTCCGAAAAGCGTCAGCATCATATCTCTGTTGCTGTACTGACCGTAAGCCATGAACTGATCCTCGGCTATCGACGATGTTCCGAAAAGCACCACGCTGCTGCCGTTGGCTTCGTTAGTGCCCATAGCGGCATAGCACTGCTTGCTGTCGTCGAGCACCTTGAACTCGTTGTTTACAAGCGCTGCGATATCTGCGGTATAGCCGTTGTCCGAGCTTGAGAGCAGCTTTTGCACCTTTACCGACGAATCTGCCGTGTCCTGTGTGATGACCGGTCTTGACTGCGCAACAAGTATCTGCGGATCCGAGGTCTCCATACCGTCTGAAAGATACCCGGAGATCTCGCCCGCAAGCGTATAGTACGGCTGGTTGTAATACTTGTCCTGCTTGCTCTCGCAGACTACTCCCTCTCCGACCGCAAGGCCGTATTTTTTCACAACGCCCGAAAGTATCGGTGCATCAGCCTGTGCGGCGTGGGAGAAGCAGATTACATTCTTATTCTTCTTTTCGAGAAAGGCGCTGAGCTTATCGGCGTCTGCCTGCATATAGTCTGTCTGCGGAGCAGGTATCACCGCAATATCTATACTGTCGGGTATGTCCTCCTTGGTGATGTCCACCGTGGAAAGATCGTAGCCGTTAGCTTCAAGGAGCGTTTTCATATACGTCAGATCGCCAAGCTCGCTTCTTCCCGTTACAAACGCAATGTGTACGGGCTTGGGGTCGGTCACGGCGATAAGCGCTGATGTGAACGCCGACTCTGCGTTTGACGACTCGATGTAATTTGAAAAATACTGAACGAACGATGCCTGCGAGCCTTCGAGGTTCTTCCTTGCGTACGACTCGACGGTGAAGCCCGAATTTGAAAGGCTCTGCACCAGTCTGTCCTCAAAGTTGACAAGCTCGCTCACGCCGACCTTTCTGGTCCGGTTCATCTGTTTTCCGTCTATCTCGGTCTTTGTTTCAAAGACGATATCCATTTCCTTTACATCGGTATACGACCTGACGATATCGGGGTTCTTGTCGGTATTAACGAACCTGTACGAGATACGGCGGTTGTGCCTGCAATAATTCTTCAGAAGCTCCAGCGCCTGCTTGTTGTACGGATAGTTGAAATTCTCAAAAGTATCCTCGTCGGAAAAAACGGTCACAAGAACATCGGTGTCGATATTCTTCACATATTCAAGCGACTTGTCCGAAACGGTGTATCTCTTTTCGCTCGTCATATCCACGCTCAGCGGATACCTGTCAAAGAACATGGTCGCCGCAGCGTTTGCAAGCACGACTGCTGCGATCACGACAACGGTGAGTATCAGCGAGAGCGTCGAATGCTTGAACCTTGCCGAAAGCTTTTTCTTCTTTTTGGGGGAAGTCTTTTTTTCTTCACTCATAAGCACAGACACCCCCTCAGCTGAAACGCCGTCTTTCCGTGACCCTTACGGTCAGGAAGAGGAACACGAAAACCGCACTTATGAAAAACAGAACATTCGAGATATCGAATATCCCGTAGGTAAAAGCGTAATATCTTTCGGAAAACGCAAGCTTATCTGCAATTTTTGAAATAAACTCAAACGGCAGCTTTGCGCCTATTGCGGAAAGGAATGTCACAAACAGCAGTGCTGCAAAGCAGATAACTGCCGATACCGGCTGGCTCTCGGTGCAGCAGGAGCAGAAGATGCCTATTGATATAAAGGCTGCTCCGAGCAGGGCAAGCCCTGTGATGTTACCCAGCAAAACGCTCCAGTCGGGCGAGGAATATATCCACGTCACGAGGCTCATCACAAGTGTAATGCTTATAGCTGCAAGGTAAACGACGAATGCCGCAAGGAACTTTCCCGCAACTATGCCGCCTATGCTGACGGGCGAGGTCAGCAGGCACTGGTCAGTTCTGGAGTGCCGTTCCTCCGCCATTGTTCTCATAGTAAGTATAGGTATCACCGCAACGAGAATGATTATAAGCGAGCTGAACAGCTGATCCAGTCTTGTTTTGCCGTCCGAGAGGCTCGTCACATAGAACATCAGTCCCGCATAGCAATAAAACAAAGCAAGGAACACATATCCTACCGGTGTGACAAAATAGCTTTTCAATTCACGTTTGAACACCGCACCCACAGTCAATGCACCTCCTCTTGCCCGCCGTTTTCGGTGAGCTTGATGAATATCTCCTCGAGAGTGGGCTTTGAGGTACGCATCTCGAGAATGACCGCATTGCTGCCCGCAGCCGTTTCAAAGACTGCTCTGCGCACGTCGGTATCCTTATCTGTTCTCAGGACGAAGCTTGATACGCCTTCCTTTGACTTGGTACAGCTGACTTTTTCAACGCCCCCGAGTTTTTCAAACTCGGTCCTGAGCAGCTGCTTATCTCCCTCTACGGTGACGTAGACATTTCTCTGCTCGTCAAACCGTGAAAGGATATTATCCTCGGTATCGTCTGCGACTATCCTGCCGTGGTCGATAACGACTATCCTGTCGCACACCGCCTGTATCTCGGTCAGGATATGCGACGAGAGTATTACTGTATGTCTTTTGCCGAGCTTTTTAATAAGTGTTCTGACCTCGATTATCTGCTTTGGGTCAAGTCCGACGGTCGGCTCGTCGAGTATAAGGGTCTTTGGGTCGCCGACAAGCGCCTGAGCGAAGCCGACTCTTTGCTTATATCCCTTTGAAAGGTTCTTTATCAGTCTGTTCCTCACATCTTCTATACCTGTGAGCGAACAGATATCCTTTAAATGCGACAGCTTCGGGAGCTTACATTTTTTCAGGTCGTAGACGAAATACAGATACTCGTTTACGGTCATATCGGGATAAAGCGGCGGTATCTCGGGGAGATAGCCCAGCTCCTTTCTGACCTTCTGCGGCTGTTCACAGACATCACAGCCGTCCACGAGCACATTGCCCGAGTTCGCACAGATATAGCCTGTGATGATATTCATAGCTGTTGATTTGCCTGCGCCGTTAGGTCCGAGGAAGCCCAGTATCTCGCCGTCGTTCACGCTGAAGGACACATCGTCGAGGGCTTTATGCGGACCGTATTTTTTTGTGATATTCTTTACCTCTACCACGGTGTATCCTCCTTTCTTTCCCGGATCATCTCAAGCTTTGTGCGGGGGGCAAACCGCAGCGCCTGCGGCGCTGCCACGAGGGGCTTCGCCCCTGTGCTTTTCTCGCAGAGAAAAGGGTTTGCCCCTTAGCCTCCCAGCCTGTTTATTCCGTCTTTGATCCTCGCAAGCGTGTCCTGCTTGCCGATGATGTACGCTATCTCAACGCCGCCGCCCGGTGTGGACTGCTTGCCAGAAACAGCTACCCTCAATGGCCACAGGATAATTCCGTTCTTTACGCCGAGCTTTTCGATAAGCCCGAACAAAGCTCCGTGTATCCCGTCAATGCTCCAGTCCTCAAGTGCCTCCAGCACCGGCAGAACAGCTTTGAGCGACTCAAGCGAGTTCTCAAGGTTCGTCTTCATCTTCTTGTGGCAGTACATCTCGTTATCGTACTCGGGCAGAGCATCTATGAAATCCACCATTTCGGGAATGTCCGTGAATACCTCCGTCCTTGCCTGCAGAAGTGATGCGATGTATACCAGATCAACATCTTCCCTCTTAACAGCCTGCTTTATGTACGGTATCGCATATTCAGCAAACTTTTCGGGATCAAGCGCCTTGATGTACTTTGCGTTGATAGCCTTCAGCTTCAGCGGGTCAAATATCGCCGGAGCCTTTGAAAGCCCGTGTATGTCAAATTCCTTTACCAGCTCTTCAAGCGAGTATATCTCGTTCTCACCCTTGGGCGCCCAGCCCAGCAGTGCGATGTAGTTCAGCACCGCCTCTTTGAGATAACCCTTCTGCATAAGATCCTGGAACGATGCGTCCCCGTCTCTCTTTGAAAGCTTATGCTGCTTGTCTTTCATTATGTGCTCAACGTGTATGTACGTCGGCACCTCCCAGCCGAATGCCTTGTAAAGCAGCTCGTACTTCGGCGCAGAAGAAAGATACTCATTACCTCTTACAACGTGAGTTATGCCCATAAGGTGGTCGTCTACAACGTTTGCAAAATTGTACGTCGGCATTCCGTCTGTCTTGATAAGGATCTGATCCTCCAGCTCACAGCAGTCTACCGTGATGTCGCCGTAAAGCTCGTCATGGAAGGTCACCTGACCCTCCTTGGGCATCTTCTGCCTGATAACATAAGGCGTGCCCGCATCGAGCTTAGCTTGTATCTCCTCTTTTGAAAGATCACGGCAATGCCTGTCGTAGCTGTACGTCTTCCCCTGTGCTTCAAGCTCAGCCTTCAGACCGTCGAGCCTCTCCTTATCGCAGAAGCAGTAGTATGCCTCGCCCTTTTCGACAAGCTCCTGTGCATACTTCTTGAACATTCCCATTCTTTCCGACTGGATATACGGACCGACAGGACCGCCTATATCCGGGCCCTCGTCCCAGTTAAGACCGACATCTCTGAGCGTCTTGTAGATAACGTCCACCGCACCCTCGACATATCTTCCCTGGTCGGTGTCCTCGATACGAAGAATAAAATCTCCGCCGTTCTGCTTTGCGATAAGATATGCAAACAGAGCTGTCCTGAGGTTCCCGATGTGCATATATCCCGTCGGGGACGGTGCAAATCTCGTTCTGACTTTATTCATTGATATCCGTTCCTTTCATATTGCTTCGATGCAGAGCTTCCCGTTTGCAAAAAACTCCGCCGCATTTTTAGTATCCCTGTCTATCTGCTCTTTGAGCAATTCAACGCTGTCAAACTTTTTTTCGGGTCTGAGAAACTTGTCAAAATAGACCTTCACCGTTTTGCCGTAGAGGTCTCCCTCAAATCCGATGATATAAGTTTCCGCCAGCGGTGTTGTCTGTTTGTTGAAAGTGGGCTTTACTCCCACATTTGTAACAGCCCCGTACTGTCTGCCGTCTATGCACGCCCTTGTGCAGTAAACGCCGTATCTGGGGATTATCTGTCCCTGCGGTATGACCTGGTTTATCGTCGGGTGGTCAAGCGTCCTTGCTATCTGCTGTCCTCTGAGCACGGGAAGCTCCATAAAGAAGGTGTACCCCAGCATCTCGTTTACCATATCCATCTTGCCGAAACGTATCGCACTGCGTATTACCGTAGAGCTGATAACTCCGTTGGCGTCGCACAGCTGCCGTATAACATCGACCTTGATGCCGTATTTTTCACCGAGTCTGCCGAGCGTTTCGCAGTCGCCCCTCGCACCGCTTCCGAAGCGAAAATCCGTACCGCAAACAGCTCTTTCGCAGTTGAGCTTTTCTTTGAGCACCTTTTTTACAAAGTCCTCACAGGACATATCCTTATAATCCGAAAACCTCGGTGAAAAGAGGTAGTCCACACCGAGCTTCTCAAAGCACTTTTGCTTTGCGTCATCGGTAAGTATCATCTCTATCTTTCCGTCGTGACCCTTGGTCGTGACCGTGTCCGTGGCAAAGGTGAACACCGCAGACTTCAAGCCCTGCTTTTTATACTCGCAGGCTCTGCCAATGACCAGCTGATGCCCCCTGTGGACTCCGTCGAAAAGCCCCAGAGCGACCGCCGTTTTCCCGGCTGTTTTTTCATTGTCGTCAAGGTATTTCAATCCATTACCTCCATGCTCACCTCTGCGAGCTTTTGAACGCCCACATCATCTCGCTTGTAAGGCTTATGCCGCCCGGCTGTGCGGGAACGTCCTCACGCTTGACCCACACTGCCTCCGCAAGCTCCGATGTGTCCATTTTTATTTCCCTTGAGCCTGTGACCTTAGCAAAAAATCCTATCAGAAGATTTTGCGCAAAGCCCCACGGCTGGTCTGCAAAAAACTCTATATCCTTTATTTTCAGACCCGTTTCCTCCATAGCCTCACGCTCAGCCGCAGCCTCAGCAGACTCACCCATTTCGATAAAGCCCGCAACAAGGGCATATTTTTTATACTCTCTGCCTGCATAGCGTGTCAGAAGGATACTGTCTGTTTCCTCGTCGATGATACCCAGTATCACCGCAGGAGCTATCTTGGGATAGACCTCGTTCTCACAGCCTGTACACACCATACAGCGCTTGTACGGGTCGTGCTCCAGCCTTTCTCCGCACACACTGCAAAATCTGCTCTCTGCGTGAAAGCAATAATAGTGGTAGCCCGTCACGACTGCGTACTGGTCGGTGTCGGCTGCAACGTATCTCACCGTGTTCAGCGGCTCGAACCCGAAGCCCTTTGCAGAAGCCTTTTCAAGGCACAGAAAATACCTTATGCCGTCGGCTCTGAACACAAAGACCTTTTTGCAGTCCGAGTCAAGCTCGCACAGCTTCGGAAGCACCGCCTTATTATCCTCTATCCTCACGAGCACGCTGCGCCCGTCGTAGCAAAGCATTCTGTCGCCCTGCTCTGCGGGTGCGGGGTCGTACTCTATATCCACACTTTCGGGAATATCCTGAAACATAGTATCACCTAAAAGAAATTCTTGAAGCTGCGAAACAGCCCGTCCTCAAATCTGCCAAGCCCCAGAAAACCGCCGTCGAAGCCAAAGACCCGATACAGCCCGGAGCTGTCTTTGCTGGTTTTGCCGACCTGCTTTTCATACAGCTTTACCCCGTTTTTATAAAGGGCGGTCAGCCTTTCGTTCAGACGAACATCACTGTACATTTCAAAAGCCTTCTGTGTCGGCATAACTATCTGTGCGAGCCTGCCCTGCGAACAGGACTCCTCTATCTGCTCAACAGTCAGACAGTCTTTGATATCAAAACCGCCCGAATATGTCCTAACAAGGCTCATCATGACTGCGCCCGAGCCAAGCTCACGCCCAATATCGTCGATGACCGTGCGCACATAAGTACCCTTTTCGCAGGATATCTTCATTTCTCCCTGTTGGGTGCTGCGGTCAAAGCCGAGTATCTCTATGCTGTGGACCACGCATTTTCTCGGTGTCCGCTCGACCGTCTTCCCCTCACGGGCAAGCTGGTAAAGCCTTTTGCCGTCCACCTTTACAGCCGAATACATCGGCGGGAGCTGAGTTATCTCGCCCACGAAATGCTCCGAAGCGCTTTCAAGCTGTTCAAAGGTGATATCCGACTGTTGAGTCCTTAGCACCTCTCCCGTGATATCGAGAGTGTCGGTCGTTATCCCGAGCCTGAAGCCTGCTGTGTATTCTTTTCTTGTGTCTGGCAGTATATCGCAAGCCTTTGTAGCCTTTCCCACGAACACGGGCAGAACGCCCTGTGCCATCGGGTCGAGCGTACCTGCGTGCCCGAGGCGCTTTATTTTCAGCACGCCCCGCAGTTTTGCCACAACATCGAACGATGTCCAGCCCTGCGGCTTGTTCACAGGCAGTATGCCCGCAATGCTCTCGTTATCCGCCATATCAGCCGAACAGCCTTTCCACGGCGTCGAGCAGCTTGTTCTGCACTTCCTCGAGCGTGCCCTTTATCTCGCAGCCTGCTGCTCTGATATGTCCGCCGCCTCCGAACTGCTGGCAGAACTCCGAAGCATTGAGCTTGTCGGTCGTTCTGACAGATATCTTATAGTAGTCGGTATGTCTTTCCTTGACGGTGATACCGATGTCAACGCCCTCGACAGAAAGCGGTATTGATGCAAGTCCGTCAAACTCCGACTGGTCTACGCCGCATTCCGACATAAGCTTCTTTGTCAGCACTATCATCGAGCATCTGCCCTCAAAGTAATACTTCATCTGACTGATGACAGTCTGCTCGACCTCCATTCTGCCTCTGCTCTTTACGTCGAACATTTCTCTGTTGATGTTTGCATAGTCGATGTCGTAAGCCATAAGCTCTGCGGCAAAGATGTGAGCCTTCGGCGTGGTGTTTTCGTACTTGAAGCAGCCTGTGTCGGTAGAAATGCCCGTATAAAGGCACTTTGCTATCTGGTCGGAAAGCTTTTCACCGCTGAGCTTGAGTATCTCGTAGATTATCATAGCTGCGGCACAAGCCTCGCCGTCAACATACGTCTGCTTAGCAAAATTCCTGTTTGAGATGTGGTGGTCTATGCAAAGGTCCACCGCACCTGCCTGCTGATACTGCAAAAGATTGCTTCCTATCAGGTTCGGGTCGGCGATATCAACTGCGATAACGTACTTTTCCTCGAACTCCTGCTGTCTGTACCCCTCGTAGATAAAGGCGTACCTGCTGGGGAGCTGGTCGCTGTTGATGACGTTGGCGTGCTTGCCTAAATCTCTGAGGAAATAGCAAAGTGCAAATCCCGAGCCGAGCGTATCTCCGTCGGGACTTTTGTGTGTCAGTATCGTAAAATTATCGTTTTTCAGGAAAATATCCAATATCTCCTTGAGTTCCATTCTCATAAATCCTTTCCAAGAAAACTGTCATTCCCCGTCCGTATAATCTTCCCTATTTTCTTTATCTTCCTCGGGAACGAGTGTTTTGAGCCTGCGGGTTATCTCCGCCGAGCGCTCTATCGAATTGTCCGCAACAAAGCTAAGCTCAGGGCATTTCTTAACGCCCAGCACCTTGGATATCTCTTTTTTTATCAATCCCTTGGCGCTGTCGAGTCCCTTGACCGCTTCTTTTGCGCTGTCAAAGCCCTCGAAGCTGGAGATATACACCTTGCAGAACGAACCGTCGTTAGCCACGTCGCATCTCACCACGGTCAGCATTGTACCGCCGTGGAGGCGAGGGTCTTTAAGCTCACGCATCATGCCCGAGACTATTCTTTTTATATCCTCGGACATTCTGCCTGCCTTATGTGAAGCCAAAGCAATTCTCCTTTCCGAAAATCAACTTAATCTCTGTATTCCTCCATGATATAGCCCTCGAAGATATCGCCTTCCTTGATATCCGAGAACTTTTCAAGAGTGATACCGCACTCGAAGTTCGCAGCGACTTCCTTTGCGTCGTCCTTGAACCTCTTGAGGCTGGACATCTTGTCGTCTGCGATTATTATACCATCTCTTACGACACGAATAAGGTCGTTTCTTCCGATCTTACCGCTGAGAACATAGCAGCCTGCAACGGTACCGACGTTGGATATCTTGTAGACCTGTCTTACCTCGACTCTTGCGGTATCGACCTCTCTGAACTTAGGCGAGAGCATACCCTTCATAGCTGCGGTAAGGTCCTCGATAGCGTCGTAGATTATCCTGTAAAGTCTGATATCGACACCGTTTTGCTCTGCATTCATCTTTGCAACAGGGTCGGGACGCACGTTGAAGCCGACGATTATAGCCTTTGATGCGCTTGCGAGCATAACGTCGCCCTCGGAAACAGCTCCGACTGCACCATGAATGACCTTTACCTTGACTTCCTCGTTTGAAAGCTTTTCAAGCGACTGCTTCACAGCCTCGACAGAACCCTGTACGTCTGCCTTTACGATAACAGGAAGCTCCTTCATCTCGCCCTCGCTTATCTGCTCGAACAGATTGTCAAGAGTTACCTTGTTATACTGGCTGAACTCCTGCTCCTTAGCCTCGTGCTTTCTCTGCTCAACAAGCTCTCTTGCGAGCTTTTCGTCCGCAACTGCGTTGAACACGTCGCCTGCGCTGGGCACCTCGCCAAGACCTGTTATCTCAACAGGTGTAGACGGACCTGCCTCTGAGATAGCTCTGCCCTTGTCGTCGGTCATTGTTCTTATCCTGCCCACAGATGTACCTGCGATGATGATATCTCCCGACTTGAGCGTACCGTTTTGTACAAGAAGCGTAGCGACAGGGCCCTTGCCCTTGTCAAGCCTTGCCTCGATAACAGTACCCTTTGCGAGCCTGTCGGGGTTAGCTTTAAGCTCCTTGACCTCGGCAACGAGCAGGATATTCTCAAGCAGATCGTCGATGCCCATGCCTGTCTTAGCCGAAACGGGCACAGCTATAACGTCGCCGCCCCACTCCTCGACAACAAGATCGTGCTCGGTGAGCTGCTGCTTGATCCTGTCGGGATCTGCGGTATCCTTATCCATTTTATTGATAGCAACGATTATTGAAACGCCTGCTGCCTTGGCGTGGTTGATAGACTCGACCGTCTGCGGCATGATACCGTCGTCGGCTGCAACAACGAGGATAGCTATATCGGTGATATTCGCACCTCTTGCTCTCATTGCGGTGAACGCCTCATGTCCCGGGGTATCCAGGAAGGTTATCTTCTGTCCCTTATAGTTCACCTGATAAGCGCCGATATGCTGAGTTATTCCGCCGGCCTCGCCGTCGGTAACGTGGGCATTTCTTATCTTGTCAAGGATAGATGTCTTACCGTGGTCAACGTGACCCATAACAACTACAACAGGGCATCTTGGCTTGAGATCCTCTGCCTTGTCCTCATCGTCAACGATAAGTCTTTCCTCGATCGTAACGACAACTTCCTTCTCGACCTTTGCACCCAGCTCGTCTGCAACGATAGCGGCTGTGTCGAAGTCAACGACCTCGTTGATGCCCGCCATAACGCCGAGGCTCATCAGCTTTTTGATGACTACCGAAACGGTGACTTTAAGTCTTGAAGCCAGCTCGGAAACGACTATCTCGTCGGGTATCATTACCTTGAGCTGCTGCTTTCTTGCTCTTTCAAGCTCCAGTCTGCGCAGCTTTTCAGCCTCAGTTTCTCTCTTATGTGAGAACTGCTGCTTTTTATGCTGCTGGGATTTCTGGACAAGCTTCTGCTTTTTTGCCTGATTGTCCTTTGTCCTGTTGTGCTTGGTGTTTGCAAGGTTGTCGTACTTTTCGTTATATTTGTCAAGCTCTACATAGCTTCCTCTTGTGTCGATAGTGGTAGTCTTGGAATAGCTGCCCTCGTCGTCGGAGGAGAGTGTGTAGCCCTTATCGTCCTTCTGAGCGCTTCCGCCAAAGCTGAGCTGTGTCCTTACGCCGTAATCCTTCTTCTTGGCAGGCTCGTGCTTCTTATCGGACTTTTTGGATTTCTTCTCGGTCTTTGCCTCAGCAGGCTTTTCCTCCGCCTTGACCTCGGGCTTTGTCTCTGCCACAGGCTCGGGCTTAGTCTCGACAGGCTTGGGCTCTGCCTTTGGCTCCTCTGCCTTTGCAGCCGTCTTTTTGGCAGCGGGCTTTTTCTCCTTAGGCTCGGGCTTCTTCTCTCCCTCGGGGCGGACATTGTTTGCAAAGTATGCGTTGAAATTCTCCACCTGATTTTGCTGGGTGAAGTATTCAAGAACATATCCGACCTCCTCGGGCAAAAGTGATGCCTGAGTTTTTCTTGTTTCTCCGTCGTATGTTTCAAGGCACTTGACGATATCAGCATTGGTAACGTTAAGGTCCTTTGCAAGCTCTCCGAGCTTGGTCTTATTTATCTTCTTTTCCATAGGCAATTATGTCCTCCTTGTTTAATGCCATCAGCGCCGTGCATATATTAAAGGTCAAATTCGCTTTTATCGGTCTTTATCTGCTCAAGTCCCTTTGCGCAGGACTTTGCGAAGCCCGCATCTGTCATAGCCATAATACCGAGCTTTTTGCCCAGACCGTACCATATTGCGTCCATGGTCATATCCAGTCTGTAAAGCGGTATTTCGTTCTTGGCGCAGACAAATCTCGCTTCCTTCAGAGATTTCTCGGAAATATCCGAAGCTGTGAAAACAGCCCTTGCAGACCCTTCATTGCACGCCTGCTTCACCATATCCATACCCATAACCAGCTTACCTGCTTTTCTGCACATGGTCAGGATACCTGTTTTGTCATTGTTCATCTGCAAGCACCGCCTCCAGCTCGGCAATTATCTCGTCGCTGACTTTTATGCGTTTTGACTTGCCTGCTTTTTTAAGACACTGTGTATCTCTGCAAATATATGCGCCTCTGCCTGCTTTTTTTCCGGTGAGGTCAACGCTTGTGTTCCCCTCACTGTCGGTAACGATCCTGATAAGCTCTTTTTTTGGCTTCATCTCGCCGCAGCCGACGCACATTCTCATAGGTATCTTTTTTGTTTTCATACCTTATTCCTCATTATCAACAGGTATCTCGGGCAGGATATCTATCTTGTAGCCTGTAAGACCGGCAGCAAGCTTTGCGTTCTGTCCCTTGTTTCCTATTGCCAGTGACAGCTGATTGTTCGGTACGATGACCTGACATCTCTTCTGCACCTTTTCGCCCTCTACAAGGTCCTCGAGCAGGTCTACCCTGATGACCTCGGCAGGAGCGAGCGCCTTAGCTATAAACTCAGCAGGGTCCTCACTGTATGTGATGACATCTATCTTTTCGCCCCTCAGCTCGTTGACTACCGCAGTTATCCTTGACTTTCTCGGTCCTATGCAGGCACCTACCGCATCAACGTTGGGGTCCTTGGAGATAACGGCTATCTTGCTCCTTGCGCCCGCAACTCTGGAAATAGCTTTTATCTCGACAGTTCCGTCCGCTATCTCGGGTACCTCTATCTCGAACAGTCTCTTGACAAATTCTCTCTGAGTTCTCGATATCCTGATAACGGGCTGTCTTTTTTCGGAGTTTGCGATACCGGCAACATATACCTTTATCATATCGCCCGCCTTGAGCACCTCGCCGGGTATCTGCTCTTTTCTTACGAAGTATACCTCGTTCTTGTCGATAGTGACTATCGCATTGAGCGTTACAGGCTCGACCTTCTGAACGACTGCCGAAACGACCTCACGCTCCTTGTCCTGATACTGCTCGATGAGCCTTGCCTTTTCGTAGTCCTTGATATCGTGCTTGATGGACTGCTTTGCGTTCTGTGCGGCAACTCTGCCGAAGCGTGCGGGATCAAGCGGGATATCCACCCAGTCGCCCACGATAACGTTCGGGTCGAAGGTCTTTGCCTCCTCTATCCATATCTCGTTGTCGGGGTCATCAACGTACTTGACGTCCATGACTTCCTTCTGAAGCTTCATCTCAAACTTGTTCCTGTCAGGGTCGATGTCTACCACGATATGCTCGCACATCGGGTAGTCCTTCTTGATAGCCTTCATTATGCCCTGCTTTATCTTATCGATAAGCACGTCCTTTTCGATATGGTTTTCCTGTTCCAATGCACTGAGTGCGTCAAATATTTCCTTGTTCATTTTTCCTACCGATCCTTTCTGAATATGGTCTGCCTTGCGGCTTTTTTACTTGTTATTGTTAAGGAGCAAGCTCCGTGATAAAGATAATTGAACTATAAAACTATATGCTGTACCGTTTTTGTCTGACGGATAATTGAGAGTATCCTCGGGGGGGACAGAGTAATCGTAACCACGATTACTCTAAAAAACGGCAAAGCCGTTTTTTACTTCTTCAAAAGGGTTTCCCCCAATTATTCATCAAACAGATCCGCATCGTCATTTAATTTGACATAAGCGCAATCGCTGAGTTTGAACTCGACATTTTCGATGCCGTCGCCGTTTTCGTCGAGCTTCTGGCAAAGTATCCTGTCCTTTTCATATCCGACCAGTCTGACGACAAATTCACGCTCGCCGTTTTCATCGGGTCTGATGAGCCTTACTCTGATGACGTCGCCTATGCACACCTCAAAATGCTCGGGCAGCCTCAGCTCTCTTCCAAGCCCCGGGCTTCCGCATTCCAGCACATAGCTTTGCTGTATCGGGTCTGCGTCGTCAAGTGCTTTGTTCATCGGTCGGGTGAACGCCTCGCAGTCGTTCATATCGACTCCGCCGTCCTTGTCGATGAGCACCCTCAAATACCACGTCGCACCCTCTTTTTCAAACCGCACGTCCCACAGGAAAAGTCCGAGCTCGTCGGCTATGGGCTGTGCCAGCTCACGCACCTTTTCTACGGTACTCTTTTTACTCTCCATATATTTGCCTCCATACAAAATCAAAAGACCGGAAGTCAAGTTCCAGTCTTTCATTAAAAGCCTATTGTAGATAGTATACCACATTGATACAGATTTTTCAAGGCTAAACAGGAGCTTTTCAAGAGATTTATTGAATTTTCGGAGCCTAAATTGTAAATATTATATTAATTCTCCGTATTATCCTGTTTTTTCTTAGCCTTTTTTCTGAAGCTCGGCAGCTTCTTTTTCTTTTTTTCGGGCTTGCTGCTGTTATCCTGCGGCTGCTGTTTGTCGCTGCCGTCCCCTATCCCGAGCGCCTCGTCCTGCCCTGCCTCCTGCGGAAGCGGCGCAAGCGACGGTCGGTTCTTTCGTGTGCCCTCGACAAAATCCAGCGGCACAGTGAACATTATTCCCGTGTTCGGCTTTGAAAGCTCACCCACGGTATTGTAAACGACCTTTCTTGCTATCTCCAGCTGGTCGTTGCGTATGACAGAAAGGATAGTCCTGTTATCGTCCTCTGCTCCGCTGAGTATCGCTCTTATAGACGAGCTGATAAAGCTGCTGTCCAGCCGTGACAGCGTGGTCGCAAGTCCCGAGGACTCGATTATAGTCGCACCGCCCAGACCTGCTGCGGACATTCCCTCCAGCAGGCTGTCCAGTACATCTGTTTTATTCAGAATAATGACCATCAGCTTCATTGTTTTTCCCCCGTGTAAGCGTCACTGTTGCTTGGTTGTCGTCTTGGCAGTCGTTTCGGGCGCCTTCTGTGTAGTGTCGGGCTCGGTCACCGGAGGCGGCTCGGTCGGCTGTGTAACAGCAGCTGAGCCTCTGTTCGGGTCAAACGCAACACCGAAGGAAGATGCTACCGTCGAAAGATACTCGTTGTTCATTGTGAACGCAGTAAAATCGGAATTCCACATACCTGTCGGCTTTAGCGACTTTGCGGGGATATCCTTTTCCTCGAGCATAACGTTGAGGAATTTTCTGACCTCGTTGAACACCTCTTTGTTGATATCGGTGTCACTGTTTTTGGAAAGTATCTCATAAAGGTTGAACAGATTGTCTTTTGTTACATCGGACTGTCTGAAGCCGTTGTTTATTATCTGCTCCAGCGCAGCGCTGAGAAATTCGAGGTTGCCCTGCTTTTTGGTATTATAAATAGTATCTATGCTTGCAAGGTTGATTATCTGTCTGCCCGAAAGGGTAACAAGGTCGCCCTTTGGAACGGAGATATCGTCCTTGTTGCTCTCCTGGGATATGTAGTACAGCTCCTGCGGTGCAGTATAACTCATTCCGCCCATAAAGTCTGCGACCTGTTCAAAAGCCGAATTTGTCACGGTCATATAGTGTTGTATGTCAACACCGAGATTGTCTGCGACCGCACGCTGAAGCTTTTTCATTCCGCCCTCGGCGAGCACCTGCTTGTAGGTCTTGGAGCCGTCTCTTGTCTTTGTTACATCGGTCTGCGGAACGAGGATTATCTCTCTTTTTTCAGAATCAACTCTCATAACGCACAGATCCTTAAATTCGCCCTTGTCACTGACTCTTGCAAAAAGCAGATTCATGCTCTTTGGCGCTTCGTTTTCCGAATCGGACTTTTCGGGCGAGAACACCTTGTACTTGTTCAGCATATAGTACGACACACCGCCCACCAGCGAAAGCGCCAGCAGGAGCGTAATAAAATATACCAGCGCAACAGGTGCCTGCGACCTTTGCTTTTTGTTAGTATTTGCCATCTGAATAAACTCCCTTGTATCGAAATTTCGTAAATTTTTTTGCAAACCTATTGAACTTGCAGCCGTTTGGGTGTAAACTATATAGGTAGGCTCTTACAGTCGAGAAGCTCGGGCCTGCGGTCTGTTACCGCCTTGTCGGTATCGACGTAAAGCTGCGGGTTCTTGTCGGCGGAGATTATCTTCATCTCAAGCCCCGCCCGCTTAGCCATATTGACCGTCTGCAAAGTTCCCGAGCCGCATTTTTTCTCCTTGAGCAGTCCGATTATCCTTGAAGAATTGTCTACCATAAACTGATTTCTCAGTTTGTACCTGTCACGGTCTTTCGCCGTGGAGACTATGACCTTCTCGTCGCAGTCCTTTATCACGAGCGAATATTTGTATTTGTCAAGCGGCGTTGATATCTCACGGTACTGCTGTTCGTAAGGCAGAGCACAGACGAGACGGAGCTGGCCGTATCTTCCGCTTCGAGTCATTTCCAGCACCAGCTGGGCGCATATAAGGTCTATACCGTCAGACATTCCCGAGATAAAGGTCCTGTAACCGTCGTTGACCGCTTCGACGATAAGCATCTGAAGCGAGCTGACCAGACATTTCATTCCCTGCTTGCGGAAATTCCCGCCAAAGGGAAGGTCTCTGCTGCGGTGTCCCGTAAAGCAGCAGGTAGTGAGCTTATCGCAGGAAAAATCCCTAACGCTTATCTCTTTCACCTTGCCGCCCCCCGAATACATACCTTTTTGACCCATTTAGATTATTATAGCACATTCTTTTTGGATTTTCAATAGCTAAACTGAATTCTATCCCATTTTATCATATATGCC
This sequence comes from uncultured Ruminococcus sp., assembly GCA_902786975.1. Classification (GTDB taxonomy): domain Bacteria; phylum Bacillota; class Clostridia; order Oscillospirales; family Ruminococcaceae; genus Hominimerdicola. Next base: position 21,958 of record CADAES010000022.1, read on the forward strand.
TGCCGCTGCAAACTCCCAAGGCTTGCGCCGAAGGGTTTGGAGCGACCGGAAAGTCCCGGAATGATTTTCAGCTAATTTCAAAAAAACAAACAATGTAAAGGAAGTAGTAAAATGAATTGTTTAAGACGCTGCTGGGCGGAGATAGACCTTTGCGCCATAGAGTATAACATCGGGCAGTACAGAAAATACCTGAAGGACGGCACAGAGCTGCTGTGCGTCGTGAAAGCCAACTGCTATGGTCACGGCGACTCGCTGGTGATACCGCACCTTGAAAAGCTCGGTGTAAAATGGTTCGCAGTGTCAAATCTTGTTGAAGCCGAGCATCTTCGTTCGCTGGGCGTAAAGGGAGAGATAATCATACTCGGCTACACACCCGAGGAAAACGCCGACGACCTTGTAAAATACAACATCATACAAGCCTGCACCGAGTACCCCTACGCAGTAAAGCTGAACGAAAACGCAGCTGCGGGAAAGGTGCGTATCCACGCCGCCATAGATACAGGAATGACAAGGATAGGACTGCACGGAGACACCGCTTCGGACGCTGACGATATACAAAAAATGATGCAGCTGGAAAACCTGAGCGTTGAGGGAATGTTCACTCACTACGCTGTTGCCGACAGCCGTGACGAGGACTGTGTAGCTTATACCAGGGCACAGACCGATAAGATACTTGCCGTGGACGATGAGCTGAGGCGAAGAGGTGTATCACTTCCCTGTGTGCATTTTCTCAACTCTGCGGGCGGTATCCACTGTCCGACGTCACGAAGCTCACTGGCAAGGCTGGGCATAATCCTTTACGGGCTTTACCCCGACCCGTCCGACCCTCTGCCTTTTGAGCCAAAGCCTGCAATGGAGCTGAAAGCGATAATCTCGCAGGTAAAGTACATAGAAAAAGGAACGTCCGTAAGCTACGGGCGCACATTCACCGCCGACAAACGCATAAAGCTCGCCACGGTTACTGCGGGCTACGCCGACGGATTTCCACGTGCGCTGTCCAACAAGGGCGAGGTCATTATAAAAGGTATACGCTGTCCGATCGTCGGACGGATATGCATGGATCAGTTCATGTGTGACGTTTCAGCCGTTGACGGCGTACAGACAGGTGACGTGGCGACGCTGTTCGGCAGGGAGATAACCGCCGACGACATCGCTCAGCTCACAGGTACTATCGGATATGAAATAGTCTGCGGTATCACTGCAAGAGTTCCCCGCATAGAAGCAAGAGAATAGAAGCAAGAGACAAGAGCTATGTAAGACAAAACTTTGTTCAATATTTATCATATTGTTGCAAAACACAGACGGGCGGCAAAAGCCGCCCGTTTTCTTGTTTCTTTCCTCTTATTATCTTGCATCTAAAAAAGGTCGGACATTTCTGTCCGACCTCTGAGTGTTTATGGAAAAATTATTTCTTTTCCTCTGAATTGTAAAGCTTAGCATATCTGAGCAGATAATCATATCTGTCAGCAGCGTTCTTAACAGCCTTATCAAACAGCTTTGCAGCTCTCTCGGGGTTCTGTCTTGCAAGAGCGTTGTATCTGACTTCGCCCATGATGAACTCCTTGTAGTCAGCTGTCGGAGCCTTGGAATCAAGAGTAAACGGATTCTTGCCCTCTGCCTTGAGATCCGGGTTGAATCTGTACAGATGCCAGTAACCAGCCTGAACAGCCTTCTTCTCCTCGGTCTGAGCGATGGACATACCGCCCTTGATACCGTGGTTGATACACGGAGCATAACCGATGATGAGTGACGGACCGTGGTAAGCCTCAGCCTCGCTGATAGCCTTGATGCACTGGTTCATATCTGCACCCATAGCGACATGTGCAACATAAACGTAGCCGTAAGACATTGCGATACCTGCGAGGTCCTTCTTCTTTACTTCCTTGCCTGCTGCAGCGAACTGAGCGATAGCACCTGTAGGAGTAGACTTGGAGGACTGTCCGCCTGTGTTGGAGTAAACCTCGGTATCGAATACGAAGATGTTTACGTCCTCGCCCGAAGCGATAACGTGGTCAAGTCCGGAGAATCCGATATCGTAAGCCCAGCCGTCGCCGCCGAAGATCCACATTGACTTCTTCTTGAGGTAATCAGCGTCCTTAAGGATCTCGTCGCTTGCCTTTGTCTTGTTCTTCTTCAGAGCTGCTACAAGAGCGTCTGTTGCGGGAGCGTTCTTAGCGCCGTCGTCAACGGTTGCAAGATACTCTTCGCAAGCCTTCTTAACGTCCTTGTTCTTGGTAGCCTTTGAAAGCTCAAGAACCTTAGCGATAGTTCTGTTTCTTATTGTTGACTGTGCGAGGAACATACCGTAGCCGTACTCTGCGTTGTCCTCAAACAGTGAGTTAGCCCAAGCAGGACCCTTGCCGTCCTTATTTGTTGTGTAAGGAGTTGAAGGTGCGGAACCGCCCCAGATAGAGGAGCATCCTGTTGCGTTAGCGATATACATTCTCTCGCCGAACAGCTGAGTGATGAGCTTAGCGTAAGGTGTTTCGCCGCAGCCTGCGCAAGCGCCCGAGAACTCAAGCAGAGGCTGCTTGAACTGTGAACCCTTAACGGTAGTCTCCTTGAACTTCTCAAGTACCTCAGGCTTCTCAGGAAGTGTAAGACCGTAGTTGAATACCTCCTGCTCTGCAAGCTGGCTCTCCAGAGGCATCATAGAAAGTGCCTTGTTGCCCTTCTTGCCCGGACATACGTTTACGCATGAGCCGCAGCCTGTGCAGTCAAGAGCTGACATTGTCATAACAAAGTTGTAGCCTGCCATACCTGTACATGGGATAGCCTTTTCCTGAGCGAGCTTAGGAGCCTTCTTCAGCTCTGCATCTGTCATGATAACAGGTCTGATAACAGCGTGCGGGCAGACATAAGAGCAGAAGTTACACTGGATACAGTTGTCGCCGTTCCAAGCAGGAACATCTACAGCGATTCCTCTCTTCTCAAATGCAGCCGAGCCCTGTGGGAATGTACCGTCTGCCATCTTTGTAAATGTGGAAACAGGCAGCTTGTCGCCCTCCTGAGCGTTGCACGGGATCTGAATATTGTTTACGAAATCCTGAAGTGTCTTGTTGCCGGGAACCTTTACCTTGGACATACCCATCTTGGAATCCTTAGCGTTCTTCCAGGACTCGGGCACCTTGACCTCGACTACCTGCTGGCAGCCTGCGTCGATAGCGTCGTGGTTCATTTTGACGATAGCCTCACCCTTCTTGGAGTAAGAAGCGGTAGCAGCGTCCTTCATATACTTGATAGCGTCCTTGATAGGAATGATGTTTGCGAGCTTGAAGAATGCAGACTGAAGAACAGTGTTGATCCTGTTGCCCAGACCGATCTCCTTACCGATCTTAACGCCGTTGATGATATAGAACTTGATGCCGTTCTCAGCGATATATCTCTTTACCTGTCCCGGGAGGTGCTTGTCCAGCTCCTTCTCGGTCCACTGGCAGTTGAGCAGGAATGTTCCGCCCGGCTTGATGTCGTTTACGATGTTGTACTTGGTGATGTACGACTCGTTATGACAAGCAACGAAATCTGCCTGGTTGATGAGGTATGTGGACTTGATAGGTGTCTTGCCGAATCTGAGGTGAGAAACCGTTACGCCGCCGGACTTCTTGGAGTCATATGCGAAGTAAGCCTGAGCATACAGGTCGGTATGGTCACCGATGATCTTGATGGAGTTCTTGTTTGCACCGACTGTACCGTCAGCGCCGAGACCCCAGAACTTGCAGGCAGTTGTTCCCTCGGGAGCAGAATTGAGCTTGCCCTCGCTCTTGAGAGAAAGACCTGTAACGTCGTCCTCGATGCCGATAGTGAATCTTGGCTTGAAGGTATCCTTCCAGGAAGCGTTCCAGTAAACAGCCTTGATCTGATCCGGTGTGGTATCCTTTGAACCGAGTCCGTATCTGCCGGAAGCAACGGGAACATCGTGGAACTGTGTGCCCTTGAGAGCTGCAACAACGTCAAGATACAGAGGCTCGCCGAGTGAACCCGGCTCCTTTGTTCTGTCAAGAACGGAAACCTGCTCACAGGTGTTAGGAATAGCCTCAACGAGCTTGGAAGCTACGAAAGGTCTGTAAAGTCTTACCTTAACAAGGCCGAGCTTTGTGCCCTCGGTAGCGTTGAGGTAATCTATTGTTTCCTCGATAGTGTCACATACTGAGCCCATAGCAACGATAACGTGTGTTGCATCGGGAGCGCCGTAGTAGTTGAACAGCTTATAGTCTGTGCCGATCTTCTTGTTGACCTTGTTCATGTAATCCTCAACGATGCCCGGAATAGCGTCATAGTAAGGATTGCAAGCCTCACGAGCCTGGAAGAAGATATCAGGGTTCTGAGCAGTACCTCTGAGTACAGGGTGCTCAGGATTGATAGCTCTGTTTCTGAACTCCTCGATCTTCTTGAAGTTCACCATGCTTCTTACGTCCTCGATATCCCATGTCTCGATCTTCTGGATCTCGTGAGATGTTCTGAATCCGTCGAAGAAATGGAGGAACGGAACTCTGCCCTCGATGGTCGAGAGATGAGCAACAGTACCCAGATCCATTACTTCCTGCGGGTTGGACGAGCAAAGCATTGCAAAGCCTGTCTGACGGCAAGCATATACGTCCGAGTGGTCACCAAAGATGTTGAGTGCGTGAGAAGCTACGCATCTTGCAGAAACGTGGATAACGCAAGGGAGAAGCTCACCTGCGATCTTGTACATATTAGGGATCATAAGAAGAAGTCCCTGCGAAGCTGTGTAAGTTGTAGTAAGCGCACCTGCTGCGAGTGAACCGTGAACTGTTCCCGAAGCACCTGCCTCAGACTGCATCTCAGCAACCTTGACAGGAGTACCGAACAGATTTTTCTGTCCCTTTGCGGACCACTGGTCTGTCACCTCTGCCATGACGGAAGAAGGTGTGATCGGATAGATAGCAGCGACTTCTGTGAATGGGTATGAAGCCCAAGCAGCAGCGTTGTTACCGTCCATGGTTTTCATTTTTCTTGCCATTTTTTGAATCATTCCTTTCTGGATTTTCTTAGCCCTTCGGCAAAAAACTCGATCCCGGCAAGGATCGTAAATGTGACTTAAAGAATCTCCAATAGCATTAAATTTTTCTTTGTCACTTTAACTATTATAGTATATCACTATTTTTCAGTTTTGTAAATAGCTTTATAGGTTTTTTAATAAAAAAAATAGGCAGAAGTTTTTAATTTTTCTTTTCTTTGAAAAAACAATTTCCAAACGCAGCCGGCACGTCCGGAAGTAAGCATAAGACAACAGATCAAAGTGCTGTTAATGTCGGAAAAAGTCGGGTCGGCTCTGCTGAAAAAAACGTGTGCGGACAAAAAAAGAAAGCCCGCAAGGCGAGCTTCCGAAAGTGCCGGCGCAGCCGACAGGTTTTATTTTCTAAAAGAGCTGTTTAAATGCGATGAACAGTCCCACACGGATGACCGCAACGATGAAAACGAGCGAAACCTCCGCACCCGTGACAAGCTGGTTCACCCAGTAGATGCAGTTTGCATCAGGCTCGTTATCCTCGTCGCCGAGTATCATTTTTCTGCCGTTGGGATAACCGCTGTCGATAGAACAGCCGAGCAGACCCGCACACACCGCCTGAGTGTGAGCCGCAGTTTTGTTCTGCGAATCGTGGCGGAAATAGCGGTAGGTCTGATCGCCGCATTTAGCATCGAGCAAAAGAAACGAACCGCTGCTCTTGCAAAGGCTGGCTGCTATCTTTGCGGGAACAAGACTGAAAAATCTGTTCACCGCCGACGGCTTGTTTCCGGACCTGTCCTCATAGCCGCCCAGTCTGCCGCCTATCCTGTCCGCAAGGTTGACCGTGCGGTAGATAAATCCCCCCGCACCGCCGAAAAGTCCGATCCAGAAGATCGGTGCAACGGCATTGTCGGTTATGTTCGCACTCGCAGCCTCGAGCGTACACCTTACGATGTCGGTCATTTCAAGACCCGAAGCGTCCATACCGGTCAGTTCATTGAAGTATTCTCTCGCCGCCTTTATATCATCTGCCTTCGCAGCGTGCATAATCCTTGTGCAAAGTTCCTTCGGCGAACGCACCGAGATAGCCGACCAGCACATCACGCCCTCGACAAGTATGCCCAGTATGTCCGACACGAAATACGAAACGATGATCGCTGCGGCACTTGCAAGTCCCACGATCATTATCGCAAGGAACTCATACATACCGCCTGCGGCGTTTCTCGCATCGGGCTCGTCCGAATAGGCGTGCTTAATGCGTATGTCAAGCCCGCAAAGGAGCTTTTTTACGATGTTCAAAGGATATGCGCTCCACTGCGGATCACCCAGCAGCGAATCGAGCACGAAACCGACTGCCAGCGCACAAAGCGTATTCATAAGCATTTTTATCATCTCTCCAAAAATCAAACACTGTCTTACAGTATACCACAGTATTCTCATTTTTTCAACCGAATTTGTAAACTTTTTTCCCGCACGCCGAATATGTGCAAACTGCTGTCTTTCAACAGATCAAAATTCATTTTTTGTACGCATTGAGTTGTTGACTTTTGAGGCAAAATAGTGTATGATAAAGAATAATATTTTTGTAAGGAACGTCTGAAGAATCAAGTGGGAGGTAATGAAAAATGCTTGAAACAAATCAGGAAAAGAAATTCGTAAAAGAGGGCATCACCTTTGACGACGTGCTGCTTATCCCCGGCGAGTCCGACTGCACACCCGATATGGTGGATATCCACACACATCTTACGAAAGACATCGTGCTTAACACCCCGATAATGACATCTGCCATGGATACCGTTACCGAGTCCAGAATGGCTATCGCCATCGCACGTGAAGGCGGCATCGGAATAATCCACAAGAATATGACCATCGAAAGACAGGCAGAAGAGGTCGATAAGGTAAAAAGATCCGAAAACGGCGTTATCGTTGATCCGTTCTCTCTCACGGCGGACAAGACCGTTGCCGAAGCAGATGCTCTTATGGGCAAGTATAAGATCTCGGGCGTGCCTATTGTTGACGAGAAGAATAAGCTCGTGGGCATACTCACAAACCGTGACCTCAGATTCATCAAGGACTTTGACTCTATAATAATCAAGGACGTTATGACTAAGGATAATCTCGTTACCGCCCCTGTCGGCACAGACCTCGAAGGCGCACAGAAGATCCTTATGAAGCATAAGATCGAAAAGCTTCCGCTGGTTGACAGCAACGGCATACTCAAAGGACTTATCACGATCAAGGATATTGAAAAAGCAGAGCGTTATCCGAACTCTGCAAGAGATAAAAAGGGCAGACTTCTCTGCGGTGCCGCTATCGGTATGACACAGGACGTTCTCGACAGAGCAGGCGCTCTTATCGACGCCCAGGCTGACGTTCTCGTTCTCGACTCGGCACACGGCCACTCGATGAACGTTATCAACTGCCTCAAAAAGGTCAAGGCTGCATTCCCCAACGTTCCCGTTATCGCAGGAAACATCGCTACCGCAGCTGCCGCAAAGGCTCTTTGTGAAGCAGGCGCAGACGCTATCAAGGTCGGCATCGGACCCGGCTCTATCTGCACAACAAGAGTCGTTTCGGGCATCGGCGTTCCTCAGATCACAGCTGTCTACGACGCTGCGTGTGAGGCTGCAAAATATGGCATTCCGGTTATCGCAGACGGCGGCATCAAGTATTCCGGCGACATTGTAAAGGCTCTTGCAGCAGGTGCAAGCGTCGTAATGCTCGGCTCACTGCTTGCAGGCTGTGAGGAAGCACCCGGCGAGGTCGAGATATATCAGGGACGTTCCTTCAAGGTCTACAGAGGAATGGGCTCGCTCGCGGCAATGGCTTGCGGCTCCAAGGACAGATACTTCCAAACCAACACCAAAAAGCTCGTTCCGGAGGGTGTTGAGGGACGTGTCGCATTCAAGGGTCCGGTAAGCGATACGATCTACCAGCTCGTCGGCGGTATCCGCTCGGGCATGGGCTACTGCGGCTGCCATACGATAGAGGAGCTTGCAGAGAAGGCACAGTTTGTAAAGATCACGGGCGCAGGACTGAAAGAATCGCACCCGCACGACATATATATCACAAAGGAAGCTCCGAACTATTCGGCAGGATTCTGATAAACACAAAGCCGAGAGAAATTCTCGGCTTTTAGATTTTTAAGAGGTCAGAGGTAAGAGGTAAGATATGGAAAGCCAGTAGTGGAAGCACTTATATACGTCTGCCCGGCTGACAATTGAGGATATTCTCTTGGAAAAAGATTTTCCCTCAAGCTCTCTTTTCTGAACTATTGACTTGTTTCGGATATATGGGGCTTGCTCCATATATCCGAAACACATTAAAAGGTTTCTGAAAAGGGGGATAAGCGACCTACGGTCGCTTGCGAGGATACCCGAGGGGTATCCTCGGGGGAGAACAAAGTAACCGCCACTGCGTGTTACGCTTCTTCCAAAAGGGTTTCCCCCAACTATCAGTTGAGTGGCGTAAATACGTTGTTTTCTACCACCGGTTTGTTTACATTTCGTTATCCGTGTGCTATGCTGAGTACACGAAAGGAGGATTTCCCCGTATGATCGACATGATAAAGATCGGCAAATTCATAAGCCAGTGCCGAAAAGAAAAAGGACTGACCCAGGCACAGCTTGCAGAGAAGTTCGGCATCACCGACAGGGCTGTTTCCAAATGGGAGACAGGCAAGAGCATACCCGATGCGTCGATAATGCTTGACCTTTGCGCAGAGCTTGGGATAAACGTCAACGAGCTGCTCAGCGGGGAAAAACTAAACGATATGACAAACTATAATCAACAAGCAGAGAAAAACCTGCTTGACCTCAAAGAGAAAGAAGAAAAGGCAAGCAGGAATATGCTCACGATGGAAGTCGTTATCGGCTTCATCTCAACAACCGCATTTCTTGCACTTTTGCTGTTCGGTGTCTTTGCACCGGGGCTTTCGCAGGTATGGCGCATCGTGCCGTGCGTTATCGGAGCTGTCATCTTTGCAGTATCAATGCACGTTTGCATAAAGATAGAGCAGACCGCA